>JAJDJS010000005.1 GCA_030267325.1 Desulfosarcina sp. OttesenSCG-928-A07 | reverse complement strand
AAGATCTCGTGATTCTGGTCATACTCAATGAGTTCGTACTGTTGCAAACTCGAAACGGACACTATCTAAGGTATGGGCCGACTATAGCTGCCCAGCAGGAATTTTCGCAAAGTAGTATTTAAATGCAGACACCGTCAACAATTTTTGCCAATTTTTACTAAAGCGAAAACAGGGGCAAAGATTGCAGCAGAAATTTCCATTTTTCACTATTTTATAGTGCGCGGCATGGTCATGGCGCACGTACGTGGAGGTGCAAGTCCTCTACAGGCCCGTTACGGGGAACTGTCAGCCGGACGGCAGGGTGTCCATCGCAAGGTGGAATCTGAAAGGAAGCCGCAGCTAAAGCGCTGACCTGACGAACAGGAAGCCGCAGCCCTGGATCTGTTTGATGCGGTTCAGCTCGCCTGCGTGATCCGAACCTGCCGCAATGTAAAAAATCTTTCCGAAGCCAGCCGCACTTTGTTTTCAGAATCCCGCAAGCACAAAAAAATACCAATGATGCGGACCGGCTCAGGAAATATCTGGAAAACTTCGGACTGGCGTGGAAGCCAGGTGAAGGAAGGGTGAAGTTGCCTGTAAAAGGTGTCGACGTCTGTTCTGATAGCCCAATTACCGCTGAAACCTGTCCGAACAATGAGGGCCCGCCTCTCAACTACCGGAACCCCTGCTTGTCCACACACCAGTGAATCATGCCGGACCGGGTGCCGATGGGCCAGACATACCGGTTGTTTTCGTGTTTCAGGGATGTTTCCAGAAGAGAGTAGAGAAAATCATCGTGGGTATGATCATCTCCAAGATCAAAGCGCCGCCTGACTTCATCCAGGGCCGCCTCAATGGAGTCATGGGTCCAGGGTTCCCAGCCGCCCGGCGTTTCCATGATCACATCAGGGCAAATTTCCATTTGCAAAAGGGCATTGTAGGCCACTTGAAAATTGGGGCTGTCAAAGGGCTGGCCCCACACCCGTAAGGCCGCCTTTGCCATCACCCCGTCCGGAGCAAGCACACGGAGCAGCAAAAAACAGCGCTGCCGGCTTTTCCGGATCATTTCCATCACAAACCCTTTGAAATCAGGTATCCCATACATGGAATGGGAGGCAAAACAGATATCGTGGGGCGCCACCTCCACCTCGGGCCAGCTTCCCTTGACAAGGGTCACATTAGTGATGTTTTCAGCGGCCAGTTTTTCTTCCATAATGGCACACATGGCATCGGACGGCTCCACCGCGGTGATCTGGCGCGCATGCCGGGCCATGAGGACCGCCCAAGCGCCCGTACCAGCGCCGATATCCACAACCGTTGCATTCGGTGTTTGCTCCAGGATCCGAATGAGAAAATCCCTGGATGCATCGGGCCGGGTCCAGCGTTTTTTAACCGATCCGTCAAATTTCCGGGCCCGTCCCTGCCAGGCATCCTGTTTTTTTTGTCGGGCCCTGTTGCTGGTGTGGTATCGGTCCTGAATCCTGGCCAGATCTTCCCAAAGCCGCAGCCAGTCAGGTATTTTTTCCATGATGAGTCCTTTTTTTCAAAGGGAAACGTTTTATTGACCCACGTTACTGCCGGTAGGGTTCTGCGGAAATCCCGTATCGCCGCATGATCTGCTGAAGCGCCTGGCGTTCCAGTCCGCTGGCCTTGGCAGCCTGTGACACGTTCCCGCTGTTCTGGGTCAGCATGTGGCCAATATAGGCTGCATTAAACGCCTGGAGATTGCTTTCCTTGGCGTCCCTGTAGGGCATGTCCAGAAGGGATGTGACTTCCACGGCAGGACGGGACGTGGTGGGCCGCTCAATGCCCACATCCCGGGGCGTAATTTCATCGGTTGAAGAAAACAAAATCCCCTGCATGATCATGTTTTCCATCTCCCGGACATTTCCCTCCCACCTTCGGTTCACAAAGGTATCCATGAGTTCCGGCGAGATCCGCTTCAAGGGCTTTCCCAGCTTGGCGCAATGTTTTTCCAGCAAATGATTGGAAATCAGGGGAATATCCTTTGGCCGCTCCCGCAAAGGGGGCAGTTTGATGGGCAGTACATTGAGCCGGTAAAAAAAATCTTCACGGAATTCGCCGGATTTGATTTTTTCGGCCAAGGGCTGGTTGGTGGAGGCAATGATGCGGACATCCACATGAATAGGACGGGATTCCCCCAGGGGTTTGAATTCTTTTTCCTGAAGCACCCGGAGCAGCTTGGTTTGGATCGTGGGGGTGATGTCACCGATTTCATCCAAAAAAATGGTTCCGGTATGGGCTTCCTGAAAAAGGCCTTTTCGATCCCGGGTGGCATGGGTAAAGGCCCCTTTCCGGTAGCCAAACAGCTCGCTTTCCAGAATATGCTCCGGCACAGTGGGGCAATTCACTGCAATAAACGGCCGTTTACTGCGATTGCTCAAGGCATGGACCGCCCGGGCAGTCAGATCTTTTCCGGTTCCCGACTCGCCGGTGACCAGAACCGTGAGATCGGTTTTCGCCACCATCTGGATGGTTTCATACACGCGTTGCATAGCTGAGCTTTTTCCCACCAGACTCTGGAACATGTTCGTGGACCGGCATTCATGGTGAAGCCGCTCATTTTCCCTGAGCAGGTGGCTGCGCTCAAGGGCTTTTTCCAGACGCATCACCAACGCATCATGGTCAAAGGGTTTGGTGACAAAATCATAGGCGCCGTGTTTCATGGCTTCCACAGCCATGTCGATATGGCCGTAGGCGGTCATCATCACAACGGTAATCTGGTCATCGTATTCTGCCTTGATTTGTTCCAGAAGATGAATGCCGCTGATACCCGGCATCTTGATATCCGCCAGCACCAGATCATAACTGCCAGAACGGATCATTTCGAGGGCAGCCTCACCCGAGGGGGCCACATCAATTTCGCATCCCAGATCCAGGGTCAGGCTGCGTTTGAGCAGAACCAGCATATCGGGTTCGTCATCCACAATCAGAAGATGGGGCGCCATGATTTACCTCGCTGAAATCACCGGCTGAACAGGCAGTAAAAAGGTAAAAATCGATCCCTTGTCCACTTCGCTGTCCACCTGTATCTGTCCGCCGTGTCCTTTGATAATGCCGTAGCTCACGGAAAGCCCGAGCCCTGTTCCTTTACCTGTGGGCTTGGTGGTAAAAAACGGGTCAAAAATACGGGTCAGATTTTCCTTGGGAATCCCGTGGCCGGTGTCGGCAACCGCAACGGAAATGGCATCACCGGAAGGCGTCAGTCGGGTCAGAATGCGGATCCGGCCCTCATCGCCCACTGCATGAATGGCATTGGTGAGTAAATTAATCATGACCTGTTTTATCTTTTTTTCATCCATCCGGATGAAAGGCAGGTCAGTTGAAAAATCTGTTTCAATCTGAATGGCATCTGGATTTCCGTGATGGCGGACAAAGCGAATCGTATCGGTGATGATGGCATGGATATTGGATTTTTCCCGAGACGGCGCGGAGGTTCGGGCAAAATTGAGAAGATCTTCCACAATGGTCTTGCAGGACTGGACATGTTTTTCAATGGTTTTGAGATCCTGGTATTGGTCTGCCGCGGGGTCCTCGCTTCGCAGGAGAAGCTGGGTGTATCCCAGAATAATGCCCAGAGGGTTGTTGATTTCATGGGCAATTCCGGATGCAAATTCACCGATGGAAGCCAGTTTGTCCGCCTGGGCCATCTGTTTTTGCATGAGTTGCCGCTGCTGGATATCCTTGATCAGAAAATGAAAGGTCGCAGCTTCTTCGGCAAGGGTTCTGGCAATACTGCCTGACAGGAGTACCCGCCGTCGGGTTCCGTCCCGAAGCGCCAGATCCAGTTCTTCGTTAATAATAGAGCCGTTTATTTGGATCTGCCGGGAAATGGCATACCAGTCCTGGGGGCCTGATAAAAACTGCTGGAATTCTTTACCCTCAACAGATGTTTGGCTGTCCTGCCCCTCATTCATGAGCTGCCGACCCGCCGGATTGATGGTGATAATCTGTCCGTCGGTATGGGTAACCAGAATCATGTCCTTGGAAACTTCAAAAATCTGGCGATACTTGTGTTCAGAGGCCACCAAGGCGGCAGAGCGGTTTTCCGCCAGCTGTTCCAGATGCTGGTTCAGGTAAAGGAGTTTTTCATGGGCCACTTCCAGTTCATGACGATCCTTTACAATGGTACCGTAAATTTTCCAGTTCCGTTCAAAAAAAAGCGTTACCGACGCCACCACAATAAAGGTGCAGGTATTGACCGCACCGGAAATGGGTTGGATGGAAAGCCACAGTGCTTCACGATGGGCCAAAAGCAGCATTTGCTTGAGGAGATGCCCCACAGAACGGGAGATTGCAAACACCGACAGGGCCCCGCACACCCAGAACAGATAATTGATCACGATATCTGCGGCGTCTAACCGTCTGAGACGAAGGCAGTACCCCAGGCTGATAAAGGCAAAAATAATCATCAGCAGGGATCCGGCCACATCCACCCACCAGATAGGGGAAAAACTGGCAATCACGGTATCTCCCCCCTTGCCGCGGTTTCATGGCGATGGTCCGCCAGCATCCGGCGCACGCCCAGCATCAGGCAGATCATGGCGGGGACGCAGAAAATATGATCCAGTTTTCCCAGGTAGTAGATCACAGATATCCAGTCACTTCCCCGCAGAAGATCAATCCGGACCTGCCCTCCCCCTACCATCGTCATTTCAACAGCAATCAGCTGCTCTTCCAGAAAATGTACCAGAGCCGCATCAGCATTCCAGATAATGAAGAAAAACGCGGCGTTTTGGATATACCGCCATGCTGTTTTTTTCACCAGTCCGGCCCGACGGAGCCAAAAAATCAAAAGTCCCATGGAAAAAAGAAAAAAAAGATGGGCGAATTGATGGACCCAGACCCCTTCAATACCACTGTGCCCCTGGGTGGCCAAGACAGGTGAAGCGGACAGAAAAAACACACCGGCAACCGCACAAATCACCGGACCGCATCGAGAATACAGAGCTTTTATCCATCCGGAAATATGGCCGGAGATAAGGGGCGCCATGGCTGAAAATCGCTATTTGTCGGATTATTAGGGGGCTACGGGTTCTGTTCCCGAAGCATCGCCGCTTTTTTCAGGCGACCGCGCATCCGCACCCGCACCCGAAGCAACCGGCTGGGTAGGTGAAGCCGTGCCGCCGGCAGCATCCAGCATTTTCTGCACGTTTTTGAAATACGGCAGATAGGGGCGAAGGTATTTGAACAAAACCCGGCACAGGATATAAAGCAGAATAAAAATAAAGACATAACTGACGGTTTGGCCAAAAATAAAGTGAAGCGGCCATCCCATGATAAAGTCGACATCATGGAACCGGTGCTGCATCCAAGCCAGGGCAAAGGGAACCGGCGAGAGCATGCCGGCGGAGTAGGCCACCATGGTGAAAAAATGTTTTCCCCATGCATCGTGGGCAACCTGGTTCAGTGCCTTGTAACTGGTTTTGTCCCCTTCGGCATAGGCCTGCATGCTGAGCGTTTCGTGGTGCACGATGTTTCGGGTGAGCGTGTTCAGATGACTGCGATTGAGGCGAATGGAAATGGAAATAACCACCTCTCCCAGCATCACCGTCATCATGGCAAGGCACATGGTCCCGATAAAAAATCCGGCCACAGGGTTGTCCACCCACCGATAAGGGGCAATCAACGGCATTTCCAGAAGTCGGAGAACTGAATCCGAAAAGAGATTCATGCGTGTTCCGTGTGAAGGTCCGGGAAAAAGGCCGCGCCCCGCCGCAAGATTCGGATATCGGCGGGGACGCGGTGTTTTCCAGATATTACAGGCGTGTCAAACCCTTAGCCGAAGATCCGGTAATTGAAGAATCCTCTCAGCGTATAGTCCAGCCCCACATAGCAGGCCAGGAAGATAAAGAAAAACTTGAGGCCTTTTTCCGGAATGTATTTTCCGGTCCGGGGACCGATCATGGAGCCTACGAAAACGCCGATCAGTTCAATACCGATCATGGTCCAGTGAACGGTGACGCCCTTGACCATGAAGTTGAAAATGGACAGGATCATGCTGATGAGCACGGCCAGGGCTGAGGTGCCGGCGGCCACAAACATGGGCAGGCCCACAACGCTGGTCAGAAACGGTACATACAGAAAGCCGCCGCCCACACCGATAAAGGAGGAAATGGCGCTGATCAGAAGACCGCCCACAAAGGCCCAGATGGGGTTGAATCCAAAACTCTGTCCGAAAAAGGTGAATTCAATCCGGGTGAGGCTCATCCGGGTGGTTTTGACACCCTGAGCGGAAAGGTCAGTTTTTTCCTTCACCGCTGCTTCAAAAGCCTTGACCGCTTCTTTTCCGGCTTTTTTCTTGGCCTGGCCCTTGGGGGTCATTTCGTAAATCATGAACCCGCCGATGATAAACACAATAAGTCCGAAGTATCCCTGATAATCGGAAAATTTGAGTTTTCCCATGGTGGTGTTGGCGACCAGCCAAGCGGCCAGGAGGGAGCCTGCACCCAGACTCACGCCCAGCGGCAGCACAAGGCGTTTTTGTCTGAAATAGTTGAAACAGCTCACCAGACCGGAGGTGCCGACCAGCCATTGGTTGGACACGCGGATACTGTCGGTCACAAACTTGTTCAGCTCCGGAGCACTGTCCTTGAAGCCCTTGGCGTAATCGCCCAGCCCGAACACTGTGATATGCCCAACGCCGGCCAGCACGCCGCCGAATGCGCCCACTGTTGAAAACACCCAGCCCACCCAGACGGCCCAGAGAAAGGCAACGACCGGGTTGATCTGCAGACCGCCGGGAATCCCCAGATAGCCTTTGGGTGCCTCAGGGTCAATCTGGCCGGGCTCTGTGCCTTCGGGTGCGGCAGCAATGGCCTCTTCAAGACTGGCAGCAATTGCGAGATCACCAGTGACAAAGACGGGCGCTGCCAGAATGGACAAAACAAGCAACGCGGTAAGCAACATCGATTTGTGGTTCATTGATTCTCCTCCTGAACGTAAAGTTAAAAAACTTCATCCGTAAAAAAATATAATATTCGGCCGGTCCCAACATTGACGCAAAACCTGTTACGCACAGGCCGGCCCGTTTCCCCTATCGGAGCCCGGAACGCCTCTCCGATAACTGACAAATCCATTTGAAAAGAAAGTTTGTGCTTTTATTGCACGATTTGGGTTAAATTCAGCAAGAAACACGCCATTTCCCAAATAATAAAAAAATACAAAAAAAATCAAATGGTTACTTCATATTCAGTATTTATTATCCAGGTGAAGGCACTGCCGCCTTTTTCATATGGCGCCAATTTCATGCAAAGATTTTCTTGCATACACCTTATCCCTCTGAATATACTTAATATATTTACTTTTTCAAAAATGAATAATAAATATTGCAGTGCATTAAAAGAAGCGCACAAAGTCGTCAAGAAATTCGGTCGCGGCGTATTGATATCATAATCGTTTGAAATTGTTAAACATATATAAAAACTGGATCATTATTGGATGATAAATTCAAGCTGCTATATTTCTTTAAGAAGCGACACTGTCAACAAAAAATGTAAATATAATGTAAATTGAGAGCTGCACAAGCGTTCAGATCCGGCACGCATACTGCGGGCTTTACAGTAAAACCCAGCCGTCTCACAGCAGGCCGGCCATACAAACCCATTCCAAAAATCGGCGGTTACGGGTGCAGGGCAGTCGCTTGAAGCAGAATTACCCTGCAGTCTCAGCAATTTTTTTTCAGTTATTAACGCGACCTTGCCAACCCTCGTCATTCTCACGTCAAGCCCGAGGATGACAGGAAATCCAGTATACAAATGAATATTATCATTTTAATATTCTGGGCCTCCGTCCGCCTTCATGAGAGCGACGTTCCTGAACGGGGATGAAGACGGATAGGAGCTGCAATGCGTAACGATTTTCAAGCGATTTCCCTGGTTAGGGGTACGCCGGCGCTTTCCGGCAACAGGGTGCCAGGTGATTATTTACGTTTCTGGCATATTTTTTGATTGCTATCGCAAACAGACAGTTCTGATTTCGTATACCCCAGCAACAGGATATTTGGAAAAAACGGCATTGGCCGTTCCCTATTTTTTTACCGGAAGCCATATTTTTTATATCAGTTGGATATTTACCACCCGATACACGAAGGACAAAAAAAAATGAGCGAATATTATCTGTTTCAGGACACCAGAAAATGTATTGGATGCCATTCCTGCGAAGTACAGTGCAAAGCCAGCAAAGACCTGCCCGCCGGACCACGGCTGAGCCAGATCGTTCAGGTGGGGCCCGTCCTGGTGGGAGATGTCCCCCGAGCCGCCTATGTGTTCATGCCTTGCTTTCACTGTGAAAATCCCTGGTGCGTGGCGGCCTGCCCCACCGGTGCCATGCAGCAACGCAGCAGCGACGGGATTGTCTTTGTTGACAGCAACCTTTGTGTGGGATGCAAAACCTGCGTTTCCGCCTGTCCCTGGGGCGCACCCCAATGGAATCCAAAAACCGGAAAAGTGATCAAATGTGATTATTGCAAAGACCGAGTGGATGAAGGGCTTTTGCCGGCATGTGTAACCTCCTGCACCACCCAATGTCTGAAATTCGGCAAAAAAATTGAAGAAATAACGCAGATTCGGCGGGATCGTTATGCCAAGGCGATTATTTCCTTGGAGCATACTGCTTTCTAAATTTTCCGGGCGAGTTTTTCATCTGGTTGGTTTCAAATTCCCAAAACATGCCCGGATAACAAAAAAATATCTGTCGTAATGGAGTCTTCCCGACGGATACGTGTTGTTTACCCAAACGGATCTCCTCCCTTCCTCCAAAGTCCTCCGGTATCCCAAGCCGGAGGATTCCCCACGGTGCTGTCACGATGCGCTTTTTTCCAATGTGGGGAATTCTGATGCAGGCCGGATGTTTTTTTCGCATCCGACCTGAAAGAAGACCGGTCAGGGAGCGTTAAAACGCGAAAGGTCAGTTATGCCCAACACTCAGTGTCCTGTAACGGAATCTGTTCATTTTATTGAGAAGTCCATTCGTATCGGATCCTTTCCCCATCCGCACACCCGACGTATGGCAGAAGAAATTCACAGTCTGCTGGAAGATATTGCCTGGGGCCGTGCCGGAGACGATCATCTGCCGGCGATTCGCCAGAGGGTTCAGGCGTTGCTGGACGACCCGGTCTTTGCCGGTGGGCCGAATCCAGGTGAAACCCTTGACCACATGCTAAAGGCCCATGCCGAGGTATTTCAGAGTCATATTGAAACCCACAACTGCTCTGCAGGCGTCTGTGAATGGCTGACACCCGCGCCCTGTCAGACCGCATGCCCGGCCGGAATTGATGTGCCGACCTATCTTTCCCTGATTAGCATGGGCCGGGACGCAGAAGCCATTGACGTGATCCGGCAGGATAACCCCTTTCCCTGGGTTTGCGGGCTGGTCTGCACGCGGCCGTGTGAATTCATGTGCGTGCGGGGCCGCATGGATACCCCCATCTCCATCAAGTATATAAAGGCCTTTGCCGCCGAACGCACCATATCCCAAGGGACCTACCGCAATCCGGAAAAAGAAGCGGACAAAGGGAAAAAAATCTGTGTGATCGGTGCAGGCCCGGGGGGCTTGAGCGCCGCATATTACTTGGCGCTGAAAGGATACAGTGTCCATGTCATTGAGGCGCTTCCCATGGCCGGCGGCATGATCATGGTGGGGATTCCCCGGTACCGGCTTCCCCGGGAAGTCATTGACCGGGAAGTGGCCATGCTGGAAGATCTGGGGGTGACATTTTCCTTTAATACCCGATTCGGTACTGACATCAACCTTGACGCCCTGAAATCCCAGGGATACGATGCTTTTTTCTTTGCCATCGGCGCCCATACTGCCTATACATTGGGCATTGCTGGAGAATCGGATTTCCCGCAAATCATCGACGCCATCGATTTGCTTCGCCAGGTCACCTTGGGTGAACGACGCATACCCGGAAAACAGGTTGTGGTTGTAGGCGGCGGCAATGTGGCCATTGACGCGGCCCGGACCTGTCTTCGATTGGGGTGTCCGGATGTCACCATTGCCTATCGCCGGACCCGGCATGAAATGCCGGCGGACGAAGAAGAAGTGGAGCAGGCAGAAGAAGAAGGCGTGCGGTTTTCCTTTTTAACCATTCCCGAACGCGTCCTGGGAGCCGACAATCAGGTGACCGGCCTGCAATGCATCCAGGCCCAACTGGTTGAACAGCCGGGCTCTAACCGGATGTCGCCGGTTCCGGTGCTGGGCAGCGAACATGTGCTGCCTGCAGATGTGGTCATCAGCGCCATTGGTCAGAAAGTCGATGCGTCCTGTATGGCAGAGCTGACCAATCTCAACTGGACCCGGCGGGGAACCATTGATGTCAACATGGTCACCATGGAAACATCGATTCCCGGCATATTTTCCGCCGGGGATGACGTCACCGGCCCGGCTACAGTGATTGAGGCCATTGGCGGCGGGAAACGTGCAGCCGAAGCGATCCATCGCTATCTTACGGGCATTCCCCAGCCCCAGATGCCACCCGTCCCAGTCAGGCGGGGGCGGGAAGCCTGCGCGGAAATGTCTGCCAGTGCGAAAACTTTATTAAAACGTCCTGCCATAGGCATGCTCAACCTTGACCGGCGGCGGACCACCTTCCAGCAGGTGGAACTGAGTTACACGGAAGCAGCGGTTCGTGAAGAAGCGTCCAGATGTCTTCGGTGTGACATCTGCCGCCGCTGTGGACAATGCGTTGCGGTTTGCCGCGATAAAATGGGAATAGGCGCCCTGGCCTTGGGATATCTTGATTTTGATCATCCCACCCAAACTGACCTGCTGCTGACCGAAGAGCGCTGTATTGCCTGCGGCGCCTGCGCAGCCAATTGCCCGACCGGCGCTATACGGATCGAAGACCGTGGGGATGAACGGCTGCTGATTTTGTGTGGTACGATTCTGAGCCGACAAAAACTGGTTTTTTGCCATTCCTGCGGGAAAGCCATTGGCTCCGCAAAATATCTGGATTTCATCCGTGATCGTGTACAATCCATAAACAGCAGCATTGAGCCGACGATACGGTGTGAAGCCTGTTCCCGAAAAGCCACCGCCCGGTTCAATGTGGACGCACTGCCCGTTTAACAAAAAGCGGAGGTGGGGATGGTATTTCAAAGGGGTCAAAAGGTGAAAGTTTATCAGCCCAGCACGGACGAAAGCTGGCGCCCCTACATGGATCGGTTTGTCGGCCTTCACGGCATTATCACCGACCCGGATACGACCATTAACGATCCCGATGCATTGATGGAGGTGAGTCTGGATAAAAAAGGAACCCATCGTCTGCCCCAGGACTGCCTCAGGCTCATTGATGACTAGCGTCTTTTAATGCTCAAGTTTATTTCTCTATGGATTTTTCAAGACATCAGATGATGAACGCTTTTATCGCTGGGAAGCTGTGAATCTGGCGATTCTTTTGCCGCCGCCTGCATAGACGTCATCAGCGCGGCCCACGAACCTTCCGACGATATAGCATCCTAAAGAACAAAGGACCGGCCTCATCCATATGGATAAGGCCGGTCCTTTGTGTTGAAGCGGTTCAAACGGACTCGCTGTTAGTCGTCAGACACCAAATCATCCGGAATATCAGCATTGGTGTAGACCTGCTGCACATCATCGCAGTCTTCCATGGCGTTGAGCAGTTTGATCATCCGCTCGGCCTCGGCACCGGAAAGGGGCGTCATGTTTTGTGGCAGCATGGTGATTTCTTCGTCAGTGTAGGCAATTTCAGCATTATCCAGGGCCTGTTTCACCGTCTCAAAATCTTCCGGCGCGGTGATGATTTCAAACCCGTCATCAGTTTCCCGGACATCTTCAGCGCCAGCTTCCAAGGCCACTTCCATGAGCTGTTCCTCGGTGACGGTTTGCCCCACGCCAAAGTAGCCTTTTTTATCAAACATCCAGGCCACACAGCCGTTTTCTCCCATATTTCCGCCGTATTTATTGAAAATATGACGGACTTCAGCAACCGTGCGATTTTTGTTGTCCGTCAGGGATTCCACCAGTACCGCCGCCCCGCCCGGACCATAGCCTTCATAGGAACTTTCTTCGTAGCTCACGCCCTCCAGCTCGCCGGTTCCTTTTTTGATGGCCCGTTCGATGTTGTCCTTGGGCATGTTTTCCGCTTTGGCCGCATTGACCGCAGCCCGCAACCGGGGGTTGGTGTCCGCATCGCCGCCTCCAGATCTGGCGGCCACGGTAATTTCCTTGATGAGTTTGGTAAAAATCTTCCCCCGCTTGGCATCCTGAGCGCCTTTGCGGTGTTTGATGGAAGACCATTTATTATGTCCGGACATGAAGTTTCTCCTTGAAAAGGGTCCATACAGGCACGGTTTTGAATCGCGTTTTTAAGATAGCTAAGGTGCCGTCTGTTTTCTGATTTTCAGGCTTGCGGGGTTGGCCCTTGCCCCAAAGGGTGGAGCTGGAAAAGAAACTGGCGAAGCCGGATAAGGGCATGCAGTTGAAATCGAAACCGCGTCATATCTGCTTTCCTGAAGGGGATTTTCCGTTTTTTTTCCCAAGTCCGATAATAAACACCTCCCGGCTCGCCTTCCGGGTGCTTTGGGGCCGGAGAGCGGTCTGGCGATCAAACCGCTGCTTAACCTGATCCGCAAACACTTTGAAATCCGCCCCCTGGAAAATCTTGCAGACAAAATGCCCGCCAGTCAGCAATACCTGGTCAGCAATAGACAAGGCAGATTCGGCCAGTCCAACGGAACGGGCCACATCCACAAACGCGTTTCCGGTTGTTGAAGGCGCCATATCACTGAGTACCACATGAACCCGCATCATTTCCAGCCGGGACAGATGGGAGGGAAAGTCCGCCACATCACCGGTCACCACGGTGACATGGTCCGGAAGCGTAAGCGTGACCGGAGAAAGATCAATTCCTGCCACCCGGCCCGTTGTTCCTACCTCAGCGGCGGCAAACTGAAGCCATGAACCCGGCGCGCATCCCAGGTCCAGAACCCGGTCTCCTTTTCGCAGAATATGGTATTTTTTCTGGATTTCCTGGAGTTTGTAGACGGACCGAGCCGCAAAATGGTCGTGTTTGGCCTGGCGGGTATAGTGATCCGCCCATGGATTTCCCGGGTTTCGAGACTGCCGGTTCATATCGTTTCACCTGGTTCAAGTCAAGCGCCAGCCCTTCCGGCGATATTATTATCAATGGAATAAACAGGTTGACGGTTCATTGGCGAGAGAAAAGAGAGACCCAAAGACAACTCTGTCCATCAGAACAAGTAATCAACCGCAGACCTGATGGCGGACACCCCTTCCACATGAAGGCCCTCTGGCAGGTTCAGACGTTTCATGCTGCCCAGCGGCACCACACAGCATGAAAATCCCATTTTTTTCGCCTCCATGACCCGGTTTTCGATGTTCCCCACAGCCCGGATTTCACCGGCAAGCCCCACCTCTCCCATTACAAGGGTGTCCTGCCGGACCGGACGGTCCAGAAAACTGGACGCCACCGCCGCCACAATGGCCAGATCCACCGCAGGCTCCAGAACTTTCACACCGCCGGCCACATTCATGAAAATGTCGTGACCCGTAAGCTGCATGCCCAATTGCTTTTCCATCACCGCCACCAACAAGGCCACCCGGTTGGCATCCAGTCCCAGAATGGTCCGCCGGGGAGTTCCCAGATGGGAGTTGGCCACCAAGGCCTGAAGTTCCACCAGAATCGGACGGGTGCCCTCCATGGTGGATGTGACCACAGACCCGGCAGACTGCGCGGGCCGTTCAGACAAAAATACAGATGACGGGTTTTCCACCTGACACAGCCCAGCGGATTTCATTTCAAACACGCCGATTTCATTGGTGGAGCCGAACCGGTTTTTGACAGCCCGGAGAATCCGGAAAATATGGTTCCGGTCCCCTTCAAAGTACAGCACCGTGTCCACCATGTGTTCCAAAAGCCGCGGACCGGCAATGGCGCCGTCCTTGGTCACATGGCCCACCAGAAAAGTGGGGATGCCCGTGCGTTTGGCCATGAGCATCAGCCGCATGGCAGATTCCCGGACCTGGCTCACACTGCCAGGCGCAGATGTGAGGTCAGGGGAAAACAGGGTCTGGATGGAATCCACCACCAGCACATCCGGTCGCTGGTCTTCCACCATGGCCAAAATGGCGTCCAGATCAATTTCAGAAACCACCAGAAGGGTGTGGGACACAATATCCAGCCGCCGGCTGCGCAGGCGAATCTGCCGGACCGATTCTTCGCCGGACACATAAAGGGCCTTTTGACCTGCTGCCGCAATGCCGTGGAGGACCTGGAGCATCAGGGTGGATTTGCCGATTCCCGGATCCCCGCCGATCAGCACCAGGGATCCTGTCACCAGCCCTCCGCCCAGTACCCGGTCAAACTCGCCGATGCCCGTGGAAAGCCGGACTTCATCCAGAAGCGGAGCATCATCAATGGGCACCGGCACATTGGTGCGGCTGTCGGTCAGGGTCCTGTTTTTTGAAAAATCAGCTTGCCGCCGGGTTTCAGTAAAGGCATCCCAGGCCCCGCATTCCGTACAACGGCCCATCCATTTGGGAGATTCATACCCGCAGGATTGACAGGCAAACAGGGTTTTGGGAGATTTTCGGGTCATATATCCTCACTTTACCGGAAACCATGCGCCGGCTATCATTAAAACCGTGTCTATCACGGTCGGCCAGGTGGTTTCAACCTCTCCCGTGCGAATGGAATTTTTCATCCAAAAGCGCCTTTGCTTGTGAATTCTGGTTGACATCCCGCGGATTGTCCATTAATACTCCCCGGATTCAAAGAAATACACAGGAGCCAAAACAGTGAAAAAGTACACCTACAGCGCGACAAACGCGGACAACCCGAACAAATGGTGGATCGTTGATGCCAACGGTGCTGTCCTTGGCCGGATGGCATCTCAGATTGCCGCTGCCCTGCGGGGAAAAAACAGCCCCCTGTACACACCCCATGCGGATCTTGGGGACTCGGTAGTGGTGATCAATGCTGAAAAAGTAACGCTGACCGGCAGAAAAATGGACCAGAAACTCTATTATCGCCACAGTGGGTATGTGGGCGGACTGAAAAGCATCACCGCCGGAAAGCTCATTGAAAAACGGCCTGAAGACATCATCCGGTTCGCAGTCAAGGGGATGCTTCCCAAAAACAGCCTGGGTCGGAAACTCTTTAAAAAGCTCAAAGTGTATGCCGGCGACCAACATCCCCATGAGGCACAGCAGCCAAAGCCCCTGCAGCTTTAATACATATTAAGGAATGACCGAGGAATTTCATGGCCACAGAAAAAACATACTACGCTACTGGAAAACGCAAAAACGCCATTGCCAGAACCTGGATCAAGCCGGGAAACGGTACCATCCTGGTGAACGATCGCCCTGCAGATGAATACTTCACCATCGGGACCGCACGGGCGATTCTGCGCCAGCCACTCGCCCTGACCAACACTACGGATTCCTTTGATATAACTGTGAGTGTCCATGGCGGCGGTATCTCCGGTCAGGCCGGTGCGGTTCGCCACGGTATTACCAAAGCGCTGATTTTGTTTGATTCGGATCTTCGTCCGTCATTAAAACGGGCAGGCTTTATCAAACGCGATCCCCGGGCCAAAGAACGTAAAAAATACGGCCAAAAGGGTGCCCGCGGTCGGTTCCAGTTCTCCAAGCGTTAAAATCAGATTTTTATTGTATCCTCATTTGGGGAGTGGCGGAAAACAAACCGCCCTCCCCTTTTTGCGCTTCCTCTGCCCAAATCCCGCTTCCACCCAACAGACACCACCCGTTATGGCTGCCGTCCCATCAGGGTCAATTGCACAAGAAGGCGCTGGTCTCCTGAAAACGGCAGTTCGTAGGCATGCATCCGAATACGGAACGCATGTTTGGCCAGAAAGATGATGTCGCTGCGGTGGAGGGTTCCGGTTTCGTGATCATGGGAGGCCTGCGGACCTTTCATGGCCAGAAGCATTCCGCCGGGCTTCAGAAAGAAAAGCCCCTTTGCCGCAAATTCTTCAAGGGAAGAAAACGCCCGGCAGATCACTTGATCAAACCGCATCCGGTATTCCGGCATTTTTCCCAGTGCCTCAAGCCGGCCATGGACTGCTGTAATTCCCGCCAGTTTCAACACGCTGATCACATAATTTAAAAAAGAGATTTTTCTCCGGACACTGTCCACCAGGGTCACCGTCAGATCCGGACGCAGGATTTTTAAGGGAATTCCGGGAAAACCCGCACCAGATCCAGCATCCAGCACAATTGCCCCTTGTGTCGCAAACTTGGCCGCCGCAAGGGAGTCCACATAATGCTTCAGGGCCACCGCCGCTGGGTCAACAATGGTGGTCAGATTGGAAACCGTGTTCCAGTGGAGCATCTCCCTGGCGTGGCGCCCCATGGCAGCCGCATGGTCCGGGGATACAAAAACACCCAGACGTGCGGCGCCGTCCATAAGAAGCTTTTGCCAATTGCCGTCGTCAATGTCCATGGGATTGCTTTCCGCTGCTTGGCTTCATGCGGGTTTGACGCCTTTCACCAGACCGGTGTTTTCAGATTCCGGACAGGGAATCCGGCCGACATCGTAAAGGCCCGCATCCGTCAGCATGGCGGCCAGCTGAGACTCGCTGTAGCTCCGGCCGCCTTGGGTCATCAGCAGCATGTTGAGGGAAAAAAGCGCCGGAAAAAGCGGCCGGTCCAGGGTATCTGCCAAGACAAACTCATGAATGACCGCCATTCCGCCGGGATTCAGACAACCTGCTGCTTTTTTTACAATTTTATGACAATCTTCAGGGGAATCACCATGGAGGATGTGGGACATCCACACTGCGTCAAACTTTCCGGGAATCTCCTCAGTGAGAAAATTGCCGTCAACAAAGGTAATGCGATCTGCCATGCCCATGCGGCGGATTGTTTCTTCGGCAAACAGGCGGGTGGTGGAAAGATCCATCACAGTGGCGGTCAAATTCGGGTAGTGACGGCAAAACTCGATGGCGTAGGTGCCTGGCCCGCCGCCCAGATCCAGAAGTGTTTTGCAGGCGGAAAGGTCCACAGCCGGCACAATGGCAGGCGCCAGTTCCATGGCCAGGTTGAACATGCCCATGAGAAAGGCCTGCCGCTCTTTGGGGCCCCTTTTCCGGTCCGGATCTGCGCCGGGTTTTCCGGATCGGAGGGTGTCCGGAAGCCTGGCCCAAAGGGGCATCAGGTGATGGTGGTGCTGAATGATAAACCCCAGATAGTGGGGCGAACGGGCATCCAGCCAGGTGCTGGCCGCCTCGGTATTGGTGTATCCGTACCGGTCCTTGTTGAGAAGGCCCATGGCCACAACCGCATCCAGAAGCCGGATCATCCCGTCTTCTGGCGCATTGATCTGCCGGGCCAGTGCCGGACCATCCACGCGTCCCTGTCCGATACGGGTAAACAGATCCAGTTCCACTGCCGTATGCAGCACGCAGGTAGCCCAGTAGTTACCGGACATCCGGAGAATTCGTGCCGAAGACCATTTTTCAGAACTCATGGTGTTTCCTTTCTTTCACTGAATGGGTGCATTTTCCATGGATGAAGATGGGGATTTCATTCTCACAGGACTTTAACTTTCTTGCACAATCAAATGGTTTCCTGTAATTTTACCAAGGTCGAATTGTTTATCCCGGATCACCATGGGCATGTGCCTCACCCTCTTTTCGGACCCGGTGATCATGATCGGCCCAATGAACAGATTCCGGATCTGTTGTCCTGCGGAAACTCCACTTTTCAATATCGTTTCCGGTGATCTCACGCAAGCCGGATCAGGACATTCTCCTATGCGCCAAGAACAATCATGGCAGCTTGCTGTCCTGTCGTCATCATCAGCTGCCGCACTCCACAAGTTTTTCCCATAAGAAAGATCTGATGCCATGCGCTTTCGCCCCTGCATCGACCTTCACGCCGGCGTGGTGAAACAGATTGTCGGCGGCACCTTGTCCGACCATGCTGATGCTTCTCTCAAAATCAATTTTGAAGCAACAAAACCCGCTGATTGGTTTGCCCGACTCTATCACAGGGATAACCTTTCCGGCGGCCATGTGATTCAGTTGGGGCCGGGAAACACAAACGCTGCGAAATCTGCCCTTTCCGCCTGGCCCGGCGGGCTTCAGATCGGCGGCGGCATTGATATTGACAATGCGCCCGGCTGGTTGGATGCCGGCGCCAGCCATGTGATTGTCACGTCCTGGGTGTTTGACGCCGGCCGGATTCACATGGATCGGCTTTCTGCCCTGAGCCGGAAAATCGGGAAAAACCGCCTGGTGCTGGATTTGAGCTGCCGCCGAAGCGGAAACACCTATGTGATGGCCACCAACCGCTGGCAGACCCTGACAGATGAAGCGGTAAACGCTGCCCTGATGGACCGCCTTTCCGCGTTTTGCGATGAATTTCTGATCCATGCGGTGGATGTGGAGGGCCGGTGTGCCGGGATTGAAACTGAACTGGTAACGCTTCTGGGAAAATGGCAGAAAATTCCCATTACCTATGCAGGAGGGATTGCCGCCCAGAAAGATATTGACACGATCGAGGCACTGGGAAGCGGACACATTGATTTTACGGTGGGCAGCAGTCTGGATATTTTCGGCGGTACCGGCCTTTGCTATGCTGAGCTGGCAAAGCGCTACGGGCCTTCCCGGATAGTAAGAGATTCGGGTGAGCCGTCATGACACCCCCATCTCCATCATCCAAAAAACGGCTGGTCATCGGCATCACCGGTGCAAGCGGGGTGATTTACGGCCTGGAAACCCTGAAAGTTCTCAAGCACCTGGGATATGAAACCCATGTGGTGCTGACCCGGGCCGCAGAAACCACACTCCGGATTGAAACGCCCCACACCCGGAAAACGATTAGCGATCTGGCAACTGTCCTTTATGACGAAACCGATATTGCCGCTCCCATTGCCAGCGGTTCATTTCAGACAGCCGGAATGATCGTGATTCCCTGCTCCATCAAAACCCTGTCAGCCATTTCCCATTCTTTTAACGCAAATCTTTTGGTGCGGGCTGCGGATGTGACCTTGAAGGAACGGCGGCCGCTGGTTCTGGTGGTCCGGGAAACCCCCCTGCACCAGGGGCATCTTTCGCTGATGGTGACTGCCGCCCAGCTTGGCGCAACGATCCTTCCGCCTGTGCCGGCATTTTATCACCAGCCCCAAACCATTTTGGATCTGATTCACCAGAGCATCGGAAAAGTGCTGGATTGTTTTGATATTGAGCACAACCTGTTTCGCCGGTGGGGTGAATCGGAATGAGGACTGAGAATCAGATAACCTCATACTGACTGCGCGTTATGATCAAGTAATACTGTCCAAGGCAAACTTGACGATGCCCAGTTCCGGTCATTCCCACCCAGGAACGTCATCCTCGCAAAAGTGGGGAAGGGAATCCAGTATATCCTGAAAAAACGAAATCCGCGGCTTCAAAAGGAAAAGGAGACTCCATGAAGATGCACACTTCCAGTATCACCCTGCGTCTATGTTTAATTATCGTGTGTTCTGTTTTCCTGCTAACCGGCTGCCTTTCCGCCACTACACAAATACCATATGCGACCTCTGTTCCACCTGAAGAACTGTGCACCATAAAATTTGCAGGCAACCTTACAGTAAAAAATTTCGATGAAAAAGAAGTGAATTGGTCATCTGATTTTGGAGATTACTGGTTTTCCGTGCAGCTTCCCGCCGGTGAACATACCTTTATGGTCGATTATGATCAGACGATGAACAGGGCGTGGATTCAAAGGAGAAACATCCCCCTGACATACGATTTCACGGCAGGACGCACTTACCAAGTAGCCATGGCTGGCTTTGGTGTTCACTTGCTTGTTACTGATATAACCGAGTAATCTTCTGGTATTCTTCAGACAGTTCCCAAGCCCGTGCCATTAGCCCTTGCTTTCGACAATGCGGCCCAGCCGGATTAATCCTTCTTTGACAACGTCCACAAGGGACTCATAAATGGGCGACGCGCCATATTGTTGTTCATGGGCTGTTGCCAGGGGCTCCACGGCAGATGCAACAGCACCGTGGAATTCTTCCATCAGTTCATACAACCAATTCGGCCGAATGTTCATATCCACGGCAAATTGTTTCCAGGACTGCTGTGCAATCCTGTCAATATGGAATGTTTTTCCGATGGCCATGGCGCATTTTTTCGTCCATTCAGGATAGACCCGGGTGGAGGACAGGTCGTAAAAGGGTGCCAGCTCCACATTCTTCTTATCGCGATAAAGGAGAGAAAAATTCTTTCCGTTCGCATCGCAGTTGCCGATAATGTAGTTGAACAGCACACACCGGATGAAACTTTCCCGAACCACGGCATTTTCCGAAATAAGGGGATGGAGGAGCGTTTTGCCGCACGCGGAAAACCCGGGCCCGCCTTCTTTCTCATATTTGTACAAACGGCCGAGTCCCATGGCCTGACAAAAATCCTCCTGGTGGATGCGGGCAACACCGTTTTCCGCAGGCTTGCGATCATATCGTGTGACCAGATAGGCGTGGTGATTTCCGATTTGCAGAATTTCCGTATCCGGGGTTTGGAGCCCCACCTCGCGGGCAAGCGCCATGCAAAACCCTTCATTGCGGTGCAAATTCGGAAATGAAGCGGTTGCGGGCTTGAGAATCGCTGTGGTGGGCGCATAGGATTTGTCTGCCGGCACCAAAAACCGTTCATTTTCAAAAACAACGGGCAGTTTGTTCTGGGCGCCGCCAATGGACAATCGGGTTTGGGTTTCCGCCATCAGGCTGCTTGACGGTATCCCGTCACTGGCTTCCAGGATGGCTTCCAGATCATCGGTAATGTCACGGTAGGCATCCGGAAGGGGGCTCTCGGGGGGTTCGCCTTCGGGAAAGATAACAAGGGCACCTGCACACTCCTGTCCGAAAACCCGGAGAAACTGGTAGGTGTCCACGCCGTCAATTCTGGCTTCCCGGCACAGTTCTTTATAGATATCAGCTTCGGGCAGAAAATTTTCGAAAAACGCCGTACTTTTTCTGCTGTCAAAGGAGACGTCAGCACAGGGCATGGAAAGTGAAACCGGCAGGTTATGGTTTTCGATCCATTCCGGCGTATAGGAAAATTTCACCTGACCCTTCCGGTGGGGTGCAAGAATCCCCACTGTTTCACCATCCCACTGGACCATCAGATTTTTTTTGTCTTTCATAAGTGATTCCCGTCTCTGAGATCAATCAACTGTGTCCCCATGTCCAGAACCCGTACCAACAAGAGAACCTTTCCCAGCTGCGCTGTATCTTTGCCGTTTTCCACATTACTGATAAACTTCGTACTGGTGTTGGTCCTGAGGGCCAGGTCATACTGACTCATCCCCCTGAGCTTTCGCACTTTTTTGATGGCCCGCCCCAGGGCTTCCACACCGAAAAACTCGATGGGAAAGCTTATCTTGATCTGTTGTGTCATGGCATTTAAAAATTTTACCGATCGGTTATATTTTTAAAAAATACTGTATTTTAACCCATCCGTCAAGAACCTGCGGATCCATATTTTTCTGGCGATACCCCCTGATCGTGGTATAATGATCAAATTTGATATCTTTAAAGAGGGTTTTCCCAAGTATTGAGAGGTATATGTTTTTCTTTTTCCATTTTGGCACCCTGGCCATTTGCCTTTATATTTTCTTCCGGCTTTTTTTTTCAATCCCGCTACACGGGTCCATCAAACTCGCAGTCGGCGGTGTGTTTCTGCTGATTTCCCAGCAGCACTTTTTCTTCAGGCGATTTTTCGGCGGCATGGCGTCACCGGATTTACCCATGCCAGTACTGGCATTTCTGGGATGGCTTTTTGGCAGCCTGCTCATTTTATTTCTTTTGCTGTTCATCCACGATCTGGTGAAGGGGATGCTGTGGGTGTTCCGGTTCGGCTTTCCCCATGCGCGGCTTCCCTTTCCTGACTGGAAACGGGTAACCGGATTATGCATCATGGCCCTTGCCATCGGCGCATACGGCATCTGGCAGGGGATCCGGGTGCCGGACATCCGCATCCAGGATGTTTTTCTCCCCCGTTTGCCCAAAGCACTGAACGGACTGAAGGTGGTTCAGCTGACGGATCTTCACATCAGCGATCTCCTCACCCGGCCCAGGGCCGAGGCCATTGTTCGAAAAACCAATGCCATGAACCCGGATCTGATTTTATTGACGGGTGACATCGTCGACGGACCGGTTTCCAGGAGAAAAAATGATGTTGTGCCACTAACCCGGCTAAAGGCCCGGTACGGCATTTTTTCTTGTCTGGGTAATCATGAATATTATTCCGGGCTTTCCCAGTGGCGACCTGTTTTCAAAAAGATGGATCTCAATCTTTTGGCCAATGCCCACACGGTTCTCACCATTAACGGTGAGTCCCTTGTGGTTGCCGGCATTACAGATCCTGTGGCCCGGCGGTCCGGACAGCCCCAGCCCGATATCAGGGCCGCCCTTTCCGGCGCGCCGGACGGCGCCTTCACCCTTGTGATGGCCCATCAGCCCAAGACAGCCCGTGACACGGCTGACGCCGGCGCGGACTTGCAACTTTCCGGCCACACCCACGGCGGTCATGTCATCGGCCTGGGCCCACTGATCAAACGGGCAAATGACGGATTTTCCCGGGGATGGTATACGATTGGTTCCATGAAGCTGTATGTCAGTCCGGGTGCCGGTCTCTGGCCTGGTTTTGCTGTTCGTATCGGCGTTCCCGCTGAAATCACCTGTCTTGTTCTGCATTCGGGCAGTAAGGACCATGCGTAACAACGCCGCAGTTTTTATTTAAATCTTAGTTTGGTAAAGGAGATCCGCCATGAGTCGTGAGACATTATCCCTTGCTCTTCTGTTTGCCGTTGCGGTGCTGTTTGTTTTTTCCGGAACCCCGGTCCTTGCCGCCGATGCCGTCAAGGCAGATGTCATTGTTCTTCCCACTCCCCAGACCACCGGTGGAAAACCGCTGATGGAAGCGCTTTTCGCACGTCGGTCAGATCGCGTTTTCAGTGATGCGGATGTTTCTTTACAGGAAACCAGTAACTTGCTCTGGGCCACCTGGGGCATCAACCGGAAAGATGGCCAGCGGACTGCTCCCACTGCCAAGAATACACAGGCCGTGGAGGTCTATGTGGTCCTTGAAAACGGTGTCTGGCGCTATGATGCGGTGAAAAACATATTGGGCCGGGTTCTGGACCAGAATGTTACGACCAAAGTGGGCGACGCGCCCATGACCCTTTTGTATGCCGCGCCGGAAAAAGACCCCTTTGCCGGCATGCATGTGGGCTCATTATATCAAAACGCCGGCCTGTACTGCGCATCTGCCGGACTTTCCAATGTGGTGAAAAATACGGGCGCGCGGGCACTGGACGGCATACTGACCCTGCCGGACGGATACAAAATTTTTATCCTTCAATCGGTGGGATGGCCCAAAAATGACAAGCCTGAAGATTCCCAATGATGGGCATTTCGGTTTTTTTCACAGGAGGACCTACACATGGCCTTTTTAAGGGTGGATACGCAAAAGTGTCGTCAGGACGGACTGTGCGCCATGGACTGTCCGGCGGGAATCATCCTCTTTGATGGACCCGGACATTATCCCGAACTCAAACCCAGGGGCGAAAAAGGGTGTCTTCGCTGTGGCCATTGCGTGGCCATTTGTCCCCACGGAGCCATGGATCATGCCGAGGTTCGACTTTCCGAATCACCGGCGATAGATCCAGCCCTTTCTGTTTCACCGGTCCAGGCCGAACAGTTTCTGCGGTCGCGCCGGTCGGTTCGGCGATTTAAATCCCGTCCAGTGGATCGGGCGGATCTGCAGCAACTGATTGAAATTGCACGGTATGCCCCAACCGCGGCCAACGTTCAGCTTCTGAAGTGGCGGGTAATTGACGATCAGAATCAGATCAGGTCTATTGCTGCAAAAGTGGTTGACTGGATACGACAGTGGCTGGAAAACGACAAAGCTTCCGCGCCGCCCTACATGGACAGAACCGTTAAAAACTGGGAAAACGGCGTGGACTCCATTTTTCATTCTGCGCCGGGCCTGGTGGTGGCCATGGCGCCGGCGATGGCCAGAAACGGCCTGGTGGACTTGACCCTGGCCCTTTCCTACCTGGAACTGGCCGCACCCGGTTTTGGCCTGGGAACCTGCTGGGCCGGCATGCTCCAGGGCGCCCTCAAAGCACTCCCTTCCCTGAGGACGGATCTGGGGATTTTACCGGACTATCCGTTTTATTATACCCTGATGATCGGCTATTCAGCGGTGAAATACCACCGTCTGCCCCAGCGCAAACCACCGGAAATCCTGTGGGGATAAACAGGCTGTCAGCTTTTTAACCGATAGGGAGCAGGGGCATGACAACAATTTTGCTGATGTACCTTTTGGTGGGCGTAGTGGCCGGCATTCTGGCGGGTCTTCTGGGCATTGGCGGGGGACTGGTCATTGTCCCCATGCTGGTATTGTGTTTTTCCTGGGTCAATATCCCGGACACCATGACCATGCATCTGGCCCTGGGCACATCCCTTGCCAGCATCATGTTCACCTCGGTTTCCAGTTTCTGGGCCCACCATCAACGCGGGGCTGTTCACTGGGATGTGGTGAAGAAAATCGTCATCGGCATTTTTACCGGCACCTTTATCGGCTCCTGCATTGCAGCCCAGTTGTCCACCCGGTTCCTCAAAGGATTTTTCGTGGTTTTTCTGTATTATGTGGCGGTTCAGATGCTGATCAACAAAAAACCCAAACCGTCTCGCCACATTCCCGGGTATCCGGCCATGTTCGGCGTGGGAAACGTGATCGGCGCGGTATCCAGTCTGGTGGGAATCGGCGGCGGCACCCTGTCTGTGCCATTCATGGTCTGGTGCAACATGGCGGTCCACCACGCCATCGGCACCTCGGCGGCCATCGGCTTTCCCATCGCCATCGCCGGGACCATTGGTTATATCTACAATGGATGGTCTGTCCCGGATCTGCCGCCCCATTGTCTGGGCTATATTTACCTGCCGGCGCTGCTTGGAATTGTTGTGGCCAGTGTGTTCACTGCCCCCTTGGGCGTCCGTCTGGCCCACAGCCTGCCGGTGGACCGGCTCAAACAAATTTTTGCCGTTCTGCTGATGGGTGTGGGGACACGAATGCTCATCACGATTCTCTGATGTCCGCTGCCCGATTCTCACTTATCCCTGGCAGACGAAAGGAATATGCTTGACAAAAAACCGGTTCCCAAATAGGGATTGGTATCCAAAATATTCTCAGTTTTCCTCCCGGCGACCCATCTGTGCATACAGATTGTGAAAATAAAAAATCAACTTGAAAGGAGATCGAACTCATGTCAACACTGCTCCCCCCCCATGGTGGAAAGGGCCTGACCGTATGCCTGCTTGAAGGCGCGGAAAGAGAAGCCGAACTCAAAAAGGCGGCCGGACTGAAACAGATCGAGATTACGCCGCGCGTCAAAGGTGATCTCATCATGATCGGCATCGGTGGTTTCAGCCCGCTGACCGGCTTTATGACAAAGGCGGACTGGAAAGGCGTTTGCGAAAACTTCCTAACCGCTGACGGCACCTTCTGGCCGGTTCCCGTGTGTCTGGATGTTTCCAAAGCAGACGCGGATGCCGTTAATGTTGGCGATGAAGTGGCACTGTACGATCCGGAAGGCAAAGAGATCATGGCCACCATGAAGGTCACCGAGAAATACGAGATGACCGACGCCGACAAAAAATGGGAATGCGAAAAAACTTTCATGGGCGAAGGCACCCCGACGGTGGAAGAGTTCTGGAAAATCGCCAAGGACGATCATCCCGGCGTCCAGATGGTCATGAACCAGAAAGAATTCAACTTGGCTGGCCCGGTCAAGGTCCTCAGCGAAGGCGAATATCCCACCAAGTATGCCGGCGTTTACCATCGCCCGGCCGAATCCCGGAAACTGTTCGAAGAACGCGGCTGGAGCGATATTGCTGCCCTGCAGCTCAGAAACCCCATGCACCGGTCCCATGAATATCTGTGCAAAATTGCTGTGGAAGTGTGTGACGGCGTTTACATTCACTCTCTGGTCGGAAACCTGAAACCCGGCGACATCCCGGCTGAAGTCCGGGTGAAATGTATTGACGCGCTGGTGAAAAACTATTTTGTGGAGAAAAATGTGATTCAGGGCGGCTATCCCCTGGATATGCGCTATGCCGGTCCGCGTGAAGCCCTGCTGCACGCCACCTTCCGCCAGAACTACGGATGTTCCAAAATGATCATCGGCCGTGACCACGCGGGTGTCGGCGATTTCTACGGCATGTTCGAAGCCCAGACCATTTTCGACAAAATCCCCACCCCGGGTGGCGGAAAAGCGCTGCTTTGCAAACCGCTGAAGATCGACTGGACCTTCTACTGCCACAAATGCGACGGCATGGCTTCCCTGCGCACCTGCCCCCACAGCAAGGACGACCGCGTCCTCCTGTCCGGCACCATGCTCCGCAAGATGCTCTCCGAAAACATGCAGCTTCCGGATCATTTCGGACGCGACGAAGTCGTTGTGATTCTGCGCAAATACTACGAGGGACTGACCGAAAAGGTCGAAATCAAAACCCACAAGGCAGCCACCGGCAACTAAGCGCCGAATCTGCCTTTTTTAAGCCAGTCCAATTCTGATCCAAAAGGAGAGCGGAGAGATTTTCCGCTCTCCTTTCTTTTTTTATTTGGACGATGTTCGGATGTTGTCAATCGGGGTTCATTGGATCGTCAGTTGTCTGGGGATCGGATTTTTCTTTTTTCCATGCCTGGTAGCGGTAAAGGTCTTTTTCCAGAAACCCCAGGCCGACAAGAAAAACCGCCACATCGTCCAACTGGCCGAAACCAGGAATAAAATCACTGACCAGATCCATGGGAATGACAATATAGGCCAGCATCAGAACACAGATAACACCCGACAGGGCCGATACATTTCGATAACGGCCGGTGATGTAGTCTTTGATCAGGCCCGCCAGCAGGCGACAGTCCAGAATCAGGCGTTTGATCAGGTCAAATCGTTTTGGAGTGGGAAATCTCATGGAGATCCTTTTTTTAACTGGCCCGCCATCCAGTCAATCCGGTTCCATAATCCCTGAAGAATCCGGACCTCACGACCGGTCAGGCCACCTCGCCCCCAAAGTCTTCTGAAGGCACGTAAAATATGATCCGGGTTCTGCTCGTCCAGATAGTCAATGTCCAGAAGCGTGCGCCGCATATGCTGGAACATAAGCTCAATGTCCCGGCTTTCGGCAGGCATTGCAATGGGCTGGGTTTCCGGATGGGGATAGGTATTTTCCACTGTTTTCAGCCCATAAAGAATAAGGGCCACAGCATGGGAGAGATTCAGCGACGGATAGGCCGGATCTGTTCCGATGGTCACAAAAAAATGGCACAGATCCAGCTCGGCTGTATGCAGCCCCCGATCTTCACGGCCAAACACAAAGGCGGTCCGAATGCCCGGCGGCTGACTCCAGATTTGCCGGACCGCAGATTCGGGTGAAAGAAAGTCTTCCCGGTATTTTCCGAACCGGCGGGTGGTGCCGAAAATCAGGTGACAATCTGCCACAGCATCGGCCAGGGTGGGAAAAATAGCAGCGTCTGAAAGAATGGATTCAGCTTTCAGCGCCATGCGGCGGGCCTCAAGGGAATGATACGCCGGGCAGGGATTCACCAGCCGGAGCGCCTTGAAACCGAAATTCATCATCACCCGACACACGGACCCCACATTGATGGGTCCCTGGGGTTCAACAAGCACAATATGGATGTCACTCATGTAAAATACCTGGATAAAAAATTCTTTCTCCTTGAAAATAAAGGTAATATCTATCATACCCCAAAGGAACGGGAAAGCCCTTTGATGACCGAAAAACAGCTCTCCGTTTTGGGTATGCAATGGCCTTTCCAAAGC
The DNA here is from genome assembly GCA_030267325.1 of Desulfosarcina sp. OttesenSCG-928-A07. Classification (GTDB taxonomy): domain Bacteria; phylum Desulfobacterota; class Desulfobacteria; order Desulfobacterales; family Desulfosarcinaceae; genus Desulfosarcina. The sequence goes on along the minus strand of JAJDJS010000005.1, from coordinate 65,040 downwards.
TGATTTAAAAATATTCAATAGTGCTGCATATAGCTTTTAACACTTTGAAATTATTTGATATTAATAACCAGAAAAACTTCGTTTGATAATAAATTCAAACTGTTACACCTCGTTAGAAAACCCTGTTTCATGTCGCGAGTAAAACGCGTTGTATCGGTTATCGCTGCGGACGCGGACAAACTTATGGGAATATCCGCATAACTACTTGACTTCTTATAAAGTTACAGTCTATAGGGGTAGCGTTTGATGAACCGTCAAGAGGTCCGGAAGGAGTCCAAATGAACAAGCTGGAGTTGATCTCCGAGTTAAAAAACAAGGCTGATATCTCCAAAACAGATGCGGCAAAAGTCGTTCAGATTTTCTTTGACAGCATGACTGAGGCCATGGCCAGGGGCGAACGGGTTGAAATTCGCGGTCTGTGCAGCTTTTTTGTCAAAGAATATCAAAGCTATACCGGCCGCAACCCCAAAACCGGTGAAAAGGTTACGATCAAACCCAAAAAATTGCCTTTTTTTAAAGCCGGAAAAGAACTCAAAGAGCGGGTAGATCGATAAGCGCTTGTCTGTTTTTTAACGTATTTTCCGGTTTTTTTGCGCTTTTTCAGAACACCATACCCGGTCCGGGATTAAAATGGAATCGGCATGACCACAGCCATCGGATTTTCTTTTATTCTGGGCCAGGCGTCCCCTGTCGGGCTGCTCAAACGGTTTGTGTGCAGGGGCGCATTTCCCCATGCACTGCTCTTTACCGGAAATGCCGGCGTTGGAAAAAAAACAGCTGCCACGGCATTTGCCATGGCGTGTAATTGTCTGGCCTTAAGCAATCGTAAGGATCGGACGGATGCTGTTTTTCCGGGTCCCGATCATTCTGAACCGGCAATGCTGAATTCGGACGCATCAACTTCCGACGCACTTGACCCAAGTATGGCGGACGCCTGCGGGGAATGTAAATCCTGCAGAAAAATCGCCGAAGGCCTTCATCCGGACATCATCTCCATTGCGCCGCACGCATCGGTCATCCGGATTGACCAGATTCGGACCTTGCTGCGGACATTGTCCTTAAGGCCCCATGAGGCAAGGCAGTGGGTGGTGATTTTGTCCGATGCCCAAGCCCTGAATCCGGAAGCAGCAAACGCGCTCTTAAAGATCCTGGAAGAACCGCCGCCCCGGACCCTGATGATTTTGACGGCTGTGGAGGCTGCCGATCTTTTGCCCACAGTGGTTTCCCGGTGCCAGCAAGTTCGCTTCATGCCCCTTAACGAAAGCGTCATTGAAACCTTGCTGACAACCCGTGACGGAATTGATCCGGAAACCGCCCGAAAGGTGGCCCCCTTGTGCGGCGGCAGTTACACCCGCGCCAAAACCCTTTTGGACCTTGGATGGCAATCCCGCCGGAACTGGGTCATTCGGGTCATGGACCGGCTGACGGGAGATCGAGATACGGATTTGCGTGCATGGCTCCTGTTTTCCGAAAAACTGGCCGCCAGAAAAGAATGGATTGAAGACACGTTGGATACCCTTTTGATGTGGCTTCGGGATCTTGTGGTGGCAGACATTGATCCCTCGCAGGTCCTTGGCCGGGACCCGCTTTCCCACTGCCGGGACAGTGCGCCCAAAAAGCACCTGAAACACCGGCTCCGGCAGATGGAAGCGGTTCTGGAGGCCAAAGCCGCCCTTCTGGCCAACGCCAATGCCAGACTGACCCTGGATGCCATGCTCCTGAAAATGATCGGAAAGCTGAACTCAACCCAAAACGTGTCCCCATGAATGAAAATCCAGCCCGCAAAGTGGGCGTTCAATTTAAAAGCGGCGGGAAAATCTATGATTTTTCCTGTGACGTGATTTTTCCCGATGCCGGGGATCAGGTGGTTGTGGAAACCGAAAACGGACAGGCAGTTGCCACGGTCGTGGCGCCGCCGGAACCTGTTGATCTTTCTCTGCCGCCTCCCAAACCCCTTAAAAAAGTTCTGCGCCGGTTAACCGAAAAGGACCAGGAACAACTGGACCATAATCGGGAAATCGAACAGAAAGCCCACGCCTTTTGCCTGCAGCACATTAAGTCCCTGGAGCTTCCCATGAATTTGTTTTCCGTGGAAAGCACCTTTGACGCCAGCCGGCTGACCTTTTTTTTTACGGCCGAGAGCAGAGTGGATTTTCGCCAGCTGGTCAAGATTCTGGTCAAAGCGTTTCATGTGCGGATTGAGATGCGCCAGGTGGGAATCCGCCACCAGGCCAAAATGTGCGGCGGTATCGGCCGGTGCGGGCGTATTTTCTGCTGTACCTCATTTCTGGAAAAATTTGACCCCATATCGATCCGGATGGCCAAGCAGCAGGGATTGTCTCTCAACCCCACCAAAATATCCGGTCAGTGCGGCCGCCTCATGTGCTGTCTGACCTTTGAAAACGACATTTACCGTGATCTCAAGGCTGATTTTCCCAAAATCGGAGAACGTGTAAACACCCAAAAAGGCCCGGGAAAAGTCACCCGCCACAATGTCATCTGCAACCGCCTGTCGGTAAAAGTCGAAAATGGCGAAGAAGTGGAAATCAGCCTGAACGATATCATTGCATAAAGCCGGAAAGAGGAAGTCTCCGACATGACCGCGCCATTTTACATCACCACCCCCATTTACTACGTCAACGCCCGTCCCCACCTGGGACATGCGTACACAACGGTTGCGGCAGACGTGGCCCGCCGGTTCCATTCCATGCATACGGACAAAACCTGGTTTCTCACGGGAACAGACGAGCATGGCGACAAAATTGTCCGCGCTGCCCAGAAAGAAGGTTGTTCGCCCCGAGCTTATGTGGACAACATCAGCAAGATTTTCCAAGACCTGTGGCCTGAACTGAATATTTCCAATGACGCCTTCATCCGCACAACCGATCCGGCCCATATTGCTGTGGTGGAAAAAATTCTCCAGCAGATTTACGATTCCGGAGATATTTACTTCAGCGAGTATGAGGGGCTTTATTGTTTCGGGTGCGAGCGATTCTATATGGAACGGGAACTCGTCGACGGGTGTTGTCCGGACCATCAGGCCCCACCGGAAACCATCAAAGAGGCCAATTACTTTTTTAAGCTCGGAAAATACCAGGACTGGCTTATCCAGCACATTGAGACCCATCCGGACTTTATCCGGCCGACCCGCTATAAAAACGAAGTTTTGGCGTTTTTGCGGGAACCCCTTGAGGATCTGTGCATCTCAAGGCCCAAATCCCGTCTCAAATGGGGCATCACCCTCCCCTTTGACCCGGATTATGTGACCTATGTGTGGTTTGACGCCCTGCTTAATTACATCTCCGCCCTTGGCTTTCCGGACAGGGACTTATACCAAACCTACTGGCCGGTGGCTCAGCACATCGTGGCCAAGGATATTTTGAAGCCCCACGGCATCTACTGGCCCATCATGCTGAAAGCTGCAGGTCTTCCCCTTTATCAGCACCTCAATGTCCACGGGTACTGGAATGTGGAAGAAAATAAGATGAGCAAAACCGTGGGCAATGTCATTGATCCTCTGGAGATGAAAAATATTTACGGGACCGACGCGTTCCGGTTTTTTCTCATGCGGGACATGACCTTCGGGCTTGATTCCAATTTCAGCGAAACAGCCCTGATCCAACGGATCAATGCGGATCTGGCCAATGACCTGGGAAATTTGTTTTCCCGGGTCATTTCCATGGCCATCAAGTATTTTGACGGCGTGATTCCCGAAGCAGCTCCGGATATTGAAGAAGAAATGGACCTGGGGCTGAAAAAAAATGCCGAAACCGCCATTTTCGCCTATAATCAGGCCATGGAAAGCTTTGCCTTTCACAAAGGGCTTATCGCGGTCTGGGAATTTATCACCCACATGAACAAGTATGTGGACATCACAGCCCCCTGGGTGCTGGCCAAATCACCGTCTTCAAAAAAACAACTGGAAGCGGTGATCCGCCATCTCCTGGAAGGACTGCGCATTATTTCGGGGCTCATCTACCCGGTCATGCCAGACACGGCCATCACCATGCAAAAGCACCTGGGGATGAGCGGAACCGATGATTTCTTCAAGATGAACCGCCTCACGGTGTGGAAAGGGCTTAGGTCCGGCGATAAATTGCGAAAAGCCATTTCCCTGTTCCCCCGTGTGGAAAAAACCAAACCCCATGCTGATGAAGCTGAGGCATCGGGTTCTGAAAAAGCACCTGCCCTCGCCTTCAAACCGGAAATTACCCTTGATGATTTCTTAAAAGTTGATTTGCGGGTGGGCACTGTTATTTCTGCCCAGCCGGTTCCCAAGGCAAAAAAACTGCTTCAATTAGAAGTGGACATGGGCGAACGCCGGACCATTGTGTCGGGTATTGCGGAACACTACACCCCCGAGTCCCTGGTGGGAAAGCAGGTTATTCTTGTGGCAAATCTCAAGCCTGCCAAACTCATGGGTGTATTATCAAAAGGCATGCTGATTGCAGCGACCGATGAAACCGGTGTGACCGTGGCCACGCTGGACCGGACCGTTCCCCCGGGAACGCCGCTGCGCTGATACGGACCCTTCTCAAAACGGTTTTCAGATGACAGACATTTACCGACCAAGTAACAGTCGCTTATCCGATTATCCCCGATGGAAGACGTACCAGAACCACCTGCGACAAAACAGCCGTTCAGCACCGGGTAACCGGTCCCGAAACCCGAGGACCCAACAGTCATTCCGATTTTCGGTCCGATTGCTGATATGGATCGGACTTCTGATTTTGTTTCTGGGGATCGGATGGATGCTGGTATTCCGAAGCGGCGAAGCATCACTGGGAAAGCGTTCCATAACGTCCAGGTCACTCAGCCAGGTATCGGATGCCAGTCACCAGATTCGAAAGTCCGATGTCCGGTATCTCATTGACCGAAGCTGCCTTTCCCCGGTTTCCGCCCAGCCGGTGGAGATGGCCTTCGGAAACCGGCTCTATACGGTAAAAACCAGCTTGGATCCGGATTTGCACCAGTATCTGACAAGCCGGCTGGACCGAGTCAACTCCCGGTATATCGGCATTGTGGTGATGTCCCCGGAAACCGGCCGGGTGCTGGCCATGACCGGTTTCAACAAGGTCAATGCCGATGAGAACCCCTGCCTGACCGCCGCATTTCCCGCTGCCAGCCTTTTCAAAATCATCACTGCGGCAGCGGCTGTTGAAGAAAAAGGCTATACCCACCTGTCGCGTTTTGCCTTCAACGGCAGTAAATATACCCTGTACAAACGCCAATTGACCCATGCCAACCCTGCCCACACTCAGTTTATCACCCTTCAGGATGCCTTTGCCCAGTCCGTCAATCCGGTATTCGGAAAAATCGGCACCCACTACCTGGATCGGAATGCGGTGGAAAAGATGGGTACTGCGTTTGGGTTCAATAAAGATGTGGAATTTGAACTTCCATGGCCCACCAGCCATCTGACCCTGACGGACGACGAATACCACCTGGCGGAAATCGCCAGCGGATTCAACCGGCAGACCCTGATCTCACCCCTTCACGGCGCCATGATCGCAGCCACAGTGGTCAACCGGGGAAAACCTGTGGAGCCCACCTTGATCGACGTCATTGCCGATGATACCCGTACCTGTATCTATCAGACCCGCCCCAGCTTTCTGCCGGCCGCAGTTTCTCCGAAAACCGCAAAGGTCCTGGAGCGGCTCATGGTGGCCACCGTCACATCCGGAACCGGCAGAAAAACATTTCGGGATCAGGCACGCGACACCACCCTTTCCAAGCTGGATATCGGCGGAAAAACCGGTTCCATTTCCAATCGTGAAAAAGATACCCGGTTTGACTGGTTTGTGGGATTTGCCACGGAAAAACAAGGAACAGAAAAAATTGTGGTGGCGGCCATGGTGGGCCATGGAGACTATATCGGCACCCGTGCCACCCAGTACGCGCGAATGGCAATTGAGTATTATTACAAAGACTATTTTTCCAAAAAAACGCCGAACGGAAAGAATTTAAAAGGATAACGGACAATTTTCCACATCCGGAAAAAACCTTTGTCCGCACCGGCTAAACGGAGAATGCACATGCCCGGATTTGAAATTTTCGGTGATGAAGAACGTAAAGAAGTCAATGAGGTGCTGGAAACCGGCGTCCTTTTTCGGTACGGATTTGACGCTGCCCGAAAAGGCCGGTGGAAGGCCCGCGAAATGGAAGCCCTTCTGGCCGACAAACTGGAGGTCGGATACGCGCACCTGTGCGCCAACGGTACGATGGCCCTTTCCCTTGCCCTTGCCGCCTGCGGTATCGGTGCCGGAGATGAGGTCATTGTTCCGCCCTTTACCTTTGTGGCCACCATCGAATCCGTGATCATGGCCGGTGCGATTCCGGTATTTGCCGAAATCGACGATACCTTGTGCCTGTCTCCGGAAGGCGTGGCAGCGGCTCTAACCCCAGCCACCAAAGCCGTGCTGCCTGTTCACATGTGCGGTGCCATGGCGCGCATTGATGAGCTGAAAACCCTGTGCGACCAAAAAGGACTGGTTCTCATTGAAGATGCCTGCCAGAGTCTCGGGGCATCCCATCAGGGAAAATTCGTGGGCGGTTTCGGAAAGGCTGGATGCTTTTCCTTTGATTCGGTTAAAACCGTCACCTGCGGCGAGGGCGGTGCTGTGGTGACGAATGAAAATGCAGTGTACCTTACGGCTGATGCGTATTCCGATCATGGCCATGACCATATCGGTTCTGACCGGGGCGCTGAAGATCATGTGACCGTGGGGACCAACTATCGCATCTGCGAGCTCAACGCGGCTGTGGGACTGGCCCAGCTTCGCAAGCTGGACCGGATACTGGAGATTCAGCGCCGCAACAAGGCGGTCCTCAAAACCGCCATGGAAAAAATTCCCGGCATCACCTTCCGGACCCTTCCCGACCCTTCCGGCGATTCTGCGACCTTTCTCACCTTTTTGCTGCCAAACCTCGAAAAAACCCGGCAGGCCGTCAAAGCCCTTGGCGCCGCAGGCGTGGACGGCTGTTTTCACTGGTTTGACAACAACTGGCACTACATTCGAAAATGGCATCATTTCAAGGATCTCAAGTCCCCTGCCCGGCTGGCCGTCCAGGCCCTTCCCAACTTCCCGGATTTCAAAAAAGTTGCGGTTCCCAAATCCGATGCCCTGATTGAGCGGACAATTTCCCTCCAGATCAAGCTGGGGTGGACGGATGCTGACCTTGACAAACGGATTCAGGCCCTGACAACGGTGCTCAAGGGGATTTGAAACCCCGCATATCTCGAAAATAAGGAAAACAGATCATGTTCCGCAATTTTAAAATGGTGTCCAGAGTGGTTTTCGGCCGAGGCTGCTTTGCCCAGGTTTCCGATATTTTAAAGGAAAAACGCAGCCGTGACCGGTCGGTAATGGTGTTTCTGGTGGATGATGTGTTTGAAAACACGAGTCTCAAAAACAGGCTTCCCCTTGAAAAGGACGATCTTCTCATCTGGGTCAGCACAAAAGACGAACCCAAGACCAAATATGTGGATGAATTAAGAGATCAGGTCAAAACCTATATGGCCGACAAACCCGCCAATCTTCCGGACGGGGTGATCGGCATAGGCGGCGGCGCCACCATGGATCTGGCCAAGGCCGTATCGTTGATGCTGACCAATCCCGGCTCATCCGCTGATTATCAGGGGTGGGATCTCATCAAAAATCCAGCGGTTTACCATGCGGCCATTCCCACCCTTGCCGGCACTGGCGCTGAAGTTTCCAGAACCACGGTTCTCACCGGACCTGAAAAAAAACTGGGCATCAACTCCGATCATACCGTGTTTGACCAGATTATCCTGGACCCGGAACTCATTGCCGGCGCACCCAATCCCCAGCGGTTTTATACCGGCATGGACTGCTACATCCACTGCGTGGAATCCCTTGAAGGCACCTTTCTCAACAGTTTTTCCCAGGCCTATGGCGAAAAAGCCATGGCCCTGTGCCAAGACGTGTTTCTGTCAGACCCTCCTGATGCAGATGACAAATTGATGATGGCCTCTTATTGCGGCGGCATGAGTATCGCCTATTCCCAAGTGGGCGTCTGCCACGCCATGTCTTATGGCCTTGCCTTTGTGCTGGGCACCCACCACGGCATCGGCAACAGCATTGTGTTTGATTATCTTGAGGAGTTTTATCCCCAGGGCGTCCGGGAATTTCGCCGGATGATGGAAAAAAGCAATATCGACCTTCCCCGAAACCTCACGGCCAATCTTTCCGAGGCCCAGCTTGACACCATGGTGAGGGTGGCCCTGGTCATGGAACCTTTGTGGGAAAATGCCTTGGGCAAAGACTGGAAAACCATCATGACACCGGAAAAAATAAGGGCATTGTATTTAAAAATGTGATTTTTATCCTGCCCTCTTTCCTCCCCCAAAGGTGGAGAGGCTGGGAAGATTCCCCTTTCCCATGAAAAATCGCCACCATGTGGAAAAACTGGCAAAACGCCTTGCCGCTGTCCTGGGCCGAAATCCCGATGAACTGGGACTGGTGCTGGATCAGAACGGCTTTGTGGGGATTAAAGACCTTCTCCAGGCGCTGAATGAAGAAGACGGCTGGCGCCATATCCGCCGTCATGACCTTGCTGAAGTGGTATATTCGCTGGCCCCCTGCCCGGTTGAAATGGATGAAAACCAAATCCGTGCGACAAACCGGGACCAGTTGATCACCCCAAAGCCACCTGAAAAAAACAATCTGCCAAAGCTTGCATGGTACGCTGTTCGCCGCCGGCGATATCCGGTGGTTCTGGAAAGGGGGATGGAACCCGCAGCAGCAACCGGCATTGTACTTTCCCGGGAACCGGAAATGGCCCTTCGGATCGGCCGGCGACGAGATTCTGATCCGGTGATGCTGACCGTCAATCTTTCCCATCTGATCCGGTATAATGTGACCCTTCAGTGTTATGGCAATCTTTTGCTGGCCGACCAGTTGCCGGTGGGAACCTTTACCGGACCGGTACTGCGAACCAGAGACGATCTGTCCGCAAAATCCCAACGCGCCCCTGAAGTGCGCCCCCTTCCGCCGGTTCATGCAGGCAGTTATTTTCCGGATTTGTCCCCCAAGGCCCCATGGGAAAAAAAGACGGAAAAACACCCGGAACGGGAAAAAAACCAATGGAAATCAGAACGCAGGCGAAAACAGCAAAAGCGTTCGGGAAAATGGCCAAGTGCCAGATCAGATATCGAATCAGATATCTGACTTGATGCCTGGCCGATACCTGATCCGGCGCAGATACTGGATATTTAAAAACGGGTTGACAACCTTTTGGGTCAACTGTTATTAGGCGAATTCGTTTGTTTCAAAGGGCCGTTAGCTCAACCAGGCAGAGCACCTGACTCTTAATCAGTAGGTTATTGGTTCGATTCCAATACGGCCCACCAAAAACATCAGCCACTTCTGAGTTTCTCGGAAGTGGTTTTTTATTTTTGGTTTCCCCCAGAACACTGTCCTTGAATCAGATGAGGGGATTTTTGGGATGAATCCGGGGGTATCCTATGGTATGGAACCCGCATACGCCGTACTTTTTGGCTTGCAATCAGAAACGCATCAGCACCCGGCGTATCACGGCTTTTCGAATGTTTGTCCATCTTGCCGAACCCCATAACGTCAAGGCAGGCGTTTCATGTTGTCCCATCCCAATGAAGTCCCTGTGGCGGATCTGCGCCGGTTGTGCGATCCATTGATTTTTGATTTTGAGACCACTGCCGAGATCTTGCCCCTGGACCAGGTCATCGGCCAGGAGCGGGCAGTCCGGGCCATCACCTTTGGCCTTGAGATGAAAAGCGACGGCTATCATATTATTGTCACCGGTCCCGAAGGCACCGGGAAAACCACCATTACCCATGAGATTGCCGCCACCCTGGCCAAAACACGTCCCACACCGCCAGACTGGTGCATGGTGAACAACTTCAGGGATGCGTACCGACCCAAGGTCATTTCCGTAAGTCCGGGTCAGGCGATCCGTTTTTCCAAAAGCATCAACCGGCTGGTATCAGATTTAAAAATCCGCATGCCCAAAGAATTTCAGTCGCCTGCATTTCACCAGAAAATGGCCGAGATTCAAGAACGTCACAACAAAACCAAACAGACCCACATGGATCACCTGGACGAGGTTGCCGCAGAAAACAACCTCAAGGTAGAAAAAACAGATGCAGGCTATCAGGTCATTCCCATGGATGGTGACCACCCCCACAGCCAGGCTTCCTTTGACAAGCTGCCGGGAAAGGTGCAGCGGTCCATTGAGCGGGCTGTGGAAAAAATCCAGGACGCCATTGAGGCCATGCTTCGGGAAGTGGGCCGTATTTCAGCTGTTGAACAAAAAGAGATCCGAAAGCAGGTGGATGATCTGAGCCTTGGGGTCATTAAAAATCGGATCGATCTGGTCCGGGAAAATTATGCTGCCGAACCTGAAATTTTGAAATTTCTGGATGAAATGCAGGCAGACATGGTGGAACATGTTTCCCTTTTCATGCCCCGGCAAGTAGAGCTTGAACCTGAAGAAGCGCAGGTTTTACCAGATCCGGAAGAAACGCTTTCCCTGAACCGCTACCGTATCAATGTCCTGGAAGACCGGTCCGATCTTGAGGGCGCGCCGGTGGTGTTTGAGCCCAATCCCACCCACGCGGCCCTGTTCGGCCATATTGACAAAAAACCCCTCATGGGAACCCTTGTCACGGATTTTACCATGGTACAGTCCGGCGCCCTTCTCCGGGCCAACGGCGGATTTCTCATCCTGGAAGTGGATGCGATTTTAAACCCTGCCCAGGTGTGGGAGACCCTCAGCCGGAGCCTTCAAAATCACACGCTGCAGATTGAAGATGTCGCATCAGATATGGGGCTGGGAACAGTTTCCCTGCGGCCGTCCCCCATTCCGCTGAATCTCAAGGTCATTTTGCTGGGGGACTACGACGCGTTCCAGGCCCTTCAGGTCTATGACCCCAAGTTCAACAAAATTTTTCGGATCCGGGCGGATTTTGATGTTGAAGTTACCCGGACCCGTGAAACCATTTATCTGTATGCCCGGTTCATTGCCCGGGTATGCCGGGATGCGGGGCTGCTTCCCTTTACGCCCAGGGGCGTTTCGGCCGTAGTGGAATACGGGAAAAAAACCATTGAAAGCAAAGACAAGCTTTCCCTCAGATTCGGCGCCATCACCGGTGTGCTCAAAGAGGCAGACTACTGGGCCCGGAAAGAAAATGCCGACCGCGTCACAGAAACCCATGTGATCAAAGCGTTTACCGAATACCGCTTCCGGTACAACCTGTACGAGGAAAAAATCCACGAAAACTATGTGGACGGCACCATCATGATCGATGTGTCCGGCGACGTGGTGGGCCAGGTCAATGCCCTGGCCGTGTATCAGATCGATGACCTTTCCTTTGGCCGCCCGACCCGCATCACTGCGGAAACCTTCATGGGCCGGCCCGGCATCATCAATATTGAACGGGAATCCCGGCTTTCTGGCCGTATCCATGACAAGGGCGTGATGATCCTTTCCGGATATCTGGGCCGGACCTTTGCCCAGCATTACCCCTTAAGCCTTTCCATCAGCCTGACCTTTGAGCAAAGCTACAGCGGCATTGACGGCGACAGCGCCTCATCCACCGAATTGTATGCCATTCTTTCCAGCCTGTCGGACATTCCCATTCACCAGGGAATTGCCGTTACCGGTTCCATTAATCAAAAAGGCCAGATCCAGTCCATCGGCGGCATCAATCAGAAAATCGAAGGATTTTTTGATGTGTGCCAGAGCAAAGGTCTCACCGGCATCCAAGGGGTGATGATTCCCGCAGCCAATGTCAAAAACCTGATGCTGAAAAAAAGCGTGATTGATGCAGTAAAGAAAAACCAGTTTCGAATCTGGCAGGTTTCAACAGTGACAGAAGGCATCGAGATTTTAACAGGCGTTCCCGCCGGAAAACCCAACAAAAACGGAAAATATCCCGCCAGGACGGTTTATGGCCAGGTCCAGAAAAAACTGGAGCAATATCTGAAACAAAGTCTCAGGTTGAAGAGCCGGTTTGGGGATGAGCATAAAGCCGCGGAAAAATAAGATTTCTCTCCAAAAAACGGAAATTCCATGAAAACATTCCAGATCAGCGGTACTTTTGGAAACTCTTCCATCTTTGTGGGCGAGTCCATCACACGTATTGGCAATTATGTGCCGGTGGAAAACACCGTGATCCTTGCTGACACTAGGGTTTCGCACTACTACAGAGAACTTTTTCCCGCCTGCCCGGTGATTTCCATCGGTCTGGGTGAAAAAATAAAAACCCTTGAAACAGTTTCCGATATTTACCGTCAATTGGTTGACCTAGGCGCGGACCGCGCCACTTTTCTCCTGGGCATCGGCGGTGGTATTGTCTGTGATATCACAGGGTTTGTGGCATCCACCTATATGCGGGGTATCCGGTTTGGCTTTGTTTCCACAACCCTGCTCAGTCAGGTGGACGCCAGCGTAGGTGGAAAAAACGGCGTGAATCTCGGTGGATATAAAAATATGGTGGGCACCTTCAACCAGCCTGAAATCGTGATCTGCGACATGGCATTGTTAAAGACGCTTCCCCGCCGGGAAGTATTGTGCGGCATGGCTGAAATCATCAAGCACGGCGCCATTTCCAGTGCTGCCATGGTGGCGGAGCTGGAGTCATCCCAAAAAGCGGCCATGGCACTGGATCCGGAGGTGATTTCCAGCTTGGTGTATCAGTCTGTTGCCATCAAGGCCGGTGTGGTCAGCCGGGATGAGCGGGAACATGGCGAACGCCGCAAACTGAACTTCGGCCATACCTTTGGACATGCCATTGAGAAATGCACCGGCCTTGCCCACGGCGAAGCGGTTGCCATTGGTATGGCCATGGCAGCGCGGCTTTCCGTCACCCGAAAAATGCTTTCCCAGGCAGATGCCCACCGCTTGATCCGACTGATCCAATCTTATGATCTTCCGGTTCACCCGCCCGTGGAAACCGATATCTTACTGGCAGCCATGGAAAAGGACAAAAAACGGGAAGGCCGGAATATCCATTTTGTATTTCTGGATACCATTGGAAACGCCCAAGTGGAGAGGATCACACTGGACGCCCTGCGTGAGAGGGTCCGAATTACCGACTTTAGCGGAAATTTCTGAGCCATTCACACTTTTGGGTCACTATTGGATGGCATGGGCCAAAGGCCGAACACGGGGGAGATTCTTTTGACCTCGAACAGGGTGATTTCTTGTTTCATTTTTGATCACACTGCTTTTGTTTTGGGGCTTACTTCTGCGGCAGCACACTCTCGCCCAAATGCCTTTGCCCGCAAGTCCCGGCGGCGGGGACGGTAGGTATTGTCCGCGATTTCTTTCCGAACCACCTGCTCGAACAATTTGGCCATTTTCATTTCCTGGGATTCATCCTGGTAAAAGGTATCCCAGGCCCAGTGGAAAAGTTCCTGAAGCCGCTCCGGCGCCATGTGCTTTGGCTGATACACCACCTGATCCGCTGAATAGGCATCCCAGTCATAAGACAAAATCCGGTTCTGGCGCTTTAGCTCATCATACGCCTTGGTGTGGGGAAATGGCGTCAGTACGGTAAATTCCGCCAGATCCAGATCAATCTCCAGCAAGAATTCCACCAGCCGTTTAATCTCATCTTCGGTGTGGTGATCCAGTCCCAGCAAAATCGTGCCTTCCACGCCGATACCATGATCGTGATACCGCCGGATGCGCTCTTTGATATAGTCGGATGTGTCAAAAACAGCCTGATACACATACCAGGCCCCGGCCTGGGCCGCCAGATCCAGTACTTTGGGATCATCTTCAATGGGGTGGCAGCACCATTTTTTCTTCAGGGGAATCATCTCCCGGAAAAGATCCATTTCCCACTGGGTGTCCTGGGCCAGGGAATTATCCACAATAAACAGGCGGTTGTTGTCGATGGCCGCCATTTCCGCCACAGCGCGTGCCACCGGCCGGGGCCGGAACTTTCTGCCGCCCAGATAGGCCACGGCGCACGGATAACAATGATACCGGCAGCCCCTCGACGCATGGACCAGATCCACCAGTTGCACACCCCGGTAGTTGTACAATTCGCGATTGAGAATATCCCGCCGGGCCGGTCCTACCGTGTCCAGAGACGGAGGATCATCCAGGAAATTGTAGGTTTTTTTCAGCCGGCCATGGGAAAGATCGTCAAAAAGCATTTCCATCCGGCCTTCGGCTTCTCCCAGAAAAACGGCATCGGCATGGGGAAGGGTTTCTTCTGCATGGAGCATGGTGGCAATGCCCCCAAAAATCACAGGGATTCCCTTTTCCCGGTAAATATCCGCAATTTGCCAGCCGCGTTTCACCTGAACCGTCAGCATCATGGAAATGCACACGGCATCCACCGGCGCGTCAAAATCAATGGCTTCCAGGTTTTCATCCACAAAGGTCACCCCCACATCATGGGGAAGGGCCGCAGCAAACACCACAGGCCCGTGGGGCGGCAGATGAAACTCGGTCTGGCGGGACAACTTATGCCATCGGGGATAGATGATCGTTATTTTCATGGGATGTTGTTACTTTTCAGAAGAAGACGCGGATGAAGACAGTGCATCGGCCGATACCAGGGTTAATGTCAGGCGATACCCCAGAAGACCATGGGTGATCAGGGAAAGATGCCGCGGCATGGGAGCAGCCGGATCTGAATCAGATGGGCCGTCCGCCATCAAAGTTTGGACCAGGCGGGATCCTTTGGCATAGCGCATCAGTTTCCAGCCGCCATCCAGAAAGGCCATCATGTCCCGGATTTCACCATCCGCCAATTCATACCGGCACACGGGCGTTCCGTCATCCATCCGGCCGAATACTTGGGAAGTAATTTCAGGCGCCAGAAAAATAAACCCGAGGTCTGCCATGAGGCCATCCGTAAAACCGGGCTTATCAAAGGGGGGAAGCGCCCGGAGAACGGTTGTCTCACCGTCTTTCCAGTGGGCTTCAAAAAGGACCAGCCCTTCAAGGCTGAGCAGGGCGCAGTGGAGCTCTTGGAGCGTTTCATGGATTTGCACCACACCCATCAGGGTCACGGTCTTGTATCCGGGCGGAGTGGCCTCAACAATATGAACAAACTGCCACGAACCGGAAAGTTGAAGGTCCCGGCAACCGATCATGGGCAAAGTGGCCTCAGAAAAAAAATGCAGACGCGGCGGACCGGCACACCCCCACATCCAGCAAAGACTGGTCAGCAAAAAGAAAATGAGCGGAAAAGAGAAAAGCCGTTTCATGGCACCTTCACAAACACGTCATCGGAAATTTCCGAATTGATCGTGGTATTGGAAAAGGCAAGATCCGTAAAGGCATTCTCCCCTTCCACGATCCGTACTCGCCGGATTTGGCCGGGTTCATCGCCCAACCAAAGCTCCACCCGGTTCAGAATATCAGCAATTCCGCCCTTGGGGGTCAGCAGGATTTTCCGGGAAGGGGCCAGCTCAACGGAAAACATGGCGTTGTCTTCAAACCGGCCCGTCATCCACTGGGAGATTTCCGCCACCACCATTTGCATGACATCCAAGCCTGCACCGCTTTCTTCACGAAATTCATGGGTCCGGGTATCCAGGGTCAACCGCCGGATTTTTCCCTTGTGCATCACCAGAATGCTGTGGATGGGCGCGGTGTATTCCCATCGCAGGGAACCGGGCGTCTGGAAGGCCAGTTTTCCCTGTGACACCAGGGGGCGGGCCAGAATCGGAAGATGTTTGGTCTGGACAAAGTCGGTCTGGATGGAAGTAATGGCGCCGGTTTCGGTCTGAAGATCTTCCCATGTATCTGCCCATCCCAAACAAAAAACCGAGCAAATCAAAAGGATAGCAGCGAGCCAGAAACGTCTGTGTGGAATCATCGGCGCCATGTCAGACCATCCCGCCATTAACGCCGATGACCTGTCCCGTGACATAAGAAGCGTCATCAGAGCAGAGAAACCGGACAATCCGGGCCACTTCTTCGGGTTCACCCAAGCGGGCCATGGGAATCATGGCTTTGATGTTCTGGATCGGCGCGTCCTTGATCATGTCGGTACGGATCAGGCCGGGCGCCACCACATTGACCCGGATACCCAGACGACCGACTTCTGCGGCAACAGACCGACTGGCACCGATGAGTCCAGCCTTGGCTGCCGCATAATTGGCCTGCCCCCGGTTTCCCATGATGCCGGCCACCGAGGCAATGGATATCACGGCCCCCTTTTTTTTGACCACCATTTTCTCCAGCACCGGCCGGGTGACATTGTAAAATCCCTGAAGGGTCGTATCAATCACGGAACGCCATTTTTCCGGGCGCATCATGATGAACAGTTCATCCGCCACCCGGCCGGCATTGTTGATGAGGGCGTCAATCCGGGGACACAGGGCAAATATTTTTTCCAGCGCAGCCTGCGTTTCCGCTTCGTCCGCCACGTTGAAGCCGAGGCAAATACCGTCTGTGCCGGAGGCACGCACGGCGGCAAGCGTTTCTTCGGCACCGCTGCGATCGGACAGATAGTTGATGATCACCTGGTAACCGCTTCTGGCCATCTCCACGGCAATGGCCCGGCCAATCCCCTTGCTGGCGCCGGTCACCAGTGCAATGGGGAGTTGATCTGAAAAACCCGACAAAGTGTTTTCCACAGAGTGTCCTTTCTATGGCGCATCCGCCTCCATCAACTGCAGCACCACCTCCGCCACGGTTTTTTCGTCAATCCGGGCAATGGCGTGGACCTCCATCAACTGATCATACTCAAACCGGTTGCGGGATTCCACCACCACGGTTGTGCCGATCTGCAGCCGGCCAATCAAAATCCGGGCAGACTTGATGCCCACAATCCATCCGACATGATAAGCAGCGGGCCCGTGTTTGAGCCGGTTTTTCCAGCCGTTGTTGACACCGGCGGTCTGGGCGGCCAGTTCCACCAGCATCAGCGCGTCCACGCCTTGGGCCCCCGCCATGGGCCACTTGGAAGACACCACAGACCGGGTCACCGCGCGCTCTGTGGAAAGCTCCACCACTGTTTCCACCAGCCGCATGCCCTCCCGGTGGGGCAGAATATCCTCAAGGGTCACATTGTCCGGCAGCATGGGGCACCTGTGGTTTTGTAAAAAGACCGCCGAAGGTGAAGTTTCGAACGATCTCAAGATTTTCTTCAATCTTCAAAGAATAAGGCTCCCAAGTTTTAAATATTTTCAAACCAAGTGGTATCGATCTCAACACTCTCAATCATTTCCACTTTAACGCCTAACTGTAAGGTTTTCAGCATTTCCGCCAATGTTTCGCCATCAATCAGATCAATTGCAGGCGCACCATCGCGTATAGCCTCATTGATCGCATCTCGAGTAAAAGTTCCCGTGGTAATAAAGATGCCTTTGTCAGCTCTTCCAATCATTGCGCCACGGAAATCTCGAATGGCACCAGGCCCGACACTGTTTTGGTAACGTTTACATTGAAAAACGACATGATAACTCAATATATTTTGAAGCTTTAAAATTCCTTTTCCGTCAATTCCACCATCTCCTGAACGGCCGGTTATCTCTACCTGAACAAATCCATTTTCACGAAGCAACCGTTTGGTGAGGCGCTCAAACGCATCTGGTTTCATACCCAGAAGCGTTTGATGGAGCGTATTTTTCCAAGATATTTCAAGTTCATTATCAACTTCTATGATTTCCAAATCATGTAATGGCGCTGAAGAATGATGCTGTCTGTCATCGTTTTTTTTGGATAAAACACTTTCTCGAACAAGCCGTACGACATCGTCGGCATCAAAGGATTGCTCTGGCTGGTACTTGTCTGTGAAAACCCAAACACCTCGCGCCGAATTTGTAATGAGTCCGTATTTTTTCAGATAAGTACGCGACCAAGCCAAACGATATTCAACTTCGGTCTGACTGGATCTGGCCGGATCATGCATCTGGGATGTAATGCTTTCCGGTAAATCAAGCTGTCTGATGACTTCTGTCGCAATCTCTTCAATACTGCCGGAGCCACCAAGGACATCCAAAGCTTTCAAGGTGGGTTCCATTAGTTGGCGAAAAGTCGGCATTTTCATAATCGTGTCACCCTATTCATCCAAAAGTCATATTTTTCCATATTCCTAACTCTGGGAACTCTCTTTTCAGGACAGCGGTCACCAGCCGCATGCCCTCCCGGTGGGCAGAATATCCTCAAGGGTCACATTGTCCGGCAGCATGGGGCACCTGTTTGTTTTGGAAAAGGCTGTCGAAAGTCTTGAAAACCACGGTCAAAGCAGATAAACAAATGTGAATTTACTATAGTTTTTCAAACCTGTAAACGGCATTGCCCGTGGGCTCACTGTTTCATCCCACAGAAAGCAATGCAGACCTCACAAATCAGCGAATGGATAGCCTTTCGCGCATGCCACACAAAAGTGAACCGTCCATGGAAGCCCTGTTAAACGAATTAAGAACAAAAATCATTGATATTTTGAACCTGCCGGGCATCACACCGGCGGACATCCGGGAAGACGACCCCCTTGTGGGGGGCCCGCTTGGCATTGATTCCATTGATGTGTTGGAGATGGTCATCATGGTTGAAAAGGACTATCACATCGTCATCAACAACAAGGAACTGGGAGCCAAGGTATTTGCCACCTTACGGACCCTTGCCGATTATATCCGGACCCACACGCCCGAGGCTGCCTCTTGACGACGTCCCCTTCGCCGGTTTTTATCACGGCCATGGGCATGATCAGCGCCGCAGGCCAGGGCCATGAGAAAACCTTTTCCGCGTTGGCTCGTAGCAAGTCGCTATTTTCACCCTTGTCTTTGTTTCAGGCAGGTCCGGACGGGCCGTTGCCGGTGGCTGAAATTTCCGGACTCATGCAGGACGCTGAAGTCTCCCGGACCCATCAACTGGCCCGAATGGCGGCGGATGAAGCCATGGCCAGGTGGAACGGTCCGGTGAACGCCATTGTGCTGGGATCCACGACCGGCGGTATGGGTGCCACGGAAATCGCGCTGAGAAAAGGTTCCGTCAATCCGGCAGATTATGCCCACCACGGCGTGGGCACCCTGGCAACGGATCTGGCCCGGCGTTACAACTGCACGGGTCCGGTGATTACCGTGTCCACGGCCTGCGCATCCGGCGCTGCCGCCATTGCCATTGCCGCCTGGATGGTCCGCCACCACATGGCCGGCCATGTACTGGCCGGCGGTGTGGATGCCCTGTGCCAGCTTACGTTTTTCGGATTCCGATCTTTAAAAATCATTGATCCAAAGGGTGCCCGCCCATTGGACACCGATCGCCAAGGCATGACCCTGGGAGAAAGCGCGGCCATGCTGGTGTTGTCCCATGTCCCAAAAAGCGAATCAGATGTTGAGATTCTGGGCGCGGGCCTTTCATGCGATGCCTTTCATCCCAGCGCGCCCCATCCAAAAGGAGAAGGCGCGCTTTCCGCCATGATCGCGGCGCTGACCGAGGCAGGTCTTTCACCCTGGGAAGTGGATTACATCAACCTGCACGGCACCGGCACAGTGGATAACGACCAGGCTGAAGCGGTGGCGGTCAACACACTTTTCAACCATGATCCGCCGCCGGTTTCCTCAACAAAAGGAATGACCGGTCACCCGCTGGGCGCGTCAGGCGCACTGGAAGCGGCATTTTCCGCCATGGTCATCCAGCGCGGTATGATTCCCGCCAATACCGGCCTTGTCACCGTTGACCCGAAACTTTCCCTTTCACCAACCACTACGCCGGTTTTTACGCCGGTAAACACGGTGTTGTCCAATGCCTTGGGCTTTGGCGGCAACAATGTCGCTTTGGTGATGGGAAAACGAAAACGGCGATTTGACCCATCGGCCGCCGCTCCAAACCCACCGTCATCGCTGCCCCCCCTCATTGTCACCCAATACGCCTGTATCAGCGGAAAAGGGCATACGGATGAGACCCTTTCCGCCCTGACCGACCATATTGTCTGTGAAGGATGCCTGGCCGATACCGTCATCCGGCAGCGACTGGCCCCTGCCGCCCACCGTCGTCTCAAGCGACTGCCGGCCATTGTTCTGGCTTTGTCCGACGCCATTTATCAAGCTGATACCCAAATCCATGCACCGGGTTGCATCAGTATGGGAACAGGCTGGGGCTGTCTTTCCGAAACCCATGATTTTCTTTCTCGTTTGTGGGAAACCGACTACCGGTTCCCCTCCCCCACGGATTTCATCGGCTCTGTCCATAATGCGCCGGCAGGCCAGGCCGCCCTGTATCTGGGCGCCACAGGCGGCAACATCACCACCACGGGCGGAGATTATTCCTTTGAGCAGGCCCTTCTCAGCGCCAGCCTCATGGCCCGGACCTCACCTGCGCCGATTCTGGTCATGGGCGCAGATGAAGCCCACGCCGCCCTGTCGCCGCTGTTTGACCCGTCTGTTGCCGGATCTGATGCCCTTTCCGATGGCGGCGGCGCGATTCTGCTGACACCGGGAGGCTCGGCTGACGGCATCGGGATTGCCCTTGCCGCCTATCATGCCGGTCATATGCCGGATGCCATTTCATCCCTTGTGGACCGCGTGGGCGGCCCGGATGCGGTCAACCCATCCTTTGGCGCCGTGCTGGTCAATATCCCCGGCGGGTTCCGATCAATGGCCAGTACACAGATGAAGGAGTTTTTGTCTCGCACCGGATTTTCCGGCACCATGATGGATATTCGTCAGCTTGTGGGCGAGTTTGCCACCGCAACCGCCATTGCAGCAGTGGCGGCGGTTCACTGGGTTAAAAATGATATCTGTCCGGCATGCGAAGGTGGCGGCGCGCCCCATTCCCTTGATGGCAAAGGGATTCTGATTCTGGGACTGGGCGCCTTTGTGACCGCGATAACAGTCCGGCCGCCGCGCGCCTAATGACCCTCTCTTTCAAAATTGCCATGAAAATTCTTCTGATTTCCGCCAACCCCATGACCACCCCCTACCCGGTTTATCCCCTGGGACTGGACCATGTGGCCGGAACGCTTCGGCCTCATCACACGGTCCGCATTCTGGACTGGAATACCACCGCTGCCATGGATGACCTGGAATCGGCCATCCGTACCTTTATGCCGGATATGGTGGGCATTTCCCTGCGTAATGTCGACACCACGGACATCACCCGGCCGGAAACCTTCATGGCGGCGTATTGCGACCTCATGAGTGCGGTGCGGCGGGCCGTAGCCGCGCCGGTGGTACTGGGCGGCAGCGGATTTACCATTTTTCCGGCAGAAGCCATGGCCGGGCTTAACGCCGATTATGGCATTGTGGGCGAGGGCGAACGGTTGACGCTGCTGCTGGATGCCTTGTCAAACGGACAGGATCCGTCCGCCATTGAAGGCGTGGTGACGGGCTGCGGCCCGGTAACCCGGCCCGGCCCCTGGATGGGCGCCATCACGCCACATTTTGATCCGCACCAGAGCCATGTGGAATTTTATACAACCCACGGCGGCATTCTGAACCTGCAATCCAAACGCGGATGCCCGTTTGGCTGCATTTACTGCACCTATCCCCATATCGAAGGCCGGCGCATGCGGCTGTTTTCGCCGGACGCCATTGCCCGCATGGCCATGGATCTTCAGGCTGGCGGAGCCCGTTATCTGTTTATGACGGATTCAGCCTTCAATGCAGACACCGACCACAGCCTGGCTGTTGCCAAGGCCTTTAAAAAAGCGGGACTTTCCATTCCGTGGGGCGCGTTTTTTGCCCCCACATCGTTTCCGCCGGATTATTTTGAGATCATGCGGGAGTGCGGTCTTCTTCATGTGGAATTCGGAACCGAATCCATGAGCGATCCGGTGCTTTCCGCTTACGGCAAACCCTTTC
This sequence comes from Desulfosarcina sp. OttesenSCG-928-A07, assembly GCA_030267325.1. Lineage (GTDB taxonomy): Bacteria > Desulfobacterota > Desulfobacteria > Desulfobacterales > Desulfosarcinaceae > Desulfosarcina. The sequence goes on along the minus strand of JAJDJS010000005.1, from coordinate 43,264 downwards.
ACCACCAACAGGTTTTCACCGCCCACCGCATGGCAAAAGATGCCGGACTTCATACTTCCCATTATTTTCTGTTCGGTGGGCCGGGCGAGACGCGGGAAACACTTTCCCGATCTTTGGACCGCATTGAAGCCCTGGATCAGTGCGCCGTATTCATGTTCTGCGGCATGCGTATCTATCCTTTCACAAAACTGTACGATCTGGCGCTTGCCGAGGAACAAATCCGAAAAGATCAGGATCTGACACTGCCAATTTTTTACCGGCCGTTGGGAATGGATCCGCAGGAAATTCCGGAAATAATCACAAAGCAGGCAAATGGCCGGATCAACTGGATCATCGGTGCGGGCAGTCCAGAAAACACACGGATCACCACCCGGATGTACGAAAAAGGCTACACCGGCCCGCTGTGGGAATACCTGTGCCGGTAAAAACAAAAGATTGAAGCTGTGGAGATGACTGACGTTGCTACTCCACCCAGGTTTCGCACACCAGATCCGGAATGCGCTGGAATTCCCGCAGATTGTGGGTGACCAGAACTGCGTTCAAAGCAATGGCATGGGCGGCAATCAACATGTCCATGCCGCCGATGGGCTGGCCCTGTTTTTCAAGTTCCGCCCTGATCCTGCCATAGGCAAACGCGGCATCGCGATCAAAAGGAACAATGTCAAGTGGCAGCAGAAAAGCTTCCAGGGCCGCCGCATTCTTCTTTCTGGAAGCGCTCTTTTCAACGCCATATTGCAGTTCGGAGACAGTAATGACGGAGATGGCAATATCACCGGGAACAAACCGTTCGAAATGCTTCCGGATGTGCGGCGGGTTATTTTTTATCATGTAAATACAGATATTCGTATCCAGAAGCACGCGCATCAGAAATCCTCACGAATATCTGCAACCGGTTGATTCCGCTGCGCCATGAAATCCGGAGAAAAATCGGAAAGTGCGTCAAAAAGGGTCTCCCACGGCTCATTATGCGGCAAAAGGACAACCGCTCTTCCCACCCGCTTGATGGACACACTGTTGCCTTCAAAGCGGAACTCCTTGGGCAGCCGTACCGCCTGGCTCTGCCCGTTTTGAAATAATTTGGCCTGTTGCATGGCACCTCCTGTAATATATATGTTTAATATATACTCAGAGAGACACCTGTCAACACCCTTCCTTTCCCTTGAATACAAACGGTCAACGGTTTATACAGGCCAGACCTTGATGATTGGATATCCCATGTTGAGCAGCGACTGCATCAACGATCACCACCTGACGTGGGCAGAAAGAACGTGTCACACGAAAGGATAGCCATGTTAGACAGAATTGAACTGAAAAATTTCGGGCCTCTCGCCAGACTGGATTGGCAGGGCCTTGGTCTGATTAACCTGATTATCGGCGGCAATGGCACAGGCAAGACCTTCCTTTTGAAAGCCTTCTACAGCACCATGCGGACCCTTGAGGAATACAGACGTGGCGATGACCAGAGAACAGCGGCAGAGATCCTGGCTGAAAAACTTTACTGGACCTTTCAACCGGACAAGATTGGTGATCTGGTGACCAAAGGCGCGGATAGTGCCTTGTCTTGTACCGTTCAATTTGACCAGCAAAATTTTGTTTACAGTTTTGGCAAGGACACGGCCAAACAGATTTCATCTTTGGAAAATTATGTCCATCCAAGGACAAGCAATTCCATATTCCTGCCTGCAAAGGAAGTGCTGTCATTACACCCGATTATTCTCAAATCCCGGGAACAGGATAAAGCCTTCGGTTTTGATGATACCTATCTTGATCTTGCCCGAGCGCTGCGCCAGTCACCCAAAATGGGAAGAAATTACGCAGAATTTGCCAAGTCACAGAACTATTTGGAAGATATTGTGGGCGGTCGGGTTGAATACGATGAGACATCGGGTCGTTGGCACTTTAAAAAGGGAAATCAGAAGTTTTCCATCGGTATGACCGCAGAAGGCGTCAAAAAAATTGCGATTATCGATACGCTGCTCGGCAATCGGTATCTGGACAACAAATCCATTGTGTTTATGGATGAGCCTGAATCTGCGTTGCACCCGGCGGCAGTTTCAAAACTGCTTGATATCGTGGCGGTACTGGCCGAAGGCGGCATTCAGTTCTTTCTCGCCACGCATTCCTATTTTGTTGTGAAGAAGCTGTTTTTGATTGCACAGGAAAAGAATTTTTCCATCCCTGTCATTTCAGCGCATGACAGCCACTGGACACCCGCGAACCTCAAGGGCGGGATACCGAAAAATGGAATCATTGACGAATCGATAAAGCTCTATAAAGAAGAGGTGGAGTTGTCGCTCAAATGACCGCACAGGCGATTGTCGAATCCGGAATGAAGTTCGGCCCGTATCCAGAGGGACAATGTTTTTACATTGAGAAGAGTGCCTGCTATGCGGCTATTCAAGACCACATCCAGATGGCGGAATTTCTGCTGCTTCGCACCAAAAACGGAAAACCGCCAGTCCTGTGGATCGTCGAGGCCAAATCCAGCACGCCTCGTCCGCAAATCCAACCCAACTTTGACAATTTCATTTCCGAAATCCGGGAAAAACTCATCAATGCCTTTTCGCTGGGATGGGCATCCTGCCTGAAAAGACACCAGATTGCCAAAACAGAACTGCCCGAAGCGTTCAAAGCACTTGATCTTTCACAAACTGACGTGAAGTTTGTTTTGGTGATTAAAGGTCATGAGGATGCATGGCTGCCACCGCTTCAGGATGCCTTGAGGATTGCGCTGCGTTCAACGGTAAAAGCTTGGGCTTTTGGGCCGACTTCCGTGGTGGTGATCAATGATGCGCTGGCAAAGCAGTATGGTCTGATACTTCCGGAACAGGGACAAGATAACGCATGAAGAAGCCGACTTCCTTTCCCTTGAATACAAACGGTCAATGGTTTATACAAAAAGTTTCAGGGCAATCGCTTGAAACAGGATTGCCGCACGGTCTCAATAAATGGCGTTTTTGCAGGGTTCGTGCGACTTTACCCAACCTTCATCATTTCCGTACAGGTGGGAATCTATCATCCGAATGGATTTTCCTTTTGATTTCTTGGGTGCCACCTGCACGGATGTGATGGATAGAGGCTGAAATGATTAACTTTTTTTCAAGCGATGGCCCTGCAGAAAATTTATTGCAGACCCGTTCAGCCTGAAAGGCGCCAGATGATGCCAAATCCCCTTCCGGATACTGGGACACTCACCGAAATTGTCCATATTCCGGCAACCTCACCGTGGTTCAGCGGTCATTTTCCAGACCAGCCCGTGTTTCCGGGTGTGGCCCAACTGGCCTGGGTGGCGGATCTTGTCCGGAAACACCCGGATCTGAATCAAACAGACCCGTCTTTCAGGGTCGCTGAACTTCGGCGGGTCCGGTTCAAGCGCAAGATTGTTCCGGATGATCAGGTAACCGTGGCTGTCACCCCTGCCGGCAACCAAACCTGGCTGTTCCGGCTGGAAAAACCGGACGGTCTGGTGGCCACCGGCACGATGGTGATGGACAGGGCCGAACCCGCAGTTTGCAAGGATATTCCAAAATAAATGATAGGGCGTGGTTTCAAGCCCCCTCACCCTGACCCCTCTCCCCCTTTTCCGAAACAGCAACGGACAGGCGGCGAGGAAAAAATTTCTGGAGAACGACCTGATGCAAGCAGGACACACGATTGACGCCATTATCCTCCGGGTTGCCGGGATCATGATTGATGAACTCAAACTGGAGGACATAACGCCCGAAACCTTTGATCCGGACATGGATCTGGTGGATGAAGTAGGCATTGACAGCATGGACCTGGCCACAGTGGCCCTGGTGCTGCGGGATGAATATGCGGTGCGCATTGACGAGGATGATTATCCCAAGCTCACCACCATTCGCCTGATTTCCACCTATCTTCAGAACAAGCTTGTCGAGGCGGCCTGATTTTGTCACCTGATCCGGTATCCCATACGTTTGCCGAGCTGATTTCCGATCCTGGGGTACGCCAGCGATGGGAAGCCGTGCGGAAATATTTTTTTCTGCGGGAATCCACCTACGACATGACCCGGCGGTGCAATATCCGCTGCGATGGCTGCTATTATTATGAAGGTGAAAAGCAGCACGCTGCGGAAAATCCTGATCCGGAAAAGTGGCGAGCCCTGATGCGGGCGGAAAAAGACCGGGGCATCACCTTTGTGGTGCTGGCCGGCGCGGAGCCGTCACTGGTCCCGGAATTGTGCCAGGTCTGTTACGACGAGATCCCCCTGGGGGCCATTGCCACCAACGGCCTCACGTTCATCCCCGATGACATCGGCTACCGGATCCATGTGTCGGTGTGGGGCGATGATGAAACCAGCCGGCGCGTCCGCAACGCCAAAGACATGCTGGTCCGTCAGCTGGACAACTACGCATCTGATCCCCGGGCAATTTTTGTGTATACCTTTACGCCCCACAACATTGACCAGGCAGACACCGTCACCCGCATGCTTTCCCAAAAAGGCTGCCGCATCACCTTCAACCTGTTTTCAGCGCCTGTGGGCTATACCGGAAACCTGCGTCACACCCCGGAAACCCTTGCCCGCATCCGGAACACCATGCTGGCGCTTCTGAACCGCTTTCCGGAAACTGTTCTGTATTCTTCGTATAATGCGGTGGCCCACACCCATTCTTCGGGTCTTCACGCCCTTTTCGGGTGCACGTATCCGCGCCGGAATCCATCTGCGGATGTGGGACTGGGCCGGTCTTTCCGCCAGTACCGGACGGACCTGTCCTGGGACCGGGCTTCCGCCTGCTGCGTGCCGGATACGGACTGCGACGACTGCCGTCACTATGCTGCCGGCAGCGCCATTGTCACCGCCCGGCTGTTTCGCCATGCCTCAGACCCGGATACGTTTCAGTCCTGGCTGGATTATGTAAACACCTATCTTGGCGTATGGGTGCGGGAGTATCCCCACGGTCCCAATCTGTGCACAAGGCAGGTGCCGCCGCCGGGTTTCGGATTGACCTGATCCGATCTTTTTCAGGGAGTTTTGCTGTATGAAAACCGTCAGCTCACTGCTGGACGAACACTGGCATGACCGGTATCGGAAAATTTCCAGGCTGAACATCAGAAGTTCCATCTATGATGTGACCAACCGCTGCAACCTGCGCTGCAAAGGCTGTTTTTTCTTTTCTTCCGGCGAGCATCAGGTGGCCCGCGAAGAAACCGACATTCACCAATGGGAAGCCTTTATCGACAAAGAAATGGACCGGGGGGTGAATCTGGCCATTCTTATCGGCGGTGAACCCACCTTGTGCCTGGACCGGGTGGAGGCCTTTTACAAGCGGCTGCCCACCTTCTGCGCCACCAACGGGCTGATCAAGGTGCCCCGGGACCGGTTTCCGGACCTGATGGTGGGCATCTCCCTGTGGGGCAGCCGGGAAGAAGAAACGCTTTTGCGGGGAAAAGATGCCTTTGCCATTTCCAGCAAGCATTACGAAGGCGATCCCCATACCTATTATCTGTACACCCTGACGCCCAGACAGCTGGGCCGGATTGAGCCCATCATCAAAAAAATCCGGGATGTGGGCGTAAAAGTCCATCTGCAGCTTTTGTCCAATGACGAAGGCGTGGACGGCTTTTCCTGGACACCCGACGAACTGTCCGCCATCCGGGATGAAATGGACGCCATGCTGGATGCCTACCCGGACACGGTGATCTCTTCAAAATACTACCATGAGGTCATCACCACCGGAAAAATGATGGACCGGTCCTTTGGCTGGATGGAGTGCCCGTCCGTCACCCTTCCCATGGACACCCGCAATCCCCGGCCCAGGCGGCTCACCAATTTTATCCGCTGGGCATCGGATCTTTCCACCATGCACCGGTGCTGTACCTCTGAAACACGGGACTGCCGCACCTGCAAGGATGGCGCGGCCCACATGAGCTGGGTGATGGTGAACAAACGGGCCCACATGAACACGACCCAAGATTTTCAGAACTGGATTGAAGTGTATGAAATGTTCGCCAAACTCTACCAGTTTATTCCGTGGTGATGGGGATGCCTGATTTTACGCCCCCCGCACCTCGCCCCGCCTCTCCCAAAAAGACCCGTTGGGAAGAGAGGGAGAATTGCTTCCCCGCACTGCGCACTGCGCACCCCGCACTCCTGTTGGCCCCATGAACCGTAATGCCGCTGTCATCATTGGCTATGACGCCATCTCCCCCCTGGGAATCGACCTTGACACCCAGTGGCAAAACGCCCTTGCCGGAAAAAGCGGCATTGGTCCGCTCACCCGGATTCAGCCAGGACCCACGTTTCCGGTAAAAGCCGCAGGCCAGGTGGAAGACATCGACCATCTGGGATACCCGTTTCTCTCGGCCCGGGAACAGGCAAGGTGGATTTCACCGGTGTTCAAATATGCCCTGCTCACCACCGAGCGGGCCCTTGCGCGGTCCGGCCTTGTCATTGATGCAAAACTTGCCCCCCGGACCGCTGTCACCTACAGCTCGGCCATCGGCGGCTTGGACGCCATTCTCTCCGCCGACCGGAAGTGGTTTTCCGCCAACCGGCTTCCCCTGCCCTGCATGAATCCCAATGGCTGCGTCAACATGGTGGCCGGCAAGGTGTCCATGCTCACCGGGGCCACCGGGCCCATCACCACCACCATCACCGCCTGCGCCACCGGACTTACATCCATCATTATCGGGGCCATGCTCATCGAACAGGGACGGGCAGATGCCGCCATCTGCGGGGCCGTGGATTTTCCGCTGGTGGAACCCATTCTCGCCGGATTTGCCAGCATGAACGGCTCGTATTCGCCAAAGGAAAACACGCCGCCCGAAGCACCGGAAACCCTCAGTCGGCCGTTTTCCCTTCACCGCCGGGGGTTTGTGGCATCCGAAGGGGCTGGATGCGTAATTCTGGCCAGCCGCGCCTTTGCCAGGGCCAACGGCCTTGTGCCGGTGGCGGAAATTGCCGGGTGGAGCATGACCTCAGATGCCCATCATTTTGTGGCCCCCCATTATCCCACGGTGCGGCGCTGCATCACCGAAGCCCTTGCCGATGCCGGCATCACGCCGGCCGATGTCCAGGCGGTCAATGCCCATGCCACCAGTACGCGGGTGGGCGACCAGGTGGAGGCGGATGCGCTGCGGGATATTTTTGGAGACCCGATGCCGCCGGTAACCGCCAACAAATCCCTGATGGGCCATGTCATGGGGGCCTCCAGCGCCATTGAGGCCGTGTACGCGCTTCTGGGGCTGCGCGACGGCATCCTGCCGCCCACCCTTAATTACCGGCCGGATCCGGCGCTTTCCGTCAACTGCACGGCAAGCCCGGTCACGGTGGACCAGACCCATGTGCTGAAAAACGCCTTTGGATTCGGCGGGTGCAATGCCTGTATTCTTTTTCGACGGATTTGATGTATGAGAGCGCCACTCAACCGAAAAGTATATGTGGTGGGCTATGACATTGCCACCTGTCTGGGAAGCGGGCTTTCTTCCACCTGGCAGCGGCTGGTCCGGGGCGAGGCTGGATTTCGCCGGGTGACCCGGTGCCAGACATCTTCCCGCAGCAATGTGGTGGGCGAACTGCCGGACTGGGACCCGGCAGCACTCGGGTATTTTGACCGTAAAGACCAGTACAACTGGAATGCGGATTATGTGTTTCTCACCATGGCCCTTTGCATCCGGGCCCTTGACCATGCCGGTCTTCGGCTGGATGCCCAAACCCTTCCCCGGACCGCGTGTCTGGTGGGATCTGCCCTGAACGGCAGCGATGCCCTGCGGATTGCCTTTGAAAATTATGCGGAAAAAGGTCCGCTGAAGGTCAGCCCCTACCTGCTTCCCAATGTCTGCGCCAATCTGCCGGCCGGAAAGGCGGGCATGCAGCTTGGCTTTACCGGGCCGATTGTTTCCCCCCAGGCCGCGTGCGCGTCCGGCAATTATGCCATTGGCCTGGGGGCCCGCATGATTCGGGACGGCGAATGCGATGTGGCCCTGGTCGGCGGCGTGGAAACCTGCCTGATTCCGGAAATTATCCAGGGATTTGCCAATATGTGGGCCACCATCAAGGTGGATCCGGAGGACCGGGCGTTTTCAGACCCGGCCCAGGCGTCCCGGCCCTTCAGCGTGGACCGTCGGGGCATTGTGCTGGCCGAAGGGGGCGGGATTCTGGTGCTGATGGCCGGCGACCGGATGGCGGAATTGGGGATTTCCCCATTGGCGGAAATTCTGGGCGTGGGCTGGACCTCGGATGCGCATCATTTTACCCTGCCCCATCAGACAACCATTGTGCGGGCTATTTCCCAGGCCATTTACGATGCGGAAATTGCGCCCACGGACATCGGGTGCATCAATGCCCACGGCACCTCAACCCCCAAGGGTGATAAAACAGAAATTGAATCCTTAAGGGAAGTCTTCGGCGACCGGCTGCGGGATATTCCGATCTCGGCCAACAAATCCCAGATTGGCCACACCCTTGGCGCGGCTGCGGCCATTGAAGCGGTACTGGGCATTGAAGCCATGCGCCACGATCTGGCCCTGCCCACGGTCAACCATATTCCGGATCCGGAATTTGCCGATGTGGATGTGGTGCCTCGGCTGCCCCGGACCCATCCCCATGATCTTTTTCTGTCCAATGCCTTCGGTTTTGGCGGCACCAACTGCTGTATTGTGTTTAAGGGAATGTAGCGATGCGGCCCAAACCTTTTGTTCCGGAACCCATCACGCCCGAGAACATTTACTTCCGGGACGCCACCACGCAAATGGTCTGGCACCGGTGTACCCTGCGCGTTCTGTATGTGGACACAGACCGGTCCCAGGTGGTGTATCACGCCAATTACCTTCGGTATTTTGAATACGGCCGGAGCTCGCTCATGCGGACAGCCGGCTACCCGTACCGGGAAATTGAAGACAGCGGGTTTCTCTACCCTGTTATCTCCACGGGTGTCGATTATTTCCGGTCCCTTTACTATGACGATGCCATGTATATTTTCACCCGTCCGGGAAATCGTGAGCGAGTAAAGCTTCAGTTTGACTATGTGATTACCCATGCTGACACCGGCGATCTGGTCTGCACCGGATTCACCCGGCACTGCGCGGTCAATACAGCCAAGATTCCGGTCGGCATTGACGAAAAAACGCTGAAATTATGGACCCTTTTTCCATCCTGACCGGTCCTGAAGAAAAAGCGATTCGCATTCCTGTGGATCCTGCATGGCAAGACCATCATGTCAGGGGCCGGCCCGTGGTTCCGGCAGTGGCAGCCATGGCCATTCTGGGAGATTATCTGGCCGCCCGGTTTCCGCAACTTTGTGTCCATACCCTGCAAGATGCCCGGTTTCCCAAATTTCTGGAAATCCCGTCCGGGTCGAAAGGGGATGCGGCATTCATTGATGCTGTCCTCCACCTTTCCCCCCATCCAGCCGACCGCACGATCAAGGCCCGGCTGACGACGTCCCGCATTGTCGGTTCTGCCGGAATCCGCCGGTCGTTTGTCCATGCGGAAATGCGTTTTGCGGTCCCCTGCCCTGCCCTGCCCTGCATCACGCCGGATCAGACGCCATCTGATCCCGCGATTTCCGATCGTGTTCCACCGGATCTTATTCCACCGGATCTTATTCCAATCGACGTGGCCGGAATCCTCACCGGCGTCTGCACGGTGATTGACCCTAAGCGCCTTTATGGGGAGCAGGTTCCCTTTGGCCCGGCATTTCAGTCGGTCCGCCATCTGGTCATCTCACCTGACGGGGCCTTGGTGAAAGTAAAATCACCGGCGGGTTCGGCCCTGCCGTCAAAAACCCTTGGCGCGGGATTTCCCCTGGACGGCGCGTTCCATGGGGCCTGCGTGTGGGGACAGCAGTATCTCGGCCAGGTGCTGTTTCCGATTCGTATCGCCAAACGGGTGGTTTTAGCCCCGGTCCACAATGATGCGCTGTACGTTGCCCGGATGGTTCCGGTTTCCGCAGAACCCGGAACCCTTGTGGCAGATATCTGGCTGCTGGATGAGGCGGGAAAGTGTCGGGAAATGGCACTTGGCGTTGTGATGCGGGAAGTAGGACTGGAAGCGTTGAAGCCGGCAGGAAGAACTGCTGAAAAACAAGCGGAACCGGTCAGTTTCGCCATGGCCCTGGGCTGCGATGCACTGGCGCTGGTGGAGCGGGAACAGGTGGCGCGGTTTTGTGAAAGCGCCCTTTCCCCAGCAGAAGCCCGGCGCATGGCAGGCATGGGAGAGGGGCGCCGGAAGAGTTATCTGGGCGGCAGACTGGCCCTCAAACGCCTGTGGCGGCAGTTGTCCGGGGACCTGCGCACGCCTGCACCAGCCATTGAAACCACGGTGCCGGACGATCCCCGGCCCCACCTTCCCCCTGTCGGCGAGATGCCGGTGCATGTCTCCCTTTCCCATGACCGCCGGTTCTGCGTGGCCGTGGCCCACCCTGGGCCGGTGGGTGTGGATGTGGAACCGCTGTCCGCAACTGCTTTAAAATCTGCTTCCCTGTTCATGCACGATTCGGAGCAGGACCTTGTGGAAAGCGCGGCCCAAAACCATTCACTGGACCCGCATGGGGCGGCCCTTCGCATCTGGTCCATCAAAGAAGCAGCAGCAAAGGCCATGAACCTGCCGCTGGAAGCGGCGTGGGAAACGATTTGTGTGACAGAAATCGGAGAATCAGAATCCCGGTTTTCGGCCGCCGGTTCACCAGAGCAGATCGCCCGGCATCAACAGGTGGACGGGCATCTGATCACGGTGTTCGGATGAAGGTCATTTGTATATGCTCCGCACCGCCCATACGTTTATGCTTTCAGATGCGTGGCAGGAAGCAAGCGGCGATTCAAACCGGAAAGTCCCGGAACGTCTATCACCTTTAGCGCTTTTCGCGGTTAAAAAAAAAGAAACCGCGAAATGCGCGAAAGACGCGAAAAAAGAATAAAACCAGGGGGAATCATCAAGGCTGATTTTAGCTCCCTCACCCCGCCCTCTCCACCCAAAAAGACCGCTTGGGGGAGAGGGGGAAATTGATGGTGGGCATCATGATTTCTGCAAATCGCCTTAAAACCACGGGGCGGGCAATGACTGCCTTTTTTGTCTGTTTCTGTTTTATCTCCATACTTGCCCCCGCCGCATTTTCCAGTCAGCCGGGCGGCAGTTCACCGTCAGGCGAGGCAGCGGACGGGACGGAAAGCTGTTCTGCCGGTTTACAACCGCTTCTCCAGGGCAATGGGAATCCGCCTTTCCTGTATCTCAATTCTGCGGGCGGGCATGAAGCAGCCAGGGCTTTGATCGAACACTTTTTCTCCGAATCCGCTTTTCCTGACAGAGAGAGTGGCTATCCGCATCTGGGCGAGTTGGATTCTATCGTCTTTGAGCAGGACGGGCAAACTCACCGCCTGGAAAAATGGCCCGGCCTCAGTCTGGTTTACCGTCACAACCAACTGCTGCTTCAATCCGGGCAGACGGAAACGCTGCTGACCGAAATTGCCCCGATCAATTTTACAGATGACTGGCCCCTGGCGGTGGTGGAAGTGGGAGATATTGATTTTGACGGGCAGCCTGACTTTTTTGTGTTAACGGTTCCGGCGGGCTCGGGTTCATTTGGTTATCAGCTGTTGAACTGGAACAGAAAAAACGCGCACGGGCTTTCCCTGTTTGTGTCTTTTCCTGAAAGCAAACTGCCCCCCTCGCCGGACAAGTACACATCAAGGCTGTTTTTTAAAGACGGCCGCCTGCCCAATCCGTATTTTGACCCAGCCAGAAAGCGGCTGGCATTTATTCGTAAAAACGGCCCGTATTACGATACCGAATCCTGGTGCTATGCTGATTCACGCTATTATTTATGCGAAATAACCACCCAGTCGTACTATGCGCATGCCGACAATATGTATGAAATCGGCCGCCGGGTGGGCCTGAATGCGAAAGGCGAAATTGAGGATACGGTTTGCTTTGCCCTGAACGACCCGGAGCCGGGCCGCAGGTTGAAGTATGCGGCCGGGCTTCCTGTTCCCCTGTACAGCAAACCGGGGTACGATCAGTCCCAAAGCGGTGTTTTGCAACCCGGCGCGGTCGTTCATGTGATTGACTATAAAATGATTGACGACTCCGGGCCGCCAGCCCTTTGGTACAAGGTGGAGCCGGTGTTGAATCCCGGAAAAACGGCCTGGTGCTGTGTTCATCTGAAAAACCCCATCGTTGGCGATGACGGCCAAGTGCATATGGATAATTCCGAGGCGGGCCGGTATCCGGTGCGAGGCGTCAGGAAAACTGCCGTTGGGGCGGAATTGCTGCTTTTTAACGGCGAAACAGAGATCGTGCTGCCCAATATTCCGTTTATGACGCCGGTTGTGCCTTTGAATTTTGAATAGGGATCAGGCAGGCATTATACTTTCAGGCGAAAGCCTTGTCGTATGAAGGGTGTAGTTGAAAAAGCCTTCGGTAATATCAAGAAGCGCCTCAACATGCACCGCCTTTTGGTCTCCGGCGAAAGAGGGCTTGAAGACAGAAAAATCCATTAAAATCAGTCATGCTCAGGGGGAAGATCCGGCGATAACGGCGTCCGGGTCAGGGCCATAAGTTTCAGCACCCCCACCCGGGTGAGCCAGCGCAGAAAAACAACTGAATACTTGGCGCCGGCCAGATACATACCCAACAAAAACACCAGATGGGAAAGCCCGTAGGCCACCGGACCGCCGATGAGAATAATGGCGGGCATTTCCAGACGCACCGCAACGATCCCCAGCACTGTAATCAAAGGCCAGGCAAGGATATAACTGATGCCGATGGCACTGACGCCGACAATCACGCGGAAGGTCGGCAGCTGCCGAAAGGCGGTCAAATCCGCTTCCTCGGAAATGGCGCGGCGCACAAACCGAAGACTTGCCAGTTTTGTTACCCCTTTCCGGATTGTGGCCGAAATAAAATCCGTTGAAATAGAAAAACCCATTAAATCACACCGCGCGCCTTCAGTGCGGCAATGTCATCTTCCGAAAATCCCAGTCTTGTCAGAACATCTGTATTATGCTGTCCGGGTTCGGGCCCAGGGGCGTCATCTTTTACCGGTGATGCAGATAGCCGAAGGGGCATCATGGACGTGATGGTATCATATCCATTATCCAAAGCCACGGCTCTGGACCGGATGATGTCGGAGTCCAGGGCCTCGGCCACGGTCTGAACCGGCGCCACACAGGCATCCACATTTTCAAACAGCCGGCACCACGCATCCAGCGGACGGGATTTGAAAATCTCGGCAACCTTTTTAACGACCGGTTCCCCGCCCAAATGAAGGGGAATCAGATCATCCCGGTCAACGGTTTTGCAGAAATTTTCCCAGAATTTGGGTTCAATGGCAGCAAGGACGATGTGCCGGCCATCCTGGGTTTCATAGATGTTGTAATAGGGCTGGCCACCCTGGAGCATATCCCGTTTCCGCTGATCCGTTGATCCGGTTGGGGTTGGGCTCACCGCCTGGGTCATGGCCCGGATCGTTCCCGACACATTCAGGGCAAGGGCGCCGTGGGTCATGGAAACATCCACATACTGCCCTTTTCCAGTTTTCTCCCGCTGCAGGACTGCCGACAGTAGCCCCAGAATTCCAAAAAATCCCCCGCCCACCTGGTCGGCAATGGCCAGGCCCGGCATCTGCGGAACATGGCCAGCGTTCACCACCGCATCAAAACACCCGGCAAGGGCCTGGCAGTTGAGGTCATGGCCCGGTTTGAGGCGGCCGGAACCGGTCTGGCCGAAACCGGAAATAGACACATAGATGAGCCGTGGACAAAGTTGACTCAAGGTTTCGTAATTCAGCCCCAGTCTTTCCATCACACCCGGCCGGAAACCTTCCACCAGAATATCGTAGTGGTCCAGCAAGCGGATGACAATTTCCCTGGCTTCAGGCGTTTTCAGATTCAGGGTGATGCCTTTTTTCCCCTTGTTGAGGAGTCCAAACAAGGGATTGAATGCGCCGGGTGTGAGGTCCCAGCCTTTCCGTGACGGGTCAGGTGAGGCAGGATTTTCAACTTTGAGTACATCTGCCCCCAGGAGCGTCAGCAGCCGGGTCATGTAGGGCCCCGGCATGTTCAGGGTAAAATCCAGAATTTTAAGTCCGGACAAAGCTTGCATGGTTACCTCCGGAGATTCGAATCAAATCCGTTGTTCTTGTGTTTTTTACAAATGTTGCAGATCACCGCATCCAGCGGCCGGATCGAATGTAAACTTCAAACCAGCTGAATGTCAATCAGGAGAAGTCGAAACACCTGCCGAGACACAATACGGCCTTTCCGTCACCTTCTTTATCATCTCCTGTTCGCTTTATACGTTGTCCATCATTGGGCGGGTATTGTATGAGTGATCCCTGTGAAATAAGATGGGTATTCAATGAAAAATCTCCTCATAGAAAGTGATGACACAGATGAAAAAGAAAAAATCTGTACACCCACCAAAACAGAATTTTTCACCCAAACATCATGTTCAGCTCTATCCTGTTGAATCTGTTCAATATCTTCTGATTGACAGCCCGGATTTCATCAGCATCCGATTGCGGCAGGGAGAAGTTTGGGAAAAATCTACGTTGCAGATCGCCCAATTACTGCTTCACAAAGTGGAAAATCCCGTGGTGATGGATATTGGCGCAAACCTTGGCGCATTTTCTGTTCCTATCGGGCAGTTCATCAAACCTTTTTCCGGTCGTCTTTATGCATTTGAGCCACAGCGTCAGGTTTTTTACCAATTATGCGGAAACCTGTTTGCCAATCTGCTTTTCAACTGCCATGCCTATAACATCGCCATTGGCAATGAAGACACGAAAGTGAAAATTCCGGTGCTGGACATGGTCATTGAACAAAATGTGGGCGCGATGTCTCTGGATGAGAATATCCGAAAGCAGCAAAACTGGCATAATTCAAAAATTTCAGAGTATGAAACCGTACAGGTACGAACCCTTGACACATTGGGCTTTCCAAGGTCCGATCTGGTTAAAATTGATGTGGAAGGCCTTGAGTTAGAAGTTCTGGAAGGCGGCAAAAGCTGGCTTGCGGCATCTGGGTATCCGCCGGTTCTGTATGAAGTCTGGGGAGATTATATGACGGGTATGATTGAAAAAAGAGAAAGATTGACGCATTTTGTTCAGCACGAGCTGGGCTACGAAATCCAATTAATCGGAGAATTGTGTATTGCGCAACATCCCACCCGAAAAAAATTGGCTTATCATCAGACAAAAGACAGCATAAGCGTCAGTTTGATATCACCCTGATGCCATCTTTTTTCGAAAAACCTGCGAGCACCGTCGATCCAGCAAAAAGCAGAGTTAACGGTTCTTGAATACGGGGCAAATTATTCGGTCCACCGCATCTTTCAGGGCGCTTCCCACCGCCACCCCCACCTCTTGCACACTGATGGCTTCCATGCAGTGATGGTGGTGATAGATGCAATCTCGTTTAAAACAGGGGCTGCAGGAAATACCGGTGCGGAGGATGTAATGGCCTTTTCCAAATGGTCCGGTGCGCCAGGGCGCGGTGGGACCAAAAAGCGCCACGACCGGAGTATCCATGGCCGCAGCAAGGTGCATGGGGCCGGTGTCGGTGGTCACCAGAAGTCGGGATTTCTGGTAAAGGGCAGCCAGCATGGGCAGACGGGTCTTTCCCGCCAGGTTGGCAGCGGGCGATTTCATTTTTGAAATGATATCCGCAATCACCGGCCGGTCGTCCGGGCCGCCGGTAAAAACCACATCTACATTATCTTCTTTGACCAGCCGGTCCGCGAGGTCAGCAAACCGGTCATTTTTCCAGAGCTTGGTCTCCCACAAGGCCACGGGATTGATGGCCACAAGGGGTCGGCTGCCGTGGATACCGGCCTCCACCAGAAGATCGTTCACCGCCTGCTGGTCCGCGTCGGTTACCGGGACATCGTACACAATGGCATCAGTGGAAATGCCAATGGCGGACAGCAGTATCAGCCCCCGTTCAAGGGCGTGGATTTCCATATCTACCGGCGCGATGCGCTCGTTGAGAAACAGGTAGCTACCTTCCTGGTGCTGCATCCCGCGACCAAAACCGATTTTTCGGCGGCTTTTTGCCAGCACCACAGGAATCGAACTTTTCAGCAGGCCCTGAAAATCAATGACCATATCGTACCGGGTGTCCCGGAGATCCCGGCAGAATTGCAAAAATTCAGCCGCAACAGCTTTGATATTTCCCTTTTTCAGATGCGAAGACGCAAGCTGGCGAATCCATTCTTTACGGCGGAACACAATAACCCGGTCCAGGGCCCGGTGTCCTTTTACCAGGTCAGCGGCAGCGGTTTCCACCACCCAGGTAATGCGGGCGCGGGGATAGCAAGCGCGAATGGCGCACAGGGCTGGCAGGGTGTGGAGCACATCTCCGATGGCGCTGAGTTTGACAATGAGAATATTCACAAGAGATCCGCCGCGGCCGCCATCACCTGGTCCACGGAAACCGCCTTCATACAATCCATGTGGCCAAGCGGACAGACGGGCTTCATGCACGGACTGCAGGCCATGGGCACCCGGACAATCCGGCTGTTTTGACTGAAAGGGCTGGTGGTGGTGGAATTGGTGGACCCGAAAATCGCCACCTGCGGAGTTCCGAGGGCAGCTGCCACATGCATGAGACCCGAATCATTGGTGACAAAGAGCCGGCACAGGTCAATCACGGCCATGGCGTCCCGCAGCGTGGTTTTTCCGGAAAGATCAATGGCAGGCGATGTCATCATCCCGGAAACCCGGCAGCCCAGTTCCTTATCTGACGGTCCGCCGAAAATCACGATGGTGGCGTTTAAAGCGGCGTGAAGCTGGTCTGCCAGGGCGGCGTAGCGCTCCGGAAACCACTGTTTGGCCGGACCAAAGGTGGCGCTGGGATTGATGCCGATTAAAGGTCCCCTGCCCTTCCAGCCTTCCTGAACCAGGATTTCTCGGGCGCGTTTTCGTTCTTCGGGCAAAATCGTCAGGGAAAGTTCCGGGGATCCGCCAAAACGTCCTGCGCCTTTTAAGATTTCCAAATAGTAGCCGGTCTGGTGGACAGCTTTGATGGCGGGCGTGCGGTGGACCGGGTGGGTCAACAGAAAGCGCCGGGCGTCTGTATCAAACCCGATGCGTATCGGAATTTTCGCCATAAAGGTGATCAAGGCAGCTTCAATGGCATTTTGAAGAAGAATTGTCGCGTCAAACCGGCAGCGCCGCAAATCTCCGGCCAGCCGCAAAATTCCAAAAACGCCTTTGTGGCGGCCGGCTGCATCAAAGATCAGGATATCATCCACATCCGGACTGTGTTCAAAGACCGGCGCCACCCAGGGTTTGGCCAGAATTGTGATGTGGGCGTTGGGGAAATTCTTCCGGATGGCACGGACCGCCGGTGTGGTCATAACCGCATCGCCGATCCAGTTGGTGGAACGAATCAAAAGGCGCCGGATGGTTTGGGGTTTGAGCAGCAGGTTTTCCACTTAAGCGTTTGTCCTGTTTTCCGGAACCACTTCTATAAGAACATCTTGTACGGTACGCCAAAAGTTTCACCGATACGCTTTGCCATTTCCAACGTGATGGCCCGCTTTCCCGTTTCCATTTCTGAAACATGATGCTGGGAGATACCGATTCGTTCGGCAAATTCCTTCTGGGTCAGGTCTTCTTTTCCGCGCAAACCGCGTAGCAGCATGGCGGGACTGCTGTCCGGAAAGACTTCCTCAACGCTGTATAATCGCTCGCCCTCTTCGTTGATCCAGTATGCGTCCTGCCCGTCAAACTTAAGCAGATGACGGATGATTTCCGCTGTTCGAGCCGCATCCTTGGCGGGCAGAGACAAACAAATTTCCGCCCGCCCCCCGCCTTTGGGATGAATACTGATTTGCGCTGTCATGGATATGCTCCGTCTATTTATAGTTTTTGTATCGGGCTTTTTCGTGCGTGCCTGCATATTGAATTTCCACAAGACACACTTCGTCCCTCATGACCTTCCATATCGCCACATATGTCGGCCTTCCCCTGTTCAGATGGCAGTGATGCATATCTTTTCTGCCAACCAGTTTGCCATAATGTGGCCACTCTGCCTGCACAGGACCTTCCTGCTCAATCTCCGCGACCAAAAACCGCAGAACTGAACTGATGTCATCGGGCAATGTATCCCGCTGCTTCTTGGCTTTGGAATTGAACCTGACTTTCCAAGGTGTGTCTTGTGTTGTTTCCACGCTTTTAAAATACCTAATACAAGTATAAAATCAATCAAAAATCTCTACGTAGGTATTTTTATTCCGATCCGGAGCTACGACAAAGGCTTTTCCGGAAACTCAACAAGACTTACAACGTCTACAGAAAAAACCTCCAGCGGGGAATGATGACCTCTCACCCAAAATACCCAACCGCATTTTCAAACAGTTGGAGCCCCTCTCCCCGGGTGGATTCCAGCGCCCTTCCCTGCCGTCGATACAGATCCAGCCGGCGGGTCCAGTCCGGATGATGGGTAAAGTGGTGATATGCCTCAGGATGGGGCATCAGGCCAAACACCCGTCCGGTGGGATCACAGATCCCGGCAATATCCATCAGTGATCCATTGGGATTGTGGGGAAACCGGCCATCTGCCGGGGTTCCGTCAGGAAGGGCATATTGCAGGGCAATCTGGTTGCCGCCAACCAGCGTCTGAAGCGTGGCCTCATCTGTATAAAATTTTCCCTCGCCGTGGCGGACGGGAAGCGCAAGGGTGGCCATGTTTCGGGTGAACACGCAGGGAGAAGCAGGGTTCACCGCCAGATTCACCCACCGGTCCTGAAAATTGCCGCAGTCATTATGGATGAGTGCCACACAGCGCCGGGTATAATCATTGTCAAGGCCCGGCAAAAGCCCCAGATTCACCAGGGTTTGGAACCCATTGCAGATGCCCATGACCAATTTTTCCGCTGCCACAAAAGCCTGCAATTGATCGCCCAGGTTGGTTTTGAGGCGAAGGGCCTGAATCACGCCTGCCCCATGGTCATCGCCCCAACTAAAGCCACCGCCGAACACCAGGATCTGAAACGCGTCCAGCCGGACATCTCCGGCAATCAAGGCATTGATATGAACCCGGTGGGCTGCAGCACCGGCCTGTTCAAACACATAGGCGGTTTCATGGTCACAGTTCAGGCCAAATCCGGTCAGCACCAAGGCCCTTGGTTTTATCGTCATATCAGGTTCCCAAAAGGAGCGTTAAAGGCCATTTTCATTTGTTCCATCGTCAATGTGGCCAGATTTTTCCCGTGTGTTCCGGTGATGGACAGCATTGGCATCTCGGTGACAACACCCACACAGGCAGCCGGAAAATCCTTCATCAAGGCGGAAAAAGCAGGTTCGTGATCCGGCGGCACAGTGACAATAAACCGGCCGGCGCTTTCCGAAAACAGCAAGGTATCATCCCGGTCCACACCGGACGCAGGAATTTTGGAGAGATCCACATCCATCCCCAGGTCTCCGGCCATGGCCACCATGGCAAGATGGATGGCCAGCCCGCCCCGGTAAACCCCGTGGCAGGATGCCAGAAGGCCTTTTTTGCCAGCCGCGGCGACCCGCTGATAAAGGGCGAAAAACCCTTCTGGATCGACCTTGGGCACATTAAGACCAATGTAACCGAAATGCTCGTAAAATTCAGATCCGCCCAGCTCGTTTTGGGTCATGCCCACCACCCAGACCCGGTCTCCCGGCATTTTGGCGGAAAGGGTCATGCATTGAAACACATCGGCAATCACACCGGTCACGGAAAACTGAAGTGTTTCCAAAGCCGAGACTTTATGGGTTTCGCCATAGCGTCCGGACAGATGGCCGTCCACATACATGGAATCTTTTCCGGAAAGCAGGGGAATGCCATATGTCAGGCACATTTTTTCCATGGCCTTGCAGGCCCGCACCAGTTGGGCGGCCTTGTGGCGGCCATCCGGATTTTTTGCCGGATCGTACTGAATGGCAGGCCAGCAAAAATTATCCACCCCGCCCAAGTGGTCCGGGTCACCGCCCACGGAAATGGCCCGGCGGACCGCCTCGTCAATGGTACAGGCCGCCATGTGCCAGGCATCAATGGCCGAATAAGTGGGAATCAGGGCCTGGGAAAACACAAGGCCCCTGGAAGAAGAAAGAACCGGCCGAATCACCGCTGCATCTGTCGGAATATCCCGGTCTTTTCCCACAAGGGGTTTGATCACGCTGGTGCCCTGAACTTCGTGGTCGTATTGACGGGCGATCCACGCTTTTGAGCAAATATTGGGCCGGGACAGCATATCCAGGATCAGGTCGGCCATTTTTTCAGGCATTCCCAGCACCGGCTCGGTCAGTCCCCGATGTTCCGGAGACTGCCACACGGCATCAAACTCCCACTTGGGAAAGTTGGCGGTGAGCAGAGACAGATCCACATAGGCGCAGGTAACGCCGTTATAGGTGATGTGAAGTTTTCCGGTGTCTGTATAGGTGCCGATCACCGTGCTTTCCACCGCATGTTTCCGGGAAAGGGCCATGAACCGGTCAAGGTTTCGGGGATCCACGGCAACGGTCATGCGTTCCTGGGATTCGGAAATCCAGATTTCCCACGGGTCCATGCCGTCATATTTCAGAGGAACGGTTTCCAGCCGGATCTCACAGCCATTGGAACAGCGGGCGGTTTCGCCAACCGAAGAAGACAGGCCGCCGCCGCCGTTGTCGGTAATAAAACGGATCAGTCCGGCATCCCTGGCTTCCAGCAGAAAATCCTGCATTTTTTTCTGGGTATAGGGATCGCCGATCTGCACATGGCCGGCCGGCGTATGGGCGGAAAATGTCGCCGACGAAGCGGTTACGCCGTGAATCCCGTCTTTTCCCACCCGGCCGCCGCACATCACCACCTGATCGCCGGGTAAAATGGTTTTCTGGTCCGACGGCTCGCCGTTTATTTCAGCCGGCATGATCCCCAGGGCGGTCACAAAAACCAGGCATTTTCCCAGGTATCCGGGGTGAAAGGTCACCTGACCAAAGGGCGTGGGAATTCCGCTTTTGTTGCCGCCGTCCCGAACGCCTTCAATCACGCCGTCCAGAAGCCGCCGGGGATGGAGATGGGGGGTGAGGTCGCCGCTGTAATCCCTCGGCCCCACGCAAAACCCGTAGCTTCCCATGATCAGCCGGGAGCCTTTGCCCGTGCCCATGGGATCCCGGTAAACGCCCACAATGCCGGTAATGGAGCCGCCATAGGCCTCCATGGTGGACGGTGAATTGTGGGTCTCGCCGGTAATGGTGTAAAAGGTGTTTTCGTCAAAGCGGCCCACGCCGGCGTTGTCCCATAAAACCGACACCACCCAGGGCTTTTTTTCTTTAAGGGAAAGGGTCGGCTTTTCAATACAGGTTTTGAACAGGCTGGTCAGGGTCTCCTGCTCACCGGTTTCCAGATCCTGATAAAAAAACCGGCCGCCAAAGGTGTTGTGATTACAGTGGTCGCTGCGTCCCTGGGAAATATACTCCAGTTCCACATCCGTGGGATCGCAAAGCCCCACGGCCTGCCGCTGGCGTTTTACGTCAGGATCCAGAAAATATGCCCGGATAACAGGAATATCGTTGGGATGCAGAGAAAGATTACGCTCATGGCTCAGTCGGGCCAGGGTTTCGTCGCTGTCAATGGAAAGGGTTTTTACCTCGGGCGTGTGGTTGAGGATCACCTTGGGGATGATGATTCCGACTCCGGTTTTGGGATCCCACTGGTCGGGTGTGTATACCCGCCACTGTTGGATGATATCATTGGCCAAAAGGGCGCCTGCGATTTTTTCCGCATCCGGCCGGGAAAGCCCCCTTCCCTTCAGGCAGTATCGCTTTGAGGTATAGACCGCCTCGCCCGGCTTCAGGCGGATGCGCAGGAGATCCTCCAGGGCCTCCACTGCCGTAGCGCCGGGGTTGTCCCGCACGCCCGGCCGGAACCCCACCCAGATCATCTGGTCAAAATCCATGGGAAGCGGCGAAAATGCAGAGATCTGGGTGACCGGATTGGTGAAAATCGCATCCCTGGCGCGCTCCATCTGATCATCTGAAAGTACCGCGTCAATGGTGACAATCTGAACGGTGCGGACCGCTTCCAGGTTAATGCCGAAGTAGTCTCCGGCCTTGTGGCGAAGCGATTCGCCTTCTGGGTCCACAAGATTGGGTTTCAGTGTAATTTCAATGCGTTTTGGCATATCAACGTTGTTCCTGTAAAAGACAAGTCCGCCTGTCAATGGGCGTCACCCTCAAAAAAAATATAACGAATTGAATTTATTATAAAATTATAGAAATCCCGATATCAACCCATTTCAGACTGTTACCATCTGAAGACGGCCCTATCTGAACAGGCGCGCAATATCAATATAAAACACAAACACCATCAACAGCAGCAGGATGAACAGTCCGGCCTGCTGGGCTTTTTCCCGGAAGCGCAGGTTTACCGGCCGACCGATGACGGCTTCAATGGCAAAAAACAGCAGATGGCCGCCGTCCAGTACGGGAATGGGCAGCAAATTGAGGATGCCCAGACTGATACTGATCAGCGCAATAAATTCAACGAGCTGTCCGATACCGGATTGGGCCTGCTTTCCGGCCTGTTCCGCGATCATGAGAGGGCCGCCCAAGGTTTGGGGGGAAAGTTTTCCCGTGATCAGTTTGGCCACGCTGACCAGTGTCAGGTGGACAATTTCGCCGGTTTTTCGAAAGCCCTCCCACAAGCTGTCAATGGGTCCGCGGCGGACCCGAAT
Organism: Desulfosarcina sp. OttesenSCG-928-A07; assembly: GCA_030267325.1. Lineage (GTDB taxonomy): Bacteria > Desulfobacterota > Desulfobacteria > Desulfobacterales > Desulfosarcinaceae > Desulfosarcina. The sequence continues at coordinate 20,619 of JAJDJS010000005.1, read as the reverse complement.
CCAATCTGATTCGGAAATGGAAATCCTGGGGGCTGCAATACCGATCCGATACACCTGGATGGGTTCCCCCAGTAAATTGGTGTCTTTCTCAAGTACGGGGGTTACCTGAAGCACCTGGATTTCTCCATGGCGGCGGATGGTGATGGAAAGCAATGCCCCGTTACTTTGGGAAACTAACCGGTGCAAGTCTTCCAAGCGGTCCACCGGATGGTCGTTGATGCTGAGAATGAGGTCGTCTTTCTGAAGCCCGGCCGCTTGTGCCGGAGATCCCTCCGCCACTGTACCGACCTGTGCCGGCATGGGCAGATAAGGGGTAACGCCCGTATCATACTTGATTTCTTCATCCCCAAAAATATTCTTTCCCACTTTGGCCTGGGGCGTCAGGATAATGTCTCCGGCAGTGCTGCCACGGCGGATGGAAACGGAAACAGGCGTATCCTGCGCACTTGCGATGGAACGGGAAATGTCTGTCCAGCTTTTTACAGACTTGCCGTTGATGGCCGTGATTTCATCTCCTGGATGAAGCCCGGCCTCGGCAGCCGGACTTTCTTTTTCCACATGCCGGACCACGGGCCGGAGGTCATAAACGCCCACCAGGCAGAAAAAACAGAAAAAAATGAACACGGCCAGCAGCAGATTGAACACCGGTCCGGCGGCCACAATGAGCATTTTTTTAAATATATGTTTGTGGGTAAAGGAAAGGGGCAGCATCTCCGGTTCCAGCTGTGCATCGGGTTCATCTCCCACCATTTTGACGTATCCGCCCAAAGGGATCGCAGAAATCCGATAATCGGTAATGCCGACGGTTTTTCCCCATATCCGGGGCCCAAAACCAAGGGAAAATTTCTCGATGCCGACCCCAAACCGCCGAGCCACCCAAAAATGGCCCAGTTCATGGATAAAAATGAGGATGCCCAAAACAATGACAAAGGCAATGGCACTGATGAAAAAATTACTGAGAATACTGGTCATGATGGACGCTTCATCTTTCTTTGGGCCAGTTCCGTCAATGAAAAAACCGACCCTCTGGCAGAAAACTCCCGGCAGAATAGCTGCCTTCTGACACCCAAACAAACGCTCTTGATTTATTTACATCAAAGATATCAAACCATTACAGCATCAACAGGATACTTCCCAACAAAATTTCCCACGCTTTAATTTCGGAGAAGGGTTTGGGCGGTTCTCCGGGCCCACTGGTCAGCGGCAAGAATCTCGTCAACATCCGGGTGATTGTCAATTTGATGCTGGCTCAATACCTCGGAAATAATCGCATGAATACCCACATAGGGCAACCGCCCTTCCAAAAATGCCGCCACTGCCACTTCATTGGCCCCGTTGAGGACCGCTGGGCAGGTGCCGCCGGCTTCTCCGGCCTGAAACGCCAAGGCCAGACAGGGAAACCGCGAAAGATCCGGCGCTTCAAAGGTGAGCGTTCCAATGCCGGGAAAATCCGGCGCCGGAATATCAAGGAAGAGGCGCTCGGGGTGAGACAGTCCATAGGCAATGGCGCCCTTCATGTCCGGAATTCCCAATTGGGCCATGACCGCGCCGTCCTGGTAGGTCACCATGGAATGAACAATACTCTGGGGGTGAATCACCACCTGGATCCGGGAAAAATCCACATCAAACAGCCACCTGGCCTCAATCACCTCCAGTCCCTTGTTCATCAGGGTGGAGGAATCAATGGTGATTTTGCTTCCCATGGACCAGTTGGGATGACGCAATGCAGCTTCAGGCGTAATATTTAAAAAATCAGCAGCCGGTGTTTTTAAAAACGGTCCGCCTGATGCAGTGAGCAGAATATTCCGGATCTCGTCCCTGGAATGGCCGGCCATGCTCTGAAAAATGGCACTGTGCTCGCTGTCCACAGGCATGAGTTTGATGCCGCGCCGAGCCGCCCGGTTCATCACAATTTCACCGGCCATGACCAGGGTTTCCTTGTTGGCCAAGGCAATATCCTTTCCCGCATCAATGGCGGAAAGGGTTGGCAGCAAACCCGCAGCACCCACCATGGCACCCAGTACCATCTGGGTTTCCGGCAGTGTGGCAGCCTGTTGATATCCGGCTTCACCAGTGACAATGCGCACCTTTGTATCAGCCGGGAGAAGGGCTTTGAGCCGGCTGGCGTGGTCTTGATCAGACACAGCTGCCAGGCGCGGTGAAAATTCCACAATCTGCCGGGCCAGAAGCTCAATCCGGGTATGGGCAGTGAGCGCCGCGACCCGAAACCGGTCAGGAAACTGACGGACAATCTCAAGGGCCTGGGTTCCAATGGAACCTGTTGCCCCCAGTATGGAAATCACTTTCATGGGGCTGTCCCCCAATGGGCTGGTACGGATGTCAGAATATACTGATTTTGAGCAGATACGCAATGGGTGAGGCCAGAAGCAGGGCATCCAGTCGATCCAGAAAACCTCCATGGCCGGGAAGCAGCCGACCGGAATCCTTGATGCCCACGGACCGTTTGAATTCAGATGCGAAAAGGTCGCCGATCTGGCCGGAAACACCGATCAGCAGGGCAAAGACAATGCCCGGCAGTAGTGGCAGCAGCGGGAAAAAAAGGGCTTTGAAGGCCAGCACCAGGACCACATTGGACAAAAGTCCTCCCAGACTGCCCTCAATGGTTTTTTTGGGGCTGACCCAGGGACAGAGCTTGTGCCGTCCCAGATAGGTTCCTGTATAAAAAGCACCGATATCACCGGCCGCTACGGTGCAGAGCAGCAGAAACACCCACAGGGCGCCGTTTACATCTGCCCGCAAGAGCACCAGAAACGAAAGCAGCATGGGAATGTAGACCAGCCCGGCCATCTGGCGGGTAACGATAAAAGGCGCCTTTGTGTCGGTTTTGAAAAGGGGAAGAGAAACACCGGCCGACACGACCAGGTTCACCGCCAGCACCAACGGAATGCCTGCCATGCCCCAGCAGTTCACCGAAACCCCCATCACTGCCGAAAACACCATCCCCACCCCAAAAATAAAGGATTTCAGCGGTGATGGCGGATTGGCAAGGGTCATCCGGCCGTATTCCCAGAAGGTTAAGAGGGAGACAGCGACAATCAGCAGCAAAAAAGCCCATCCGCCGGTGTCGACCAGGAGATAAACCAAGGGAACTGCGATGATTCCGGTAATCCATCGTTTCAGGTGCATGGCATTTCAGTGGTATGGGAGTTTTATTCCGGCTGTTTTTTGAAGATAAACCGGAACAGGGTTCAGGATGGGTCAACCGCGCCGAACCGACGCTCACGATGCTGGTATGTTTTCAGGATAGTGATGAATTCCGCTTCATCAAAATCAGGCCAGAGGGTCGGCGTAAAGACCATTTCCGTGTAGGCCATCTGCCAAAGCAAAAAATTGCTGAGGCGCATCTCGCCGCTGGTGCGGATCAACAGATCCGGATCCGGCAAATCCCGGGTATACAGATGATCGGAAATGGTCTTTTCATCCACCGCATCTGGATCAAGAGCACCGGCTTTGGCTGCTGAGGCGATCATTTTGGCCATCTGAACAATTTCCGCGCGGGCACCGTAACTGAGGGCCAGGGTCAGCACCATGGCTTTGCAGGAAGCGGTCTCATGCATCACGGGAACAAGGATATTCCGAACCGATTCCGGCAGTCTGTGAATCTGGCCGATGGCATTGAGCCGGATATCGTTTTCAATCAGGGTTTTGCGTTCGCTTTCCAGAAACCGGCGCAACAGTATCATAAGCCCCGATACTTCGGCTTTGGGACGCTGCCAGTTTTCCGTTGAAAAAGCGTAGAGGGTCAGGGCAGAAATCCCCAGCCGACGGGCAGTGCGCACAATGGTCCGGACCGCATCCGCGCCTTTTTCATGGCCGCTGATACGGTTTAGCAGCCGTTTTTTGGCCCACCTGCCGTTACCATCCATGATGATGGCCACATGGCGGGGTAACAGGGCCGGGTTCAATCCCGGTTTTTCCAGGACAAAAGCTGCCTCCGCATCAATGGATGCGTCAGAATTCAAGGATTTCTTTCTCTTTGGCTTTGTAGACGGCGTCGATTTTGGTGATACAGGCATCAGTGACCTTCTGCACCTGGTCCTGGGCCTTGAAGGCATCGTCCTCGGCAATATCACCGTCTTTTTTAAAACCCTTGATCAATTCATTGGCATCCCGCCGGATATTCCGGGCCGCCACCTTGTGCTCTTCACAAATTTTGCTCACCACCTTGACCAGTTCTTTGCGCCGCTCTTCGGTCAGGGGCGGAATCGAAATTCGGATAATTTTGCCGTCGCTGGAGGGCGTCAGGCCCAGATCGGATTTTAAAATGGCCTTTTCAATATCCTTAATGGCCGAAACATCCCACGGCTGAATCATGATGAGCCGGCTTTCCGGAACAGAAAGCGATGCCATCTGGTTGAGCGGCGTCTGTGTTCCGTAGTAGTCAACCCGGATGCCGTCCAGAAGTGAAACCGATGCTCTTCCGGTTCTCACCCGTTTGAGATCGTTCTCCAGCGCATCAATGGTTTTATCCATTCGCGTCGTGGTTTCCTGAAGGGTTTCATCGATCATCGTCGCATACCTCCCTGGAAGAGGAGTTAACCGTCAATAAGGGTTCCTACCGTTTCTCCACTGACCACCTTCCGGATATTTCCCTTTTCTTTGAGGTTGAATACCACCAGCGGGAGATGATTGTCCATGGCCAGGGAAATGGCGGTCATATCCATGACTTTCAGCTGTCGTTCAAGCACTTCCATATAATGGATGGTTCTGATGAAACGCGCATCAGCGTTGCGTTCGGGGTCACTGTCATAAAGTCCGTTAACCTTGGTGGCCTTGAGCAGGATCTCGGCGTGAATCTCCTTGGCCCGCAGTACCGCAGCTGTATCTGTTGTAAAATACGGGTTTCCGGAACCAGCCGCAAAAATCACCACCCGGCCTTTGTCAAGGTGGCGAAGAGCCCGGCGCAGAATATAGGGCTCAGCCACTTCATGCATGGAAATGGCGGTCTGCACCCGGGTCTGGATACCTGTTTTTTCAAGTGCATCCTGAAGGGCCAGGCTGTTGAGCACCGTGGCCAGCATGCCCATGTGATCTGCCGAAGTTCGTTCCATCCCGAATGAAGAAGCCGCCACTCCCCGAAAAATGTTTCCGCCGCCCACCACAATGGCCAGCTGCACCTTCATCTCCACCACTGAACGAATCTCTTCAGCCACATAGGCCATCATGGTGGGACAAATGCCAAAGCCCTGATCGCCCATCAGGGCTTCTCCACTCAGTTTCAGCAGAACGCGCTTGTATGCAGCCATCGTCCTGTTCAGCCCCCAATCTGAAAGCGGGCAAAGCGTTTGATGGCGATTTTTTCACCGGTCCGCGCAATGACCTCGTTAAGATAATCAAAAATGGTCTTGTCCGGCTCCTTGACGTACTGCTGCTCCATCAGGCAGTTATCTTTAAAAAATTTGGCCATCTTGCCTTCGGCAATTTTTTCAGCCACATTGGCGGGTTTTCCCATTTCAATCACCTGGGCCTGATAGATCGCCCGCTCCCGGTCAATCACGTCCTGGGGAACTTCTTCGGGGGTAATGGCCACGGGATTGGTGGCGGCAATATGCATGGCGATATTTCTGGCAAATTCACAGAAATCCTCGTTTTTGGCCACAAAATCGGTCTCACAACTCACTTCCACCAATACGCCGATTTTCCCGCCCATATGAATATACGATTGTATGGTGCCTTCGGAAGCGGTCCGATCTGCCCGTTTCGCTGCTGTGGCGATTCCTTTTTTTCTAAGAAAATCCATTGCTTTTTCAAGATCGCCACCACACTCCTGAAGAGCGGCCTTGCAATCCATCATACCGGCTCCGGATTTTTCCCGGAGCGCCTTTACGTCTGCTGCACTGATATCTGCCATCTGAATCCTTCTCCCCTCCATGTAACACATGACGGCTTCTTGTCAGAAGCCGTGTTCAGATCCTTGGTGTTTACTTTTTAGGCACTTTTCCGACAGGTTATGCGTCCGGATGGTCGTCTGCATCCATGGACTCGCTGTTTTCAGAGACACTTCCCTTTCGGATAATTTCCACTACCGGACCATCGGTGCCGTCAGAAATCACCTTGCGTTCACCAGGTTTGAGGTCAGCGGAAACACCGGTCATATCCACGGCCATCTCTTCTTCTTTGTCTGTGCGGGCCTGCTGACGCTCCTTGTAACGGTTCTGGCCTTCAATACAGGCATCAGCCATTTTGGACGCCACCAGACGAATGGCCCGAATCGCATCATCATTGCCGGGAATGGCATAGTCGATTTCATCCGGATCGCAATTGGTATCGATCACCGCCACAATGGGAATGCCAAGACGCCGGCCTTCCCGGACGGCAATGGATTCATTTTTGGGATCAATAATAAAAATCGCACCAGGAAGTCTGGACATATTGCGGATGCCCCCCAGCGTGGCGTCCAGTTTTTCCCGTTCCTTTCCCAGTTTGAGGCGTTCCTTTTTAGGGAAAAGATTGATGGAGCCGTCATTTTCAATGGTATTGAGGTAGTTGAGCCGGTCAATGCTTTTTTTGATGGTCTGGAAGTTGGTCAGCATGCCGCCCAGCCACCGGTTGTGTACGTAAAACATCTCCGCACGGTTGGCTTCTTCGTAGATGGCATCCCGGGCCTGTTTTTTGGTCCCCACAAACAAAATGGATTTTCCGCTGCCAACGGTATTTGCTACAAAATCATAAGCATCGCGGAACATTCGCACGGTTTTCTGAAGATCAATAATGTAAATCCCGTTTCTGGCGCCAAAAATATAAGGCTTCATCTTGGGATTCCAGCGTTTGGTCTGGTGTCCAAAATGAACGCCGGCTTCCAGCAGTTCCTTCATGGTAACGTAAGCCATTCATCACTCCTTGGTGTGTTGGTTGTTCCTTCGCCCGCTTCGCCCCGGAATCCGACCTTCCCCCATGGAAAAGCACCTGGACCCGGTCCACGGACGTGTGGGTTAAAAACGTGCATATTTACCAAAAACCAATTTTCATCGCAAGGTTTTTTATGGCCAAAAAAGACAGACATGCACTGTTGGACGGAATTACATATACGCCCGCTTTTCCGGCGCACCTGTTCTCATCAGAGATTACCCCTTTTATTTTTCATGAAAGCCCGGCCCTGTTTCTGGATATTTTCGCCGACAGGAAAAACATCTTGACTTGATTCTTTGATGCAGTATATATACGGCTCTTCTTGAAACGCCCATCTCATTAATGGCTGAGATATTCGAACGTTTCAGGAATGTGTGCCGAGGTAGCTCAGTCGGTAGAGCAGGGGACTGAAAATCCCCGTGTCGGCGGTTCGATTCCGTCCCTCGGCACCAAAGTGTTAATCACGTAAATCCGTTAAAGGCCGAATTCCTGAATATACAAGGGGTTCGGCCTTTTCGGTATCACGGCCGGATGAGACCGCCTGCATCCGCGAACATCAGATAACCATGGAGGGGTTGATATGAAACGCGTATTTGTCTTTTTATGGCTGATCCTGCTGTGCCTGCCGGTTTCGGCAGGGGCATTGACGTTTTCGGGCCACCTTACCCAGGGTGGCATGGCTGTGGGGAAAACAGAGCCCGGAACCCGTGTCACCTTTCAGGGAAAAGCCCTGCAAGTGGCGCCGGACGGAACCTTTGTCATCGGTTTTGCAAGGGATGCAGCCCCCACCGGAACCCTTTCCCTGCGCCATCCGGACGGCACAACCCAGAACAAGACCCTGTCCATCGAACGCCGGCAGTACCCTGTCCAGCGCATTGACGGACTACCTCAAAACCAGGTCACCCCCACATCCAAAGCAGACCTGGCCCGTATCCAAAAAGATGCGGCACAGGCAGTCGCAGCCCGTAAATACGACAGCCCGCTCACCGACTTTGCCGAACCCTTTATCTGGCCCGTCACAGGCCGAATCAGCGGTGTCTGGGGCAGTCAACGAATTCTTAATGGGGTTCCCAAACGCCCCCATTTTGGTGTGGATATTGCCGCGCCCACCGGAACACCGGTCAAGGCACCGGCCGGCGGCATCATCCGGCTGGCCCATAACGATATGTTTTACTCCGGCGGCACACTGATTCTTGACCACGGTCACGGTATTTCCACGGTTTATATGCATCTTTCCAAACTGCGGGTCACAGAAGGGCAGCAGGTTTCAAAGGGCGACATCATCGGCGATGTGGGCGCTACCGGACGCGTAACCGGACCTCACCTGCACTGGGGCATGCATTGGTTTGCAACTCCGATTGATCCGTCGCTTGTCACCCCAGCCATGCCGCAGCCTGCATCCGATAAAAAGTAGCGATTTGACAGGTGTGATGGGTGCGGGCAAGTGTTTTTACAGGGTTTTATCACCCTTTGTGTTCCGGACGGCATCGCATCAGCCCCTCCTGGGCCACGGCTGCCACCAGTTTTCCATCCTTTGTAAAAATCTGTCCCATGGAAAGTCCTCTGGCACTGGATGCCACGGGACTTCTCATGGTGTAGAGCATCCAGTCATCCATCCGGAAATCCCCATAAAACCACATGGCATGGTCCAGGCTGGCCACCTGAACGCCCGGCTGCCAAAAGGTCCGGCCATGGGGGCGCAAGGCAGTGCCCACCACGCCGGAGTCTGATGCATAGGCGAGAAGATACTGATGAATCAGCGGATTATCCGGCATGGGACAGATGGCCCGGAACCAGACCGAACGTTCCGGCGCAGCAATTTCTGGTGAAAGCGGATCCACCGGGTCAATGTGCCGGAACTCGATGGGCTTGTCACAGAGTATTTTTTCCCGGATATCCGGCGGCAGGTGATGGGCGAACCGGAGGGCCATTTCATGTTCGGTTTCCATTCCATCCGGCCCGCTGACCTGTGGCATCGCATCCTGGTGAGCAAAACCGGACTCTTTGATTTGAAAGGACGCAGACATTGAAAAAACGGCCTTTCCCTTCTGGATGGCCACCACCCGGCGCGTGGTAAAACTTTTTCCATCCCGGATACAGTCCACCATATACACAATGGGCTGGTTTGCATCCCCCGGCCGCAAAAAATAGGCATGCAGACTGTGGGCATGACGGTCTTCCGGCACAGTCTGAATCGCGGCGGAAAGGGCCTGGCCCAACACCTGCCCCCCATACACCGCGCCAAATCCCAGGTCCTGACTTTGTCCCCGGAAGATGTTTTCTTCAATTTTTTCTAATTTCAGTAATACCAGCAGTTCTTCAAGAACATTGTTTTGAGGACACATGGGCATTGGGGGGGTCCCTTCAGCAACCTGCTGTCATACGAAGTCATGCGAGTTTATGGTTTGATCAGATCAACGGCAAGATCATTCTAGTCCCAGGGAGGCGGCTTTGGGTAAAAGCGGCTCCATGCTGCTGGGAAATTCCATTTTTTTGCCGGAACGCGATCTGGTTTACGGGTATATTACGCGGTTTTTTCTTCCGCAAAAATTTTGGAGGCCAGATCAATATCTTCCGGGCAGAAGACAAACAGGCATTTGGCATCCGGGCCGGCCACAGACCCGTACACATAGTTGATGTTGACGCCTTCCTCACCAAACCGGGAAGAGAGCCGGGCCAGCTCGCCGGGACGGTTTTCCAGTTGAACGGCAATCACCGGCATGATGTCAAAAGTGTAGTTGTGCTGGGACAATAGATCAATGGCCGCGTTGGTCTTGCCGTCTTCGGCCAGAAGCCGGATCAGGGCAAACTGGGAAGAATCCTTTCGCATGGAATTGTAGCTGGCGGCCGAGGCAATCCGTTTGAGGGATTTTCCCCTGGCTTTGAACAGCTCCATCACATAGGCGGATGCGTCCTGAATGGTCAGGGCGTCAATATTGATGCCCGCATCTGCCATGAGCCGGGCCAATCGCCCCAGTTCGCCGGGTTCGTTTTTGAGGAAAAGAGAGATTTCCGTTCTGACCATGGTGTTTGTCTCCTTGGAATGCGTTCAGGGATTGCGTTTGTCTTTTAAGATATTGTTGGAAATCACGATGCGCTGGATTTCCGATGTGCCTTCATAAATGGTAAATACCCGCGCATCCCGGTAATACCGCTCCACCGGATAATCCGTTGTAAACCCGTATCCGCCGTGGAGTTGAAGCGCCTTTCCCGTGACCCGGTTGACCATTTCCGATGCAAAGAGCTTGGCCATGGACGCTTGGGTGGTGTACCGTTCTTTGCGGTCTTTCATGGCAGCCGCGGAAAGGGTGAGCTGCCGGGCCGCCTCAATTTCCGTGGCCATGTCTGCCAGCATCCACCGAATTCCCTGAAATTTTGAAATCTTCTGACCGAACTGGCTGCGGTCGCGGGTATATTTTACCGCCGCGTCAAAGGCGGCCTGGGCCACGCCGATACTCTGGGCGGCAATACCAATGCGGCCGCTGTCCAGACCTTTCATCACAATGGTAAAGCCCTCGCCCGGATTTCCCAGCATGTCCGATGCCGGCACCCGGCAGTTTTCAAAGTGCAGATCCGTGGTGTCCGACGCCCGAAGGCCCATTTTGTCTTCCATGTTGCCCACCACAAGGCCGGGATTGTCCTTGGTGACGATAAAGACGCTGATACCTTTGTGCCTGGCATCCGGATCGGTTTTTGCAGTCACCAGCACCAGACCGCAGTTTTTTCCCGTGGAAATGAACCGCTTGGTGCCGTTGATGATGTAGTGATTCCCGTCTTTTACCGCCGTGGTCTGCTGGCTTACCGGATCAGAGCCAGCCTCGGGTTCGGTCAGGGCAAAGGCGCCGATGTATTTCCCCGCCGCCAAGTCTTTGAGATAATGCTGCTTCTGGTCTTCTGTGCCGAAATGCAGGATGCTTTCACAGACAATGGAGTTGTGAACCGACATCACCACAGCCGTGGAAGCGCATGAATAGGCAATTTCGGAAAGGGCGAGCACATAGCCCACACTATCCGAATCCGATCCGTCATAGGCAAAGGGCACCATCATGCCCAAAAGCCCCAGTTCAGCCATTTTTTTGAGATTTTTAGCGGGAAATTCCTTTGTTTTGTCCCGTTCCGCCGCGGTTTCCGCCAGCACTTTACGGGAAAACTCGCGGACCATGGATTGAATCATCATCTGTTCATCGGTCAGCTTGAATGACATGGCGTAATCCTTGATAACAGGGTAGCTGTCGGTCGGCGCACAGTCGGCAGGGTTTCCCGATGCGGCTGCGCGTGTCGGCCAGGTGACGGTGGGTCACCCAGGCAGGGCCGGCACGGCAGAAATCGCCATATCCGACAGGAAATGGAATGATTACGGATTGTAGATGACCACAATCAGCTCCGCGTCTGTGTCTCCGGTATTTCTTAACAGATGCTGGATGCCGGAGTTGAACAGCAGCGAATCACCGGCAGTCAGGGTGTTGACATGCTCGCCCACCACCACTTCAATGGCGCCGGAAAGCACATAGACAAACTCTTCACCGGCGTGGTTGTAACTCACCCCGCCGTGGTCCTTCATGGCGTCAATTTTCACTCGAAACGCCTTCAGATGCTTATTCTCCGCACCCGGCGTCAGGGTGGTGTAGGCATAATTGGAAGTTCGCGTGGTATAAGCGGCAATCCGGTCCTGCATTTTGTCATCATCGTCCTTCAGGAGATCCCCGGAGTCAATGCCAAGGGCGCGGGAAATCTGAAGCAATGAGCCGACCGGCGGGGTGAGGGTTCCGGCTTCCACCTGTTTGATAAAGTCCACGGAAAATCCGGTATCATTGGCCAAAGATTCATAGCTCATCTTCCGGTCGGTCCGTATTTTTTTGATGCGCTTTCCCACAGGGGTCAGCGGGCTGTTATGTTCGGCGGACATGGGACGCCTCCTGTGCGAGGGGAAACGGAACGGAAATTTTTTTTCAGGGGCGACTTGCAGGCCGCCCCCTGGGAATTCACTGCCAATGGCATGACACTGTCATCAGGTATAATCGTAAAAGCCTTTGCCCGTTTTTCTGCCCAGCCAGCCGGCTTCCACATATTTTCTCAACAGCGGGCAGGGACGGTATTTGGAATCCTTGAAGCCTTCATAAAGGGTTTCCATGATGGCAAGGCAGGTATCCAGACCAATGAGATCCGCCAAAGTCAGCGGGCCCATGGGATGATTCATCCCCAGTTTCATGACCGTATCAATGTCTTCCTTGGAGCCCACACCCTCATAAAGGGCAAAAACCGCTTCGTTGATCATGGGAAGAAGGATGCGGTTGGCGATAAATCCTGGATAGTCATTGGCCAGCGCCGGTGTTTTTCCGAATTTGACGGACAGATCCCAGGTGGTTTTGAAGGTTTCATCGGATGTGGCGATGCCCCGGATCACTTCCACCAGCTTCATGACCGGCACCGGGTTCATGAAATGCATGCCGATGACCTTGTCCGGCCGCTTTGTCTGGCTGCCGATCCGGCCGATGGGAATGGAAGAAGTGTTGCTGGCCAGAATAATGTCGGGTTTGCAGATGGAATCCAGGTTTTTGAAAATATCGAACTTCAGGTTTTCTCTTTCTGTTGCCGCTTCCACCACAAAATCCGCTGCCGCCATGTCTTTCAGATCGGCCGTGATTTTGATGCGGCCCAGGATGGCATCTTTTTCAGCCGCCGCCAGCTTGCCTTTTTCAACGCTTTTTCCCAGCAGCTTGGTGATGTTGGCCAGACCTTTTTCAGCAAACTCCATCTTGATATCGCTCATGATCACATTGAGACCAGCGGCGGCCGCTACCTGCGCAATTCCGTTTCCCATCTGACCCGATCCCACAACTCCAAAAGTTTTCACGTCCATGTTTTTCTCCTTGTTATGATGGATTAGGGGGTTGTTCCATTTTCAGTTGAAGAGCCGTTTTTATCATGCCGTTTTCCGCTTCATGTCTACCGCTTCACCACCATTGCCACAGCCTCGCCGCCGCCCAGACAAAGGGAAGCCAGGCCTGTTTTTTTATCCCGGCGAATCATTTCATGAATCAGGGTGACCAGCACCCGGCATCCGCTGGCGCCGATGGGATGTCCCAGGGCCACGCTGCCGCCGTTGACGTTGGTTTTTTCCGGTGAAAGTCCCAGTTCTTTCATCACTGCCACGGTGGAGCCGGAAAATGCCTCATTGACTTCAAACAGATCCACATCGTCTATGCCGATGCCTTCTTTTTTAAGGCATTTGGGAATGGCCCAGATGGGCGCCACCAGAACATATTTCATGTCGATCCCGTAGGATGCCTGAGCTCCGATGGTGGCCAGGATGGTGCATCCCAGCGCCGTTGCCTTCTCACGGGACATCACCACCACCGCAGCCGCGCCGTCGCTGATGATGGAGGCGTTGCCGGCGGTTCCCACCCCGTCTTTTTTAAAGGCAGGCTTCATTTTGGAAAGGGCTTCATACGTTGTTTCCCGTGGGCATTCATCCCTGGCAAAAACCTTGGGCTCGCCTTTGCGCTGGGGGATGGCAACCGGCACAATTTCCGCGTCAAACCGGCCGCTGGTGATGGATTCCATGGACCTTTGGTAAGATTCGGCAGCATACCGGTCCTGATCTTCGCGGGTTACCTGATACCGCTCGGAACACAGCTCGTTGGACATGCCCATGTGGAAGTCATTGACGATATCCCACAAGCCGTCATGAATCATGGAGTCATTGAGCTGGCCGTGTCCCATGCGGTATCCAAACCGGCCTTTGTCAAGGTAATAGGGGGCAAGGGTCATGTTTTCCATACCGCCGGCCACCACCACTTCCGCATCGCCAAGCTGAACGGCCTGGGCCGCGAGCATAACGGCTTTAAGGGCCGAGCCGCAGACCTTGTTGATGGTGATGGCTTCCGCTTCCCACGGCATGTCAGCCTTGACTGCCGCCTGTTTGGCCGGGTTCTGGCCGTATCCGCAAGGCAATACCTGGCCCATGATCACTTCGTTGACCGCTGTTTTTTCAATGCCGGCCCGCTTGATGGCTTCTTTGATCACAAGGCCGCCCAGATCCGTGGCACCGATTTCACCAAGAGACCCGTTAAAGCTTCCCAAAGGGGTTCGGACGGCACTGACAATGACTGCTTCTTTCATGGGTAAAGTTCTCCATTAATGAATTCAATAAATTGTAAATTTTGTAGGGTGGGTGGAGCTTCGCAACACAAATCATCTGAATGAACGAATTTTGTAAATAAACTTGGATCGTCCATGTGACATGAAAGCGAAGCGTATCCCACCATTAATAATTAAGGAATTCTGTCATCTCGGTGGGATGCACGAATCTCGGCCTTGCGGCCTCACTTCGCTCCACCCACCCTACGATACTGATTTCGACAAAATGACTTTACATATTCCTTCTGTACTGCCCGCCCACCGCGTACAGGGCGCCGGTAATCTGGCCCAAGCTGCATGTTTTCACGCTTTCCATCAATTCGGCAAAGATGTTGCCGCCGGAAAGCGCCACTTTCTGAAGCCGTTCCAATGCTTCGGGGGATTTGTCTTGATTGCGGGCATGGAAATCCGCCAGCCGTGAAAGCTGGGATTCTTTTTCTTCCGGTGTTGCCCGCGCCAAGTCAATGGTTCCGCTTTCGGTCAGATCATCTCCGTCTGCATGGGGATCCCGGAACGTGTTGACGCCCACGATGGGATACTCGCCGGTGTGTTTGAGCATCTCGTAGTACATGGACTCTTCCTGGATTTTGCTGCGCTGGTATCCGGTTTCCATGGCCCCCAGCACCCCGCCCCGCGCGGTGATCTTGTCGTACTCCATCAGGACAGCTTCTTCCACCAGATCGGTAAGGGCTTCGACGATAAAACTCCCCTGGTTCGGGTTTTCATTCTTGGCAAGGCCCCATTCCCGGTTGATGATGAGCTGAATCGCCAGGGCCCGGCGAACCGATTCTTCCGTGGGCGTGGTAATGGCCTCGTCAAAGGAATTGGTGTGCAGGCTCTGGCAGTTGTCGTAAATGGCGCACAGAGCCTGGAGCGTGGTCCGGATGTCGTTGAACTGAATATCCTGGCTGTGAAGACTGCGGCCGGAAGTCTGGATATGGTATTTGAGCATCTGGCTGCGTTCGGATGCGCCATACTTCTCCCGGAGCGCCACGGCCCAGATTCGCCGGGCCACCCGTCCGATGACCGTGTATTCGGGATCCATGCCGTTGGAGAAGAAAAAGGAAAGATTCGGCGCAAAGCTGTCAAGGGGCATTCCCCGGGACAGGTAGTACTCCAGATAGGTAAAGCCATTGGCCAGGGTAAAGGCCAGCTGGCTGATGGGATTGGCCCCGGCTTCGGCGATGTGGTATCCGGAAATCGAGACCGAGTAGAAATTGCGGACATTGTTTTCAATAAAATACGCCTGGATATCGCCCATCATTTTCAGGGCAAAATCAATGGAGAAAATGCAGGTGTTCTGGCCCTGGTCTTCCTTTAAAATATCAGCCTGAACCGTGCCGCGGACATTTTTCAGCACAACGGCCTTGATGTTTTGGTATTCATCCGGCGAAAGGGCCCGGCCTTTTTCCGCCTCCGCTTTCTCCACCTGCTGGTCAATGGCAGTATTGAGAAACATGGCCAGCATGATGGGCGCCGGTCCGTTGATGGTCATGGAAACTGATGTGGACGGCGCACACAGGTCAAATCCGCCGTAGAGCACCTTTACATCATCCAGGGAACAGACACTGACGCCCGAGTTTCCCACTTTTCCGTAAATGTCCGGTCGAAGGTCCGGATCATACCCATAAAGGGTAACTGAGTCAAACGCCGTGGACAGGCGCTTGGCATCGTTTCCCTCGGAAACCAGCTTGAATCGGCGGTTGGTGCGGGCAGGATCCCCTTCGCCGGCAAACATGCGGGTGGGATCTTCCCCCACGCGCTTCATGGGAAACACGCCAGCGGTAAACGGAAAATAACCGGGAAGATTTTCCCGCCGGAGCCAGCGGTAGATTTCACCAGGATCCTTGAACTGGGGCAGAGCGATCTTGGGAATCTTCTGGTGGGAGAGGGATTCTGTATAAAGGGGCACGCGAATTTCTTTTCCGCGAACCCTGTACACCAGCTCGTCGCCGGAATACGCGGATTTTGTGGTTTCCCAGCCATCCACCAGGCTTTGGGTTTCCGCCGTCAGACTTGATTTGGCCTGGTCGATTTCGGTTTTAAGGCGGACCATGAGATCTGCCACGCTGCTGTCCAGAAGGTCGCGGCTGAGGGCTTTGGCAGTTTCTTTCAGGTGCCAGACCCGGCGCACCGCATCGGCCTGGGATTCGGTTTCCCGGTGATAGGCCCGAAGGGTCTCGGCAATTTCAGACAGATACCGGGTACGCTCGGGCGGAATGATGATGGTTTTGGAACTCGATGTTTTGCCGGTCGACCGGGGAAGCGAAGAAGAAAACACCACGCCGGTTTTCTCTTTGATGGTGTCCAGAAGCGCGTGATACAGGGCAGTGACACCGTCATCGTTGAACTTGGAAGCAATGGTGCCGAACACGGGCATGTCTTCTGTTGGCTTTTCAAAGGCATTGCGGTTACGCTGGACCTGTTTTCTGACATCGCGCACCGCGTCTTCTCCCCCGCGTTTTTCAAACTTGTTCACCACCACCAGATCGGCAAAGTCCAGCATGTCGATTTTTTCAAGCTGGGAGGCTGCGCCAAAATCACTGGTCATCACATACATGGCCACATCCACCATGTCGATGATGTGGGAATCGCCCTGGCCGATGCCGGCGGTTTCAGCGATGACCAGATCATATCCGGCCGCCTTGGCCAGATTCAGAATTTCCGGCATGGAATCTGGAATTTCCGTGTGGGATCGCCGGGTGGCAATGGAGCGCATATAGACACGATCATCATTGATGGCGTTCATGCGGATGCGGTCGCCCAGCAGCGCACCGCCGGTCTTTCGGCGGGAGGGGTCCGCGCTGATGATGGCAATACGGATATCCTTGATGTCGTGGAGCAGCCGCTGGATCAGCTCGTCGGTCAGGGATGACTTTCCCGCCCCGCCGGTTCCGGTGATGCCCACCACCGGAACGATGCGGTCCCCGATTTTTTCCTGAATGACCTGCCGGAACGCATCTGTGCGGTCTTTGGCATCCGCCTGCTCCAGAGTGGTGATGAGGTTGGCCAGCCGGAGCTTGGTGTCTGGCCCAAGGTCCGAAAGATCCAGGGGAGACGTATCCACCCGTGAGAAATCCATCAACTGGATCATGTGGTTGACCATGCCCTGAAGTCCCATGCGGGCCCCGTCTTCAGGGGAGTAGATCTTGGCCACGCCATAGGCTTCCAGTTCCCGGATTTCATCCGGCACAATGACGCCGCCGCCGCCGCCGAACACCTTGATATGGGCAGCATTGTTTTGCCTCAGCAGGTCCACCATGTAGGTGAAAAATTCCACATGTCCGCCCTGATAACTGGTGACCGCAATGCCCTGGGCATCTTCTTCAATGGCAGCTTCCACAATTTCCTTGACCGCCCGGTTGTGCCCCAGGTGAATGACTTCCACGCCGGAGCTCTGGAGAATTCTCCGGAAGATATTAATGGATGCGTCGTGGCCGTCAAACAGGGATGTTGCGGTGACGATGCGGACATTGTTTGTGGGCTTATAAACATGGATAAAATCGTTCATGCGTCCTCCTGTTGGGGGCTGCTCCCGGGTATGCCGCGCCTGCCGGGCGGATCACGTTCCAGGTTCTGCTTCAGATCGGTGGGATCTGCCAGATACCCGGAAAGTCGCCGAAGTGGCAGGCAATCGGATGCAGGGCACAGCATCTTTCAGTTTTTCTTCATCGCCACCTGTTGGACGTCAAGGGGGCATTGATTCGGGCTTTGCGCTTTCCCGGCACATTCCCAGAATGTTCCGGGTCTGAAACGTAATATATTCGTCAATGCTGTAGTGATTGGACAAAAACCATCGCCGGAACGTCCACATGTGTCCCAGAACGGTGGTGGTGTGGGCCACCAGGTCCAGCTTTCGGGACGGAATCCGGGGCAGGGCCCCGGTGGCCATGAGGCCGGCCAGCACACGGGTGAAAATGCCGGTTACGCGGATTTCATTTTCCAGCACCACCTGTCGCCATTTTCCGGGAAGCGACCGGGTTTCCTGGTAGATGAGCAGAATATGATCGCTCATCCGGTGGCAGACACGGAAATACTCGCCGACCATTTCTTCCAGGGGATTGTTGCCGTTTTTGGACCGTTCCAGGGCCTCGGCCACACCGCGTTCAATTTCCGCATGGATGGCATCGCACACCAGATACAGCACATCTTCTTTGGTGGTGATGTATTCGTACAGGGCACCGATGGAAATGCCGGTGGACTGGGCGATCTGGCGGGTCGTGGTTTTGTGGAATCCGTTCTGGACAAAAAGATTCACGGCCGCATCCACAATCTGCCGACGGCGCTGCTCCACCAGGGCTGGATTCTTGACCTGGGTGGGGATGGCCTTGGTTTCGGTTTTTGACGGTGCCATGGGGATCTTTTTTCGCCCTTTCCGAAAAGGTGGGGCTGCACAGGGTTCTGGTAAACCAAATCCGAGCGAACGCTCAGTCATATCATGGTGATATACCCAATCGATATAATGGTGTCAACAATAAATGAAGCTGATTTTGTGGCTATTTTTGAGCCAGGTTCGGAATTCTTGTTATTGAAGCCGGCCTCTGGTATGGATTTAATCGATTTTGGCTGTCTTCAGGACAGGTTCAGACATATGGTGCACCCCAAACACCCACAGAAAAAAGGAAATTTTCATGAGCGATGACCTTGTCAAAAAAACAAAAGAGACCGGAAAGCTGTATTTTAAAGATGTGAACGGTGAAAAACCCTATGAATTGTGGCGATCCTTTGATTCCGAGCTTGGAAGGGACCTTTCCCTGTTGATCACGGGAAAGCTCTATGCCAGGGAAAAAATTCCCCACACCACCCGTCAGTTGACGACCGTGGCTGTTTTGACCGTATTATCCCGCACCGATGAACTGCGCCTTCATATCCAGGCGGCGCTCAATGTGGGATGCGCGCCGGAAGATATTGCCGAGGTGATTTTTCAGACGTTTACCTATGGCGGCATTGCCACCGTGAAT
Source organism: Desulfosarcina sp. OttesenSCG-928-A07 (assembly GCA_030267325.1). Lineage (GTDB taxonomy): Bacteria > Desulfobacterota > Desulfobacteria > Desulfobacterales > Desulfosarcinaceae > Desulfosarcina. The sequence goes on along the minus strand of JAJDJS010000005.1, from coordinate 1,648 downwards.
TCTGCCCTGAAGGTATTCCGGGAAGTGCTGCTGGAAAAAGGACTCTGGCCCCTTGGATCCGCAAAAGGCTAACCTTTCATGAACCTTCCTGAACTTGCCGGGCTGGTGGGCGGAGCCGTTGGACTGGGACTGGGGGCGGTGGTTTCCCTTCTGATCGTAAGATCCCGGTACACGGCCCGGCTTACCGCTGAAATGCGACTTTTTGAGGTGGAAAAGCGCGGTACAAATGAGCGGTTGGGCGAACTGCGCCTTCAACTGGAATCAGCGCTGTCCAGCCGTACCGCGCTGGAAACCCGAAATCTGGAGCTGGAAAAACAGATTGCCGATCTGGCCGCACGCCTGGAAACCGAACGCCAGCAGACCCACGAAAAAATTCTTCTGCTTCAAGATGCCCGCGAACAGCTCACCACTGAGTTCAAACAAGTGTCGGAACAGATCTTTGAAGAAAAGGGAAAAGCGTTTTCCCATCAGAACCAGAGCCAGGTGGACGGTCTCCTGGGCCCGCTTCGCCAGCAACTGGGGGAGTTCAGAAAACGGGTGGATGATGTTTATGATAATGAATCCCGCGACCGGGCCGCCCTGCGAAATGAAATCACCCACCTCAGATCCCTCAACGAACGCATCGGAAAGGACGCCATCAACCTGACCCAGGCCCTCAAGGGCGATGTAAAAACCCTGGGTAACTGGGGCGAGGTCATCCTGGAACGCGTTCTGGAATCCTCGGGCTTAAAAAAAGGAAGGGAATATGACACCCAAGTCCGCCTCTTGGATGCGAGTGGCGAACGGTATCAACCCGACGTGATTGTCCGGCTGCCGGATGGGCGGGATGTGGTGGTGGATGCCAAAGTGTCCCTCAAGGCCTATGAACAGTATCACAGCAAGGCGGACGATGCAGCTCGTTTGGCGGCCATCAAAGCCCATCTGGCCTCTGTCCGGAGTCATGTGAAAAGACTCGGCGACAAGCATTATGAAGATCTGGAAGGGATTCGGACCCTTGATTTTGTCCTGATGTTTGTGCCCGTGGAAGGGGCATTTCTCACCGCCCTGGAGCATGACCGTGAGATTTTGGGTGATGCTTTTGAAAAAAATGTGATCCTGGCATCACCCTCCACCTTGCTGGTGATGCTTCGGACCATTTGCCACCTCTGGCGGTTTTCGGACCAGAATGAAAACGCCATGGCCATTGCTCGCCAGGCCGGGGCTTTGCATGACAAATTCATCGGATTGATCGAAGCTTTTGAAGAAATCAGTGCCCGCCTTGACCAGGCCAAAAAAGCCTTTCACACCGCAAAAAATCGTCTTTGCACAGGCCGTGGAAATCTTGTCCAGCAGGTGGAACAGCTCCGAGTTCTGGGTGCAAAGGTTAATAAACGCCTGCCGGATGGATATAGTGGGGAAAGTGATGCGGGAAAAGGGGAAGTGACATAATGTCAGCCTTTGTCTCCCGCTATCAGGAAAAAACCGTCGTCCGTTTTATCTGACCGTTCCAAACAGCTAGGCACTGCGCAGTCAATTGACTGGGATGCACATACTGGGTCTTCGGTCCGTATACCATCAAAATGACAAGGGGTCACAAGACCATCTTCCTATCGCGTTTTTATCTGCCGCATTTAGGCCACCGCAAGAAGTTGAAACGGGATTTTGATGA
>JAJDJS010000049.1 GCA_030267325.1 Desulfosarcina sp. OttesenSCG-928-A07 | reverse complement strand
CAGCTCCGGCGCCCTTGGGTTTACATTGGAGCGTATCACGGGAACGCCGTTTTCCATTGATGCGAAGCTATCTGCCCTTGAAACCAACGGTAACGCCCGGATTCTGTCTTCTCCCAAAATTGTGACCCTCAACAATAAAAAAGCAAGGATCAAACAGGGGCGGGAGTATGGCTACATGGAGCGTGACTCATCGGGCGGTTCTTCTGTGGAATTTAAAGATGTTGACCTGCTTCTGGAAGTGACGCCCCATGTCACGCCAGATAACCGTATCTCCATGGCCATCATGATTACCAAAAATGATGTGGTGGAACTAGTCAACGGTGTTCCGGTGATCTCCACCAATGAAGCGGAAACCCAGCTTCTGGTTAATGACGGCGATACAATCGTCATCGGCGGCATCATCAAAAATACAACATCCAAGACCAAAGAATCGTTTCCGGGGTTATACAAGATTCCCATCATTGGATGGTTGTTCCAGAGCCATATGGATGAAGCAGAAAACAGCGAGTTACTGATTTTTATGAATCCCAAAATCGTTCAACTGGAACAACGCGCTGCGCTCTAGATAGTACAGTTTGAAATCATTGAGTATTAGCAAAATCACGGAATCTTTTTTGATGTTCTGAGCCAGTACGCAATCGAAGTCACATACAGATAGGGGGCATGATGAAGCAACGTGCAGAGGCACTCACTTTTCTGTTGAACAGCGTCGCTGTCTTTTTCTTGGTAACGCTTTTAATCTCATGCGCCACCGGGAATAGGGTCTATTTTGCAGGCAGCAATGATATTGGCCGGCAATTTGAAACCGCCGCTGTGGTGCTGCCGGAGTATCGCTATTATTATGGCGGGCCAAAGGCCAAACCCAATGCCATTGTGGCTATTCGGGAGGATTATGAGCTGGCCTCGCCCCACTGGCATCCCCTTGACCATCTTTCCGCCGAATCCCTTAAAAAACTGGTTCAAACCATTATTTTTGTTCCCGGCATAGAGTACAAAACCTCTCCCAACGGGGCTTGGATTGTTGCTCTTGGCGGAGATCGGGTGGGCCTGTGGTATTCAGCCTTTGAATATCCCGTAATACGGCTGACCGGAGAAAAACAGCTTTATATTGCTGATCCGCTTCCCCGCCTTCCAACCGATACACTGGTAAGAATGAAGGATGATTAGGCGCGCGTGATCGTCTTGTCCGGTATCAACGCCTTGTCCAAGGCAATTTTTCGGTTCAGGCAGATGCCGTAAAGATCCATGTGGACATCATACACCAGAATCTCCACATGGTGATGCAGGGCTTCCCGTAATTTTCTGCCATACTCCGGATCCATGTTATCCGCGGGTGCAAACCGGTCCGCATCCATTCGCTGGATCAGAAAAAACATCACGCACCGGCATCCGCTTTTTACCAGGGCTTGCAGTTCCATCAAGTGCTTCTGGCCCCGAAGGGTCACGGCATCGGGAAATGTGGCCAGGCCATTTTCCACCCAGGTGCAGTTTTTGACCTCCACATAACAGGGACGGCGATCTGGCGCGGCAAGGCCGATATCAATGCGCGAATGCTCGCCCACGCGAATTTCCCGCCGAACATCGGTATACCCGGAGAGCTCCGGAACCAGCCCTTGGGCAACAGCCTGGGCCACCAGGCGGTTGGGAACTTGGGTGTTGACGCCCACAAGGGATGTGGGCATCTGGATCATTTCCCATGTGTATCGGAGTTTGCGCCGGGGGTTGTCAGAAATGGAAAGATAAACCGGCCGGCCGGGTGTGGCGCAGGTGGCCATGCTGCCGGAATTGGGGCAGTGGGCAATAACGGTTTCGCCGTTTTCCAAACGGACATCCGCCAGAAACCGTTTGTACCGGCGGATTAAAATACCCGGTATCAGCGGTGGCCATCGGAGCCCGGTATGGGCAGTGGCATTGGGTTTGGATATCGTCTGGTTGGACACACAACCCGATGGATCATTCTTCATCAGCAAGAATATCCAGGATTTCCCTTTTGGTGTACAGCCGCCCGTTTCCAATGCCCCGGCAGGCGTGGCACACCGCCTCCCATTGGCTTTCTGAACGCAGGTTGTCGATCCAGAAGGGAAATGTCCGGCACTGCTGGGGACGTACTGGATAGATGCGACAGCCTCCGTCAAAAAACACACACCTGCCGTCCGCCTCCTCCTGAATCCGGTGGCCGTCTTCAAAAACAAGCAGAAGGGTTTCCGTGAGCGTTTCAACCGTCATTTCCAGATGTTCCGCGATGCGGGTGATTTCATCCGGTGTGACGGAGACAATGCCGGGCTCTCCGGTGCAGCAGTCACCGCAGCGCTGGCACATGAACCGAATGCCCGCGTCAAAGAAATACGTCCGATGGTAAAGGATTTCCATTATCGCCTCAAGGTTGAGATGGGGTTGCGTCCTGCGTTCGTCAGTCCATTTTTCGGGAATTTTTATAAATTCCGGAATCATCGATGTTGAGATCCTCGGGGTCGAGACCACCCGGCACCTCGCATAAAAAAACAGACCACCGGCGCGGATTTGGATATCCGGGCCGGTGGTGACGAAATGAGTCGGATTCAATTGTCAATTAACGATGATGTCTCCATCCAGAGCCCTTCCAGCGGCCATCTTTGCAGTGTGGGCCATATCCTCCGTCATACCCATATCCACCCCCGCCAAAGCCGTATCCACAACAGTTTCTGCCGACATCCGGGGATAGCTTATGGATGATCAGGGCGTGTTCCAGCTGTTTCTGGCCCAGTGTCGCATCCAGATCGGAGATTTCTTTCTGAAGTGCGGCGGCGCGTTTTGCATCCGGGTTCTTTTTGGCCAGCTCGGCTGCCAGTTCCAGTCTCTTGGCGCGCAGATCCTGATGATAAGGCTGCATGGCGGTAAAAAAGGCCCTGTGCTCAGCTTCCAGCTGGTCACGTTGGGCATCGGTCAGATTCAGGTTCTGGAAACGATAGGGACGATTATATCCCCGGTCATCCCGATTCTGTTGGGGCGTGCCTTGCTGGGCAAAGGCGTAGGTGCTGGTCATGATCATGACAAAGGTCACAAAGCCGATCAGTATGTTTTTTGTTTTCATTGATGATATCCTTTCGTTAAAGTTTCCGCTATCGAATTGCGTGCGGCATTGCAATGGAGATAGCAGAAATGATGCCAAGTTGTATTTTTTTGAGATGCATGAACAAAACGACCCGTGGTCGATGCTTTTTGTATTGAAAAAAAGAGAGAAGACCCGGTAAAGTGGCGCTGTTGGTTCAAATTGAACCACTTGGTATGGCGGAGTGGGTAAAAACGAACCATTTCTTTCTGCGCCAGAAAATCTATCACGGGAAAACATGCCGAAAACAAAACCGCTTTGGTGGTCCCCAATTTATAACAAATGAACCCAAAAAACAAACCCGACAACCGCATCCGGTTTTCCGGCCTTTCACCATGGGTGATTCTTGGGGCGGTGGCGGTTCTGCTTTCCATTGTGACCCTGATGGCCACGGAAGATATCAGCCGCCAGAAACGTCAGAGCATCCGACTGATGACGGAAAAAGGCGCCGCCCTGATCCGCTCTGTTGAAGCCGGAACCCGCATGGGGATGCGGGGCGGGCAGGGCAGCGGGTTTCAGTTGCAGCGACTTCTGGAAGAAACCGCTGCCCAGGCTGATATTGCCCATCTTGTGGTGGTTCAGCCGGATGGCAGTGTGGTGGCAGGCAGTGACCGTGAACAGATCGGAAGCCGGTATGGCATGGATCTGGATCTCAGCACCATTCATGCATCGGACGAACTTTTCTGGCGGCGGCAGGTCTCCACAGACGGGACACCGGTGGTTGAAATCTTTGGGAAATTTTCGCCAATGCCGGCAAGATTCATGCGTTCCATGCGCCACCACACCCATGACCGTCTCACCCTGCCGGATGCTGGCGACATTGCACCGGCCATGGTGATTTTTGTCGGATTCCGTACAGACGATCTGGATGCTGTGCGTACAGCCAGTATCCGCCAAACCCTGGTCACAGCGGCGGTCCTTTTATTGGTGGGATGTGCCGGCGTACTGCTGTTGTTCCGGGTTCAGAGCGACCGCGCCACCCGAACATCCCTGGCCCAGGTCCAGGCGTTTTCCGACAGTCTGGTTTCGCGGATTCCCATCGGACTCATGGCTGTGGACCCGGATAGCCGGATTACCCTTGTCAACGCTGTTGCGGCTTCCATTTTGCGCCTTGTTCCGGCCAAGATTATCGGCAGATCTGCGGAAGGACATATTCCCCCCATACTTTGGGAAATTGTCAGACCTTCCGGCCCGGCCACAGGTCCAGTGGAAAAAGAAGTGGTCTGGGACAGGGGTGATGGTTTTCGAATTCCCATGGATGTGACGGCTGTCAATCTGGTGGATGAGACGGGAAACAGTTTTGGCCGGGTGATTCTGCTCAAGGATCTGACGGAGATTTACGTTCTCCGGAAAGAACTGGAAAAAAATCGCCGTCTGGCGTTGGTGGGGCAATTGGCGGCCGGTGTTGCCCATGAAATTCGCAATCCGCTAAGTTCCATCAAGGGATTTGCCGTTTATTTCAAAGAAAAATATGCCCATGATCCTTCTGACCAGGAGGTTTCGGATATCCTGATTCAGGAGGTGGACCGTCTCAACCGGGTGGTGGGCCAACTGCTTGAGTTTTCACACCCCATTAAGCCGCATTTTCAAAATGTGTCCTTGGCGTCATTTTTTGCGGACAGTATCAAACGGATTGATCCCTCCTGCCGCAGTGCCGGCGTCCAGGCGTCTTTGCGCCTGTCCGACCCCCATCTGCATGCCAAGATGGATGTGGACAAGATGAATCAGGTGATGCTGAACTTGTATCTGAATGCGCTGGATGCCATGCCGGACGGCGGTGATCTGACGGTGACGGTATCGGAGGATGCGGACAGCGGCGGTATCCGGATTCAGGTTCAGGATACAGGCAAAGGGATTGCCCCCGAAGATCAACTTCATCTTTTTGAGCCTTATTTTTCAACCAAAAAAACCGGTACCGGGCTGGGGCTTGCCATTGTTTACAATATCATTTCGGCGCACCAGGGTAAGATCCGGGTGACGTGTCCGGCCGGCGGCGGCAGCTGCGTTGAAATCATTCTGCCGCAGGTAAAGGAGGGGTGATGGCAACGCGTTATCAGGTGCTGGTGGTGGATGATGATACCGCCCACCGAACCATGCTCAAGACCCTTGTGGGGGGATGGGGATATGCCATTAACGAGGCAGATGATGGGGACACCGCCATTGCCATGATCCAGGATATGCCGGTGGATCTGGTGCTGATGGATATCCGGATGGTCCGGGTATCCGGCATTGAGGCCCTTTCCCGGATCAAGGCCATCAATCCGGCGATTCCCATTTTACTCATGACCGCCTATGCGTCGGTGGAGATGGCGGTGGATGCCCTCAAGCAGGGCGCTTATGATTATCTGATCAAACCCCTTGATTTTGAAAAACTCAGACTGACCCTGGAGCGAGCCCTGGATCATATCCGGCTCAAACAGGAAAACCAGCACCTTAAAGCCAGGCTGGAGACCGATGCCCGTCCTGAATCCCTTGTGGGCAGCAGTCCGGCCATGATCCGGCTCATGGAAACCGTGTCCCAGGTGGCGGTTTCTGAAGCCACCGTGATGATCACCGGTGAATCCGGGACCGGAAAAGAACTGGTGGCTTCCGCCATTCACGCCAACAGTCCGCGAAAAGCCGGGCCCTTGGTCCGGATCAATTGTGCCGCCATCACGGAAACACTTTTGGAATCCGAGCTTTTCGGCCATGAGAAAGGGGCGTTTACCGGCGCTGACCGCCGCAAGGAAGGCCGGTTTGTCCAGGCCGACGGCGGCAGCCTGTTTCTGGACGAAGTGGGCGAGATGCCCGTTACCATGCAGGTAAAACTCCTCCGGGTGCTTCAGGAACGGGAATTGACCCGGGTGGGCGGGGAAACCGTGATTCCTGTGGATGTCCGGGTGATTGTGGCCACCAACCGGAACTTGGCGCAAATGGTCAAAGAAGGCACATTTCGAGAAGATCTATACTACCGCCTCAATGTGGTGGAACTCAAAATGCCGCCGCTGCGGGACCGGCCCGAAGACATTCCGCTCTTGGCCGCTCATTTTCTCACCCGGTTTGCCGAGAAAAACAGAAAATCCGTCAACCGGTTTTCGCCACGGGCCATGGACAAACTGATCCGGTACCCCTGGCCGGGAAATGTGCGGGAACTGATGAACACCATTGAGCGGGCAGTTGTTCTTTCCCGGTCAGACTGCCTGGATGAAACGGATTTTGAGGGCCTTGCCAAAAATTCTTCTCCAACAGACACAGAGCCTGATGAAAACAAGCTGAGTTTGGATGGAATGCTGGCCCTTGACGGATCGCTTGAGCACATTGAGCGGGAGGCCATTTCCCATGCCTTGGGGATGACGGGCGGCAACAAGAGTGAAGCATCCCGGCGGTTGGGGATCAGCAGAAAAACATTACGGGAAAAAATGAAAAAATATGAGCTGTCGTAAGCTCCGAGCTGATGACGACCCTATTGTGTGAAGATGACAATGCATGCCCCTCATACTGTCAGAGAAGATCTGGCGGATTTTCTGGAAAAGGCGTTGATCCAGAGCGGCCAGCTTACCCCGGCGGTTCTGGACTATATCGAAAAAACACTTTTTCCGCCAACACCTGACCCGCTGAAACAGTTTCTGGTCAGCGATGACAATGCCCGGGACAGCCTGTTGTTGCTGATATTTTCACCAGATGAAGCAGCACGGATCCATGTTGAGCATATTCTGGGAAAAACCCCATGCACGCCCGCGGATGAAGCAGCGCTCAAAGCGTTTCTGCTGGGAAAAAAAATCTCTGTCCCCATTGTGTTGCCGGAAGAGGAAATTCTCTTATACCTGGATCTTCCGGATTTTATCATCTCCCGGTATGTGGATCAGCTGCGATTGTCCTGGCAGATTCCGCCTGCCATGGAACTTGCCATAAACGCTGCTGTGGCTTCTGCCATGGTGCCTTTGGTACGGGTACGGATCAAACAGGCCAATCCCCCGCTGATGCCGTTCCAGCAAGCTGTGCTATGCCGCTTTTTCGACCAGGTGCCGGATAAGGACCCGGAGTTTTTGAAATTTCTGGATATCGTCTTGTCCATTCCCGAACCATCTGATACTGCGCCGCTGTCCATCCATGAGCGGCTGATGCGCAAAAAACAGGTGTTGTTGATGCAGCTGCAGAAAAACAGGCGGTTTGAACACCTGCTCCGGAATTCCAGCATGGAAGTACTCATGGCTCAGGGTGTCAGGGGGATATCTATCGGGAGTGACGAACTTCTGGTGCAGATGCGTCGCATTGACCGGCTCTGCTGGACCATGACCGGAAAATCCCTGCCCCAGGGCCTGGTTGTGGAATCGCCTGCCCTGGATATTACCGATATTTCTGATATCACCGCGATTTTACGCGATTTTATCTGATTAGCGGGTTTTAAATGCGCACCGATCCATCATATTTACAAATTCGGTAAAATGGGATACCAGCTTTCTGTTTGGCCGATAAAAAACTGACCTGGAAAGGATAACAGATATGGCGCGTTTTTTTTCTGTTCAGGGCCGCTGGGTGGCCTGTTTTTTTTGGTTGACCATTTTTTTAGGGATACCTGTTGGAGGCGGGGGTGCGGTATCCCCGGTCTCTGCAGATGACGCGGAAGCCATTGACAAAATTGTGTCCGGAATTGAGACTCGATACGGCGGTATCGGATTTACGGCCGACTTTGACCAGCAGTCCATCCTCAAGGCCATGGACGTCACAGATACGGCGTCAGGCCGGATGATCGTGCGGCGGCCGAACCGCATGCGCTGGGAGTATAAGACGCCGGACCCCCAGATTATCATTGCCAGTGGGAATACCCTGTGGATTCACAGGCCGGATGAAAACCAGGCCATGATGGGAAAGGCGCCGGATTTTTTCAGTGACGGCAAAGGCGCCGGTTTCCTTGCTGATATTCCGACGATCAGAAAAAACTTTCACCTCTTTCTGGATTCTTCCGATGATCCGTCCTGTTTTCGCCTTCGGATGGTTCCCAATACCACCACGGAAGATGTCATGGCCGTGTACCTGGATGTGGACAAAGCGGATTTTAACGTGCGCCGCGTTATTACCACCAATGCCTATGGTGATGAAACCCGGATTGATTTCAAAAACGTCAACCTGGAGGCACTTCCCCCTGACGCCCTTTTTCAATTCGCAGTTCCGCCGGGGACAGATGTGATTCAGATGGATCAATAAAAAATGACAGATCGCACCGCTTTGGGTGAGATGTTGAGCCTGTCTTCAAACTTTCCGGCACGATACGGCACATCCTCCCCAAGCGCCGCTTTTCAAGACCAACATGGCGCTTGCCAATATTCTGTCATCCGGCGAGAATGATGAGTTTTGCTTGGCCAGGCGTCTGGACACAACATTAAAGAACGCGAAACGTATAACAGATGAAAGATACCATCAGAGATCTCCTTAAAAAAAGAAATGCCATTCTGCTGGCGCACAATTATGAACCCCCGGAAATCCAGGAACTTGCCGACATGTGCGGGGACTCACTGGAACTCAGCATCCGTGCGGCAGATACGGATGCGGCGGTGATTGTTTTCTGTGGTGTTCATTTTATGGCCGAAACCGCGGCCATTTTGTCTCCTGACAAAACCGTTTTGATTCCAAGACTTGACGCCGGCTGTCCCATGGCGGACATGATCACGCCTGAAGCCCTAAAGGCTCGCCTTGACGTTCTTCCCCCCATGCCGGTGGTGACCTATGTTAACTCGTCTGCTGCGGTGAAAGCCCTTTCCACCATTTGCTGCACATCGGCCAATGCAGCCAAGGTGGTGGAAAGCCTTTCCGAGGCTACGCTTTTGATGACGCCGGATCGCAACCTGGCCCGCAATACAGCCGCCCAGACCGACAAAACCATCCATCTGTGGGACGGATGCTGTCCCATCCACGACCGGTTGACGCCGGAAGATGTGGAAGCAGCCCGAAAAGCGCATCCAGCGGCTCTTTTTCTGGCCCATCCGGAGTGCCGTCCGGATGTGGTGGCCATGGCGGATGCGGCGCTCAGTACGTCGGGAATGATGCGGTTTGCCGCAGAATCTGATGCCACGGAATTCATCATTGGAACCGAAGTGGGCCTGCTTTATCCGTTGCAGCGGAATCTTCCGGAAAAACAATTTTTCCCGGCATCGGAAAAACTCTTCTGCCCGGATATGAAGAAAATTACGCCGCAGGATATTCTTTCCTGTCTTGAAACCCTGTCCGGACGGGTAACGGTTCCCGAAGCGATCCGGCTTCCGGCCCTTTCCGCTGTTCAGAAAATGATCAACGCATAAGGATGGCTGCCATGAATGAAAAACAATCCCCCAACGAAAACCAGCTTCAGCGCATGCACACCGGAAAAGGATTCATCGCCGCACTGGACCAGAGCGGCGGCAGTACGCCCAACGCTCTGCGGCTGTACGGCATATCCGAGGACCAGTATTCGGGTGAAGCCGAGATGTTTGATCGGGTTCATGAGATGAGAACACGCATCATCACCAGTCCGTCCTTCAGCAAGGATTTTATTCTGGGCGCGATTTTGTTTGAAAACACGATGGATCGGCAGGTGGAAGGCCGGCTCACAGCGGATTATCTATGGGAGCAAAAGGGGATTGTCCCGTTTCTGAAAGTGGATAAAGGACTGGCGGAAGAAAAAGACGGGGTACAGCTCATGAAACCGATTCCGAACCTTTCTGAACTTCTCAAAAAGGCGGTTGCCAGAAATATTTTCGGCACCAAGATGCGTTCTTTCATCAAAACTGCAAACCCCGCTGGTATTGCTGCCGTGACCGCACAGCAATTTGAACTTGCGAAACACATCACAGCGTTTGGGCGGGTTCCCATTATCGAGCCGGAAGTGGACATCCACAGTCCGGACCGGGAAGCATCAGAAGTCATCCTCAAACAGGAAGTGCTCAAGCAGATGAAAACCCTGGACCCGGATGCCCGGATCATGTTCAAGTTTTCCATTCCGGTAAAGGATAATTTTTATAGCGATTTGATGAAGGAAAAGCAGGTGGTGCGCATTGTGGCGCTGTCCGGCGGGTACAGCCGGGATACGGCAAACGAAAAACTGGCCCGTAACAACGGACTGATCGCCAGTTTTTCGCGGGCCCTGTCTGAAGGACTCACCGCCCAGCAGAGCGATGCGGATTTCAATGCCGTCCTTGCCGCATCCATCAAGTCCATTTATCAGGCTTCCATTACCTGACTAAAAAAATTCCCCAAACCCCGTGTTGTGATGCGAAGACGCGAAAAGATCATTCGATTGCGTCTTCGCATCTTTTTTCACCTCATTCTGCCGACAGTCCTGGGGCGGAAGCGGATGCATCAGCCCCACTTTTGTCATACTTCGGCCGCCTGATCATGAGGGCCAGAATCACACCCACGATCAACAGTCCGGCAGACATGTAAAAGGCCCATCTCAGGCTTCCGGTGATATCCTCGATGGTGCCGCCCAGGCTGGGCATGAAAAATCCCATCCCCCAGCCCATAAAAACCAGCCCATAGTTGAACCCCAGATATTTTGAGCCATAAAAATCCGCTGTAAAGGACGGCATCAGGGCAAGCCCGCCGCCATACTGCCAATAGGCGATTCCCACCACCAGAAAGAGCAGCAGCACATTCTGCCCGGCGATGACATAGGGCAGGAGAAACATGCATGCGGCGGAAAGGACGCAGTTGAGGCAGTAGGCATTCACCCGGCCGATTTTATCCGAATAAAACCCGGTACCCACACGGCCCGCAGCATTCACAACACCGCCGAATGAAACCAGGATCCAGGCATTGGCCATCAGAAACGGCACATCTCCCGCAGCCTTGTTGAGCAGTCCGGCGGCATTGGCAATGATCAGAAGACCGGACTGCGTGGAGATCATGAACAGCACGATCAGTGCATAAAATTGCCAGGATCTGAAAATTTCGCCGGGTGTCCAGTCATGGCGAGTAACATTCGCATTGGCGCCGACAATGGCCGTTTGCGATGCCGGCGGTGTGTAGCCGGGAGGCGGTGTAAAGAGGAGCTGGCCGCCGAGAATACAGACAACGGCAAAAAGCAGCCCAAGGCCGATGAAACTTCCGCTGATGCCGTATCGATCAATAAAAAACTGTCCCAGTCCACCGATATAAATGGCAGCGCCCCCATAACCGGCCACGACCAATCCGGAAATGAGTCCTCTTTTGCTGGGGCCGAACCACTTCAGTGCAGCGGGTGTGGGCGCGGCATATCCCAGTCCCATCCCGATGCCGCCCAGAATCCCGAATCCCAGAATCAATCCGAGCTGACTTTTCATCAGTCCCGCCAGAATACATCCACCCGCCAGAAACAGCCCGCCTGCAGTAGCCCCGATTTTCGGGCCGAATTTATCCTGGAGTCTCCCTCCCGGAATCATGAGCAGCGCAAACAGAATCACACAGATCGAAAATGGTGTTGCGGCCTGGGCATTGGTCAGATACGTCCATCCGGCGTTGAGGCCTGTCATGGGCTGGCCTGCCAGATCAACATTGACAAGCGCCTTTTTCCAGATACTCCAGGCGTACAGAATGCCCAGACACAGGTTGATGGTGGTTCCGGCAATGGTGGTCACCCATCCCTTCATTGGAACACGTTCAACAGACTGCATTGACATAACCCCCTCCTTTTTTGTGATGTGTGGCGGTTCCCATCTATGACACTGTCCGGATTCCCTTCCGGCCGTACGGGGAGGCCCGACAGGATCATGCATCTGGTGGAAAAGGGCGATAGTGAAAAGAGGTTTTGAATCGTAATAATAGTTAGGTTAACTTTTAAAAAACTTTATCATATTCTTTTTATGAATATAATATATTAAACAAATATATAAAATTTTCAGAAAAGTATACACAAAAACATGCGGAAAGATCTTT
>JAJDJS010000048.1 GCA_030267325.1 Desulfosarcina sp. OttesenSCG-928-A07 | reverse complement strand
GCCAAATTGAAGTGGAATGGGGAATGGAATCCTCTGGAGAATTCTATCCGGCAAAACTCTTGGTCAAATCCACCGACCGGATAGGGCTCTTGGCGGATGTCGCGGCGCATATCACCCGCAGCGGCGCCAACATCCTGAGCGCAAAGACAGAAACCAAAAAGAACCAATCGGTTGACGGCTATTTTATCGTGCTGGTTCGGAATACAGAACAGCTCTCCAATACCATTGAAGAGCTGAGGCAGGTCCGGCAGGTTCTGGAAGTGGTTCGGTTAAGTTAGGGGGCTTTGACCACATTTCCGGATTTCACGCACTGGGTGCAAACCACCATGCGTTTGACCCGACCGTTTTGAAGGGTTCTGACGCTTTGCAGGTTGGGGTTGAAACGACGTTTGGTCACATTGTGGGCGTGGCTGATATGACTTCCCACCATGGGTTTTTTTCCGCAGAGTTCACATATTTTTGACATGATCCGTACATCTCCATTCAGTAAATCGGCTCGTCAAGCCGAGCACAGGTTGACTTCAAACTTGGTCTTGTTACCGGAAAGCGGTTTGGCTGTAAAGGACTTTTTAGATAGTGTCACCTCAAGAAATCTAACGATTTATTAAAATCAAATAATTTTAAGCCGTTACAAGCTCAAGGCGACACTGTACAGGGGTTCAGGGAATTTCCTCCACATCAAAACCATGGGCAAGCAAAAGGGCTGCCGTGACGCCCAGTACCGGCCGATAGCCTTCCGGCCAGTCGGAAGCGGTGACCCGTGCGGAAAGTTCTCCGGACCCGCAGGACGGGCTTTTGGCTTTGAGGTAGCACCGGACCACTCCATTTTTCCGGGCCAATTCAAGAATATGGTGGGCGCCGTGCATAAACGCCGCTGTCTGATCCGTCCCTTTTTTATCCACAACCCTTGCCCGTCCCGCCAGAACATCCGTACCGTTTCCGCCCATCAGCTGGCAGGCCGGTCGCGGGGTGGGAAGACCGCCTGACTGCTCCGGGCACACCGGCAGAACAGTTTGGTTTTTTAAGCGCCCCATCAGGTCTGAATTCATTTTGTGTTTTCCGTCATACCGGCAACGATGCCCCAGAAGACAGGCGCTGACCAGAATCGTCACGGCGTGGCAGGCGCGGAAATCATTTCTGGCAGATCATCCTGGGTGCTCATCCACAAATCGCAATTGGCCAGATAATTCAGTGCTGCATGATGATGCCCCACATCGGGATATTGGGTAATCACCGAAAGAAAACGCCGTTTGGCGGCCTTGTAGTTTTTGTTTTTGTAATAAAACAGGCCAATGTCAAATTCATGGGCGGAAAGATTGTGGTAACAGGTGATAATATCGCTCTGGGCATTTGTGGCATAAGCATCATTCGGATATTGGCGGATCAGCCGCTGGTAGGTTTTGAGTGCCATGGTGGTGTTGGACGGATCCGTGTCCGGCGTTCCCATCTGATTGAAGTAGGACCGGCCGATCTGGTAGATCACATAGGGAATGGCTTCATTCCGGGGGTGGAGTTGTTCAAACTGTTCATAGGAAAAAATCGCGTCAGGATATGATTTCAGATTAAAATGGGCATCGGCGATTTTAAGTTCGGCAAGGATTGCATACCTTGAAAACGGATACCAATCCCGAATTTTCTCAAAGGATGCAATGGCGGTTTTGTAATGACCGCGAGAAAATGAATCCATTCCGTCCTGAATCAGCTCCTGGGCGGTTTTGTCTTCCCGAGGGGCTTCAAACCAAGCGCATCCGGAAACGATGCTGCAGAAAAAGGACAAACACAAACAGACAATTAAAAAAGGTCTCATGGTTTTCCCATAAAATATGGAAGCAGTGATTTTTCCCAACCCGCATGGCCGGCGACACCATGGGGCGGATTCTTCCGGGGTTTGGGTTTGAAAAACAGGGCCGGATTCATCAGGCAATCAGATTTTTGATACACGCTTCAATTTTGGAGCTGTCAACCCGTCCGACAATCTGATCCACTGCTTTCCCGTCTTTGAAAAAAATCAGTGTGGGAATGGATTTGATGGCAAACTTAGTGGGAATCAGGGGGTTGTCATCCACATTGCATTTAAAAAAATTCACCTGGCTCGCATAGGTTGTGGCCAGTTCTTCCACAATCGGGGCGATGGCCCGGCACGGACCGCACCAAGGCGCCCAGAAGTCTACGACAACGGGCTTGTCGCTGCCAACGACATCCGCATCAAAACGGCTGTCATCAATATCTGTAATTGCTTCTGACATAAGATTCATCCTTTCGGCATGTTGAAATAGTGCAACCTGATTTTTCACCATAATCAATGTGAAAGCGCATTGTCAACCGTCGGTATGGCCGTGAAAATAATCGATCCTGTCCACGTGCGGCGGATGTCGAAAAAAGTGTTTTTGGTGCTTTAAAACCCTGTCGGATGGGTAATGGCATATTTTAATTTGTGTAAAACCATCTGAAAGCGCTATGAATGGCGTGTTTGAATTGTGTAACAATGCACGATGAATGCAGTAAACACATTATCCGGTACTGCTGCGAGGGCGGCCAGAACAGGGGGGCTTTAAAAAAGCGAAAAAGTTATGAAAATAGGCGAACTGGCAAAAAAAACAGGATGCAAGGTGGTGACGATCCGGTATTACGAAAAAGAAGGCCTTCTGGCAAAGCCGGACAGAACCGACGGCAATTACCGGGTATACGGCAGTGAAGACCTGGAGCGGCTGGAATTTATTATGCATTGCCGAAAGCATGGCATGGGCCTCACCGAAATCAAAAAACTGCTGGCGTTTCGGGACAATCCCCAGCGGGACTGCACCTGGGTGACAGATCTGATCAACACCCACATCGACAACGTCAACACCCAGATCCAATCCCTCGAACACTTGAAATCCCACCTCGAACACCTTCGCCATCGCTGTCAGGGCGGCCACAGCGGAAAAACCTGCGGAATTATGCAAAGCCTTGAAGACCGGGCGCTGTGCTGCGATGCCTGTGACCGCCATCAGGAGTCCTGATGCGAAAGGGCGCAGGGCCCGCTAAAAAAGGTTGACAGCCGCACCAAAGCCGATTATTTCCATCCCATAAATTTTAGCTATTCCAAACTATATATTATTTGGTTAAAAAAGCACGGGGCGTTTTATTGTCTCAGTCGCAGCGGCCCGATGCGCCGTTTATACACGCGCTGTCGGATGCGCCTGTTGCGTCCGGCACTCAGACAACCGGTTGCTGCTTTGAGCGCCCACCATCCATAAAAGGACCGTCTTTGTGAATTTTCGTATTCGTCACAGCATTGCCGGCCGGATCCGGCTCAAAATCACCCCTTTCGGGGCCCTGCCGGACGTTGCGGCCCGTCTTTCCGGCATCAACGGCATCCAGTACACCCGCACCAACCCTGCCTGCGGCGCTCTTGTTATTGGCTATGATCCGGATCAGGTCAGCCGCCAAACCCTTCTGGATGCGGTGGCTGGGCCTGCCGGGCCGGAAACAGAAGCTGACCCAACTGCCTGCCGTATGCCGCCGGCCACAGAGGCCGCGCCCATTCTGTTTGGGAAAAACCGTCATTTTATCCATTTTATCGGGCTTTCAGGCGTCATGGCCGCTGTTTTTGTCAAAACCGTGCTGCTGAAAGGCATTGTGGCCCAGACTGTTTTTTCTCCCCTGGGCTTCATTTCCCTTTTTTCCGCCATTCCATTGGTGCGAGATGCGCTTCGGGATGCCAGGGAAAAACGCTTTACCCTTGAGGGATTTCTGGCCGCCGGCTGCACGGCTGCGACGTTTTCCGGAAAAGCAGTCACAGCCCTTGAAATTTTATGGATTCACAATGGCGCGGAAAGCCTGAACGCCTGGATTGCCGAGCGCTCCCGCCGGTCTGTGTCTGATATTCTGGATCTGACCGCCAAAAATACATTTATTCTGGCCGGCAATGTGGAAGTGGAAATTCCGGTCGCCGGTGTCCGGCCACGGGATATTGTGGTGCTGCACACCGGCGAGAAAATCTGTGTGGATGGCGAGGTAATGTCCGGTGAAGCCATGGTGGACGATTCGCCCATTACCGGCCGGTCCGAGCCGGCTGCCGTCAAGGCGGGTGATACGGTCCTTGCCGGCAGCTATGTGTGCCATGGCATTATTTATGTGCGGGCCTCATGCGTGGGAGATCACACCTACCTGGCCCGCATTATGCGCAAAGTGGAAGATACCCTTGAAAACCGGGCACCGGTGGAATCCGTGGCAGACCGGCTGGCCTCAAACCTGGTCCGGATGGGGCTGGTGGCCACCCTTGGCACAGCCATTATTACCCGTGACCTGTGGCGGGCCTTTACTGTGATGCTGGTCATGGCCTGTCCCTGCGCCACCACCCTGTCCGCCAAAACCGCTGTCAGCGCTGCCATGTCTGCGGCAGCAAAGCGCGGCATCCTCATCAAGGGCGGAAGATACCTGGAAGAAGTGGGAACGGCGGACATCCTCTGCTTTGACAAAACCGGCACCCTGACCACCACTGAGCCCCGGATCGAAATCATCTTCAATCTTTCAGATCTTGCGGAAGACGAGCTGCTTTTGTGGGCGTATTCCGCAGAAATGCACAACCATCATCCCCTGGCCCTGGCCATCCGGAAAGAAGCGGTGGCCCGGGGGATTGATCCGGTTTCCCATGGGCAGTGCGATTTTATTATCGGACGGGGGGTCCGGGCGGTGTTCGGGGAAGATACCATTCGCCTGGGAAATCGCCAGTTCATGCTGGACAGCGGGATTTCCGCCGGACCTGAACTCCGGAAAAAGGCAACCGCCCTCCGCAACAAGGGACTGACCGTCATTTTTCTGGCCCGGAACCAGACCCTTCTGGCCATGTTCGGATTTGCCAACGAAGCCCGGCCCGATGCGCGCGCTACCCTTGATGCCCTGCGCGGTTCGGGGGTGGGCCACATTGCCCTCATTACCGGCGACAGTGAGAAAACCGCTTTGAATTTTTGCGGGGAAATGGGGATTTCCGATTGTCATCACTCCATTTTACCCGAAGAAAAAGGCGTTATTGTGGCTGGCCTTAAAAAACCCGGCAGCCGGGTGGTCATGGTGGGCGACGGCATCAACGACGCCCTGGCCCTGGCTGAAGCAGACATCGGGATTGCCATGAGCGCCGCTGGATCGGACATTGCCATTGAGGCTGCGGATATTGCCCTGGTCAAAAACGACCTGGCCGATATTCTGTATCTGCGCGATCTGAGCAAAAAAACAATTTCCATTGCCAATCAGAATTTCTGGCTGGCCACCACCACCAATATCGGTGGGGCCCTTGCCGGGGCCATGGGAATGCTTTCGCCGGTTGCGGCAGGGCTGCTTCACATTGTTCATACCCTGGGCGTTGTGGCCAATTCGTCGCGGCTTCTGCTCCAGGCCGGATCTGCGTCAGACAAAAAGTCCGGCGTCTGACCCCAACGGATTGTTTTCATTATTCCTAACCTCATTTTGCATTGATGATTACCGTAACCCAAAGGAGTTTGACATGAGTGAACATCACCAAACGGAAGGATGCGCGCAAGCCGGCGCTGTTCCTGTTTCGCCCGCAGGCCCGGTTCCGCCCCCTTGCGGCGGCGCACAGCCTCACCCCCCAGGGCCTTATGCAGCACCGTCCCAGGAAACGCCCGGCCCCCCAAATCAGGCCGCCTATGGATCTGCCGCCGCCATGGCCGGTCCTGCGGGTCCATCGCCTGCGGCTGAATTTGTCCATCCTCCCCATGCGGCCGCATCTGTTGCGGGTCAAGCCAGTGGCCCGGCCCAATCCTGCGGGTGCGGAGAGGAGGCTGCCGGCACCACCGATGCCGGCCCGCCGCCTGCCACCGGACCGGTATATGGCGCGCCCTTTTTGGGACAGCCAATGCCGCACCCGCCTTATCCTCCCCATTACGGCTATGGGGTCCACCCCTTCATGACGCCCGGCCAAGGACCGCAAATGCCGGGTTATGGGCCGATTCCCCAACAGCCGCCTTTCCCCCAATTCCAGACATGGCCCGGCCATCCGCAGCAGCCCGCACCAAATGGGTATCCAGAACCCGGCCCGGCTGCTGGTTCCGCTGCCCCTGGAAATTCATCTTCCTGCGGATGCCACGGCGCCGGCCACATGAACGGCCCGGCACTGGGGCCCATGGCCCAAGGCCCGGGACCGGCTTTTGATCCCTTTGGGTTTGCCGCCCTGTTCAGCGGCCAGGCGCCTTTGGGCGGTCCGCAGCAACCTTGTGCATCTGATCCGCGCGAAATGGAGCAGCGCCTGGGGCAGGCCATGGAAATCTGCAATGATCTGATGCAGGGAAAATCCGATCCGTCAAAAATCATGAATTTTGTGACCAGCACAGGCACCTATTTCTGGAAAGGGGCCATTGTGGGTGCTGTGGCAGCGTTTTTGCTGACGAGCGGCACCGTCAAATCCGCCATCGGCGACATGATGGGCAGTCTTTTTAAAGGCAGCGTACCGCCGGCGGCCTGATGCCCTGTACAATCTGAATATTTAGTGTGTTGATCCGCCTTTCAAAAAAACACCCAACACGGGAGAGACAACCATGCATGCGTATCCATCTCAGCAACATCACGCTTCTTTTACACCTGAACCCCCGGCCCTGAACGGTGTTGTGGCCATGGGCGTTGCCGGCGCGCTGATCACAGGCGCTGTGACAGCGGCCACGGCCATTCGCGATGCCAAAACCCATCCGGAAAAAACAGGCCAGGTGGCTTCCAGGGTGGGAAAAGAGGCCCTTGGCGGCGGTTTGGCCTGGGCTGCCGGCGCGGCAGTGGCCCGGACGTTTTTCCGTTCCAATGTTATCGGCATCCTGGCCATGGTGGCGGTGAGCACAGGCGTGAAATATGCCTATGACGGCATCCTGACGCCCAAGGCAGAACCTTATGCGGAACCAGCCACAGATGGCGCCGAGGCAGCGGAACACAAGGCCGGATCATCCAAAACCAAATAAGGGAGCCTGATATGAATGCAAACACCAATGGGCCCCAGCCGGTTTTTCCGGGAAATGCAATGTTTCCCGGCGCATCGGCCCAGCAAACTGCCCAGCCTGCTTATGGTCCGCCCTCATTGACCCAGGGGTGGTTTGCCGTAACCGATCCGGGTTATGTCAAAGGCGCGCTTCTGGGCGCCATCGTTACCGTGGCCCTGACCAACGCCCATGTGCAGCGGGCCCTGGTAAAAGGGGCCGTCACCCTGTGGACATCGCTTCAGGGCGGCATCGAAGAGGTCAAGGAGCAGATTCAGGACATCAAAAGCGAAATGAGCATGAAATCTCCGGACGGTGCGAAATCCAATGACCCAGAATCCACATAAACCCCAAAATACCCTGTCCTGGAACCGAGGCCAGGCCAAAGTGGGCATGGCGGTTTCACTGGGCGTGCTGGTGGGAACCGGGCTGGTGGCCCATATGGCGGAAAAAGACAGAGCCGGCATTGCCCACACCGTGCATGTGGTGGCTGGCGTGGCCCTGGTGGGATTTTCCTACTGGCACTGGAGCCTTTATCAGCGGCCGTCATCAAACCGGAGCCGGGCTTCATGACCCTGTCTCTTCCCAAGGCGGGCATGCGCGTGGGCCGGTTCCGGGTGGTTCATGTGTTGCCCGGACGGGTCCGCCTGAAATCCCCTTTTTTGGGCGCGCCCCATTTTGACGGGGTCTATTTTCAGGCCCTGCTGGAAGCCCTTCCTGGTATCCGGGATGTCCGTATCAATACCCGGGGGCTGACCCTGGTGATCGCCTTTGACGGCAGACCCGACACCTGGGAGCGGGCCGCCGCGTACCTGCGGGATATTCCCAACGCATCCTGCCTGTATGCCCAGACCGATGATGCCACGGTCCGGACGTCTGATGTGGTGACCAAGGCAGCCCTCACCCTGGCAGCCCAGATGGTGCCGTATCCCGCCCGGGCGGTGATCAGCTGGGCCGTTTGCCTGGATACGCTGCTGGAAGGAACCGGCACGCTGATTTCAAGGGGCGTCCGGGTAGAGGTGCTGGATGCCATGGCCGTGGGGCTGTCGCTGGTTCAGCGGAATTATTTCGCCGCCAACATGATTTCCACCCTGCTTTCCCTTGGCACCTGCCTTGAAGGGCGCAGCGAACGGCGGTCTGCTGCCTTGCTCAAAAGTCTGTTGCGGCCCCAGGCTGAATCGGTGTGGGTGGTCCGGAACGGCACTGAAACCCGGATTCCGGTGGCAGATGTCAAAATCGGCGACCATGTGATCTGCGGTCCGGGTGAGGCGGTGGTCATTGACGGCACCGTGATTGACGGGGAAGCCTCCGTGAATCAGAGTTCCATTTCCGGCGAATCCGTGCCGGTCCATGTCAAACCCGGCGATCCGGTGATTTCCGGGTCTGTGGTGGACGAAGGACGCCTTGTCATTGATGTGGAACATACAGGGGCCGAAACCGCTGTGGCCCGGATCGGCCGGTTCATCGACCAGTCCATTCGCCAGCATTCCGAAAAACAAACTCAAAACGCGGCTCTGGCGGATTCCCTGGTGCCGGTCACGCTGGGGCTGGGAGCCCTTGTCTTTGCCGTGACCCGGGATATCCGCCGGATGGCCTCCATCCTCACGGTGGATTATTCCTGCGCCATCCGGCTGACCCTGCCCATTGCGGTCCGGTCCGGGATTTATGCCGCCGGCCAGGCGGGCGTGCTGCTGAAGGGCGCGGCAGCGGTGGATGCCCTGCAGGATGTGGACACCCTGGTGTTTGACAAAACCGGCACCCTGACCACCGGGCATCTGGCCATTACCGACATCATCCCGTTAAACGGCATGTCCGGCGACGAACTGCTCGCCCTTGCCGCCGGGGCCGAGGCCCACTACGATCATCCAGTGGCCCGGTCAGTGGTTCGTGAAGCCCAAAACCGGAACCTTTCCCTTCCCGCCACCAGCCGGGTGGATTTTATTGTGGCCCACGGGGTATCGGCCTTTATTGGCGGAAAAAACATTCGGGTGGGCAGCCATCATTTCATCGCCGAGGACGAAGGCATTTTCTGTGGGGCCATGGATGCAAGGGCCCATGACCTGCGGGCATCGGGAAAGACCCTGCTCTATGTGGCCTGCGAGAACCAGCTGGCCGGCATCCTGGCCCTCAGGGACCAGCCCCGGCCGGAAGCCGCGGGTGTTCTGGAAACCCTTAAAAAAACAGGGATTCGCCGTATCGTGATGCTTACCGGCGACCACAGGGATACCGCCCTTGCCCTGCAGCATCAGCTTCCCTGGATTGACGAGGTCCGGTTTGAACTGAAACCCGAAGACAAGGCTGCCGTGATGGCGGAACTGAAGGCCAACGGGTCGGCCCTGGCCTTTGTGGGCGACGGGGTCAATGATGCGCCGGCCCTGGTCAATGCCGATGTGGGGATTTGCATGCCCGGCGGCGCGGATCTGGCCAAGGAAGCGGCCCAGGTGCTGCTGCTCAAGGAAGACCTCACCCTCCTGGTGCATGGAAGGGCTGCGGCAAAGCGAACCCGTGCCATTATCCGGCAATGCTTTGGCGCCACCCTCAGCAGCAACACCGCCACCATTGTGATGGCCATGATGGGACTTCCGCCCACGGCTGCTGCGC
The DNA here is from genome assembly GCA_030267325.1 of Desulfosarcina sp. OttesenSCG-928-A07. Lineage (GTDB taxonomy): Bacteria > Desulfobacterota > Desulfobacteria > Desulfobacterales > Desulfosarcinaceae > Desulfosarcina. The sequence continues at coordinate 3,221 of JAJDJS010000048.1, read as the reverse complement.
TGATCCACAACCTCAGTACCATCGGCATTATCACCTATGCCGGCCTTGCCGCGTCACGGCCGCTGATTTCAACTGGACCCGGAGAAGACAGCCATGCGGATTACTCTGGATAAAGCCCCTGTCGGGCAATCGCTTTACATTGACCGGATTGCGGGGGCAGATTTTTCGGACCGCATGGGCCGGATGGGACTTTACGAAAAAGCGTGGCTGATGCGCCTGAACGAGAGCGTTGCCATCGGGCCGGTAAAGGTCCGGTGCAACGGGGCCACCGCCATTCTCAGCGGATGGCTGGCCGGACAGATGGTGATTCATCTGGATGACGACCGCCGGCTGCCGCTGCCCGAGTGTTCACCCGGTGACAGGGGCCATGTGGAAGGCATTGCCGGTCAGAAGCAGGTGGAGGCGTCCCTGTTTGCACTGGGCATCACAGAAGGCGATGGCATCGAATGCATCCGCCGCATCCCGCCCATGACGTACAGGTTCAGGGTAAATGGCAGAAAAGAGCGCATTAACGAAGGCTTTGCCGCCCACATTCTGGGATCCACCGCCGAGGGGCAGACCCAGTTTTCGTCTGTGGGCGTGGGGGAGGTGTTTGCGGTGCAAACGATTCTGCCGGGCGCTGATGCCCAGCCCACGTTGACTGCCATGGGGGTGGCACCTGGCGCAGAGCTGATTTTAACGGGGGTGTCGGTGAGTCACGACCTGGATCTGGCGCCCGATCACCCGATCGCCTGCGTGACCCGTGACGGCATGCGCCTTTACCTGCGGGAACAGGACGCTGCCGGTATTTTTGTCACCACGGAAGATGGGGGGTGAGTCTTTTTGATCCCCACCCTGTTCAGGCGGAAGTCCGGAAAAAAAGTGGACGATATGCACCCCCTTCCCCAATCAGGCAAAAAATTCAACCACATACTTTAGTGCCGTGCCGACGATTACTGCGCCGAGCATCCATTTGATGGCTGTGGCGGACACAAACTTCTGGCACCGTGCCCCAAGATACATTCCCGCAATACCGCCGATCCCGAAAAGCAGACCCAGCATCCAGTCTGGTGAAACCGCTTTCTCCGGGAAAAACGGCGCAATCATCGTGTAAAATGTTACGCCGGCAACGGATGTAAGGAAGGTGCCCATCAGGGTTGCACCACCGGTGGTATGCACCGGCAGACCAAACCAGGCGATCAGAAAAGGCGCGATGATGGCACCGCCGCCAATCCCGTATATGCCGCCGATGATGCCGACGACAAAACTGAGGACAAATATCCCCATGGTCGGGCACACGTACCGGGTTTCCTGAAACGTGTAGGCAATCCGGCGAAAAGAAAACTCCTCCACCTTTACGAAAAAGTTCGGCCGCGGCACTCCAGTAACGCCGGTGCCGCTGGCGACGCCGCGCGGCTCCGGCGTTGTGCCTGCCTTTTGGATTGCGGGTTTTTTCTTCAGCAAATCCCGCACAAGCCGTCCGCCGATGTACAAAAGGACGCATGCGGCGAAAAGCTTGAACAACTTTGGATCGGGCAGCCACACAATGCGGACATATGCGCCGATAAACACACCCGGCAGGGTTCCCGCCGCAACGACAATGGAAAGCGGCCAGACCATGCGTTTTTCCTTTATATAGCGGTATACGCCGCTGGGAATGGCCACGATGTTGAAAACCTGGTTTGTCGCGCTGACAGAAGGTTGGGTATAACCCAGCACCGACATCTGGAAGGGCAGCAGGAGAAAGGCCCCTGAGATTCCTCCCATGGACGCGAAAAAGGATACGGCAAAAGCGACAAGTGGCGGCACAAAGGGCGAGACCTCGACACCGGAAACAGGGAACAACATGGGCGGCCTCCTTGATGTTTTGGCTATTGGCGGCAGGTCAAAGCAAGACACTTCAATGACATGCATGCATACAATTATGACTGTCACGATTTTATATGTATTCGTGTTATAATACTACTTTTGGACCCCATGTCAATAACAAGGGAAAGGGGGGTGATTAACCTTTACAAGAATGGGGATTCAGCTATATTTAACGGCATGGATACCCCCCAGCGCATTTCTTCATCCAGTGAAACTGAACAACTGGATCCGCTTCAGCTTTCCCGGCTTGAACAGTCTTTTCGGGACTGGGCCTTTCGATCCGAACGCCAAGGCGTGCGTGTTTCACGAAAGCGCATTCTTCTGATTTTTCTCCTTATCCGGTATACAGGGGCAAAGCTGAATGAAGTTCTTTCCCTGCGCCCGGCAACGGATGTTGACAGGGAGCAAAAGACAATCTCCTTTGGCGGCCACTCCGAAAGCGGATCAGCGTCCCGGCAGGTTCAGGTTTCAGATGCGCTGCTTGCGGATTTTTTGACGTTTTCCCGTGATCTGGAGATGAGCGAGACCGGCTGCATCTTCACCATTGACCCGGCTTTTGTGCGCCGCAAGTTTTATGAACGCGCCCAGGCCTGCGGCTTCTCAAAAAGGCAGGGAGGCCCGGAGATGCTCCGAAAGGCTCGGGCCCTGGAGTTGATGCGGGAAAACCTCCCACTCCCGGCAGTTCAGAAGATGCTTGGACTTTCCACTCTTGACCTTGCCTCTGCCCACGTCACCTTTTCCGAACAAGAACTGCAAGCGGCAACCCGGTGGTTTTTGGAACGGGAATCCGGCCGCACGACCAGTGCGCGCAACTCTTTTTTCGGAAAAATCACGGCCCTTGGCAAAGGCAGTGTTCAGTCCCTGATTGCGCTGAGCACCACGGACGGAAAAACCATCAACACCATTGTCACCAATGACAGTGTAAAAAAGATGGGCCTTAACATCGGCAAAATGGTGACAGCGGAAATCAAGGCCCCATGGCTGATCATTGAAAGGCCGGATCGTCCCGGCACCAGCAGTGCCGACAATGCGCGGGAAGGGGAAATTACAAAAATTACGCGGGGCAAAGTCAATACGGAATGTATCGTGCAAATCGGGCAGAGAATGGAACTCTGCGCCGTTGTTTCAACACCCGGCTTCGATAAGTTGTCCCTTGATGTGGGAGACAGGGCCAGGGTGATATTCAGCTGCTATTCGGTTATCCTGCATACCGGCTGACAACAGGATTACGCACAGAACGGTTTTGTGCATCAGAAGATGGGAACAGCCTTCCACGGAAAAACGGTTGATATGCGAATATTATCGAAATCGACTATACTCGAGTCGATCCTGAAAAAGCATTTTTCTATTTGAAATCATTGACAAAAATAGTA
>JAJDJS010000047.1 GCA_030267325.1 Desulfosarcina sp. OttesenSCG-928-A07 | reverse complement strand
AGTATAAACCCGTCGCCGGGACGCCATGCCCAGTTCAATCAGCCGGTCCAGCAACTGGCTGAAGGTCATTCCCGCCGCATTGGCGGACTTTGGCAGCAAACTGGTGGCCGTCATGCCGGGAATGGTATTGGTTTCAAGGACATAACACACCCGGTCCCGAATGATCATGTCGGTCCGGCTGTATCCCTTGCAATACAAGAGCCGGTGGGCGGCCATGGCGCATTCCATGGCTTTTTGGGAAAGCTCGGGGTCAAGCCGGGCCGGACAGATTTCCGTTGACGCACCGGGTTCATATTTTGCCGCATAATCAAAAAATTCGTGCTTTTCACCGGGAATAATTTCAACCAGGGGCAGGGCCTCCAGGGTGTCGTTTCCCAAAACCGCGCCGGTGACTTCTGTTCCCTTGATATGGGCCTCCACCATCACAACGTTGCCGTGCATCAAGGCCTTGTCCACAGCAGCCGGCAAATCCGCCAATTGGCGGACAATGGCCATGCCCACGCTGGATCCGGTATCCACGGGTTTGACCACAAGGGGCAGCCCCAATGCATCTGCCAAAGCCGATGCATCCGGTGTTTCTCCTTTTCTCACGATTTCATAGGCAGGAACCGCCAGCCCCGCGTTTTGGTACAGGTGTTTGGACAAAAGCTTGTTCATGGCCACGGCGCTGCCCAGAACGCCGCTGCACTGATAGGGAATGTTCAGCAGATCCAAAAGACCCTGTACGGTTCCGTCCTCTCCAAACAGGCCATGAAGAATGATCAGGGCGCAGTGAATTTTTTCGGCATCCGCCACCAGACGGGCAATGTCTGTGGCCGGATCGTATGTCCAGACTTCGTATTTTTCCTTGTCAAGGGCCTCAAATACCTGTTTTCCGCTGTTCAGGGAAACCTCGCGTTCAGGCGAGATCCCGCCGAAAATCAAAGCGATATTTTTTTTCTGCATGCTGGTGGGGACCTTTCACGCTCCCGCAAGGGGGAGCGACAAGTGGCGCTATCCCGTGTTCAGACGTCACCACAACAAAAACAACCGCCGCGTTGTTTTTTCACGGAGTTTGCAAACCAGAGCCATTTTCGCCTTAAATCAGGAATTCAGCAGACGATGCTTAGCTTCGTTGAACTCGTCAACGGTAATGAGATCTTTTTCCAGAAGGCGGGCCAGTTGGGTCAACTGTGAAATGGTTGATGTTTTGGAGGATTCCGGGCTTTCAAGAAGCGGAACATCAATGGCTGAGTCGTACCCAATGGCCTGAATGTCGGAAGGTGCGCTCAGTTTGATGGTGGCCATGCCTCCGAGAAAGCTCACTTCAAGGGCGCGTCCGCCAAACAACGGATTCTGCACCATATCCTGAAGGGATTTTTTTTCAGACCGTATCCGACGGATCACAAAAAATGCGGATAGGGTGATCAGTCCGAGTCCGCCCAGGAGAATCCAGGTCATGTGGTTGAGAATACCACCCAAAAAAAGCACCAGAACAACAATTCCGCCGATGAGCACCACATGAAGGCCAAGAATACTGTAGGCTATAAGAACTCCCCGGGACAGCGTCTTTTTCTCTTTGAAATCCCCGCTGTCCACGTTATTCATGGGCTCCTTGTCGCTCTTTTTTTTCTTCCGCGTCATCCCGTTTGCCTGGTTGTGGAAAATAGTGTCAGGATTCACCGTGCTCAATCCGGTCCACGAGATCGGCATGGTACCGTTGGGGAATGTCGAACACCACACTTCCGCTTCGCATGGAATTGAGCTTCATAATTAAAAAATTCAGTCTTTTCAGTGTTTTGTATTTTGTTTTCGTATCGGTGATCCCCTCCAGGAGATCCTCGGTGGTCCGGATTTCCTTGCGCAACGTCAGTTCGGGCGGCAGGCAATCGGCATTTTTGAGAATTTTGTAGGCCAGGCGCAGATCTTCGGGGATATTGGCGTCATCTTCAACGTTAAGGGGCTTTCCTGCTCCGGGAAGATCGTCAAACGCGCCTTCTTCCTGCGCCTTTTTGATTCGGGCTTCAACAAGCTGTTCAAAACCGGGAATCATCATCATCCTCCTGTCTCATCCATCCGGCAACGGGTGCGTCAGGAAAAAATATCATCCTGGAAAGGGCTGATGATCACTAAATGAAACCTATAGTATATCAAAAGCCGGGTTTTCAAGAATTAATATCCGGAAAAAATCCTTGATCCGAAACTCGACAGTTACCCTTTTCTGCTGTATTCTGTTATTCTATTGAAGATCAACGCTTTACCGGGCAGGATCTTGAAACACTGTCCGGAATATACGATAAGGGGGCTGGCATGAAGAGAAATTCTGACAACAGACGCAAGCGCCGCCTTCAGGTAAAAAACCTGACACTGTCCATTAACGGAAAGACATACCTGGTTTTTAATATAAACGAATACGGTGCCGGCTTTATGGTGAGCCACCCTGAAGAGTTCATCGTGGGTCAGGAGATCGCGGCCATGACCATCAACACCCGACCGCCCATCACCACTGGAGGGATTCCCCGGCATATTTCCGCGTATACACCTCCTGAGCAGGAACTTTTCTTCCAAAAAGGATGGGTTTGCGACGCCGAATTCAACATCCAGCACGATGTCGGGAAGAACAACCTGATTGAACAGGTTCTGCGCGGTTTAATTGACCTGGAAACAGACGCGCCTGAAAAATAGGATATCTGAAAACAGATTCGGCCGGAAGTGCCGTTCAGAAAAAAATCTTTATCCCCAAAACAAAGGACCGGACCCGTAAGATATGCAATCCATTCCCAGCGCTTTCTATCGTCGATCATTTGTGTGGAGCCTTGTTTTTTCACTGATTCTGGCATCACTGGCAGCCTGTTTTCTGTGGCAGTCCGAACTGCTGCCGCAGCTTTTTGAAGGTCCCATGGCCTATGCCCAGCTCTACCTGTTCGTTGTTCTTTTCGGCATTTTGGGGTGGCTGGTGCAAAAAAATATGTTTTCCCGGCTCTGGGCCCGTTATGCAGACCCGGCTCAAACCGCACCCGCAAAGGAAAAGCAAAAAAAAAGGACCAAACCCGAATCGCAGCCGCAGGAGATATCGGACCCGGTCCACCCAAAAAATCGGGACCAGCGGCTTTTTATCCATCTTTTTTCAGAACTGCAGCGGGAAGGCCGGCTGATGGACTTTCTCCAGGAAGATCTGTCCCTGTATGAAGACACCCAGATCGGCGCGGCCGTGCGCAGCATTCATGAAAACTGCCGCAAAACCGTGGACCAGTACATCACATCTGAACCGGTGATGTCGCAAGCTGAAGGAGAAACCGTGGCCATTGAACCGGGCTTTGACCCCCAAGCCATCAGGCTGATGGGAAATGTGGTGGGAGAACCTCCTTTCACTGGGATTTTACGGCACCGGGGCTGGCAGATCCGGCGGTTTTCTTTACCGGAACTTTCGAGCAATACCACTGCGGACATCATCGCCCCGGCTGAAGTGGAGGTCCAGTAAACATCATTTTTACAGGCGATTTCATGTAATACAGCCGGGGCTTTCTTTCACCAGTGGTTGCACAATGCCAGACCGCCCCCTCCCCACAAAGGCAGAAAACACGCCAGCTTTCCCTTACCTCCCGAAAAATTGCACAACACCACACAATTTTTGACCTGGGTCAATGTTTTTTCAGTTAAAAGGCGATACATCTGAATACACTTGCATGGGCCCAGTCATGGATGCAGCCCCAAGCGAAGCGCAACATACCGGATCTGTTTTTTAGGAGCCGGCTGAAAAAAATCCACACCCAACAAAAAAGGAGGGTGCCATGAAATGTCCCGGACAAGATACCCAATATTGGAAACCCGGTGCCATTTATGAGGTCGCATGTCCCCAATGCGGCATCAAAGTTGAATTTTTTAAAGATGACACCACACGTAAATGCCCGGCATGCGGACATCCCTTTGTGAACCCGAAAATGGATTTCGGCTGCGCAGCCTATTGTCCCCATGCGGCCGAGTGTATCGGAACCCTTCCGGAGGAATTTCTGCTGAAGTCGGAAGATCTCTTCAAGGACCGCGTGGCCATTGAGATGAAACGATATTTTAAAAATGATTTCAAACGCATCCAGCGGGTGATCCGGCTGGCCCGCCATGCGGAACGCATCGCCCTTTCCGAAGGGGGAAATCCGGCCATGGTGCTATGCGCGGCCTATCTGGGCGCCATCAGCAGGGCCGAGGCGAAAGAAAACAGCGGGCCTACACTTTCTTTAAAACCGGAAATGTCAGCCAGCGCCCTTTCCATACTGGAAAAATTGAAAGCCGGACAAGTGCTGGTGGACGGTGTCCGCGACATCATCGGCCGTGGTTCGGTTGGACATGAATCCCCCTTAAATTCCAGGATTCTCCATGATGCGGAGGAGATGGTGCGTCTGGAAGATGAAAAAAAAGAGGGCGGGATTTCAGCGGAAACGATCCGCACGCAACTTCAGGATCGGTTTCTCACCCAAAGCGGCCGCGTGGCAGCAGAAGCGGTATTGTCGGCATAAGAGGAGGATTCCCATGAAAATCAAAAGAAAAATTATAGAAATTGACGAGTCCCGGTGTGACGGATGCGGAAACTGTGTGGTGGCCTGTGCTGAAAGTGCGCTGAAAATCATTGACGGCAAAGCAAAGGTCATTTCGGATCATCTGTGTGATGGCTTGGGCGCCTGCATGGGCGACTGTCCCCAGGGCGCCCTTTCCATTGTTGAGCGGGAAGCAGATGAATTTGATGCCGAAGCTGTGGAAAAACATCTGGAGGCACTGGAAAGCACCGGCGCGTCAAATGAAAAACTGGCCTGCGGGTGCCCGTCCAGTCAAATTCAATCCTTTGTTCCTGCCTCGGCATGCCAGTGCGGCACGGGTGAGTGTTCCTCAGAAACAACCGGCACGGGTTCCATGCTCCGGCACTGGCCTGTGCAGATCCGCCTGGTTCCGGCCAATGCGCCGTTTCTGAAAGGTGCCCGTCTTCTGGTGGCCGCGGATTGTGTACCCGTGGCCTATCCGTCCCTTCATCGGGATTTTCTCGCCGACCATGTGATCATGATCGGATGTCCCAAGTTTGATGAAACAAATGCGTATATCGATAAATTTGCCGAGATTTTCAAAACCGCCGACATCTCTGATGTAACGGTGATGGCAATGGAGGTTCCCTGCTGTTCGAGCCTGCCGGTCATTGTGCAAAAAGGCATGGAAAAAGCAAACGTTGTGCTGCCGCTCCGGAAAATTACGGTCAGTGCCCGGGGTGAGATTCTGGAAGAGGAAAAATAAGCCGCCGGAAAGGATGCTTAGGTCCTCTCAAAAAGATGCAAAGCCAGCGTGGGGGAATCCGGAAAAAGTCAGAACCAACGTCAGTCCTTTTTGACCGGATCCTCTTTTGCCTGGTCAGCAACAATGGCTTTGGCCATCAGGCGGTCCATGGCCCGAAGATATCCTGGTGCGGACTGAAGGTAAAAAGACAGGCCTTTTGAGAAGTTCATCCCCACCACGCCGTCAATGAACATCTGGCTGATTTCCCGCTCCCGTTTGAGAATGGTCTGGCATCCGGCAAGAATCCGGCGTTCTTCACTGGAAAGGGTCTTGAACAGGTATTTGAAGGCGGTCCGGGCCCGGGGCTGGTACATCCAGAAGTAAAGCAGATCCAGCGAGGTGATGATGATGAGTTTTTCCAGATCACGGGTCTCCGCGTTGGCGGCAATCCGGTTTTCTTCAATGGCTTCCAGGGTTTCCCAGACATTGAGTTCCGGAAAATGGACTTCAAGCTGACCATAGGTGGAAAAAAGCTGGGAAAGGGTATCCGCATAATCCTGAAACCGCACCTGAATATTGACAAACCGGTCTACCGCGCCTTCCACAATGCCGGCCACCGCGTCTGATGCGGCCTTTGAAATCACCGCCGCCCATTTCTGAAGATGGCCGTCAATGGCCACAACCCCAAAAAACCCCATTGTTGTTCCGATAACGGTATTAAACAAAATCGCCATGGGGATGGAAAGCAGGCTGCGGAAAAAATTAGCGTATACCGTTACTTTGGGAAACCCGCGGAACAGGTTGTGGGCGGAAATATAAACACCGTTGGCCAGTGCCATGACCGAGTACAGCATCACCGGATCTGTGGCGGTATTGATGCCGAAAAACCGGTCCAGCAACACAGTTTTGATCAGATAATCCAGCAGCGGAACGGAAATACCCGTAAACAGCAAGGAGTCGGCGATCCGCCCCCAGCTCACATAATCATTCCACCGGAGCAGCGGAGACCGCCGGATACCGCCGCCGCCCAGAACCGCCTGGAGAATGTTCCGCACGCCGGTGATGCCGAACCAGATGAAAGCGCCCAGGTACGCCAGTACCCACCAGTCATAGGTCAGGAAAAAACAGAGAAACGCGGGAATAAACCCCATCATCGTCTTTAAAAAGTTGGCGGCCTTGCTGTTGAGATAGCCCGGGAAAAGCCCCTTTTTCGGTTTGACGGTTTCAGCGGACGCTTCTTTTCCCAGACGAAAGCCATTGTCTGACCGGGTGACGATGCCGCCCAGGGTCACCACGTTGCCATTGTCTGTCAGGCGGGTCAGGTGATCCTGAATCACCCAGTCGAGATGGCGCTCCCGTCCCATGAGAAAAGGCACCCGCCGCAGCAGTCGATGGTAGAGTTCCTGTGAGCGGCCGTGCTCTTCTTCCAGGGTATAGGTAATCCGCCTGAAAATGGGAATCCGGAACGGCAGCACGCTGTGGTGGGACGGGGGCGGCAATTTTCGGACCGTTGTCGTACAGACCAGATCGTCCGGGGTGATCCGCTGCTGCTGCTGCCGGAACTGGCGCCGCGCGGATGGCGGCAGACTTTCCAGGATCGCCAGTCCCATGCCGTACATGCCGGCAGCGTTTCCTGTGGAATCGCTGCCCAGCCGCGATTCCAGGTATATGGATCCGTACATGGCGGTAAAGGCGGAAATATCGTGGAGAATAATGCCCAGTTTTTCAATGCGGTCGGTTTTGCCTTCCGCAGGCGGCCCGGTGGCCAGCCGCTTCACCATGTTCCGGATCACCCGTTTCAGGTTGATGGCGTTTCCCTGGTTCAATGCCAGCTGGAGTTCGCAGGCTTCCTGAACATGGCAGGATCTGCCGGTGGTGTGATTTTTGAGGTTGAAAATTTCCAGGCGGGTAATCATCCCGTTGCAATCATAAAGGATCTCCACCATATCTTCGGGCAGAAGATCTGTCAGATTCAGGGTGATCTTGTGGCCGCTGTACAGACTGGTGATCCGATCCAGGAGCTCCTTAGGAGAAAGATACAACAGCGGCGGTGTTGCCGGATCGTCGTGCACAAGGGTGGGAGCCTGAACTTCCGGATTGGCCACCGCCCTTAAAAACTGGTCGGCAATGGTTTCCGGGTCCAGGGTGTTCATCTTTTCCACCAGCGCGGCCATGGCTTCCTGCCGGTCCGCATCCGCATCCGGAAAGGCCTGTTTGATTTCCTCCACCCGCTTCCACATGTGGGGCAGCAGCTGAAGGTGGATGTACCGGGCCAGATGAAGGATGGACGGCTGGCCTGGCCGGACAAAACTTAAAAACGCATCCGGGTCGAGGACCGGCATTTCAATGGTTAACTGGCTGTTCAGGGCTGGGCGGTGGTTTCGGTTAAACGAATCCAGAATCTGCAGAATATAATGCTTCCGGTATTGGGTGACCGCCTTTCCCTCGTCCATGAGCTGCCGGACCGGGTCTTCCGCCAGAAAGCAGAGAAAGGCCTGGGCATCGTAAAACCCCCGGGGAACCCAGGTGAGCTGGATGTATTTTCCGCGAAACCGGGCAGAGTACTCAATGCCGATACGCACATCCACATCCATGATCTGGGCGGCTTCCAGAAGTTCCGCTGCCGTGGAAGGCTCAATGAAGTTGTAATAAATGACCCGAAGCCGGCGAATGCCCTTGGTCCAGGCATCCATGATCAGGTGGGACGCGGATTTCCGGCCTTTGGTGTTGATATCATGCACATGGTCGTCAAAGCAGACCTGGTTCCAGGCTTCGGGCATTTCCAGAAGATGATACCGTCGCAAAAGGGCCCGAACCACACCGGGCTTGCCGTTGGCCACCCGCCGGAAGTCATGGGCCAGCCGGAGCTGTTCTGCTTCGTGGCCATAGGCCCGGACCAGATCCTTCATCAGGGAGATAAAAAGCCGCGCCGCATTTTTGGGCATGGTGCCGGCCGAGGCGTTGAGCACCTCATCGCGAAGACACCGGAGGGCATTGAGCCGGTCTTCAATATTGCCGGCTTCAAGGGATTTGAGCAGATGAATGACCGCATAGGCAATGCGAAGTCCCCGGGTTTCGGCCAGTTCCTTGATGCCGTGGGGATGAAACCAGGGAAACAGCCCTTTTTTGCCGATGATGGCGCTGGGCTGGCTCAGGGCGTCATTGACGATTCGAAGGAGCGCCCAATCCCGCTTGTCAAACCACACACTCATTCCGCCACCGTCCTTCCTATCCCGGATTTTTTGGCGGAAACAGCGCCAGAATCGCATTGACCAGACGATCAATGGCCGCATCGGCATCCAGCGGATTCTGATAATCAACAAACCGGCAGGTTCCGATTCCTCGCCAGAGGAGCGTGTCCTGTGGATCACCCGAAACACGCCCCAGAATATCAATGGTCAGTTCGGCTTCATCATAGGTATCAATCGTATTTCCCGTGCCCACGGCAATGCCGCCGCCGGAACGACGGCCACCGGTGCCGATACCAATGCCCACACCGAGCCCGCTGCCGGTATCCACACGCGGACGCAAGGTATAATAATACCGCACCTGAAAACTGGGGCGCATGTTCTGGAAAGGAATGACCTTTGAAAATCCACGGGAAGCCAGTGCCCGTTCCACAGCCGACTGGATTCGGGCATGTTGAAGGGGATTCTTGATACGGGGATCATCGGTTTCTGGCAGGGCCTCATCAGCCCAGGAAAAAGTCCCCAACCGGGAAAAATCCGCCTGGGTATCATAATCCTGGCTCACCTGAATGCCAGTGCATCCCGCCAGCCAGATCACCACCAGAATCAATCCCAAACCCCATCCTGTTTTTCTCATTGCTTTCAATCCTTGAAGTGCGCCGGATATGGAAAACATATCTGTATCGGGATAATGTCTTAGCATATTTCTAAAATAAATCACAACACACGTGAAAAGCGAGGCTTTAACCGATCCACGGCGTCCCCTGTCCAGTGGACAGAAGCATCTATCATGAGAACAAAGGACAAAGTTGACAACCGTAAAAAATAATTCAGAAAAACATTTTTCCCTGAAGTGGAACCGTGGCCCTGTACACCACCAGTTCTCCTTCAATGACATAGGTTCCCATGTCAGCGGGAAGCAAAACACTTTCTCCCTTTTTAAGGGAGTGCGCTTCCCCTCCCGCAACCAGGACGCCGTTGCCTTCGGTACACAGCAAAATATCCACACTTCGCTGAAACGGCGAATGATAGGCGCTGGTATGCCCGGTCCGAATCACACTTAATGAAAATTCCGTTGCCGGACATAAAAATCGCGCTTCACCTGGAAGGTCCGGCACTGGGGTAAGAACCTCCACCAAGCTGGGTTCAAACCGAACCACCCGGAGCAATTCAGGCACATCCACATGCTTGGTGGTGAGTCCGCCCCGCAGCACATTGTCGGAATTTGCCATCAGTTCAAGGGCCAATCCTTTCAGATAGGCGTGCAATTGTCCGGGCGGCAGATAAAGTGCCTGACCCGGCGCAAGACAAACCAGATTGAGAAAGGCCGGGGCCAACACACCGATATCTTGGGGGCAGGCCGTCGCCAGCCGCCTCATCCATTGATATGCCGGTATATTCAAGTCCACGCGGGTGTCCAGTTTCGCTTGAATCTCATCGCATGCCGCGCTTCGATCATCCGTGCCCAAGGTCATCATGGCTTTAAAAAAAGGTTGAAGACCGTTTTCAGGGGGTTTCCTTTGCATCTCGGCCAATTCCGGCAAAAGGGCATCCGGGCAGACCGGTTCCAGCAGATGGACGGCCTCTTCCACCGGCCGAAAACCGGTGAGTGCCCAAAACCGGGTCAGCGCACAGACAAGTTCAGGCTTGTGGTTATCATCTCGGTAATTGCGGTCCCCGGCATCAAGGGGTTTTCCCTCTTTGTTTTCTCTTTCAAATCCTTCACGTGCCAACAGCGCGTCCGGATGGGCCTGAATGGATAAGGGCTGGTCCACGGCCAGTACCTTGAAGAGAAACGGCAGATGACCGCCAAACCAGCGGCTCACCCAGGGTGCCAGAATACTGTCCGGGTTTTTCTCGATCAAAGCGGCCAGTGAAAACAGCTCGCCATCCACCATGACCGAAGAAGGCCCTCTGGGGTGGGTTCCCATCCATAGTTCGGCCTGGGGGTCAGGTGTTGGCCCGGAATTTCCCAGAAGTTCGGCAATGGCGGTAAAAGAGCCCCATGCATAGGGCTGAATCACATTTTGCAGACGATAGACAGGCATCCGGGTGTTCCTTTCTTCTGACAAGCGGGCGTTTACTATCCTGGAAAGGGTTGATATAGGGAAAAATTCAAAACAGGGATATCTGTTATGTACCGCCACATCAAAGACAATTCCATGGCGCTTCAGGTTAATGAAATCTTTTACAGCATTCAAGGCGAATCCATTTATATGGGACTGCCTTTTGTGTTTGTCCGTCTTTCCGGATGCAATCTGCGCTGCACCTATTGCGACACACAGTACGCCTATAGTGAAGGAGATGTTTATTCCATTGATCAACTCATAGAAAAAATTGCCGCCTTTGGTTGCAGACGAATTGCATTGACCGGCGGCGAACCGCTTCTCCAGGATGACACACCGCTTTTGGCAACGCGCCTTCTGGATGCAGGCCACAGGGTGGTTGCGGAGACCAACGGATCCATGGATATCGGCCGTCTGGATGCCCGGTGCAGCCGGGTCATGGATATCAAATGCCCGTCCAGCGGCGTGCACCTTCACAACAATCCGGTCAATATGGCCCGGCTGACCCCCTACGATCAGGTAAAATTTGTCATCGGAAACCGGGATGACTATGATTTTGCCAAAACGTTGCTGGGCGCCCTGCCGTCCCATCTATCGGAAGACCGGATTTTGTTTTCAACTGTCGCCGGAAAACTGACGCCTGCGGAACTGGCCCGCTGGATACTGGCTGATCATCTTAGCGTACGACTTCAGGTGCAGCTTCACAAAATTATCTGGCCTGAACAGGATCGCGGTGTATAAATAAGGATGAAGGATACATAAGCCAGAGAGGCGGCCCGAAAAATCAGAAACGGAACCTCATTCTTTCCATGACACACCCCAAAAAAGCCATTGTTCTGTCCAGCGGCGGGCTGGATTCAACCACGGTTCTGGCCATGGCCAAAAACCAGGGATATCTGTTGTATAGCCTGAGTTTTGATTATGGCCAGCGCCATATTGCAGAGCTTTCGGCAGCCAAAAAAGTGGCGGCCATTATGGGTGTCACACGCCATCTGGTGACCCGGATCGACTTGGGGCCCATGGGCGGATCTGCCCTGACCGATGCCATTCCGGTTCCTAAATTCCGGGACAGCGGTCAACTGTCAGCCACCATTCCCGTCACCTATGTCCCGGCCCGAAATACCATTTTTCTTTCTTATGCCTTGGCATGGGCAGAAACACTGGGCGCGTGGGATATTTTTATCGGTGTCAACGCAGTGGATTACAGCGGATATCCGGACTGTCGACCGGAATTTATCAATGCCTTTGAAACCATGGCCAATCTTTCCACCAAAGCTGCGGTGGAAGGCGCCGGACGATTTCAGATTCACACCCCGCTGATCCATCTGTCCAAAGCCCGGATTATTCAAGAAGGACTCGCACTGGGGGTGGATTACAGTATTACCCATAGCTGTTACGATCCATCTCCCGATGGCCTTGCCTGCGGCGGATGCGATTCCTGCCTTCTCCGGAAAAAAGGGTTTCACGATGCCAAAACTCCCGACCCCACACTTTACCAGAAGAATGTTCGCTCATCTTCGGAGCCATGAGAATTATCGGCGATATTTCCGAAAAAGATGCAGTCGACATTCGCCACTGACGACGCTATACTGACTCCCGATAGAAACCCTATCGTTGGCATGTTTGATAGACCTCATAAAGATAAAGGAGAACAATACTGATGAAAAAAATAGGTTTGATCACTCTGCTGGGAATATTCACGCTGATGAGCTGCACCACGAGCCAGATGGGAAAGGGCGGAACCTATGGCGCTGCCGGTGGCGCGGCAGCAGGCGCTATACTGGGACAGATTATCGGTGGCGATACGGAAGCCACCCTTCTTGGCGCGGCAGCCGGAGCAGTGCTGGGGGGTGCGGTGGGTGCGGGTGTTGGCCGGATGATGGACAAGCAGGCAGCGGAAATGCAGCAGGCGCTGGCCACTTCAAATGCAGCTGCCCTTCAGCGGGAAGGCGACCTGATTGCCATTACGCTGAAAGGGGACGTGATCTTTGATCATGATTCTGATGCGGTAAGACCGGGTATTTATAATGAACTGGATCGTATCGCCCAGATTATGATCCGGTATCCCAACACATCCATCCTTGTGGGGGGACACACTGACAGCACCGGTTCAGCATCATATAATCAACTGCTTTCTGAACGACGGGCCAATCACGTGCGGGATCAGTTGATCAATCGGGGTGTTCCGTCATCCCGAATCACTGGCATGGGGTATGGTGCCACGCTGCCGGTTGCCACCAATGATACCGCAGAGGGACGGCAGATGAACCGCCGGGTGGAAATCCGGATCAATCCCAATTCCCAAGGGTAATCTGGTAAATTTGGTTACTTCTCGCTTCAACCCTGGGG
>JAJDJS010000046.1 GCA_030267325.1 Desulfosarcina sp. OttesenSCG-928-A07 | reverse complement strand
GTGACGGCATGCCAGGGCCACATCCTCGGGATAATAACCGGTAATCCACCGGAGCTGCGCTTCACTGAAGGTGCCGGGGGATTCGGGAAGTCTGGGCATCAGGGCCATCAGTAGCCGCTGGTCCGTACTTGGGTCATCAATGGCTTTGGGATATTCAATACAGGTGACCATGCGGGCCCCGAGTCCGGCCAGAGCCGTGATGGCAATGCCGATGGCGCGGTCCAGGGCCTCCCGCATGGCTGTATCTGCCTCCACAATATTGCCCACCGGCGTTTTGGGCATGATCTGCAATTCCCACTGGGAAGTCTGGGCTTTGGGCACAAAAACCATGACCGCCTCATCCTCAAACACCACCAAATCCGACGGTCCCTCAGGATTTTGATCCATCCGTTGATTTCCGGAAATGGCTTTTTCGTAACACTCAAAAAACCCTTTTCCAGTTTCCTGGCGATAGTCGCGGACAAACGCGCCAATCTGATCCCCGCATCCATAGGCAGGAAATTTGCCTTCTCCATCCGGTGATGCTGCTGACACCGGAATCAGCGCATATTGCTGGTGAATCTGCTGGTGAGAACCGTGCAGTCGATATCCGGTAGGCGCATAATCAAACCCGTAGTTCCACCCCCACAGGGTCCGGTTGAACAACGGCTGCTGACCTTCAGCCAGTCGTTTTTGAATCTGCTTTCGAAGGTATTCCAGCTCATCTGCGGTCAGCTCCCGCCGGTCAGCGGAAACATCCAGGCCCAGCATCCGGGCCAACCGCGTAAATGTTCGTTGATAATACAGATGCCTGAGGCCTGCCATGTCTTCCGGCAAAAGATCCGATGCCCGGTACCGGACCGCGTCATCAGCCATATTGGCCGCATAATGGCCCCAGGGAATATAGGAATTTCGCCGCAGGTACTCGAACACATGGCTGTTTGGCCGGCTCCATTCCCCGACAATCTCGCTGTTTCCCTGGGCGCCGGGACGCAGCACCATGGCCTGGCGATACGCCCCAGGAAGATAAAAATTGTTGGCCACCGCATCGAAAAGGGCCTCATCCACAATGCGGGGCCGGATGCGGCCATTCGCGTTTTCATAGGCAAGCCCCCACGGCTGTCCCCCATCATCCATGCAGAATAAGGCCGCGTGATGGGCCAGGGCGCACAGGTCCCGGGCATCAGTGGAAGTTACGGCCAGCGCCAGTTGAAGGGACCGGGGAAGCCGGGAAATGGCGGCTTTCGCGGTTTGTTCATCCGGATAATCCGAAGAAAAAGAAACCTCCGGCAATTTGGGCAGACCAATGGTTTCCGGCGCCAGCGCCCTTTCATCCGCCCATTTTTTTCCAATATAGGTGGTTCCCCGGAAGGGAAAGGCATTGGGAATTTCAAAAACAAGATCTGCGGAAGGTTCATGGACCGGTCCGGGCGGAAAATTGGCGGTGTTGGAACACCGTGTGCCGTCGGGCAGGGCGCCCAGAAGTGCCGGGTAATCGTTTTGCCGAAAATTGTCCGCCGTGAAATGGGGCTGGTGAACGCCCCAGACAAATCGTCCTGTGGGTGACACACAACTTTTTGGGATCATCAGTCTTTCCTGTTTTTCACCCAGTCTGAAGAAAAAGTGTTTCAAAAAGTAATTTACCGCCGGCCCACCAGGTAGTGGGAGGTGATGTGTTCCCACAGGTTTTCGGTTTTCCGGATTTTCCACGATACCTTTCCGTCATCCTCAAGGGCCAGGGCTGGGTCAAAGATGTGGTCTTCTCCGGAAAACAGCCGGCGCAGGGTATCAATGCCGCGCGGGCAGTATCGGGAGTCGAGGTTTCCCCCCAGCCAGCGGTCTGGCCTGGAAAAGGCCTCATCCCAGGAAAATGGATCGGAAAACAGAAACAGGGCCTCTTTTTCAACCATCACCCGGTTGACCTCGGAAAGATGGCGAATCGGATCCGGTACTTTTTCCAGGATATTGATGGCCGCCACCGTGGAGATGCGGTTTTTTCGAAACGGAAGGGCCATGGCATCAGCAACAATAAACTCCACGCCGGACAAATTCCAGTCCGGATTGAGGGTGCATCCCCGGGGTTCGGTGAGATGGCCTTCCACAATCAGGTCAAAATCCAGCCGTTTCCGCACCAGGATATCCCGCGCCTTGCGGATAAAGGCCATGGACGTATCCAGGCCGATGACGCGGGAATGGGTGGCGGAAAGTTCAAAGGACAGGCGGCCCACAGCGCAGCCCACATCAAGGGCAAGGCCGTTTGTTTGGCTGCGGGCTTTCCGGAAGGTGTCGGCCCATATGGCATAGGCGTCCGTGGCCTGGGAATCGCCGATGAGATCGCAGAAATGGCTCCACAAATACGCGGACAGCATGGCCGGTGCGTTGTAGCCCTGGGATGTGGAGAGCATGTTCCGGGATTTTTCCGGCAGCAAAGCGGCAATGCCGTCGGTGATGGGATAGGTTTCCCTGCAAGCGGGACAGGAAAGTGTTCCGGCAACAATCTCGTCCGCAACGGCGGTTTCAATTTCCAGATTCAGCGGGGATTCCGTATCTGTGCAAAAAGGGCAGATCAGTTCGTCATGGACCCATTTTTTCATGATGTGCTCCAGAGGGATGATCAGACAACGGCGCGGGTGAGGTTTTACTCCGGTCGGTGTGAGGGAAACGGAAAACCGAACAGCACCATATCATGGAAGATCTTTTAAATCATTTTGGCGTTCATGAACACCCCCAAAGCCAGAAGGCAGGGGATGGAAAAGCGGGGAGTCTTTCACGTGTTGTGAATCTTCCTTGCCTGGTTGATTGAATAATGCCCTCTAAAGAAATATAACAATTCGAATTTATTGTAAAAAATAAGTCTTCGGGCGTGTTGATATTAATAATTTCAAATTGTTACGAGATCAAAAGAGCGCTATCTGATACTGTCAATGGCATCTGCCTGTCCAAAACAGCCGAAAAAGCGGAATCCTGAAATGACACAATCAAAACGACATTCCGGCGATACGCGGCGGACGCCTCGTCAGCAGCGCTCGCGGCAAGCGGTGGATGCCATTTTTGAGGCAACAGCCCGGTTGGTAGAAAGCCAGGGCGTGGAACGGCTCACAACAGCACGCATCGCCGAGCTTTCCGGCTATGGCGTGGGCACCCTCTATGATTATTTTCCGGACAAGTATGCGATTCTTGTGGCAATGGCGCGCCGGGAACTCGACACCATCGTCAAATCCGTTCAACAAGCACTGACGCAGCCAGATACGACAAAGGAGAATACATCCGCCACGCAAAAGGCGATGCACGCCCTGGTTTGTGGTTTCGGAGGACGACAACGTCTGCGCGGCGCATTGCTGACGACCATGATTGCGAGCGGACACGCGTCAGAACTATCTGCCCCCATTGAACTGATTGTCAACTTTCTTCGCCACCAAGATCAGGAACCGGGGGCAAAGGAGATGAACCGTCTGTCTTCCGATCAACTTTATATTCTCACACGCGCTGTTGTCGGCATCATCCGTGCGTGGGCGATGGAAGGATGCACCCGCTTGAGCCCGCATACGCTGGAAGTTGAACTGACCCACCTGGTACAAAACTATGTTCACCACGCTGCGTGCGCAGCAGATCAATCCACATAACGATCTTGGGCGAAAATCCGAACACCATGTGAACACCTCCCCTATTTTATATTTCTGAAAAATAAAATAGAATTAAAAAATCAAATAGTTATATTTAATATTGCATCTTCGCGGGTGGTATTGGGAACCCGAATTGTCTTCTCTTTTTCTTCGTCATATATTCTGTCCGCCCCAGAAAACTGCTGATCAGCCGTTGTAAGACATAAGTCAAAAATGGAAGAGGTGTTGCACCTGCGCTGCGTGTTCTGTGTGAACAAAAAAAGCAGCCTTCATGGATGCGCTCCCTAAAAAGCAAACGCTATCATGCGGAGGGAAAAATGACCGAATCAAAGGAAAAAAGTACAGTTGGGTTTATCGGGCTTGGCAAAATGGGCTTTGCCATGGCAGCCAACATCCAGCGGGCGGGGTATCCCCTTGTGGTCTGGAATCGTTCCACAGAAAAGGCGAAGGTACTTCTTGGGTCTGGTGCAAGGCTTGCCGAATCACCCGCAGCCGCTGCGTCCGCAGCAGATTTCGTTATTTCAAGTTTGGCGGATGATGATGCTGTCCGGGCGGTTGTGCTGGGGCCGCAGGGTATTTTATCCGGCATTCGCCAGGGGGCTGTGCACATCGGGACGAGCACGATCTCGCCCAAACTTTCCGAGGAATTGGAGAAAATGCATGGAAAGACAGCAAGTCATTACATTGCAGGACCGGTTGTCGGTCGTGTTCCGGCTGCCGAAGCCGGTCAACTGGTAGCGCTTTTGGCGGGCAGATCAGATCTGGTGGAACGTGCTGAGCCCCTTGTTGCCGCTTATGCATCACAGATCTTTGTTGTCGGCGACCGTCCTGTCCAGGCATCCACCGCCAAACTGATCGCCAATTTTCTCGGCGCTTCGGCAATGGATCTCATCGGCCAAACCCTCACTTGGGCGGAACGGTCCGGTATGTCCGCCACTTTTGTTTCCGGACTATTGTCCGGCTTTTTCGCACATCCGGCAACGCGGGAGTATGTCGCCAAAATTAACGACCGGGACTTTGACACCGTCGGGTTCACGGCATCCGGCGGCCTCAAGGACATCCTGTTGATGATTGAGGCGGCTCGCGATGTGCAGTTGACACTCTCAAGTGCTGAGGCCCTGCGGACAAAACTGGAGATGGCAATTGCAAAGGGGTGGCAGGACAAGGATTGGAGTTGCTTTGCTGAGATTGACCGGGGTGGGGCGATTTTCAGCAGCAGGTGACAGGCAATGCTGAGTACCCAAGGCAACCCTGAAGATCATTTTCCGCATGCTTCGGGCTGACAACCGACACAGCCGCTCTTCCCCCGAAGCGTGGAGAAGGAGAAAACTTCAGGCCGTATATGATACTTTTGGCCGATATCCTCAAAACGGAAAACATATCGGCAGGAAAAAGACCATGATGATGCCCAAAAGTATCTGCAGGGGCAGGCCGATGATCAGAAAATCCATAAAGGTATACCGCCCCACAGAAACGACCAGCGCGTTGGAAGGTGTTGAAAACGAACTGGCAAAACACATGCTGGCGGCGGTGGCCACGGCAAGGATGAAGGGCAGCGGATTCAAATTGAGTGCCACTGCGATCTTAAGGGCAACCGGGGCGATGAGCAGGGTCAGGGGGGTAAAGCTGATGATGATGTTCAGGGCAGAGGTCACCGCATACACCAGCGCCAGCGCGATATAAGGACCATAATGGACGCCCACGGCCGTCATATGGGTGGCAATCACGTTGATCAGACCGATTTTTTCCATGGCAATGGCCAGGGGCAGCATGCAGGCGATCATGATCAGGGTCTCCCAGTTGATGCAGGTGTAGACATCTTCCATGTTTCGGAAACAACGGCCCAGAATCATGATCAGGGCAGCCAGCATCACTGCCGTCACTGTGGGAAGGATGTTAAGGGCCATGACGGCAATCATTGCGATAAGGGTCACGGCCACAAAAATCCGGGTTCCCTGTTTATCGCTCTGGGTATCGTCCTGGGGCCTGCCGACCACCACCCAGTGCTGGGAGGCTTCGTCCAGGCGGGCAATATCTTTCCAACTGCCCTGAACCAGAAACGCATCCCCGGCATGCACGGTCTGGGCTGTAATATTTTCCAGAATATACCGGCTGCCCCGCTGAATGCCCAGCAAGGTGACGCCGAATTGCTCCCTGAGACCTGATTCCGCAACCGTAAGCCCGATCAGACGCGAGGAAGACATGATAACCAGCTCGCAAATACCGATGGCATCGAAGAGATAGCTGTCGTCGAGATCATCATTGCAGACAGACAGGTGCAGGCCGAATTCGCTCCCCAGCCGCTCCATGTCGGCCACCGCACCGACGCCGTACAAGATGTCTCCAGCCTGAATGGCGGTTTGGGGGCCGGGGGAAATTTGTTCCGTATAGGTGCCGGGCAGCGGAAAATGGGATTTCTTTTTGCGGCGGATTTCCTGAATGGCCACGCCGAACCTGTTTGTCAGCCCCAGGCGCATCAGGGTCTGTCCTACAATGGGAGAGGTTTCCGGCACCTCCATTTTGCACATATGCCTTGCCAACTGGTACTTGTCCGCCAGTTCCCGCATGGTGGGGGCGTTGGCCTCGGGTTTTTTCGCATCTCCCTTTCGCCGGGAAAGATACCAGTAGGTTGCCGGAACCAGGATCACCATGCCAAAGGCAAAACACACAACACCGATGGGAAAAAAGGAAAACAGTTCCAGCGAGGGATATCCGGCCCTGACATACACCTCATTGGCGACCATGTTGGGGGCGTTTCCGATGAGTGTGAACATGCCGCCCATGCTGCTCATGAAGCCCAGCGGCATGAGAAAACGGCTGGGACTCATGTCCACGCTGTAGGCCATGCTGACCACAATGGGCATCATGATGGCCACGGTACCGGTGTTGCTGACCATGGCGCCGACCATGCCGCTGATGAACATGATCAGCATAAACAAGAGCATCCGGTTGCTGCCCGCCAGCTTCAGGATCCGTCCGCTGATGACAGAAGCAAGGCCCGAGTTCACAATGGCGCCGCCCACAACAAACATTCCGGCAATGATGAGGATGATGTTGTTGGAAAAACCGGTCAGCGCTTCTGCCGGGGTCAGCACGCCGCCCACCATCAGACACATCAAGGCGCACAGGGCAATGAGGTCTGTCCGAAACCGGCCCATCACAAAAAATATGACCGTGCCGATAATGACGCCAATTGTCAGGATGGTGGGCCACATATCCGCCGCCATGGTTCACCTCATTCAAACCATTTCGTCTTTCCCGTCCCGGGCGGGCATGCGCTTTGGTGATGCGCCCGTCCGGGCGGGAAAAAACAAAGAATGTCCAAAAACGGTATTTTTCCTGAAGACTTACCGCCTACCGCATGCCACAGAAGGGATTTGTCTTTTTTTCATACCCAATGGTGGTGGCGCCCATGTGGCCGGGGTAGGCCCGGACATCATCGTCCAGGGTAAACAGGCGGGTGTGGATGCTGTTGATCAGGGTATTGAAGTCGCCGCCCGGAAAGTCGGTCCGGCCGATGGAACCGGCAAACAGGGTGTCGCCCACAAACACCGCTTTTTGGGTTTTCCCATCCTGGGGATATTCGATGTACAGGCAGATGCCGCCGCGCGTATGGCCGGGGGTATGCAGGACCTTCAGGCGATGGGTGCCGAAGGTAAGGGTGTCTCCGTTTTCAAGCAGTCGGTCTGCAGGCGGTGAATTTTCCGCAGCCATGCCCCAGGCTGCCGCAGCCGCAGCCAGCTGGCCGAGCATGGGGGCATCTTCTTTATGGATGAGAATATCCGCGCCGGTCACTTCCTTAAGCCGTTTATTGGCGCCCACATGGTCAAAATGGCCGTGGGTATCAATGATATGCTTAACCGTCAGCTTGTCTTTGGCCAGAGTGGTGAGAATCCGGTCTGCCTCATCGCCGGGATCAATGACCACGGCTTCCCGTGTTTCCTCACACCCCAGAATATAGCAATTGGCCTGAATGGGGCCTAACGTCAGTTCACGGATGATCATGGTAACCTCCTGATAAAACCCATCTGTCCTGTTGAAACAAAGCCGCCCCGCCCAAGGGATTTTCTCTCTGTCAAGGATCAGGTCACGGCAGGACCGGTTTTGGCAATATGATGAACTTCATTTTTGTCCATGGCAATCCGGATACTGTCCAGGATGCCGTTGATAAAGGCGCCGGATTCTTCGGTGCCGAATCGTTTTCCCACATCAATGGCCTCGTTGATGGACACCTTGGGGGGAATATCCGCGCAGAAGAGCAGTTCAAACACGGCGATCCGGAGAATGTTCCGGTCCACGCAGGACATGCGGGAGAGTTTCCAGTGACTGGAAAATCGTTCGATGGTGCTGTCAATGACTTCCTGGTGGGCCTGGACGCCTTCCACAATGCGGTAAAAAAAAGCACCTGTGGGACGGTCCTGGGCAAAAGACGAACAGAAAAGGCCCACTGGATCGTCCATGGGTTCAGCGTGCATGTCCATATAAAACAGCACCTGAAGGGCCTGTTCACGGGAAATTCGACGGGTTCCCATAGGTATTGCCTTTTTGTGCCTCACACCCGTTCCATGAGATTGGCCATCTCAATGGCCGCCACCGCCGTATCCCAGCCCTTGTTGCCCGCCTTGGTGCCGGCCCGCTCAATGGCCTGCTCAATGGTGTCGGTGGTGAGAATACCGAACATCACCGGAAGGCTGGCTGCCATTGCCGCCTGGGCAATGCCCTTGGCAGCTTCGGCGCACACATAATCAAAATGGGGCGTGGCCCCGCGAATCACCGCGCCCAGGCAGATCACGGCGTGGTATTTTTTGCTTTCCGCAACGCGCTGGGCCACCAGGGGAATTTCATAGGCGCCGGGAACCTTGATCAGGTCAATATCCCCATCGTCCACGCCGCTGCGGGTCAGGGCATCCAGTGCGCCGCCCACCAGTCTGTCCGTGATAAAATCGTTAAATCGGCTGGCGATGATCGCAAACCGTTTTCCCTTGCCGATCAGGCCGGCTTCAATGAGGTTCGGCATAAACAGATGTCCTTGTTTGTGTGTCGGGTGGTTTTTTGTGTTGTGGTCTTTTTGTCCGGATAATGCGTTACCGCGCTTGGGTCTCTTCAAAACTGAGCAGATGCCCCATTTTGAGTTTTTTGCATTCCAGATAGCAGCGGTTGAAATCATTGGGCGCAACCTCAATGGGCACCTGCTCCACCACGCTGAGCCCGTATCCTTCAAGGCCGACCATTTTTTTGGGATTGTTGGTGAGAAGGCGCATTTTCCGGACACCAATGTCCACCAGCATCTGGGCGCCGATGCCGTAATCGCGCATATCGGGTTTAAATCCCAGTTTCAGGTTGGCCTCCACCGTGTCCAGCCCCTTGCGCTGCAATTCATAGGCCTTGAGTTTGTTGATGAGGCCGATCCCTCGGCCTTCCTGACGAAGATACAGAATCACACCTGCGCCCTCTGCATTGATCATTTCCATGGCCTTGTGGAGTTGGTCCGCGCAGTCACAGCGCATGGAGCCAAAGATGTCGCCGGTCATGCATTCGGAATGAACCCGCACCATCACCGGCTGTTCCGGATCAATCGCGCCTTTGACCAGGGCAACGTGGGTAAGGTTGTCCACATCGTTTTCAAAGGCGATGATTTTGAAGTCTCCGCCGTACAGGGTGGGGATCTCTGTTTCCGCGGCCCGGCGAATAAAACTTTCCGTGCGGATCCGGTATTCCACCAGGTCTGCAATGGTACAGATGCCGATGCCGTGGGTTTCGCTGAATTCTTCAAGGGACGGCATCCGGGCCATGGAGCCGTCCTCATCCATGACTTCACAGATCACCCCCGCGGGCTTGAGTCCGGCCAGACGGGCCAGATCCACACTGCCCTCGGTCTGTCCCACCCGCACCATGACCCCGCCGTCACGGGCCCGCAACGGAAAAATATGGCCGGGCCGGGTCAGATCGCCGGGACGGGCATCATCGGCCACGGCCGCCAGAACCGTGGTGGCCCGGTCTGCGGCTGAAATGCCCGTGGTCACACCGTGTTTGGCTTCTATGGAAACGGTAAATCCCGTCTCAAAGGGGCTGGTGTTGTTGCGAACCATGAGGGGCAGATTGAGCTGATCGCACCGCTCGGCCGTGAGGGACAGGCAGATCAGCCCCCTTCCGTATTTGGCCATGAAATTGATGGCCTCGGGCGTGACTTTTTCCGCGGCCATGGTCAGGTCACCTTCGTTTTCACGGTCTTCGTCATCCACAAGAATGACCATTTTCCCGTTGCGAATATCTTCAATGGCCTGGGGGATGGAAATTTTTGCCATGGGTGCATCTCCTGAAAAATGCCGCCGCCAGTGGACCCGGCGGCGAAAAGGATGGTTATGGGGGGTGGAATAAACATAACGCCATTTCACGCCCCGGTTCCGTATAACCTGCATCAGGCCGGATTCATATCAGAGAAATCCGGATTTTGCCAGAAAGGCCATATCAATTTCACGGCTTGGAACAGGCTCCCCTGCATCTGCCGGCGGACGGCGGGTGACAAACCGCTCCACATATTTTCCGATCATGTCGGTTTCGATATTCACCGCATCGCCGACTTTTTTCAGACCCACGGTGGTCAGGGCCGCAGTATGGGGAATGATGCTCACCTCAAAGGTGGTTTCATCACACCGGTTGAGGGTGAGGCTCACCCCATCCACGGCCACAGAACCTTTTTCAATCATATAATAGGCCAATGATGGGGGTACGGTGTAGGTGAGCAGGATGGCGTTGGAAGCGGTTTTGCGTTCCCGGAGCACGCCCATGCCGTCAATATGGCCGGAAACCAGATGCCCGTCCAGCCGGTCCCCCAGCTTCAGGGCCCGCTCCAGATTGACCCGCTCGCCGATTCTGATTTTTCCCAACACACTGCGCGTGAGGGTTTCCGGCGACACATCCACGGTGAACCGGCGGTCCTCACGGGTGACGGCCGTCAGGCAGGCGCCGTTGACGGCAATGCTGTCGCCGATGCGGGTGCCTGAAAGATCAAAATCCGCCACAAGGGTCATCCGGGCACCCTGACCTGATGGCTGGATGGCGGAAATGGTGCCCAGTCCTTCGATAATTCCCGTAAACATGATTTCACAATACGCAGTAACAGGTGATTGTCAACCCGATCGCCGGGGCGTCAGATATCCCTCAACCCGCACATCTTCGCCAATTAAACGAACGGAAAGGTCATGAACCGCAAGGCACTGATCCATGCGTTCCGGTCCTTTTCCCCGGCAGATGGGGACCCCGTCATCCCCGCCGAGGATTTTCGGGGCATAAAAAAAACAGACTTTATCAACAATCCCAGCGGAAAAAAAAGATCCCATCACCGATGCGCCCCCTTCGACCAGAAGGTGGGTCATGTGATTTTCCCCCAGAATATCCATGAGTGCCCCAAGATCAATCTGGTTTGCGTTAAGGGGTGCCACAATAATCCGGGCGCCGGCATCGGAAAGGGCTTTCCTGCGATCTTCCGGGGCATCGGGTCCGCAGATGATCCATGTGGGCGCATGGGATTTTTGGTGCAGAAGCTTTGCCGATACGGGCATGGAAAGCCGGGTGTCCAGAATAATCCGCGTGGGATCCACGCCTGTTTCGTTTTCCAATCGGGTGGTAAGGCTCGGATCATCCTGGATGACCGTTCCCACTCCCACCAGAATACCGTCTGCCTGGTGTCGCAATTCATGGACAAAGCGCCGGGCCGAAGGGCCTGTCACCCACCGGGAGTCGCCGGTCCGGGTGGCAATGCGGCCATCCAGGGTGGCGGCGCATTTGGCCACCACAAAGGGCCGGCCGGTGGTGATCCAGGTCACAAAGGCCTCATTGAGGGTTTGGGCGGCTGCCTCACACACGCCGGTTTCCACTTCAATCCCGGCAGCCAAAAGGGCGGCATTGCCGCCGCCTTCAACCTTGGGATTGGGGTCGGCCATGGCCACCACCACCTTCCGGATACCGGCAGCGATGATTTTGTGGGTACAGGGCGGCGTGCGGCCAAAATGGTTGCAGGGTTCCAGCGTCACATAAAGGGTGGCGCCGTGGGCCAGATCACCGGCATCATCAATGGCAACCACTTCTGCATGGGGACCGCCCGCCTTTGGGTGATACCCTTTTCCCACAATCCGGCCGTCTTTGACCACCACAGCGCCGACCATGGGATTGGGAGAGGTCCGGCCGCGGCCTTTTTCAGCCAGTTCCAGGGCCGTTTTCATATAGTCGGTCGGCTGCATCAATGCGGAAGACTCCATATCTCCGATAGTTGACGGCTCAGTATACACGAAATGATTGGCTGATTTTTTGCGGAGGACAGGGTGCTTTGGGCAAACGAACTAAACTTTCGGATGACTGAGCAGCCGTTTGAGTTCGTCCACAAAATCATTCACATCCTTGAACTCACGGTATACAGATGCAAACCGGACATAGGCAATGTCATTGAGTTCATGAAGCTTGGCCATGACCCGCTCGCCCACCACATGGGAGGGAATTTCCTTTTCACCGGTTTCGCGGAGATCCCGTTCCAGATCGTCAATAAACATCTCAATGGTGTTCATGCTGATATCCAGCTTCTGGCAGGCCTTCCGGATGCCGGTTCCCACTTTCTCCCGATTGAAAACTTCCCGGCGGCCATCTTTTTTGATGATGGCAATGGGCTGCTCTTCCACATACTCATAGGTGGTAAACCGCCGGGCGCAATTGATGCATTCCCGGCGGCGACGGATGGCACTGGCATCCTTGGTGAGTCGTGAATCCATCACCCTGTTGTCAAGTTCTCCGCAAAACGGACACTTCATGCGCTTCGTCTCCTGCAGCCGCTGCTGCATGGGCTTTTCGGGCTGTTGAAAAAGAGGTCACTTTTCCGGTTCCAGCCGAAGGGTGATGACCGGACAGGCGGAGACCAGTTGCCGGCAGGAAATTCCCGCAAGGGCAAACATCCGCCGGGAGGCGTGAACCGCATCGGTTTCGGCGTATTTATCGGAAAGGTATACCACTTCCCGGATTCCTGCCTGAATAATCACCTTGGCGCATTCATTACAGGGAAAAAGCGCCGTATACAGGGTGCAGCCCCCGAGGTCGCCCGGCAGACTGTTGAGTACGGCATTGAGTTCCGCATGGCAGACATAAGGGTACTTGGTCTCAAGGTGTACCCCTTCCCGGGCCCAGGGCAGGGCATCATCGGAACAGCCTGTGGGAAATCCGTTATAGCCGACCCCGACAATATGTTTTTTGGGATTGACAATGCAGGCCCCCACCTGGGTGCTGGGATCTTTGCTGCGCTGGGCGGATAAAAGTGCCACTGCCATGAAGTAGTCATCCCAGGACAGATAATCGGTTCGTTTTTTCGTTTTTTCCGGCGCCATGGGTATTTTTTTTCAAACGTTACGGATACAGGGGAAAGGCCTGGCACAGGTCCTGAACCTGGTTTCGCGTCTGTTGAATCCGCGCTTCATCGGAAATGCCGTGGAGCACATCGGCAATCCAGCTGCCGATGATTTTCATCTGTTCGGTGCCCATGCCCCGGCTGGTCACATAGGGCGTTCCGATACGGATTCCGCTGGTCAAAAACGGGCTTCGGGTATCAAAGGGAACAGCGTTTTTGTTTACCGTGATCCCGGCCCGGCCCAGGGCAGCCTCCGCATCCCGGCCGGTAATGCCCAGACGGGTCAGATTGACCAGCATCAGGTGGTTGTCTGTTCCGCCGGAAACCAAATCAAAGCCCTTTTCCATCAACGTGGCAGCAAGGGTGGCAGCATTGGCCACCACTGCTTTTTGGTACAGGCGAAAGTCTTCGGTCTGGGCTTCTTTAAAGGCCACGGCCTTGGCCGCAATGATGTGCATCAACGGTCCGCCCTGAATTCCCGGAAAAACCTGGCTGTTGATTTTTTT
>JAJDJS010000045.1 GCA_030267325.1 Desulfosarcina sp. OttesenSCG-928-A07 | reverse complement strand
GCCCCATTCCGGCACCTGTGGCCCGAATTGCCAATCATCACCGCTGGCAGCTTTTGGTAAAAGGCACCAGTGCGAACCTCCTTCACCGATTTGTTGAAGATCTGACATCAGGACAAAAACCGGTATCTGCCAAAAGTCACGTCCGGATCACCCTTGATGTGGATCCGTTTTATCTGATGTAGGGAAAACAGGAATATCCTTGCCAGGACCCCGATACCGGCCCCCCTTACGATGATACATACGGGCGGTTTTTTACGCGGGACAGGCGGTACGGATGGCGTCAATGACCCGGACTGTGGCGCGGGTGCGGGCCACATCATGGACCCGGACGATATGGGCGCCTTTGAGGGCTGCTGCTGCGACAGTGGCCTGGGTTCCCCAGGTCACTTTGGGGGAGAGGGGAGAAAGATCGCTTTGGGAGGCATCCTTGAGCACTTGCCGGACAAAATGCTTTCTGGAGGTTCCCACCAAAAGGGGAGCGCCCAGATCAAGGAACTGGTCCAGGGCATTTAAAACCTGAAGGTTGTGGGAAACGGTTTTGCCAAAGCCGATACCCGGATCCAGAATCATGGCGCTTTGGTCCACACCGGCGGCCATTGCCGTATCCATTGCGTCCTGCAGAAATTTTTTTATTTCTCCGATCAGGTCTGTATAAATCGGCGCTTTCTGCATGGTCTTGGGCGTTCCCTGCATGTGCATGAGAATGACCGGCACCTTGCACTGGGCAGCGGTTGCGGCCATATCCGGATCCATCCGGAATGCGGCGATATCATTGATGATGCCGGCACCGGCCATCACCGCTTCCCGGGCCACTGCGGCTTTTACCGTATCAATGGAAATGGGAACGTCGACAGTTTTGGAAAGGGCGGAAATGACCGGAATGACCCGCTCCAGTTCTTGGTCCACGCTGACCGGATCGGAAAAAGGCCGGGTGGATTCGCCGCCGACATCCAAAATGTCCGCGCCTGCTGCAACCAGTTCCAGCGCGTGTTTCACTGCCTGGTGGGGGGAAAAAAAATGCCCGCCGTCGGAAAACGAATCGGGTGTGATGTTGACGATGCCCATGATCAGGGTTCGGCGTCCCAGCTCAAGGGTATGGCGGCCGCAGGAGAGCAAACAGGGGATGGACATCAGAAATCACCAATGATCCGGATCTGGATCTGGATCTTCCGAGTTCGACGGATTTTCCGATCCGGACGCGGGGGGTTATGTATCGTTGGCATCAGATTCATGGACGTCCGAGTCCGGCCCGCCCTTGTCTGCTTCACCCGTTTCCGGCTTCGGGCCCACTTCAGCCGAATCCGGTTCTTCCTTGTCCACCGGTTTTTCCGGCAGCACGATTCCCGGTCTGGTCTTGCGGATAATGACGTCCAGTTCGCTGCCCAGGACCGTTTCCTTGTCCAACAGCGCATTGGCAAGGGCGTGGAGCACATCCAGGTGTTCGTTCAAGATGAAGTGGGCGCGCTTGTAGGCGCCCATGATCAGGGCGTTGATTTCCGCGTCAATTTTTTTTGCGGTTTCTTCGGAATAATCGCGGTTCTGGGCAATTTCCCGTCCGAGAAAGACCTGCTCTTCTCCCTTGGCATAGGAAAGCGGCCCCAGGGACTCGCTCATCCCCCAGTTCCGGATCATCCGCTGGGCCAGTTCGGTGGCCTGTTTGATGTCATTGGAAGCGCCGGTGCTGATTCTTTTAAACACAATTTCTTCGGCAGCCCTTCCGCCAAAGGCGATGGCCAGTTCAGCTTCCAGTTGGTCCTTGTACCGGAAATCCCGTTCTTCCGGCAGAAACCAGGTCACACCAGCCGCTCGTCCCCTGGGGATGATCGTGATTTTGTTGACCACATCGGTTCCCGGAATAAACCGGGCCACCAGCGCGTGGCCACCCTCATGATAGGCGGTTGTCTTCCGGTCCTCTTCCCTGAGGACTTTGGATTTTCTTTCAAGGCCCATGTAGACTTTATCTTTGGCGTCCTCGAAATCCACCATTTCCAGCCTGTCCTTGTTGCGTTTGGCGGCCAGAAGTGCAGCTTCGTTCACCAGATTTTCAAGATCCGCTCCGGAAAATCCAGGCGTTCCCTTGGCCAGCACCACGGGTTTGACATCCGGGGCAATGGGCGTTCGTTTCATGTGAACCCTGAGAATTTTCTCCCGTCCCTTGATATCCGGGAGGGACACCACCACCTGGCGGTCAAACCGGCCGGGCCGCAAAAGCGCCGGGTCCAAGACATCCGGACGGTTGGTGGCGGAAATCAAAATCACCCCTTCATTGGATTCAAACCCGTCCATTTCCACCAGCAATTGGTTGAGGGTTTGCTCACGTTCATCATGGCCACCGCCCAGGCCTGCCCCGCGGTGTCGGCCCACAGCGTCGATTTCATCAATAAAAATGATGCAGGGCGCGTTTTTTTTACCCTGCATGAACAAATCCCGTACCCGGGAGGCGCCCACGCCCACAAACATTTCCACAAAATCAGATCCGCTGATACTTAAAAACGGAACACCCGCCTCACCTGCAATGGCGCGGGCCAGAAGGGTTTTCCCGGTTCCCGGAGGTCCCATGAGCAGAACCCCCTTGGGAATTCGTCCGCCCAGGCGGGTAAATTTTTTGGGATCCCGGAGAAAGTTGATGATTTCTTCCAGCTCTTCCTTGGCCTCATCAATACCGGCCACATCTTTGAAGGTCACCTTTTCCTGCTGATCCGATTGCAGCCGGGCCCGGCTTTTGCCAAAGGACATAGCCTTTCCGCCGCTGCTTTGCATCTGCCGCATGAAAAAGATCCACACGCCGATCAGAAGCAGCATGGGAAACCAGGAAACCAGGATAGACAAATACCAGGGAGATTCGTCCGGTGGTTTGGCGGCAATGGAAACACCTTGCTCTTTGAGGCGCTGAATCAGGGCCGGATCATCTGGCGCATAAATTTTGTAATGGGTTCTGTTGGCATCCACAATCTGGATTTCATGCCCCTGGATGGTGACGGATGCAACTTTTCCCTGCTCTACCATGGAAAGAAAATCCGAGTAGCTGATGTCTCTTTGCTGGGCATTTTGCTGCTGGGTGAAGAGTTGGGCAATCATGGCCACAATCAGGACAATGGCCAGAATCAGGGCAAAATTTTTATAAGATGGATTCAACTGCAAGTCCTTCCTCAGGATTAAACATCAGTTTTGAAAACCGGTGTTTGAGCGTATCAATGTTACCTCGAAAGCACCATATTAAGCATTATCGGGCGTCAAGCAAGAAAAAACAATTTCAAGAACCTGGGATGTCTTTGGCGTCACCCGGAAAAATTCATCCATCCGGTGCCCCACCAGCCAGAGGATACGGGCATTGTCGGCCAGAATTGGTGAAAAAGGCCGCTTGTGGCGGGGCACATGGTGATCAATGAAAAATTTTTTGAGTTTTTGAGAACCTTTTGCCCCCAGGGGGGTGAACCGGTCGCCAGGCCGGGGAAATCTTAACACAAGGGGCCACTTAATTTTTTCCACATCCAGAAATATCTGGAAGGGCTTAATGGTTTTCCAGTCCGGAAGTGTCTTTGGGTCATGCCTGAAAAATGAAAGCCCTATCCCCATGCCCGGGCTTTCCATTTTATCCGGAAGCGGCGGGTGGATCACCGTCTCTTCAGTTGGCGGAGAACCCCATGGCGCCGGCCGCTGACGGCCCGGCAGACCCTTTTTCAGGACCAGAAGATTTTCCTTCCGCCAGGCCGTGATACCAGACGGGAGATCTATCCGGATGTTTTTCTCGTCATCGGTCAGAAGCGAGAGCACGGCTGCAATGTGGTCAAAGGTGAGGGACTTAAGGCCATTGTGACATTCTTCGATGGCCCGGCGCACCAGACGACGGGAAAGGGCCAGGGGCCCACGCGAAAGGGTCTGGGCACACAGAAAAAGCGTACCCAATTCCCGGTGTTTCACCAGTTTGGCATAGTGCTGTTCGGTCAGATCCGACAGCCATGTGTCTTCATTTCGCAGGATATCAGCAAGCCGGGCCAGGTGGTGGTGAACCTTAGGATTATAGGCGTTTTGCAAAAAAGGCAGCAACCGGTGCCGGATATGGTTGCGGGTGTGGCGGATATCCGTGTTAGAGGCGTCATGGCGGAAGGCAATACCCGAAGCGTTGGCATAGTTTTCGATATCTTTCCGTCGGGTATGAATGAGCGGCCGGATGATGAAACCGTCCCGAACCGGTGCAATGCCGCCAAGCCCACGGGTCCCGCTTCCCCGCAAAAGCGAAAGCAAAACCTGTTCAGCATTGTCGTCCAGGTGGTGGCCCAGCGCTAACCGGGTGTATCCATGTTTTTTCATGACCGCATCAAAAAAGACGTATCGCACCCGGCGGGCTGCATCTTCCAGGGAAAGTCGGTGTTGTTGTTTGACTTTGTTGACATCCACCTTTTTGAGATAAAAGGTGTGGCCAAGTGATGCGGCGGTTTTTTGAACCAGGACGGCGTCTTCATCCGCATCTTTACCGCGCAGGCCGTGGTTCAGATGGGCAACCCCAAGTTCAATTTTCCATTCGGCCGCCAGTTGATGAAAAAGGTAAAGCAGGACCATGGAATCCGGTCCTCCGGAAACCCCCACCAGGATCCGGTCTCCGGAGGCGATCATGTGGTGATCGGCCACGGTTTTTTTTAATTCGCGCAATAAGGGGTGCGGATCAGCGGCGCTTTTAGAAAGATGCGAGGATCTTGGCATGAATTTTTTCAGCCGTCTCCCGGTCCCAGTACCCGATACGGCCGCACCGAACAGACACTTCCGTCATGTTGTAGTCTTTGGTGTCGATGGTGGCAAAAACCGGCGTTCCATCGCCTTGGGTTGCCTTCAGGGAGACTTTGCTGGCAGTCTCGGTTTTTTCATCAATGGTGATGGACATGGACTTTAAGGTTTCATACACTGCCGTCTGGGTCTGCTCAAAAGACTGCGGATACGCACGGATCAGTTCGCCCTTGACCCACGTGTAGACACCGGCGCCGGTTCCTGCACCCGCCAGTGCGGCCACTCCGGCGGTGCAGCCTGAAACAAAAAGGAGAGCGCAAATCAATACTGTAAAATGAGTCATTCGTTTTTTCATCGGTTTCCCTTTTTTGTCTGAGTCATGAAAAAGTGTATTGAAATAAGAATCAATATCCATCTATTGCATGGGGCCGGGGAAGTCAATACGACAAGGCGTGGCGCGTACAGGTCCCAGGGCACACTTCTGTGTAAATAGGCTTGCGGGTTTGGCAATCTTTTGAGAAATACGCCTATAATCAAAAATCCGATGTCGGGTCATCTGATACAGGTAAAGGAAAGGTCATGAGTCTTAAAGAACACGAGTATGTCCGTCAGACACTGGAGCGATACACCAATTGCAAGCTGGAAAATTTTTGCAGTCATGTGCTGATTACCAACTTCAGACAGTATGTCCACGCTTTTGCCGAGCGCACGGGCGGTGAAATCTCTAAAAACAATTTTCGAATTGTCAATGCACCGGAACTGGACTGTACCATGATTGATTTCGGCATCGGTTCTCCCCAGGCCGCCCTGGTGGTCAACGGGCTGGCCTATCTGGACAACCTCAAGTCCGTGGTCATGCTCGGCATGTGCGGCGGCATTGACGATATTCTTCAAGTGGGAGATTTTGTGGTGCCTACTGCCGCCATCCGGGGAGAAGGCACCAGCCGCCATTATCTTCCCGAGGAATTTCCCGCGATTCCGGCCATGTCGGTGAACCTGCTCTGCTTGGGTGCGGTGAAAGCAAAGAAAATGACACCCCGCTGCGGGGTGGTGTACACCACCGACCGCCGGCTGTGGGAATTTGACGAAACCTTTGTGGATTACCTGCGGCATCAGCGCATTTTGGCGGTGGAAATGGAGCTGGCCACCTTGTTTTCCGTGGCCTACCGCTACGAGGTTCCTATCGGCGCCATTATGTTGGTGTCGGACATGCCCCTCCAACGGCGGGGAATCAAGGATAAACGACTGCAGGACAGGGTTTACCGGGACTATATGGGACTTCATCTGGATATTGCGCTGGATGCGGTTGCCAACCTCAACTCCCGTTGGTCGGAAGTGGAACGGCAGCTTCACAGCGAATGGTAACCTGATTTTTTTCGGAAATCTGGGGAAGGGGCCTCTTTTTTTCAGGCATCGGCAAAAAACCGTGCTGTTAACAGGACGGAACAGGCGCCAGTTCCATTTTTGAAAAATCATCTTTTCTTAACGAAAGGTGGTAGCCCCGGACCTTGATGCCCACGTAATCGTCATTTTCAGAAAAATCTTCCAGTTCAATGATGCTGCCAGGTGTAATGTCCAGGGATTTCAGCTTTTCCACCAGCGGGCCTTTTCCTTTGATCCGGATCAGCCGGGCCAGTTGGCCGGACCTGAGGGTATCCAGAGTGACGGTTTCCTGTTTGATTTCCTTGAACTGCTTCTGCCGTTCTTTCATGTTGTCCAGGCACTGGGAAATGGCTGTTTCACATCCGGAAATCGTGTTCTGATCGCAAAACTGATGGAACCCATTGATCCATGATTCTCCGCCCCGGGGACAGAACTGCACAAATTCCACAAACCGGACAATCCGATCAATGATGACCGGCGAAATAGCATGCTCCATCTTGCAGGCGTTGTCTTCTGCTTCCTCTTCATCCACACCCAATACCTTGGTAAAAAAATCCTTCAGGATCTCATGGCGCCGGACAACGTCCCGGGCAAGGATCTCCCCCTCGGGCGTCAACGTAATCACATCATAGGGCGCGTAGTTGATCAGCCCTTTTTCCGCCAGAAGACGCAGCGCACCGGTCACCGAGGCGCTGTTAACCGCCATGCGAATGGCAATATCCTTGGCCCGTGCAGCTTTTTTCTCGGAGACAATATGGTAGATGGCTTCCATATAGTCTTCCATGTTGGAACTTAACGGTTTGAGTTTTGACATGGATCACTTCCTGAGTTGCAGGGTTTGGGCGCCCGCCGAAAAAAGGACGACCCGCTATGCGCCGGATCGGATTGTTTTTGACGGTGCTGCATGGTTTTCAGCGCTGTCTGGCTTGACAATTAAGTCGTTCCTGTATTTTTTCATCGACCCTTTTATGGCTGATATGCTTTTTCTGATAAGGTCAGCGAATAGTATAGGATAGAAAAAAGGGTCAAGATCACTTTGGATTTCCCAAGACAGAAGCCAACGCTGATCTTCCGAAAAAAACTAGATGAGAAGCAGGTTACAGGGATTCGGGGAAAAAGGCAATCACATCGTCAATGGAAGGTGCATTGCACAGCAGCATCACCAGCCGGTCAAGGCCCAGGGCATTTCCCGCAGCTTCCGGCATATGGGCCAGGTCTGCCAAAAATCGTTCGGGGAGTGGGAATACCGGTTTTCCGGAAGCTTCTCGGATCTGATTGGCCGCCTCAAACCGATGACGCTGCTCCACCGGATCCACCAGCTCACTGAAGGCGTTACACAGTTCCATGCCGGCCATGTAGAGTTCAAACCGTTCGGCCACACCAGGGCTTTTTCTGCTGGCACGGGCCAGAGAACCGCAGCGGATCGGGTAATCATACAGAAACACAGGCCGCTGAAGACCGAGCCGGGGCTCAATGACAAGGCCCATCTCCTCGTCAAAACAGTCTTGGTCCAGGGCTGCTTCAGCGCTCATGCCGGAAAACTGTTGAAAAGCCGCATCCACCGTAAGGCGATCCCAGGGAGGGGTGAGGTTCACCGTATGTCCCTGAAAGACCAGCTGGTCGCCGAGGCCCATTTTTTCCGCCATAAAACCGATCAGGTCTTCGCATTGGGCCATGAGATCCAGGTAGGTGTATCCGGCCGCATACCATTCCAGAAGCGTCATCTCCGGCACATGGCGGCGGCCCCGTTCCCCTTTTCGAAAACACCTGCAGATCTGATAAATTTTTTTATGGCCAGCAGCCAAAAGCCGCTTCATGCAAAGCTCGGGTGACGGTTGCAGTGCCCAGCCATCGGAGGTTTGGATATCAATGTGGGCTTCGGGGATGGGGGCAGGAATCCGGATGGGGGTTTCTACCTCCAGAAATCCGGCGTTATCAAAAAAACAGCGGATCGCCTTAATGATACGGGCCCGCTGTGCCAGCACGGTTTGGGTGGCAGAAGGGTAGGTAAAAGGCGACACAGGTTCGGTCACGGCGGCGGCGTTTTCTCCTCTATGACATCTTTGGCGCAGTCCTGGAGGTAGATTTTGTCATAGGCGCCGGACGCAGCTTCCTCATACCAGGAAAGCCCTTGCTCGTGGCAATGGTGGCAGGCATTTCGGGGAATGTGAACCGCCAGGATGTGTTTTCCGCCATGGGCTTTGGAGTCAATACGGAAGGTGCCGCCGCAGGCCTCACAGATCCGCAGGGTTTCATTTTGGTATTCGTTGATATTGTCTGTATCGTAAAAAATTTTCCGGTCCCGTTTGGCAAATTGGGTGTCTTTACGGGCCAGCTCACCCAACTGGACGCGATTGTGCCAGGTTTCAAGGGCTTTCTCACAGGTTTTGCCCACCCACCGGGTGACATCAGGGGTCTGGCGGATGCGATCGGGATCATAGTCGGGTTCCCTCAAGTGACTGTAATCCACACCCGCCATGGCCAAAATGATGCCCGCATTCACATAGGGAAGGGCGCCTTCAATGGAATATCCGCCTTCGAGAACTGCAATATCGGGTTTGAGGAGACTGGTGAGCTGGGCATACCCTTGGGCGGAAAAGTTCATGTTGGTGATGGGATCGGAGTAGTGGTTGTCCTGGCCTGCGGAATTGATAATGATCTCCGGCTGAAAATCCTTCAGAACCGGCAGGACCACTTCCTGAATGGCGTAGAGCATTCCTTCTTCGGATGTGTTGGGCGGCAAGGGAATATTGAGGGTGGTGCCGACGGCATTGGGCCCGCCGATTTCGCTGAGAAACCCACTGCCCGGATAAAGTGTCCGGCCATCCTGATGAATGGAGATAAACAGGGTATCAGGATCGTGCCAGTAAATGTCCTGGGTGCCGTCACCGTGATGACAATCCGTATCCACGATGGCCACTCGGTTGACGCCGTAGGCTTTGCGGATGAATTCCACCATGATGGCTTCGATGTTGACGTTGCAGAAGCCCCTGGCGCCGTGGACAACCCGGTTGGCATGGTGTCCCGGCGGCCTGACCAGGGCAAACCCGCAGTCCACCTGTTTTTCCATGACCGCCATGGCAATGGTTTTGGTCCCGCCGGCACTGATGAAATGGGATTCAGTCATGACCGCCCACAGATCCGGAACACAAAAATGAACGCGCTGGACATCCTTTTTGGTGACGAGATCCGGTTTGTATTCAACAATGCCCTCAATATCGAAGATCCCTTCTTCAAACACTTGGTCCTGGGTATACAAAAGGCGCTCTTCCCGTTCCGGGTGAGTGGGACTGATGGCCCAGTCAAAGGCAGGAAAAAACACCAGACCGGTTTTGTTTTTGGCATATAACATGAAGGCTCCGTGATGCTGATGGAAGGATGTTCAAAGTGGCTTTGAAACATCCGCCGGCGGTTGACGGCCAATTTGTTTTACTGGATAAAAGGGCGGTTTTCTATCTTTCTGGCAATCGGATCAAACCCGTGAATCAGGCCGGGCTTGACCTGGGAAATAACCCGGATGTTTTTGCCTGATGTAAAAAACCCCCGGACCATGTTGAATTCGATGGCATCCACCACCTCCAATTCAAGATGATCGGGATTGGCGCCCCGGGCAATGGCCTTGTCCCGCAAGAGGGAAAGCGCCGTGTTAATCGCATCTTCCTTGGAATAAGTGCTGGAAATGTCCTGGGTAAAACCTTCTTCGGGTGCGGTGACCACTTCCTGCTCGGTATCGGCAAACAGGGTGACCTCGCAGGTGGTTCGCGCAAGGCCCGCGCCAATGGCATTGGCGACCGTCCAGCGGGGGACAAGTTCCACCGGGCAGTTTCCCAGGCGCTCAAGCCCCTTGGCAAACCAGGGGGCCGGTCCGCCCAGCACCATGATGTGCCGGGGCTGGATGCGGTGGCCTTCCCACAATTCATGAACCGTGTACACAGGCTTGGCATTGATGCGCCGGACCATGGCGTCTGCCTCGTCCAGAATGGTCTGGCAGGCTTGATCAAAAATCTGCTGGGCCGCGGTCATGAGATCCACGCC
Organism: Desulfosarcina sp. OttesenSCG-928-A07; assembly: GCA_030267325.1. Lineage (GTDB taxonomy): Bacteria > Desulfobacterota > Desulfobacteria > Desulfobacterales > Desulfosarcinaceae > Desulfosarcina. Next base: position 3,768 of record JAJDJS010000045.1, on the reverse strand, counting down.
CAATGCGTCCGCGATGTCCTGGATCCCTTTTCGGGCCAAATCCGGATCCCCCTGGTCGCCGATTCCCAGAAGGAGAATGGCGTCTGTGGGGGTGGGAAGCGGTCCGCCAAACGCCATGGCCATTCCCACGCGGTCAGGACCCACCTGGAGGGTGTCGCCGATGACCCGGACCGCACTGTCACCGCCTACGCCAATGGAGATGGTGTCCAGGGCCCGGATCAGGGTTTTGTGGTCGCCAATCGTAATTCCCAACGGGTCCAGCAAGGGGGCGCCGTTGGCGAGGATAGCCATATCGGTTGTCGTTCCGCCGATATCCAGGACCAGGCAGGTGTCGTTTTGGGGAGCAAAGCCCACAGCCCCCATCACGCTGGCCGCCGGGCCGGAAAGCACCATCTGGGCCGGATGTTCAAGGGATGCGGAAAACCGCATGTTGCCGCCGTCGGGTTTGAGAATCCGGATGGGCAGGTTCAATCCCTTCCGGGCCAGGGCTTTGACCACGGCCTCAAAAAATTCTTTGTGGATGGGATACACCGATGCATTTAAAAAAGTGGTGGCAATACGGCGGGGAAAGTTGAGGCCGCCGGAAACCCGGTGCCCCATGAACACTTTGTCGAACCGGTCCCCCAGGATATCGGCAATGGCCAGCTCATGGGCCGGGTTGCGAACCGAAAACTTGGACACCACGCCTACATACCGGATTCCCTTTTTTTCCAATGAATCGGCAATGTCGCGAACACGGTCTGTATCCAGTGGAAGGGTTTGCCGGCCCCGGTGGTCGATGCCGCCGCTGACCACATGATAATCGGAACAGGTTCGAAAAAATTCTGGGTTGATGCCGGGGCCGGCGGAGATAATCATGCCCACATCCGGCATGCAGCGTTGAGTGATCCGGTTGGTGGCAAGGGTGGTGGAAAGCACAGCGCGCTGAATGGTTCCGGGATCAATGCCGTCGGTAATCTTTTCCAGTCCCGTTAAAACCGTATCAAAAAGATTCTCAGGGTTGGTTGGCACTTTGATCTGCCGTACCAAGCCTTCTTCTCCCAGAAGGACCACATCCGCATGGGTACCGCCTACGTCCAAGCCAATAATCATGGGGCTATCCTGAGTGTAGGGTTGAGGTGGCATTAAGGATAGCGCCACGGTACCCAAAAACCGTTTCTGTGTCAACCTGCAGTCTTTGAATTTAATTAAAATTTATGAATAAAAATTATATAAAGAAAAAAATTCAATTGCGATGAAAATTCTGATAAGTTAAATTTTACTCTCAACATTGGACAAATTCCTGATATTTTAAGTAAAAAAAGGGTGTTGCGCCATAACCCGCACGCCTTGGCGCGCATCCAGGGCATGAATGGAGAAATTATGAAAACTATTCAAAACCAGCTTGTTTTGATTACCGGCGGCGCCAGCGGCATCGGACGCCTCATGGTGCTTGGTTTTGCTCAAGAGGGTGCACGGGTTGTGGCCTGGGATATCAATGCCGATGCCCTCAAGGCCCTTGAGGATGAAGGCCGCCGGAAAGGGGTTTTTATCAGGGGAGAGGTCTGTGATGTGGCCGACCGGGATGCGGTGTACCAGAAGGCCGCAGCCCTTGTGTCCGAACTGGGACCCGTGGATATACTCATCAACAATGCGGGAATTGTCTCGGGCACGACCTTTTTGCAAACCCCGGATGAAAAAATCTGCAAAACCCTTGATGTCAACGTCACTCCCCTTTTCTGGACCTGCAAGGCCTTTTTACCGTCCATGATTGAGCGTAATTCCGGCCATGTGGTGACGATTTCATCCGCAGCCGGCATCATCGGCGTAACCGGCCTTGCCGACTATTCGGCCAGCAAATTTGCAGCCTTTGGGTTTCATGAAGCCATCCGGATGGAACTCCGGCGCATCAAAAGCCGGGTGGATACCACGGTTGTCTGTCCCTTCTTTATCAACACGGGAATGTTTTCCGGTGTCAAAACCCGGTTTTCCTGTCTGCTTCCGATTCTGGACAGCAGGTTTGTGGCCAGACGCATCATCGGGGCTGTGCTGAGAAGGAAAAAACGGCTGCTGCTGCCGGGGTTTGTGTATTGTGTGTACCTGGTCCGGCTGCTGCCGGTCGCTGTGTTTGATGCGGTTGCAGATTTTTTCGGCATCAACCGGTCCATGGATGACTTTACCGGAAGAAAAGCGCGAGGGGGAAAGGAAACTCAAAATGGATAGCCACGCAAAAACCACCGGATCAATGGCGGATATCCCAATGGCCGATATCCTTTTCCGTGCCAGAATCGCCCAAAAAGTCTGGGCAGATGCATCCTATAAAGATCGTTCCGCCTGTCTTGCCAGAGCAGAAGCGTATCTGGCGAATAACGGAGAAAAAATCTCCGAAATAATTCACCAGGATACCGGAAAACTCAAACTGGACGCCATGGCCACGGAAGTACTTCCTGCTGCCATGGCCATCCGGTATTACCGCAAGCAGGGAAAACGGTTTTTGTCGCCTCGCCCGATCCGGTGCGGAAATCTGCTTTTGTTCAACAAAAAAAGCCGGATCGTCTATGCACCCTTTGGCGTAATCGGCATTATCTCGCCGTGGAACTATCCTTTTTCCATCCCTTTTTCCGAAATCGTCATGGCCCTTCTTGCCGGAAACGCCGTGGTCCTCAAAGTGGCCAGCAGCACCCCCACGGTGGGGCGCGTCCTGGAACAGATATTTGCCGCAGCCGATCTTCCGGAAGGCCTTTTTACCCATGTGACCCTTGCCGGCAAAGATGCGGGTCCGGCCTTTATCGCCAGCGGCGTGGATAAGCTTTTTTTTACCGGATCCACAGAAGTGGGACGTCAGCTCATGGCCCTTGCTGCGCCCCGGCTGCTTCCCCTGGTGCTGGAACTGGGCGGGGCGGATGCCGCCATTATCCGTCAGGATGCGGACATGGACCGTGCGGTATGGGGGATGATCTGGGCCGGGTTTTCCAATGCCGGCCAGTCCTGCGGGGGGATTCAGCGGGTTTTGGTTCATCACACGGTCTATGATGAATTTCTCAGAAAACTCTGCGCTGCGGTGGAAAGCCTCAAAACCGCAGCCCAGATGGATTGCGATCTTGGCCCCATGATCAGTCTTCGCCAAAAAGCAGCGGTGCGGGATCAGGTGGCGGCCAGTGTGGCGGCGGGTGCGGTGATTGCTGCCAAAAGTCCGGGCGTGGATTTGGAAGATGACAGCCTTTTTGCGCCGGCCATGGTGCTGACCGAGGTTACCGAAACGATGCCCGTGATGGCCGAAGAAGTTTTTGGGCCGGTGGTGGCGCTGATGAAAGTGGAAAATGACGAGGAGGCCTTACGAATCGCCAATGCCTGTCCCTATGCCCTCACCGGATCGGTGTGGTCAAAGGATCGCAGGCAGGCACGAAAACTGGCCGCCCGGATCAATGCCGGCGCGGTGATGATCAACGATCACCTCATGTCCCACGGCCTTGCCGAAACTCCATGGGGCGGGTTTGGAGATTCCGGATTTGGAAGAACCCACGGAAAAGATGGTTTTCGGGAAATGCTCAAAACCAAGGTGGTGGTGGATGAAATCCTTCCGGGAATCAAGCGGAATCTTTGGTGGCAGCCCTATTCAGAAAATGTTTACCAGGGAATCCGATCCATTTTTGATCTGGCTGCCGGAACATCCTTTTTTTGCCGTCTGAAAGCCATCCCCGGCGTGATCAAAATTTTCTTCCGGTATTGGAAGGGGTGAGGAATACCAGAAGGGTTTTTTTGTTGGGAAACTTCTCATTGTCCAGTGTC
>JAJDJS010000044.1 GCA_030267325.1 Desulfosarcina sp. OttesenSCG-928-A07 | reverse complement strand
AGTATAATGAACACAGGAAACGCGCTGTCGGTTTCGTTGGGCAAGGCAAAACGCAGTCCAAATGGAATCTATCGGCGTTTCCGTAACGCCCTGCAGGATCGGCGGACATATGCACGAAATGGGCATTGCCATGGAACTGGCGGATATCGCAATCCAATCCATTCCTTCCGCGCTGGAGGGCAGCCGGGTCCGCCAGATTCATCTTGCAGTGGGGCAATTGACAGCGGTGATTCCTGATACCTTGCGGTTCTGCTTTGACATGGTGGCCAAAAACACGCCCCTTGAAGGCGCTGAACTGATGATTGAAACACTTCCCGTAAAGGCCCGGTGCAGCGCCTGCAACACCTGTACAACCCTTTTGGAACCGATTTTTGTCTGTCCAGCCTGCCACAGTGGTGATATGGAGATTCTGTCCGGACGCGAGCTGGACATTATCTCCATCTCCATTGACGAAGAGGCATCGCCATGTGGCTGACCCATCACCCTGTTTCCCGCCGCTGTCATCATGACCACAGTGCCTTTGGTCACGTTCATCCCCACGTTCCGCATTCGGATGGCTCCAGACAGCCCAATGGTTCGTCCGGATCTCAAAAGATTCAGATCGGCCGGCGGATACTGGAAGCCAATGACACCATGGCCGGCCGGTTACGCACGCTTTTTGCCCGTCACCGGGTTTTTGTGCTCAACATCATGAGCTCTCCGGGTTCCGGGAAAACCACGCTTCTGGAAAAAACCCTGTCCCGCCTCATGCCGGACCTGCGGTGCGCGGTGATTGTGGGTGATATTGCAACCACCCACGATGCGGACCGGCTGGCCGTATCCGGCGCGCCGGTGGTGCAGATCAACACCGATGTGTTTGGCGGTGATTGCCACCTGACCGCCCAGGCCGTGGAAAAGGCGATGGCTCCCTTTGATCTGACTGCCCTTGATCTCATCATTGTGGAAAATATCGGGAACCTGGTGTGTCCGGCGGAATTTGATCTGGGCGAAGACCGGCGCGTGGTGGTGCTCTCGGTCACCGAAGGAGAAGATAAACCCGCCAAATATCCCCTGATGTTTCGCGAATGCGATGCGGCAATTCTCAACAAGATTGATCTTTTGCCCCATCTTGACTATGATGTGCCGCGCGTTCGGCAGGCCATTGGCCAGATTCATCCGGGCATGCGGATTTTTGAAATTTCCGCCAGAACAGAAGCCGGATTTGATCCCTGGATCGCCTGGCTCAAAGATCAGGCAGCCCTGAAAAAAACAACCTGATTTCTTTTCTCGGCGCTGCTTTTGATATCCGGATATCAAAAGATGACCCTTAAGAAAAATCTCCCATTGATGTGGAAGGAGTTTTTGTATGTCAGACCGTTTTCTGTTTACCTCCGAATCCGTCACCGAAGGCCATCCGGACAAAGTGGCGGATGCCATCTCCGATGCCATTCTGGATGCCATCATGGCACAGGACAAGGCGTGCCGGGTGGCCTGCGAAACCCTGGTCACCACCGGCCTTGCCTTTATCGCCGGTGAAATCACCACCAGCTGCTATGTGGACATGCCGGCCATTGTGCGGGAAACCATCCGGGACATCGGATACAATTCTTCCCAGATGGGCTTTGACTGGCAGACCTGCTCAGTCGTCACCAGCATCGGGCATCAGAGTCCGGACATCGCCCAGGGCGTCAATACGGGTGAAGGGCTTTTCAAAGATCAGGGCGCGGGCGACCAGGGCCTGATGTTCGGGTTTGCCACAGATGAAACCCCGGAACTGATGCCCATGCCCATCATGTATGCCCACAAGCTGACCCGGCGGCTGACCCAGGTGCGTAAAAACGGCGGGCTGAATTTTCTCCGGCCGGACGGAAAATCCCAGGTCACCATCGAATACCAGAACGGTCAGCCCAAACGGGTGGATACGGTGGTGGTCTCCACCCAGCATAAGCCGGATGTGACCTATGATGCGCTTCGGGAAGCGGTGATTGAAGAGGTCATCAAAAAAGTGATTCCCGCCCACATGATTGACGGCGATACCCGGTATTTCATCAACCCCACGGGTCGGTTTGTGGTGGGCGGTCCCATGGGCGACTGCGGACTCACAGGCCGGAAAATCATTGTGGATACCTATGGTGGTCAGGGAAGCCACGGCGGCGGTTGTTTTTCCGGAAAAGATCCCTCCAAGGTGGACCGGAGTGCTTCTTATATGGGTCGCCATGTGGCCAAAAACATTGTGGCCGCAGGCCTTGCCAAAAAATGCGAAGTTCAGATCGCCTATGCCATTGGCGTGGCAGAACCGGTGTCTGTGATGATTGATCTGATGAATACCGGCACCGTGCCCAAAGAGAAGGTGGAGGAGATCATCAGAACCGTGTTTGATCTGCGGCCGGCTGCCATTATTGAATACCTGGATCTGTTGCGGCCCATTTACCGGAAAACATCGGCCTACGGGCATTTCGGGCGAACCGAACCGGAATTTTCATGGGAAAAAACCAATAAAGCCGCCGAGATTCGGGAAATGGCGGGCATCTGATTCAAAAACCGATTTTGGCGCCGGATTTTTGTCCGGACGCCTGGAGATATTATGACCCATTCTGACCCTGTCGCGCCCTACGATCCGTTGCTGCCCTATAAAGTTGCCGATCTTTCCCTTGCCGATTTTGGCGATAAGGAAATGCAGCTTGCTGAAAATGAAATGCCGGGCCTCATGGCCATCCGCGAAAAATACGGCCCCCAAAAACCCCTTTCCGGCCTTAAAGTCACCGGCAGTCTGCACATGACCATTCAGACGGCCATGCTCATCGACACCCTGAAACTGTTGGGCGCGGATATCCGATGGGCTTCCTGCAATATTTTTTCCACCCAGGATCATGCGGCTGCTGCCATTGCCCGCAAAGGTTCGGCCGCGGTCTTTGCCTGGAAAGGCGAAACCCTTGCCGATTATTGGTGGTGTACGGAGCAGGCCCTGATCTGGCCGGACGGAACCGGGCCGGATCTTATTGTGGATGACGGCGGAGATGCCACCATCTATATCCACCAGGGGGTTGCCATTGAAAAAGACCCGGCGCTCCTTTCCCATTCCCATGACTCGGCGGATATGCAGCTTTTGATGGCCCGCCTGAAACTCACGCATCAGACCGATGCCGGCCGCTGGACCCGGATTGCTAAAACCATCCGGGGTGTCTCAGAAGAAACCACCACCGGCGTTCACCGATTGTATCAGCTTGCCGAAAAAGGGGAGCTTCTTTTTCCTGCCTTTAACGTCAATGATTCGGTCACCAAATCCAAATTCGATAACCTTTACGGCTGCCGGGAATCCTTGGCCGATGGCATCAAGCGGGCAACGGACGTGATGCTTGCCGGAAAAGTGGTGGTGGTCTGCGGATACGGAGACGTGGGGAAAGGTTGTGCCCATTCCATGCGGGGATACGGCGCGCGGGTGCTGGTCACCGAAGTGGATCCCATCTGTGCGCTCCAGGCCGCCATGGAAGGCTTTGAGGTCACCACCATGGAAGATGCGGTGACTGAAGGGGATATTTTTGTCACGGCCACCGGCTGCTATCAAGTGATTACCGGCATGCACATGGAGCAGATGAAAAACGAGGCCATTGTCTGTAACATCGGTCATTTTGATAACGAAATTGAAATGGGTTACCTGGAAAGCACGCCGGAATGCAAAAAGACCACCATCAAGCCTCAGGTGGACAAATGGACCCTGAAATCCGGAAGATCCATTCTGGTGCTGGCCGAAGGCCGGCTGGTGAACCTGGGATGCGCCACAGGTCACCCCAGTTTTGTCATGAGCAACAGCTTTACCAACCAGTGCTTGGCCCAGATCGAACTGGCCACCGGAAAATATGAAGCAAAAGTGTACACACTGCCCAAAAAGCTGGATGAAGAAGTGGCCCGCCTGCACCTTTCCCGGCTAGGCGTCAAACTCACTGTCCTGACTCCGGTTCAGGCGGATTATCTGGGCGTTCCGGTGGACGGCCCGTTCAAGCCGGAGCATTACCGGTATTAAACCTTCCATGGGTGAACATGGAATCCTCATAATGGGACCTAGCGGCCCATCATCGTTTATTAACGCTGTTTTTGACTGAAAGAGGGGAAGATTATGGCAGATTATAACATTAATGTATTTTTGGATGACGCCAAGAAAGCCGCCATCACGGGTGCCGGCCTGGCAGGTCAGATTACGACCATTGATGGGAAAGAAGCGGTTCAGGTGCCCATGTCCGCCAAAGAACAGAAGAAACTGGCCAAGGGATTTCCGGATATGGCTTTTGCTGCGGACAACACCTGTGTGCTGCCGGGTGAGGCGGAAACCAAACTGGTGGACATCATCGCGGATACCAAAACCCTGGATGTGATGAAGTTTGCCATCATGAAACTGTACAATCCACTGGCCGGCAAAGCACCGCGCTCTGCACAGCGGTAAGCAATTTTTACCGACCCGTTACGAAAGTTCCATTGCATCCGGCATTCTGTTGGTGAAGACAGTGTGCCGGATTTTTTTGGCCCAGTGGCAGGCGTCAGTCTGTTTTTGCCTTTTTCGGTGATCAGCTTCGGTCAAACCGCGCAAACCGCATGGAAAAGGTGCCCCGGCCCTGGGTGGCGGATCTGAGGCTGGTGGAATAGCCGAACATTTTTGCCAGGGGAACTGTGGCGGTAAGGGTCTGAACCCCCAATTTCGGTTCAATGGCTTCAATTTTTCCGCCCCTTGCATTTAAATCGCCGATCACATCCCCCATAAAATCTTCAGGGACAATGATTTCCACTTCCATGATGGGATCCAGCAGAAAGGCATTCCCCTGGGAAAGGGCACTGCGGATTGCCATGGACGCGGCCACCGTAAAGGCCAGCTCAGTTCCGCCGGATTCTTTGGCAACAACTGAAGAAACCGTTGCTTTGACATCCACCACCGGATAACCCATGAGAATTCCGCTCTCAAGGGATTCCATCACCCCTTTTTGAATCGCCTGGATGAGGGCAGGGGATATGTCCGTTTCATTCACAAGGGAAACAAACTGATTGCCCGCTCCCCTGGGAAGGGGTTCCAATTTTAAGGTCACGCCCGCATAATGGCGAACTCCGGCCATTTCTTTATCAAAAACCGCCTGGCCCGTGGCCGGGGTGCCAAGGGTTTCCCGGTAAACCACCTGGGGTTTTCCCACATTGACCTGGGTTCCGAATTCCCGCTGCATCCGGCTGGTAATGACTTCCAGATGCAATTCCCCCATGCCGGATAAAATCACCTGGCCGGTATCCGGATCTTCCCTGACCCGCAAGGTGGGATCTTCCACGATGAATTTGTCCAGCACCTGAAGAAATTTTTCCTGGTCACTGTGGGTTTTGGGCTCCACCGCAATGGAGATCACCGGCTCATAAAAATCGATTTTTTCCAGCAGCACCGGATGATCCGGCTGGCAGAGGGTCTCGCCGGTGGATGCGTCTTTAAGGCCCAGAACCCCCACAATAGCGCCCGGTCCCACGCTTTCCACCCGTTCGCGCTTGTTGGCGTGCATCCTGAGAATGCGGGAGAGCTTTTCTTTTTTGTCCCGTCCGGGATTGTACACATCCGCCCCTTCCGCCAATGTGCCGCTGTACACCCGCACAAAAGAAAGCTTTCGGCCTTCCATCATGGCAACCTTGAAAATCAGTGCCACCAGCGGTGCTTTTTCCTGGGGCGGACAGACAATGGGCTCGCCGGTTTTCGGGTGAACACCGCTGATGGCCGACACATCCAAAGGACTTGGCAAATACTGGACAATGGCGTCGAGAAGCGGCTGGATCCCCTTGTTTTTAAGGGCTGTTCCACACAGAATCGGAGTCAGGCTCATGGAAATGGTGGCCTTGCGGATGGCGGCCACAATGGCTTCAGTTGAAACAGGGGATTCGGACAGATAGGCTTCCATGATGCCGTCATCCACTTCCGACAAGGTTTCCAGGAGCTGGTCCCGGTAAAGGTCGGCATCGTCCTTTAACTCCGCATCCACATCCATGACCGTATAATTGGCGCCAAGCGTCTCATCATCCCAGCGAATCTGTTTCATTTCAATCAGATCAATGACACCGGAAAACGTATCTTCCGCACCCACGGGAATCTGAAGGATCAACGGCGTGGCACCGAGCCGGTCCCGCATCATCTGGATGGTGCCGAAATAATCTGCACCAATGCGGTCCATTTTGTTGACAAAGACGATTTTGGGCACATGGTACCGATCCGCCTGCCGCCAGACGGTTTCAGACTGGGGCTGGACACCGCCCACTGCGCAGAAAACCCCCACCGCACCGTCCAGCACCCGGAGAGACCGCTCCACTTCAATGGTGAAATCCACATGCCCGGGCGTATCAATCACCTGGATTTCCCGGTCTTTCCACTGGCAGGTGGTGACTGCGGAGCTGATGGTGATGCCCCGTTCCTGCTCATCTGCCATCCAGTCCATGACCGCTTCACCATCATGGACCTCACCGATTTTGTGGGACTTTCCCGTGTAGTAGAGGATGCGTTCGGTGACCGTGGTTTTTCCGGCGTCGATGTGGGCAATAATGCCGATATTTCGAATGCTTGCGAGTTTGTTGGCCTTTTTCATGGTGCCTGTGGTCTTCTAAATAGGGGGTCTCAAATAAAAACCAGGGTGCCTTGTCAAATACGATGGCTTCAGCCGATAACATGGCGCTGACAGTGGATGTCTGATTATGTGATGCACGGACTTGTGTCAAGCGTGGCGGTCATTTTAGAAAAGAATCGGCGGACTCCGGGAGGCCCGGATATCCGCCGACAGGAAAAAACCATTACAATCGTTTTAGAGCTCTTTGATGGCTTCGGTCAGCTCGGGAAGAAATTCAACGATATTGGCTTCAATCCCCACATCTGCCACCTGAAAGATCGGGGCTTTGGGATTTTTGTTGATGGCCACGATAAAGGGAGATCCCTTGATGCCGCCCAGGTGCTGGAAACTGCCGGAGATACCGCAGGCCAGGTAGACCTTGGGTTTGACGGTCTGACCGGAGGTGCCGACCTGACGTGATTTTTCCAGCCACTTGGCATCCACGATAGGACGGGAGCAGGAGACCACCGCGCCCATGGCATCGGCCAATTCCTGGGCAATTTCGATGTTGTCCTGGTCTTCAATACCCCGGCCGATGGAAACCAGCACATCGGCCTTGGTGATGTCCACATCGCCGACTTCAGCTTCCACCACTTCCAGGAATTTGCGTTTGGCAGACAGATCGCCGATGGTGCCGGATTTGTCTTCCACCGCGCCGGATCCGGATTTGCTCTCATCCGGGGGAAAGGCGCCGGGACGGACATTGACGACCGCACCGCCGGCAATATCGCAGGTCACATGGGTGCTGACCATGCCGGAGTATTCCTGGCGGATGGCTTTGAGCGTGGTTCCGGAAACACCTTCAATATCGGTGACGTCGGACAGGAAAACCGCATCCAGTTTGATGGAAAGGCCCGGAGACAGGTCCATGCCAAAGGTATCGTGGGGAACCAGGAGGATGGCGCCTTTGGGAACGGCCGTGATGAGGAGTTTTCTGACCACTTCGGCGTTGGGATAGGCCAGTGCGTCATTTTTGTAGGTAAACACTTTGGCATAGGAAGCGGCAACCTCGGCCGCCACTTTGTCCACATCACCGGCACCGGTAACAATGGCGGTAACAGCCGCGCCCGCGTCAATTTTTTTGGCGGCGGTCAGGAGTTCCAGGGCCGAATCGTCGGCCACGCCGTTTTTATGGGTGATATATGCATAAATGTCAGCCATTATTTCAGCCCTCCTTTGGCCTTCAGGTATTCAATCAACTTGGCAATAATGTCTTCTGTGCTGCCTTCCAGCATTTCGGCGCCTTCGCCCAGTACCGGCACAAAGTAATCCAGGCGTTTGACTTTTTCGCCGGCCGTGCCCACTAAAGAAGCGTCAACGCCGAGGTCGCCTGGGCCATAGGTGGGAATTTCAACAGATGCCACTTTCCGGATGCCCCGGATGCCCACATACCGCGGTTCATTGATACCGGTCTGGATGGAAAGCACGCAGGGAAGGGAAATTTCGTTCATTTCCTGGTTTCCGCCTTCAATTTCGCGGCCCACGGTGAGGGCGTCGCCCTTGACTTCAACTTTATTGACCAAAGAGGCATAGGGGTAGTCCAGCATAGCGGCCAGCATTCCGCCGACCTGGCCTGCGCCGTCATCAGCCTGGGCCCCGGTGAGGATCAGATCGTATTTTCCCTTTTCCACAACCGCCTTCAAAAGGGTGGCGATGCCTTTGCCGTCGCTGCCTTCAAAGGCCTTGTCGCTGACCAGAATACCGCTGTCTGCACCCATGGCCATTTCACGACGGAGCACTTCTTCGGATTCGTCATCGCCAATGGTCACCACCGTCACCGTGCCGCCCACATTGTCGCGAATCTGAATGGCTTCTTCCACCGCGTAGTTGTCCCACTCATTGACCGAGTAGACCAGGTCGTCGCGCTCGATATCGCTGCCGGACTTGTTGACCTCGATCTCGTTCTCGGCAGTATCGGGAACTCGCTTTACACATACCAGAATATCCATATTCTCCTCCTGATTGGTGAGGGGGACGGCTGTCGATTGAGCCCGCCCCCTCTGGTTACAATCCGTGGCCTTCCAGAGGATTCGGGAAGGCCATCCACCTTTTTTTATTATCTACAGCAGTCTGTCAGAGCGGCTGTGGGTCAGGCCAGGTGCTGGGCCACCAGCTCTGACAAATCAATGGCTTCCATCTGTCCTTCAAGACCGGCCACCTTGATGGCATCTTCCATGTTCACCAGACAGAACGGACAGGCGGTAACAATCACGTTGGCACCGGCCTTGGCTGCCATTTCCACCCGCAAAACGCCCATGCGCTGTTCTTCTTCGGGTTCATAGAAAAGCATCAGCCCACCGCCGCCGCAACAGAAGGACCGGTCTCCGCAGCGCTCCATTTCCACCCGTTTGAGTCCGGAAATGGCGTCCAAGGCAGCCCGGGGATCGTCGTACACATCGTTGTGACGTCCCAGATAACAGGGATCGTGATAGGTGTAAACCTTGTTATCCTGGGCACTTTTCAGGCGCAAGGCGCCGGATTTGACGCTTTGGGCAATGAACTGGCTGATGTGCGTCACAGGCGGAAGGCCGGTATAGTCGTTTTTGAGGACGTTATAGGCATGGGGGTCGGCTGTCACAATCCGGGTGGCGCCGCTTTCAAGAATGGCTTCGGTATTCATCTGCTTGACGTTCTGGAAGAGCATTTCTTCGCCGAATCGCCGGATCTCGTTGCCCGCGTCTTTTTCATCTTTTCCAAGGATTCCGAAATCCGCACCGCCCTTGGCCAGAATCATGGCTGTGGCCTGTCCGATGGACTGCATCCGGTCATCATAACTGGTGATGCTGTCCACAAAATAAAGCATGTCGGCAGGCTCTTTCGTAATGTCTTTGACCGTCACCCCCTCGGGCAGACCACTTGTCCATTCCGCCCGCTTTTTCTCCATTTTTCCCCAGGGATTGCCGCGTTTTTCAATGGCCTTAAGGGGTTTTTGAAGACTTTGGGGCACAAGGCCCTCATCCACCATGCCCCGGCGAAGGTCAACGATTTTGTCAATATACTCAATACCGATGGGACATTCCTGCTCACAGGCCCCGCAAGTGGTACAGGACCAGATCTCGTCTTCTTCATAAACAGATCCGATAAGGGGCTCACTTTTCTTGAAAGCCGCGCCATAGGGATAAATCGGATAGTTCTTGAAAAGGGTGTCACGGCCCTTGATGGAGATGAACCGGGGAGACAAGGGACGTCCCACGGCATTGGCCGGGCAGTTGTCCGAGCACCGGCCGCAATCGGCGCAGGAATAAAAATCCAGAAGATGCTTCCAGGTGAAATCCTCAATTTTTTTCACGCCAAAGGATTCCAGCTGATCCAGGGCATCCTCGTCAATGCCGTAGCGAACCGGTTTGATGTTGCCGCGTCTGACCCGCATGAAAAAGACGTTGAACAGCGAGGTGATGACATGGAAATGTTTGCCTAAGGGGAGAAAGCAGAGAAAGAAAAAGAAGGTGAGGTCATGGATGTAATAGGCGATGATGTGAAGTCCCTGAAGCACACCCTCGGATGCGGCCATCAGCATCAGCCTGAAAAACCAGACCAGGCTCAGGGGGGCCAGAAATTCCACATGAAGGCCGGCCTTGGCATTGGCCGCTACTTCCGTGGCCTCAAACAGGCTTTCGGAGATCATCAGGGTGGAGATCAGCCCCAGCACAAAAAGGGCTTCGGCTGTGTGGTCTTTACCGTATTTGGCCGGAACCGCATACCGGGCCGGCTTGACCACCACCCGCCGCCAGGCGGCGATACAGCAGGCGATGAGGACGCCGGTTGCTGCATAATCTTTCAGCACATTGTAAATGTGGCCGATCACCCCGTCAAATCCGGGCATCACAAAATCAGGGGCCAGACCGATGATGACCAGTGAACAGGACCGGATGCTCAGGATCAGAAATCCGAAAAAAATGACAATGTGCACAATGCCGGCTGTCCGATAACGGGGCTGACGATACTGGGCCAGCCAGATTTTCAGAACATTGAAAATACGCTGGGGAATCTGGTCAAACCGCTTGTCCGGGGCGGCCTTGGCCAAGGGCGCCATCCGCAACGCCATGATATAGGCAAAAATGGCGACGCCGATAATGGGTATCAGCAAAGAAAAAATGATGGTGGGAATAAATAAAAAAACATACTGCGCCGGAGCAATCAATGCGTTTTCCATGTTTTGTTCTTGCTCTCCTTTTCTGATTTTAATATAGTACTTAAAAAATGAATGAATGTCCATTCAGTTTCTGTTAGCCGTGTTTACCACCATTTGTAACCCCTGTCGATGACAGAGGTTTTCTTTCTGACAAGGGTATAGATTTCCCTGTTTTTAAAAAGAAAACAACCTTCTGAATCTAAAAAAAGTTCGGATAAAAAAGATCACTTATTACGAACACCAACGAAAAACAAGGAAAAAGGAGGCGCCTGTGGCCGGAGAAAGTTCCTATTATCAAAAACCGTGGCTGGCCCACTATGAGCCGGGCATCCCAGAACATGTGCAGTATGAATCCATTTGCCTCCCCGACTGTCTGAAACGTTCGGCGCAGCGGTTTCCTGATAAAATGGCGTTGTCATTTCAAGGGTATGAGGTGACGTTTAGAGAACTCAAAACCATGGTGGACCGCTTTGCCACCGCCTTGACGGATTTTGGTGTCCGGCCGGGAGACCGTGTCGCCATTTTGCTGCCCAACATGATCCCCTGTGTGGTCGCCTATTATGCGATTTTGCAGATTGGCGGCATTGCGGTCATGAACAACCCCCTGTATACGGATCGTGAGCTTCATCACCAATTTACCGACTCCGGTGCAACGGTTTTGATTACACTGGACCTTCTGGGAAACCGAATGATTGACCTCCGGCCCCAGACCCAGATCCAGCAGATTGTGTACACCAGTATCGGAGATTATCTGCCGTTTCCCAAAAACCTCCTGTTCCCGCTGATCGGCAAAAGAAAGAAGCTGGCGGCGGATGTCAAATCCGCACCGGCAGTGTATCGCTGGAAACCCCTTTTGGCCCAATACCCCCCATCTCCGCCGGAAGTGAAGCTGGATTTCGAGGGCGTGGCCATGTATCAGTATACTGGCGGCACCACAGGTGTTTCCAAGGGCGTCATGCTGACCCACGCAAACCTGAGCAAACAGATCCAGCAACTCCTTTCCTGGTTTACGGGGGCATTCGAGGACAGTGAGATCATGCTGGGCGCATTGCCGTTTTTCCATGTTTTCGGGCTGTCCGTCAGCATGAATCTGGCCATTTACAGTGGGTGGGGAAATGTTTTGGTTCCAAAGCCCCAGCCCCCCCAGCTTCTGGAAGCCATCAGCAAATACCGACCTACCTTTGCCCCTTTGGTGCCCACCATGTACATCGGGCTCCTGGAACATCCGGACATTGAAAAAACCGATGTCTCCTCCATCAAGGGATGCTTTTCGGGCAGCGCGCCGCTTCCTGTTGAAGTGCTGAATGCCTTTGAAAAAAAGACAGGCTCCATCATTGTGGAAGGGTATGGGCTGACCGAAACCTGCCCGGTCACCCACGTCAACCCCTACAAGGGGCAGCGAAAAATTGGCAGCATCGGGCTTGCCTTGCCGGATACGGAGTGTCGCATTGTGGACCTGGACGATGGACAAACCGATGTTCCGGTGGGCGATATCGGTGAACTGTTGATCAAAGGTCCCCAAATTATGAAGGGATATTGGAACAATCCCGCAGCCACGGCCGAAAGCCTTACGGACGGCTGGTTCCACACCGGTGATATCGCCCGGATGGATGAAGAAGGCTATTTTTATATTGTGGATCGGAAAAAAGACATGATTCTGTCCAGTGGGTACAATGTTTACCCAAGGGATGTGGAAGAGGTATTTTTCGAACACCCCAAGGTCATGGAGGCCACGGTGGTGGGCGTTCCCCATCCCAAGCGCGGGGAGGCCATCAAGGTATTTGTGGTGCTGAAAGAAGGCCAGACCGCGACGGCCGAGGAGCTGATGCTTTACTGTCAGGACAAACTGGCCAAATACAAGTGGCCGTCTGAAATTGAATTTCGGAAAGAGCTGCCCAAAACCAATGTGGGCAAGGTGCTGAAAAAAGATCTGCGGGCCATGGAACTGGAAAAATCCCAGGGATCCTGAGTTCTAAAAATAAAAAGGGTCTAAACACTGCGGGGACCGCGTTTTATCACACGGTCCCCGCAGTTTTTTAGTGATTTATCCCTCTATATTTATTTTCCACCAAATGCGGCTTCGCTGATTTCAATGGCCGCATCGGATGTCGTCATAATGGCGTCCATTTTTCCCATGGTGACGGGAAGCACCGCCTGGGTAAAGTACTGGGCGCTTTTGATCAGCCCCTCATAAAAATCCACATCTTTTTTGGCAGCGTCCTTTTCCAGCCGTTCGGCGGCAATAGCGGCCCGCCACACCAGCATCCAGGCCATGACCACATCACCGGAGACTTCCATAAACGGATGGGCAAAGGAAAAGGCGTTCATCACGTTGGGGCTCATGGCCATAGCGCCAAGGTGCATGGCCACTTCGGCCAGCCGGTTCAGGGCTTTTTCCAGCCTTGCGGCGTAATCGCTCAGCCGCTCGAATTTTTTTGCCTGGGCCAGGGTTTTGTGGATTTCCCCCATGAGATCCATGATGGGTTTTCCTTTGTTCATCCCCAATTTACGACCCAGAAGATCCATGGCCTGGATGCCGTTGGTCCCTTCATAGATCAGGGTGATCCGGCAATCGCGCAAAAGCTGTTCCTGGGGATATTCTTGGGTGTACCCGTATCCGCCGTACACCTGAACACCGGTGCTGGCGACTTCAAAGGCCCTGTCTGTGACATATCCCTTGCAGATGGGGATCAAAAGGTCCACCAAACCCTGGAATTTGGCTTTATCCGCATCATCCGTGCTGATGGTGACCTGGTCGATCAGATAGCCCGCGTAATACAAGAGGCTGCGCATCCCTTCCACATACGCTTTCATGGACAAAAGCATGCGGCGGACATCCGGGTGCTGAATAATGGGAACCGCCGGCGCGTCGGGGTTCAGGGACTGGAGAAGGTTTTTCCCCTGAATTCGTTCCCGGGCATAATTGAGGGCGTTCAGGTAGGAAGCGCTGGCGCAGCAGAATCCCTGCATACCCACCAGGAGCCGGGCTTCATTCATCATGAGGAACATGGCCCGCATGCCCTTGTTTTCTTCGCCCAGAAGTTCGCCGATGCAATTTCCTTTTCCGCCAAGGGTCAGGGAACAGGTGGCGTTTCCGTTGATGCCCATTTTGTGTTCAATGCCCGTGCACACCACATCGTTGAACTCGCCCAGGCTGCCGTCATCCTTCACCCGGTATTTGGGAACAAGAAAAAGTGAAATCCCCTTAGTGCCTTCCGGAGCGCCCTCAATGCGGGCCAGTACCGGATGGACAATATTTTCTGTCAGGTCATGTTCGCCCGAGGAGATAAAAATTTTGTTGCCGGTGATGGAGTAGGTCCCGTCCGGATTCTTTTTGGCCGAGGTGGTCAGGCGGCCCACATCAGAGCCGGCCTCGGGCTCGGTCAGCAGCATGGTGCCGGTCCATTTTCCGGTAAACATAATCAATATCCACCTTGCCGGCGCAGGGCACGGCAACGGTTTTCAGTCCGGCAGGCAGGGGAAGCCCGAAGTTTCTGGCCATGGCTTCTGCCTCAAGCCCGCTGTTCTGGCAGCAGAACGCCACGATGACCGGCGCGCTGCCGGTTTTTTCCGTTGCCGCAGCACCGACTTTGTCAATCATGGCAGTGTCGGTGTACCCGCCGATCTGAATGGCGTCCATGGGACATTCAGACGCGCAGATGCCGCATCCCTGGCAGGCAGCCTTGGAAATCACCGGCTTGTTTTCCGATGCCCAGTCAATGGCCCCGTGGGGACAGCAGCGATAACAGGTCAGGCAGAAGGTGCATTTTCCCGTATCAATCACCGCTTTGTCCGCCGGCACGGTAACAACGCCGGCTCCCAGAAATTCCCGCACCCGCAAGGCCACGTTTTCAGAATCCATCAGAAAACCGTAGCGTTTTTTCACCCGGCGGGCCCCGCCAGCCACAAAAATGCCCTCGCGGTTGGTGGACACCGGATACCGGTGCACATTGTCCGTCTGGAGAAATCCCATGGATCCCGTGTCAATCCGGAGCATTTCCGCCAGGGCCGCGTTGGCGTCATCCGCACAGATGGCCTCTTCCACCACAATGATGTCCGGGGAAAGTTCCACATCCCGCTGAAGCACCGGGTCGGCGTAGGTCACCGACAGCGCGCCGGCGGTTTTGACGGCAGGCATGGCCGACAGCTTGATATACAGGGCCCCCTTGTCGCGGCACTGGAAATACAGGCGGTCAAGGCCGTCTTCCGCCACCTTGAGGTCGCCGGTCAGCACATAGGCAGTGATATCTTTCTGGTCTTGAAGGGCAAGAACGCTTTTGAGGGTCCGTTCCAGCACCAGAGGATTTCCGTCCTGGGCCAGTCCC
>JAJDJS010000043.1 GCA_030267325.1 Desulfosarcina sp. OttesenSCG-928-A07 | reverse complement strand
GACCGGCCCCATACAACCAAACCGATAAATTTATCTGTTCGGCGGATGCATTTTTGACCGGTTGTCTGAAAACAGCAACTTATTGGCGGTGCGCCGTATAAAATCCCTTCAGGCCGTCTGTCGGAAGCATTTTATCCTGGCAGACGGTCTTTGATTTAAAACCCCCTATGGCCGGAGCCCTTTTCCAATGCCCACGGGTTTTTCGATCAGCCCCTGCTTGACCATAATGGCCTCGGTCGCCTCCCATGCAGCGATGTCAATGTGGCCGATGGGAAGGGCGGGGTCGGGCTGAACCAGCTTCCGGGTCACAGCGATCTGGCGGCGCAGCAGGGCATCGGGTGTATCCTTGTCATAACGGGAAAGCACTGCCATCGTGTCTTCCCCATGGGCCGGATCCATGGCCATTTTCCATCCTTCCAGAAGCGCACTCACAAACCGGCGCACCGTATCCGGATCATCGTCCATCATCTTCTGGGAGGTCACCACACTGTTGGCCACAAATCGGATGCCGAATGCCGCCGGGTCCAGAAATGCCGCTGCTTCTCCATTTTCCCGGAGTTTTTCTTCCAGCAGAATTCCCTGGAGATTGCCGTAAACCGGCCAGATGGGAATTTTTTTCTGAAAAAACGGCGTATAGTCATACCGGACACTGGCCAGCCGGACTTTATCTTCCTTCAGGCCGGATACGGAAAGAAGGGCCCGCATGATGGCCTCATCATTGCCGCCGTAGGTGATGCCAACGGTCTTCCCCGCCAGATCCACAGGTGTTTGAATGGAGATATCGGCCGGCCGGTAAATCCACTGCAGCGGATTGACCTGAAACAACTGGGCCACCACCACCACCTTGGCCCCTTTGTCCATGGCCCGGATCACCTGATCTGCCGAGGCCACGCCAAACTGGGCATATCCCAGTTCCAGTTCACGGATGGCATCCCGCTCTGGCCCGCCGGGTTTTAGGGTGACATCCAGCCCTTCACGGGCAAAACAGTTCTGGTGAAGCGCCACCACATCACCGGCTGTACTGGCATTGATCAGCCATTTGAGCCGGTAGGTAACCGTTTCATCTGCCATCACCGAAGGACAAATCCCCAGAACCGTGCTGGTGAGGGTCAGCAGGATCAAAAGAATCGTGCGAACACAAAAAATCGGCAACTGCATGGACGTTCTCTTTTTTGGGTTTTTCAGAAAAAGTGGCGTCAATTAGTGGTCCAGACTTTTTTAAGTCCAGCGCCCAAAAGTTCCAGAAGGCCCTGGTAAAGGGAAAGGGTGATGCCGATGATGAAAAGGGCCACCAGAATTTTGGAAAGATCGCTCTGATACAAGGCAACGCGAATACTATACCCGATGCCCGCATCAGCGGCAATGAATTCGGACACAATGGCCCCGGCCATGGCCAGTGTGGCACTGCCCGAGATCACCGTGGTCAGCTTGTTCAGATTTTCAAAAGCCCGGATTTTGACTTCCAGCTGCCAGCGCAGCCGTCCCGTGACCCGGTAGAAATGCTCAATATCCGCCACCGGTTCACTCATGATGCCGATCACAGACAAAAGCAGGGGAAAATAGCAGATCATGGCGGCAATGACGAGCCGGGTGAAAACACCGTCTCCCAGCAGAATAAAAAGAATCGGCGCAATGGCCACAATGGGATAGGCTTGGACATTGTAGGCCGCCACCTTGATCATGGCCCCGAACCAGGTGGCTTGTCTGCCGATAATCCCCACCACCAGAGCCAGAAAAATGGAAAGGGCCTGCCCCACCACAGCCACGGAAAAGGTGTTCAGCACATCTTTTATATACCGGATAAAAACCGCTTCCACGGCGATCCAGATATCGGCCGGTCCGGGAATCACATAGTCTGAAAGGCCCATGCTGATCTTGATGGCAAACAGAATTCCCACGCCCGCCAAATAGACAATGAGAAACTGAAAAATCCGTCTAGACAGCATTCATGATCTCCAGCATGACGTGAGACAGGACGTCTGCACCCGGTTCCGGGTCAGCGGCCAGGTGATTCAGTCCGGGAAGCTGAAGCACCGGCGGAATCTGATGCGCACCGCGAAACACCGCAATCTCATCACAAAACCGCGCCACTTCCACCACATTATGGGAAATGTACAAAAACAGCCTTTTGGGAAAAAGCGTTTTGAGGGTGTACAAAATGGCCTGGCGGGTGGGCTCATCCACATTGGCCAGGCTCTCGTCCATGATGAGGACGTCAAAGTCCTGGAGCAGATATCGTAAAAGGTTCACCCGGTTGCACTGGCCCATGGAAAGCTGGGAAAATCGCAGGCCCAGAAGGTCGGACAAGCCAAAAAGCGGGATCAGCTTTTCCCGAAGGGCCTCACGGCCGGCAGGTGTTGTTTTTTCAATATGCCGGCCCACCGGTGACCAGCCGGGCAGCCGTTCACGGTTGAAGGTATACAGGCAGGGTTTTTCGGTCGTCAGGGTCACGGTTCCCGAACTTGCCTTCAGATCACCGGAAATGATTTTGGCCAGGGTGGTTTTGCCGATGCCGGACGGACCAAAAAGCGCGTGGAATCCGGGACGATCAAAGGTAAGATCAAGCCCGGAAAAAAGAAGCGCATCCGCGCTGGGGTATTGGAATGTCAGGTTGCGGCAGGTAATCATGGGTTGACGTGGCTACAGGAAAAAACGGTTTTCATCGTGTCAAATCGGACCGACCCGGAACTTTTTGAAATAACAGTCATTTCATTTGACAGCCAAGTTCTGGTTCAATATCATTCAAGCCTTATGTTTTCCAGTCATAATCACGCATGCAACTGAAAGTCTGGCAGATTGAAGGTGAATACAGCGTTCTGGAAAAAATGGGGCCGCCGAGGCATTATGATCCTGCCCCTGATGGGCATTCTGGTGATGGCCGTTTTCCTGCTTCTTCCCCCCATGGCCTCCCGTCTTCTGCTTCCCCCATTGCTGCCCCTGTCCGAGCATATTGACTTTAATGGGGAAATATCATCCATCGGGCCTTTCCGGACCCTTGCCGGACCCTTTGTGTTGGGGCCGGCGGATGCCCCGTTTCTTTCCATCGGAACGATTCGCCTTTCCTATACGCCGATTTCTCTGGTGCAAAAAAAAATAAGCCGGATCTCCATCAGCGATGTAACGGTCCATGCTGTCCTGGGACCGGATGGCATCACGTTTCCGGGCATGACATCAACGCCGACTTCTGAAAAAACAGACCTGAATGCGCCCCCCGATGCTTCTGCTTTAAGGCTTTTGGCCAACCTCGGCCATCTGGAAATCCAAAGCGGAATGCTGATCCTGGATCAGGAGGCGTCCCGATTCCGGATTCCCTTTGAAATGGACCTTTTGCCCCATGGCCCGGACCCGGCGCGCATTACCGCCAAGCTGAAACTTTTTCCAAGGGATCAGCCATTCACTTTTACCGCCCATGCAGAACTGGGAGACGGACCCTTTGCCGACATTCAGTTTCATGGACAGGATCTGGCCTTGGGCGCTTTTTCCGATCTGGTGCACAAAGCACTTCCCGGCCTTGATATCAGCGGCCTGGGAACCTTTACGGCCGGCGCCAGAGTCACCTGGGCGCACTTTCCCCTTACCATCACCGGTATCCATGGCGAATTTTCCTGGAACCAGGGAAAAATGCAGTATCAGGATCTTGGAATCATCCCGGACCCGGAAACCCAAACCACAACCCTGGCGATTTCATCCGAAGATGCTGCGGCATGGCAGATGAACCTTTCCGGCCTTCAGGTCAACACAGATTTTCCGATTAAAATTCAGTCGGTTTCAGCTTTCCTTGATCTGATGGCCGATCCGTGGTCCCTGGTCGGCACCGCCCAGGTGGCCGGGCTTCCGGCTTTGGTGGAAAAAACCGATCTGGCGCTGGAAACCCCTTTGGACATGGCAGTTTCTTTTTCCCTGACCGGCGGCGAAAATACCGATGACTGGACGCTTCAGGCCACCGCCGAACCGCAAAACAGCCCTGCACAAACGCAGCTTTGCCACCCTTTGGCACTTGTTTTGTTTCCAGCGCCCACAGTGAGTGTCACGGCTGCCGGAAATTCAAAAGCCGGCCGGGCGGACTGGACGCTTTCCGCAGGCCCCATAAAGGTGGCGGCAGATCCGGCGGCCATTGATTTACCTTCTGTCACCGGAAACGGAACCGCCGTGTTCCGGATCCATGAAAACCCCGGCCTTCAGGCGGCCACAGCAGCCTTTCAGGTTCCGGGCATTTTGCTTTCTCATCCCCTGGCTTCCGGAACAATTGGAAAAGTTGACCTTTCCGGGGAATTTTCCGCTCCATTATCCGACGCTGGGGCATCGGAAAACGCGGCACCCGAAACCAGGGACATCCTGGCCATGACCGATGTTCGTCTGCGGGTTGCCGATGGCCGCATCAAACATCTTGCCAGCGGCCTCCAGTTGACGGGAATCCGCCTGGACACCCCCATTACGCTGGCCCCTTCTTCCGAATCACATACAGGCACCGGCACATTTTCGGTTTCCCGGATTGAACTGGGGAAGCGGCCAGTGGGAACGGTGACCGGCCGCATCACCCAGACCCCATCGGGTGTGACCCTGGCCGCCGAGGTGAAGGGATCGGATTTTCCCGGACTGATCGCCCGGCTGAACACCAATGTCCGGACAACGGCCGACGCCCTGGGCCACACGGATCTGGAAGCCATTCTGCCGGCTTACGGGTTTTCGGAAACTGATCTGGGAAAATGGCTGCCTGCCATGGGCGGCACGGTGGTCTCGGGAAAGGTGTCTGCCAAGGCTTCCGGGTCCATTCGGGGAAATCAAGTGTCCGGCGTGCTGGATATGGACGTTGCCGACGGCAGCGTGTACCTGTCAGCACAAAAAATGACGATTTCCGGCATTCAGACAAAACTTGAGGTGCCGGATATTGCCCATATTCGCACGGCGCCGGCCCAGTTGATCCGTTTTTCCAAAATTACCATGGGCACCCTTGTGGTGGACGGCGGCCAGATGAATTTTCAGGTGGAATCGCCCGATACCCTGTTTGTTGAAAAAGGACAGTTTTCCTGGTGCGGCGGAAAAGTGGATGTGGGTTCCCTGCGAATCACCCAGGGCCGAAGTGATTATACGGCCAATCTATATTGCCAGCGCATCAGCCTTTCCCGTGTGCTTGAGCAATTCGGCAGTGTGAGTGCAAAGGGAACCGGAACCCTGAACGGTCGGCTGCCCATTTCGTATAAAAATGGAAGAGTCCGCGTGGACGACGGATTTTTGTTTTCCACACCCGGTGAGGACGGAAAAATTCAGATTACCGGAACCGATGATTTAACAGCCGGTATTCCGACCGGAACCCCTCAGTTCGGCGAAATTGAACTGGCCCGGGAAGCGCTGAAAGACTACATTTACCACTGGGCCAAATTGGGACTGGTGTCGGAAGGTGAAGATCTGATCCTGCGCCTGCAGTTTGAGGGAAAACCTGCCGGACCGCTTCCCTTTGCCTATGAAAATGAAATCGGCGGTTTTATCCGGGTGGGGATTGACAGCCAGGGATCTGTTTTTCAGGGAATTGGTCTGGACATCAACCTGCGCCTTCCGCTGGATCAGATTTTGCGGTATAAAAATGTCGTCCAGTGAAGGACACCTGAAAAAGCAATGAGAGCGTTCAATCACGAAACGCTCTGAAGGAGAATACAAATGAAAAGATGGATAGGGATCATGTGCGCGTTGTCGCTGTTGGGGGGGATATCTGCCTGCGTTTCTGCACACCATGAGGTGGATGTCCGGCCCGTGGAGATCAAACCCATTCACATCACCATTGATGTCAACGTGAAGGTAGACCGGGCATTGGATGATTTTTTTGGGGATATTGATGAAGCCGCCGAGGAGATCAAGGCATCCCCATAACGCGTTTGAAGACACGATGATGTTCAACTTCTCTGCGCCAAACACCCGGCAAAAAATTATGGCAACGGAATTTCTGGGAACGCATTGTTCCGAATGAGTCCGAGTTGAATCGTTTTCGGGAATATATCGAAAACAACCCAATGAAATGGGAATTGGACAGATTGCACCCAGGACAACCCAATTTTTACAAAACGTCGGCGCCTTGCAGGGGCACATCGTGATACACCGAATATAACGATGGTAGGGGCGCTCGCGAGGCGCCCAACACCAATGGGAAAAAGTCCCATGAAATACAACGCAATATGGTTATGTGGACTTGGATGAATGGTGATCATGCCGAATCACTTACACGGAGTCATTGTTCTTTCAGGTAGCGATCACGATGATTTGCGGTGCCAGGGCGCCTCGCGAGGCGCCCCTACAGAATATGGCGCGGAATACGAGGAAAAAAACAAGGAGGACGCACCATGAAACGATTGAGTTGGAAAAAATGGCTTTTTCCGGTGATGGCCGGCATCGTTCTGTTTGCAGGACCGGCTTTTAGCCAAAGCATCCAGGAGCGTATGCAAGGCCGGCTGCCGGTGATCATCAAACTCAAGGCCGACGGTATTGTGGGCGAAACCAGCCAGGGATTTTTGGCATTTGTGGGATCTGAAAAAAGAGAGGCGTCTGTGGTGGATGCGGAAAACAACGACCGCCGCCAGGTCTATGAGGCCATTGCCAAAAAGGAAAACACCACTTCTGAGCAGGTGGGTCAGCGCCGGGCCCTCCAGGTTTCCCAAAGGGCCAAACCCGGAGAATGGCTTCAGGATCCAAGTGGGAAATGGTATCGGAAATAATGGACAAAACGCCGATTGAGATTCATCTGCCGCCCCACCTGCCCGGTGGCGGCGGCCGGCTGGAAGCCGTCTGGATCGGCCCGAAGCCCGAATCCGCACCCAGCCTGGTGCTGCTCCATGAAGGGCTGGGCTGCATTGGTCTGTGGCGGGATTTTCCGGAGAAACTGGCCGCCGTCACCGGCTGCGGCGTACTGGTCTTCAGCCGTCTGGGATATGGCGGGTCTGATCCTTGTGAACTTCCCCGGCCTGTCCATTTTATGCACGATGAGGGCCTTTATGTGCTGCCGGAGGTGATCCGGCAAACCGGTATCAACGACCACGTTCTGATCGGCCATTCCGACGGCGGCTCCATTGCCCTGATCCATGCCGGCGGTGCGGCTGCGGCCGGCCTCAAAGGCGTGATCACCCTGGCTGCCCATGTGTTTTGCGAGGACATCTGTCTCAGATCCATTGCCGATGCAAGGCAGCGCTATCTGGAGCAGGATTTGAAAACCCGTCTTGCCGTTTACCACGGCGCCAATACCGACTGCGCCTTCTGGGGATGGAACGATGTGTGGCGTCATCCGGAGTTCGTGAACTGGAATATCGAATCCTATCTGCCGGATATTGCGGTTCCGGTTCTGGCCATTCAGGGTCAAAACGATGCCTACGGCACCATGGCCCAGCTTGACGCCATCGGCCGGAATGCCGGGCAGAAGACCGGCATCCGCGCCAGTGTCCATGGACTGGAAGCGTGCGGCCATGCCCCTCACCTGGAAAAAAAACAAGAAGTTCTTTCCCTTGTGGGGGATTTTATCCGAAAGCTTCTGGCAGCCTGATCCTCATCGTGATCTTTCCTTCAGGAGACCTGGGGCAGCTGTTCCAGCACCTTTCCGTCTTCATCCAGCACAAAAATCACAAACCCGCCTTCAGTGGCATGACGAATCAGGTCATCACAGATGATGGCCTGAATTTCGTATTTTTTCTGTTTTTCCAGCCGGAGGTGAAACATGGCCTGCTGGGCCGCATCTTTGGTGAGAAACGCGGGGATATACGAGATGTTGTGCGTTTCATCCACCTGGCCGACAATTTTGTCTGCCGGCACATTTTTCTGGATGGCCACATAAAGCCATGTATCGGGATCAACGGTCATGGAAAAGCTCCTTTGGGAAAAGGTTTTTCAGGCAGTATCGCCTATACAGCGTCGTATCGGGTTTGTAACCGTTTTCAATCATTTAGCATTATCAAAATTACAGGGTCTTGTTTGCGTATACTGCGTGCCGCCACCCAAATATCATGTTGAACGCGGCCTTATCCAACTTCCGTCATCCCCGGTCCAAACTTTGGGGGCATCTTTCACATGCCGCCAAGTACCATTTGCTGAACTTCATGCAAACAAGTTTGTAATTTGCGATCTTCCGGAAAACGGACGGAAATGCTTTCCACACGCTCCAGACATTCTTTACACAGGGTCAGGTTATCCGCCTTTGCGGCTGCATAGGCGTAGTGCCGCCATGTTCTCGCCAGCTCATACTGAAAATCCTGATCTCCAGGAAAACGGACGGAAATACCGTTCACATATTCCACGCAGTCTTTGCATAGATCAACGTCCTCACTGCATGCGGCTGCATAGGCATACACCCGCCATGTTTCCGCCAGCTCAAACTGAAAATCCCGATCCTCAGGAAAACGGGCGGAAATCTTTTCAACACAGGCCAGGCATTCTTTACACAGGGCCAGGTTACCCGCGTTTGCGGCTGCAAAGGCGTAATACCGCCATGCTATCGCCAGCTGATACTGGAAGTCGCGATCCTCTGGAAAAAGGGCGGAAATACCGTTCACATATTCTACGCAGTCTTTGCATAGATCAACGTCCTCACTGCATGAGGCTGCATAGGCATAGTGCCGCCATGTTTCCGCCAGCTCACGCTGGAAGTCGCCATCCTCTGGAAAACGGACGGAGATACCGCTCACATGTTCCACGCAGTCTTTACATAGATCAACGTCCTCCCTGAATGAGGCTGCCCAGGCATAGTGCTTCCATGTTATCGCCAGTGCATATTGGAAATCGCGATCTTCAGAAAAAGAAGCGGCAATCCTCTCGGCTATGTAACCCAGGTGTTGATATGCAGCCAGACCGGTTTTTTGTGGAACAGGCCTGGAGGCGCCTGGCATCGTTATTGCTTGGGCAATCGTATTCAGGTCATTGATCAACTGATGAAAATGCCCGCTGTTTTCTTTCGGGAGATCCCAACGGCACAACTGTTTGATTATATGAATGCCCGCCAGCTTTCTGTTCCGTGATAACGGGTAGTGAGAAAGGCCTGAAAGGATATGCTGTAAAAATCGAGAGAAATCTTCCGCTGATCGTGTGTGAAAAATGACAGCTTGCATTAACGCCGCATCATCATCTCCATAGGCTTTTTTAAAGCAATGGTGAAGATGATCACTGCCTGACAGCGCCCTGGCGAACCAGAAATACACCGCGCGGCACCGGCCCTGTTTTTTGTAAACTGAATGCACAACAAGGCAAATCTCCCGCAGGCGGTCCCCATCGCAGGCCAGAAGCGTATGTCTCAGCCCGTCCGCCATGCTGCCTGGGAGGGTACGGAAGCGTCCGATGTTTTCCCTGGCTATTTTTTGTATGGCTTCAAGTCGTTGTGAAAATACCGCCGCTGAGAACGTTTCGGCGCCAATATATTTAGCCAGGAGGATTTGGGTTAACTCCCACCAGGCCTCGATGCGCACCCACTGATAAGTCGCCCTGGCACCGGGTACGGGCAGAAAGATGAGATCATCCAGAGCCTGCTCCCGTTTTTCATCTGAAAGGCGGGCGATATAGTGCTTTGCTTTTTGCGTCATGGCCATGGCCTGGTTGTGGCGCGTGGTGCCGGGCCTGCCTTCGAGGGGCAGCAAAATACCGGCTTTGGCGTAGACAGCAACCAAAACAGCAGGATCGACACCCAAATTTTCCGGCGGTACTGAGATCGCCTCGCTTAACGGATCGTTTTCAATAAAACCGACGCGCAGTGAAAAACCCAGTGTTTCATCTGCGTTCATCTTCCAGGCTTTGGCCACGGCGTTTTTAAGGCTGAAGGGCGAAATCTCCTGACTCAACGCCCTGACAAAGGCCTCCCCTATAATCGCTGGATGGATCGGAGGAATGGCATGAAGCAAGTTTTCCCGCGCCTCATGGGGAAACAGATTGCATAAGGCCTCCGTGTCAAAGGAGATGCCCGCATATTCTTCTTTAAACGCAGCCAGGGTGACGGGCTGATCGCGTGAGCCGGCAATGGTTGCAACCATCATTATTTCACGGTCATTGTCTTTCTTCAGCCCGTAACGATCAAAGGCCTCTTTTATTCTTTTGACACGTTCGGCGAGAAGTACTTTTCGGCTGATGTTTTCCAGGGGGATCCCCTGGCGGAGCCCATCAAACCCGAGTTCCACCAGAAAAGGATGACCGGTTGTTTTTTTTATGAATTTAGCAATATCTTCATCCCGGTTATTACCGATTGTTATTTTGGGCGGAGGCGCGTGTGCGACGATACGCCTTATTTCCTGCGGTGAAAACCACTGCGTAACACCAAGATCAATGGGATAGCCCAGCATGCCCGCAAAACCGCCTTGGTGCTCCCAGATATCCTTTCCGGTACTTCGGGTTTTGCATAAACGCAAATCGCTCGGCACCTCATGGCTCACAATCAGCAGGATGACAGGATGACGATATGCTTTGGCATTTTCTTGAAAAATATTTATTGCCGCGCTGGTGTCGCCCTGATGGGGGTCATCCAACAAAATCAATGTCGGGCGTCTCGGCCGCCACTTTTCCAAACCTTTAGCCAATTCACCTGCCACGCGCGTGCGGGTGTCGTGCGCGGTAAACGTCTCAGTTTGTTTTTTCTTCTTTTTATCCCTGGTGCGGCCAGACGGAATGGATTCCGACGTTGGCCTCAGCCAGCCGGTATCCCACGGGTCTTCTGGGTCACAAAAATCTCCGCGAACCTGGACACGCCACCACGAGGAAAATTTTACCAGCCGCCTTTTCCATCTGGAGGAAGGCAGCGGATTTTCTTTTATGGGATCGTCAAAGCGCGTCTCGCACCGCAAGTGACGCGCCAGCTCAACAGCCAGACGGCTCTTCCCGATTCCTGACGGCCCGACCACCAGTCCCCAGCCGAACATGGACTGTTCGCTGTTCTGCTCTTTCTTTACCTTTTCGGCACGTTCCACTCCTGCGGCAACCATTTGGCGCAGTTTCACCCAGGCAATAAAGAGGCGTCCTTTTTGGGGGAGCACAAACGGCAGGGCATATGCGTCCTCTCCGCCCACATCCGCGCCCCAAAGGGCATCATACGCTTTGGCCCTGGACATGGGGTGGAAGGTCGCATCATCAAATTCTTCAAGGAACCTGGCGTATAACGGATTCACCACACGGCTGCGGGTACAAAAACCGATAACAAACCCAACCCCTGCCAGGTAAAACCATTTGGCGTACCGTGAATCCAGCACGCCCGTCATCCATTCTATAAAAGCAGGCCATCCCAACAGAAGAGACAGTTGTTGAGCAACCAATTGATATATCGCATCCGGAAGAACGGCGCCCGTGATGACCATTGCCGCCGCAACCAATACAGCATAGAGGAGTTTTACGCTTCTGAGCCTTTTTTCACGTCGCTTATCATACCCCATCGTTTAGCTCCCTTGCATAGAGCTTCCAGGCCCACGGAAGAATCTGCGACTTACCATTTTTTTGTTACACGTTCAACTTTCGGGGACAGACAACTGACGTATGGTCAACAGCGTCATGAAGCAGCGCTTTGTTTTCCATTATCATCACACGCGCCCACGAACGTTATCCTCGGGCCTGGCCTGGGACTACGCGGGGGATGACGCAAACATAATGAAATAATTACCTTTTTTCAATTCATAACCCTGACAGAAAGGGCTGTTCCAGGCCGGCAGTCAAACAGCACCATCATTATTTTCTGATGATTTGAATTTAGTGATTGACATAGAATTTATTATTAAGTACCAATAGTGGCACTAACGATACCAAAGATGGATTGACATGGCTGAAACCAAAACAACTATTCCAGCAATTGATCGGGCCGTTGATGTCATTGAGCTGATTTCCGCGTCTGAAAAAGAGATGTCACTGTCCGAGATCATTGAAAACGTGGATATCCCGCGCCAGAGTCTGATCCGCATTCTGAACACGCTCTGCGGCCGCGGATTTCTGGACAAGTCCGGAAAAAGAGGGCTGTACCGCATGGGCCTGCGTTTTCTTTATCTGGGACACCGTCTCCACGACAAGTTTGAGCTGCGGCGTTTTGCCTGGCCCTACATGAAAGCGCTCTCTGAAAAAACGCGAAAAACCATTGAGCTGTCCACCCTGGATCATGACCAGCTCATTTTGCTGGAACAGATACCCGGAAGTGAAGGCACAGCCCTGTATTCCCGCGTCGGAAGTGTATATCCGTACTTTCATGCGGTCAGTGTGGGAAAAGTCTATCTTTCATTGATGAACGAAGAAAAACGTCAGCGAGTTCTTGGAAAAATTGGTTTGCCGGCGGTAACCCCGCACACCATTACGGATTTTCCTGCCCTGGACAAGGAACTCAAAGCTGTCGCCCAATGCGGTTATGGGTTTGAAGATCAGGAGCTGAGGGAAGGTGTCCGGCGGGTCGCCGCACCGATCTTCAGCTTCAACGGAGAGCTTGCAGGATGCATTGGGCTGTCCGCTCCGATTTTCAGCTTTGATCTTACGGAGAAAGAAAAGTTCGGCCAGATGGTTCGTGAGGCGGGTCAACAGGTTTCAATGGAAATGAGCGCACAAAGGGGAATGGAATAAGCGTTTTTCGTCTCGGGGTTTTGTCAAAAACGCTGAAACCATCTGTCTCGCCTCTGGGACGCTGCACAGGATTTACCCCATCATCATAATGTTTGTGGAATGGAAAAAAACGCCGACAGGCGTTGCAGGAAAGTTGTTCCAATTTTCAGCTGCATGCTGAAACAGCCCTAACCTATTTTATTATTTAGCAAATTGTCTTTTACCGGTGCCTGTACGATTTCCACTTTACGCTTTTTGCCCGGATCTGCGCAGTATTTTAGATAAGCCCGCGATGCTCCCGTAACGCTAATTAACGAACGGGAAAAACAGTTTCATTGACGCCAATCATCGACACAAGGAGGCGGACCATGAGTGGAAAACTAACCTATCAGGCGGAGATGTTTAAAGAAACCTTTCACCATGAATTTACTTATCTTAACGGATTTCTAAGGAATGTGGGGCGTTTTAAGGAAAGAACCGCCGTGATCTGCCCCTTGCGGGACCAAACCTGGACCTATCCCCAGGTCAATGCAGAATGCAATCGGCTGGCCCATGCCCTGATGGCGGACGGGGTGAAAAAACAGGATGTGGTCATGTACCAGCTTCTCAACTGCGCGGAGTTTACCTTTCTTTATATTGCGCCGCAGAAGCTCGGCGCCATCAACTGCCCCATTAACTTCCGGCTTTCATCCGGGGAGACCGCCTATATTCTGGATGACAGCAAACCTAAAGTTTATTTTTATGACAGCGAACTTTCCGTGGTTGCTGAAAAAGCCCTGAAGGCCGCCCGCCACAAGCCGGAAAAAGTGGTGATGGTGGATGTCTCGGGGCAGGCTAAACCTTTTGCCGGCGCAATTTCTTATGATGACTATGTCCGGGGAAAGTCCGAAGCCAATCCGGATATCGTGCATCCTTCCACCATTTATGATGAAACCACCCGCCTTTATACGTCCGGCACCACGGGGATGCCCAAGGGCGTTCCGCTGAACAATATTAATGAAATTCTCAGTGCCCATGATGTGCTCATGCATTTTCCCCTTTCTCCCTTTGACCGGACCCTGAACATGACGCCGTGGTTTCACCGGGGCGGCCTGTACGCGGGCGGACCCAATCCGACATTTTATGCAGGCGCGTCGCTGGTGACCCTCCGGTCGTTTGATCCGGAAATCGTTGTGGATTATGTCGAAAAATACGGCCTTACCTTCATGATCGGCGCGCCGGTGACCCTGAAGGCCATCTGCGAGGAACAGCAGAAGAAACCCCGGGATTTTTCCCGGCTGGGCGGCGTGATCACCATGGGATCTCCCCTTGAGAGAAAAGACTGCATTCTCTTCCAGAAGGTTCTGACACCGAATATTTTCAATGGATACGGCTCCACGGAAGCCTTCTGGAATACGTTTCTGCGGCCCCAGGATCTGCCGGAAATGGCAGGGTCGGCCGGACGATCCTGCACAGATGACGACATGGCCGTGGTGAATGTGTATCCGGACCGTCTGGCAGAACCGGGGGATGTGGTTCCCCAGGATGGTGAAACCGTTGGAGAAGTCATTGTCCGGGCACCTGGAAAATGCACCTATACCTATGTGAACCGGGAAGCAGAAGCCAAAGCCAAGTTTTACAAGGGATGGCTGTATATCGGCGATCTGGCCACCTGGAACGACAGGGAATTTGTCACCATTGTGGGACGCAAAGACGACATGATCATCTCCGGCGGAGAGAATATCCAGCCCGCCCAGGTGGAAGAAATCATCAATGAAAATCCCCAGGTGGAAGACTGCACCATCACCAGTGTGCCGCACCCGAAATGGGGGCAGCTGGTGGTTGCCTATGTCGTCAAGCGCGATCCGTCCCTGACGGTTGCGGATCTAGACCTGTTTTGCAGGGAGCATCCCATGCTGGCCTCCTACAAACGGCCGAGATACTACCGGTTTGTGGACTCCCTTGACATGACAGCCACAGGCAAAAAAGTCCATTACAAGGCAAAAGAACGTGCAAAAGTGGAATTTGCGGAAGGCTTGTTTGAAAAGGCATCCAGTCTGTAAAAACGGATTTTTAAAAATATCAAAACCAAACCACAAACTTAACAAAAAGGAGACAAACCATGAATTTCGAACCCACCCAATCCCATAAAGCCATCATCACCGCAGCCCGTGAATTTGCCAACAAGGAGTTTGATTCCGAGCTGGCCTATGAACTGGAAAAAACGCACACATTTCCCATGGAACTGTACAGGAAAGCCGCGAGCCTCGGCTTTGTCGCCCCTTATGTGGATGAGGCCTATGGCGGCGATGGTCTGACGATTTTGGAAAATGCCATGATTGTGGAAGAATTCTGCCGCGCGGATTCCAGCATCGGCCTTGCCATTGACCTTGCCGCGCTTCCTTGCAAATTTTTGTACCGGTTTGGAAATGAAGAGCAGAAAAAACGGTATCTGACCAAAATCACATCCGGTGAATTTGGTGCAGCCATTGCCCTGACCGAGCCGGACCATGGCAGTGATATCACTAAAATGGACACGGTCGCCATCCAGAAAGACGGAAAGTTTTATCTCTCCGGAAGCAAAACCTTCATCACCAACGGCACCATTGCGGACTTTTATACGGTGCTGTGCCAGACCGACCCCAACGCAGCGCCCCAGTACAAGGGCATGAGCATTCTCATTGTGGACCGGGACATGATCGGAAAGAACTTTCAGGTCAAAGAACTGGGCGAAAAGATGGGCATCCGGCTGACCAGTTCTGCGGAACTGTTTTTCGACAACCTGGAAGTGCCGGCAGAAAACGTTCTGGGCCAACCTGGAAAAGGATTTTACCAGGCCATGGGATTTTTTGAGGAAAGCAAGATCGAAATCGCCGCCCAGGCCGTGGGCGTGGCCCAGGGCGCCTTTGACCTGGCCTATCAATACGCAAGAGAGCGGAAGCAGTTTGGCAAACCCATTGCCGCGTTCCAGGCCATGCAGCACAAATTTGTGGATATGTATGTCAAAATCGAAAATGCCCGGCACCTGGTTCACAAGGCAGCCTTCAAATTTGATCAGGGCCAGCGCGATCACAGGGCTGCGGCCATGGCAAAAATGTACGCCGCCAATATTGCCAACGAAGTGGCCTATGAGGCGCTCCAGGTATTTGGCGGGTACGGGTATTTCCAGGAATACAAGGTGGAACGGTACTACCGCGATGCCCGCATTCTGTCCATTTATGAAGGCACCACGGAAATTCAGAAGAACATCATTGGCACTTCGCTTTTTCCGGGCATTGGATGATCCTTTTTCCGGTTAAATCATAAAACGCTCGGACTGAAGAAAAACAGCCCCTTTCCTCTCTGTATAAGAGGAAAGGGGCTGTTTTTTGTGGACATCGTAAAGTGATTTTTGTCCGGAACGAGGCAGAAAGCTGTTATGTACTCAGGAACGCCATTCAATTTATTTTTTCAGACAGGACGCGATGAATCGCGCCCCTACTTTTCAAAATCTGAAAACAGCAACTTATTGGCGGCGCGCAGTATAACAGCCTTAAGTCCCTATTGCGGAACGCAAAATCCATGGACAAGCGTCATCTCTAACTGGATTTAGCGAAAAACCCGCTTTTCAGGTATTCGCGGTTCATCCGGGCAATGTTGGAAATGGAAACCTCCTTGGGGCATTCGACTTCGCATTCAGTTTCATTGGTGCAATTGCCGAATCCCGCCGCATCCATGGCCCGCACCATGCTCCAGACCCTTTTTTCCGCTTCCGGCCGCCCCTGGGGCAAAAGGGCAAATTGCGACACCTTGGCGCTGGTAAACAGCATGGCCGATGCATTGGGGCAGGCGGCCACACAGGCCCCGCAGCCGATGCACTGGGCTGCGTCCATGGCAAGTTCCGCGTTTTCCTGGGGAACCAGGATGGCGCTGGCATCCGGGGCTGCGCCGGTAGAAACGGAAATATAACCACCGGCCTGGATGATGTGGTCCAAGGCGCTGCGGTCCACGGCCAGATCCCGGATCACCTTGAACGCCCGGGCCCGGAACGGCTCAATGGCAATGGTGTCGCCGGTTTCAAAGTGGCGCATGTGGAGCTGGCACAGGGTGGTTGCCTTTTCCGGACCATGGGGGCGGCCGCTCACCACACAGCCGCACATGCCGCAGATGCCTTCCCGGCAGTCATGGTCAAAGGCAATGGGGTCCTTTCCCGCAAGGGTGAGGCCCTCGTTCACCACATCCAGCATTTCCAGAAACGACATGTCCGTGGAGATGGCTCTGGCCTCATAGGTTTCAAACCGGCCTTTATCTTTCGCCCCCTTCTGGCGCCACACCTTCAGTGTCAGATCAATGGTCTTGTTCACTTGTAGCTCCTTTGCGCAAGTTTGACGTTTTCAAAGGCCAGCGGTTCTTTGTGCAGCACCGGCCGGTCTTTTCCCTGAAACTCCCAGGCCGCCACATAACAGAAGTTCTCATCATCCCGAAGGGCCTCATTGTCTTCGGTCTGGAACGCTTCGTTAAAATGGCCGCCGCAGGATTCCTGGCGGTTCAGGGCGTCAATGATCATCAATTCGGCAAACTCCAGAAAATCCGCCACCCGGCCGGCCCGTTCCAGGCTCTGATTAAAATCAGATGACGTGCCCGGAACATTTACATTTTTCCAGAATTCGTCCCGCAGTTCCTGAATCATTGTCTGTGCCTTGGCAAGGCCTTCATTGGTGCGGGCCATACCGCAGTACTCCCACAGAATGTGGCCAAGGGACTTATGGAAATCATCCACCGTGCGATGGCCGCGGATGTCCAGCAGCCGGCGGGTCTGTTCTGTCACCTGTTTTTCCGATTCGTCAAAAGCCTTGTGGCTGGGGGTCACGGTGCTTTTCGGGGTTCCCGCCAGATATCCGCCGATGGTGTAGGGCAGAACAAAGTACCCATCAGCCAGCCCCTGCATCAGGGCGCTGGCCCCCAGGCGGTTGGCCCCGTGGTCGGAAAAATTCGCCTCACCCAGCACAAACAGGCCTGGAACCGTGCTCATCAGGTTATAATCCACCCACAGCCCGCCCATGGTGTAGTGGATGGCCGGATAGATCATCATGGGCGTTTCATAGGGGTTGTCGGCGGTAATTTTTTCGTACATCTGAAAAAGGTTGCCGTATTTTTTTTCAATCACCGCCTTGCCGTCCCGTCTGATGGCCTCGGCAAAATCCAGGTAAACCGCCCTGCCCGTCTCTCCCACGCCTTTGCCCATATCGCAT
>JAJDJS010000042.1 GCA_030267325.1 Desulfosarcina sp. OttesenSCG-928-A07 | reverse complement strand
CCGTTCAAAAAGTCCGGTCAGTCAAGGGGAAAAGTTGTAGTGAATAAAAACAGAAAAGCGAAAAATGGGTTTCCATCCCGTTCAAAAAGTCCGGTCAGTCAAGGGTAAAATAGATACATTTAAAAATCCAGACGACATTTTTGTTTCCATCCCGTTCAAAAAGTCCGGTCAGTCAAGGGTGGCCGCAAGGCAGCAGATGCATGCAAACACACTTGGTTTCCATCCCGTTCAAAAAGTCCGGTCAGTCAAGGGAGTCCCTTTGCAACCCCTTGATTTCAATAACTGAAAAAAGGCGTTTGCGGCAGATTTTTTTGTTTCCCTCCCAATTCCCCATTTTTTCCCTTTCCAAGCCCTTCAAAAACGAATTTTTCCCAATAAAATCAGCTCGCGGCGGATTGTCCTCCTTTCTTTTCAGGGAACTGCTTGAAATTTTTAATTTTTCGTTGTTTTTTCCCATTTTGACATCCACAACACCAATGATCGCCGCAAAAAACATAAATTTTATTGCCATGAATAAAATTTACGCCAGTTTGCCCCGCACAGACACAACAAGCCTTTATCCGATAAAATAATCATGATCCAGACTTTTCTTGCCTGTACCGTCCACTTCCACGGCCCGTGCATCCCTGGGGCAAAGGCGATAACAGCGAAGGTGGTCTTCCTCCCTGTTCATCAAGCCCAAAAGCCGTTTCTGAAGTTTTGTAAAATCCCTGTTCCCGAGATGGCATTCAAAGATGCTTTTCTGCACCCGAACACCGAAATTCTCCAGCTCCCGAGCGATTTTCTGCAAACGCCGCTGATCACGCACATCAAAACAGACCACCCAAAAATCGCTCATATCAGAACAAACCCCTCATCGTCCGCCAACACTCCCGGGCCGTGCAGAATCACTTCTTCCCTGCACCAGGAACACAGCGGATAATACCGGATACTGTCTCTGGGACCGATATGTTTCTGCAACGCTTTTCGCAAGGAATCATACTGCCGCTCAGTGATAAAACACTCAAAAACCGAGTATTGGACGCGGATTCCGTGGTTTTTCAAAATTTTTGCGATTGCGCGACGGCTGCGGTCTTCTTCAATATCATAGGTGATCATGAAAAATCCGCTCATCGGACCACCATGGGTCTGTACGCCGAATGCCTCCCCCGGATGACAGCGGCCAGCTCCTGCACCTGACATTCAATACACCTGCGATAATCCATGAGTTTATCTGTGTGGGGATGGGTAATGGCAGCGTTGAGCTTTGCTTCAAATTGGCGAATGAACAGTCTGCGTGTTTCATCACTCATACGGCATTGGGGTGTCACCGCATTGGGCATGGTGAAATCCGTCACCCGGACCTGCTCCGAAAGGATAAGCCTCACAACAAGGTTATCCACAACAATGGCACGAAATTCCTCCACAAGATCGGAAACAAGGGCCGGATGACCTGCGCGCAGGGGATGAAGATAGCCCACATGGGGATTGAGTCCCCGCGCCCGGACAAAGGAATAGATGTTGTAGAACAGCAGTGTATACCCATAGGACAGCATGGCATTGACAGGATCGGGCGGGGGCTGGCGTTTCCTGCCCACAAAATTCCATTCCGCCGGAAGCAGCAGGGAAAGTGCCCCAAAGTACATCCGCGCACAACTGCCTTCAATACCCCGTAACTGATCAAGATTTCTTGTCTCGCCAATTCCGGCCGCAGTCCTTTTCAGATGGGTTGCTGCCTGACGCAAAAAATCCACATTTCTTTTGCGTGCAAGCCGCATGAGAATCACACGGGAGTTTTCTATTTTTCCCCGGACGAATTCCCTTGCAAGGCCGAGACAGAATTTTTCATCCCCTGCTCGCTGAAACTGATCCCTGTGCAAAAGAACAGGATCTGTTGAAAAGGAATCCACGATGCCGTTGAAACGGCCCTGACCGGAAAGAAGATAAATGGGAATGCTCTCCCCAAGGCAAAAATTCATGGCCTGGGTGGTGATCTGGCAATTTCCGAAAACCATGACCTGATCCACCTTGATGGCAGGGATTTCCTGCACGGTTCGGCCTTTCTTTTTCAGGGTGAACCGCTCGGATTCCTTTCCGAGTACGGTTCCGTTCTCCAGGAGATACAGGGTTCGCAGTCTGGGATCTCCGGAATGGGGAATTTCTTCATCATCTTCCAAAACCTCATCTTCTTCGGATACCGGCACAGAAAGGGTTTTTTCTGTTTCCGTCTCAGGAAAGGATACGGCGTATTCTTCCGTCCATTTTTCGGAAAGCTCATCTTCAAAGGGAAGGGAAAAATCATCTTCAGTTTTGACCTTCATGGCAAGGGACCGGATAAATTGCACACCGAGAAAACGGAAACCCGTATCAAAATCCACAATCCGGGTTTTTTCCGCATTAATTTTAAGGCGAAGTTCAGAAAGCACATCTTCGGTCAAGTCCAAAGCATTTTCCGCATGTTCACGGCTTTTGCACAGCACAAGAAAATCGTCTGCAAAACGGACAACCCGCAAATTGTTTTCAAGAAGGGCTTCATCCAGGTGATCCAGATAAAGGTTTGAAAGAAGGGGCGAGAGAGGCGAACCCTGGGGAATGCCTTCTGAAAATTGGGTAATGACACCGCCTTCCATAATCTCGCAGGCAATCCACTGACGGATGAGGGAAAGGATGTCTTCATCCGGAACGAGTTTTTCCACCTCTTCCATGAGTAAAACATGGTCAATTTCATCAAAGAAGGATTCAATGTCCGCATCCACAACCCAGTGATACCCCTGGTTGCGCAGGAAAAGAATTCGTTCAACAGCCTGATTGACGGAACGTCCCTTTCTGTAGGCAAAGCTGCAATCCTCGAATTCCGCTTCAAAGACAGGCGTCAGAATGAAGGTGACAGCTGTTTGCAGCACCCTGTCCCGGATAGCCGGAATGGCAAGGGCTCTTGGCTTTTTTCCCTCCTTTTCCATCCACACGCGCAACAGCGGCCGCGGAGAATACTTTCCCTCAAGCACTTCCATGCGAAGCTTCTCAAGCTCTTCATCCAGAGAGGCTTCAAAATCTTCAACATCCTGAAAATCTGTTCCACCTGCGCCCTTGTTTTCCCGAACCTTTTCCCAGGCCGCAAGGAGGTTGGACTTTTCCAGCACAGCCTCCAGAGTGAGTGTATACATGGGGCCTCCATGAATGAAGGTGAACGTAAGGGTGACCGCTTCCCGCCTGACCCTCACACGGATCAGGGCGAATCCCGTTCAAAAAAAGTCCGGTCAGTCAAGGCGCCTGTTCTTTTGCTGCTGCGAGACCAAATTTAATCTCAAAAGTTCATCCTTTACGGTTCCATGGCTTAGCGTCAAATCGATCGAACTCTTCTTTGGTGCAGATAATAGGGAATTCTTCGTCACCACCACTATTTTTTGCCGTCCTGTTCAAACGTTCCAAAAAATCATTCGTATTCAGCGCTGCAATGGAAAACCGCTCGCGCTCGCAGTTCTTCTTCATCGGGATCATGCCGATGCGGCCCAAAAGTTCCGCCCGTGTAAAATCCTTTCGCAGCATATCTACTGGCAAAAAGATTTTCTCATCGCCGCACTGCAAAAATACTTTTATTGTTTGCTCATTTCTGGCTTTTTCTTTTTCAACGGATATTTTTACCTTTCTTGACTCTTCCCATGCCAACCAGGCAAAGGAAGTTCCAAGAATACTGATGACTACTGAAATAAATCCCAGCGCAAATGATGCTGTGTTCAATAAAGCCTCCATCACAATCTCCCCTTCATGTTGAATCCAAATGGATGGATTATTTGCCTTTTTTATTGTTTTGTGCAGGGGAAACACCAAATTTCCCCTGCAACAGTGCGCTTGCTTTGATGAGGTCCGTTTCATTCAGGGGCTTTTGCGGTTTTGGCGCATCTTGTTTCTCGGGTTTGGTGATGTCCAGCATCCTGCCATATCCCAAGGCAGTTTTGGCTCCTGCCCCCAGGAAACGCAAAGCCTCTTCAAGAATCTTTTCTCCCTTTTTCAAATCTGCGTTAGCTTCGCTTGTCGATGGATGCGCGCCAGGCCGCGGCGCCAGATCGAAACGAAGTTTCTGTCCCGGCGCAACCGTGATGAAAAACACGGGAACAGGATCGTAATAATCTGCAGGGGAATTGTTCTCAGGATCCAAATAATAATCCTGATAATGCGGGGTGAGGATATCAAGTTCCAGCTTCGGGGCAACCAATGGAAGAGCGTCGAAAATAATCAAGGCTCCGGGATTCTGCTGTGGGTGGGTATCTTTGTGACCAAAAAGCTTTTCCGCTTCCATGCGAAGGGCTGCATCCTCCTGCCATTGTTCTGCCCAGGCACGCATCATGCCCTTGATTGAAGAACCTGGAAGATAGGGAACGGAAAGCGTTCTGTGCCATACAAAACCGGCTTCATACGGATGAGCCGCACCAAATCCCGTAAGAAAACGCCAGTCTGTTGTGGCAACAAACCCGGCTCCGCGCAGATTCGTACAAAGTTCCGCCTGCCTTTTCAGATGCTTTTCAAGTGCCGGATTGATCTGACTTTCACTTTTTTTATACTGGCGAATGACATTTTCATAGAAAACTTTCTTTTCGATTTGCGGCTTCTTTTCATTTTCTTTCGAATCCGGTTCATTATCTTGTTCCACCCATTGATCCAGGTATTTATCGAAAAGAAGGCCTGCATGGGGAAAGTTTTTAAATACGGAGTCGCTTTGGGCATATAATGGGAGCATGGTTTACGATCCTCCTGCAGAAGCTTCACCGGCAAGCCAGGCTTCGGCAAATTTTTTCATCCATACCAGAAGGGCAATGGCCTCACGCTGGGCCTGCATATATTGGGAACGATTTCCCTCCATGAGCTGCTTGATGAGGTCAGACTCTCCATCTCGGTAGATTCTGCAGGGTTTGTCCGGTTCTTTTTCGCCACAAAGCCACGTTTCAAGCTCTTTGTAAAAACGCCCGGACGGTTTCATATCACTGCCTGTGACAGGACCATTATCCGCAATGAGAAATGCCAGGGATTGCCCCAGGCCGTGCTGCAATACCTGAAGCGGAGTTTTCATGACAAGCGTCGACAACCTTGAAGCATCTTCTTTATTTCTATTGCACTGAATAAATCTCAGTGCAAAAGCAGCTCTTTTCTGGTCATTTGTTCGCATTGGCATCGGCATCCTCCTTTCCATCAAAAAGGCGTACACAACACCAACCTTGTCCCACAGTTTCATTGGCCCCTATCTGCAGGTAACCATCTGCCATGAGTTCCTGAAAAAATTCTATAACTTGTGCCTGTGTATAATCCTGCATCCTTGGCTCGTGGTACAGGACAAGGCTGTAAAGAAGGGTTTCCGGCGGCAAGGTCTCTTCCACCCACATATTGCCGCCGTCTCCGGAAGTGGTCTTGTTTTCGTCCAGCTTGATCCGTGTGGATACTTGGGTGGCATGGGTTACCAAATATTCAAAATCTTCATCCGGTATGATGACAAGGCGTTCCGGATCAAAATTGGCATTTTCACAAAGTCTGCTGCGGATGAAGTTGGAAATCTTTTTGTGGTCATCAGACAGCTCCAGCTCAAATTGTATTTCTTCCAGAAAAAGTGAGTCGTTGAATTTGTTTTTCCTCACCAATGCCTTGTTGGCGGAGAACTCAAACTCTCCAAGCCCATTCATATCAAGCCCGATGATTCCGGCATCCCTTTTCATACGCTTCAACACCATCGGACAGGTCACCCAGACAAAAACATGCTGTAAACTTCGCACGGGAAAAGCGAGAATCCGTGCATCGGTTATGGAAAATGAGCCTGCAGTAAGGTCTGTTTCTGCATTGACCTGGGAACCAAAAACCATGCTGACACGATCCTTATCTTTCTCGAAGCTGTGTTCCGCCTTATCCCGCAAACTACCTTTCAGACTGGACCCGGCGATCATGGGAAAGCCGGTATGCACTTCCCGCTGAATGGGCAAATCCACAACACCGGTTGTCTGGCCGGTTCCGGGGTGCAAAAAGGTAATCGCCTGCATGGTGAGCAGGCAGGGTGCCGCTTTTTCCGCGATCTTGTCCTGATTCATTTTTTCTCCTTTTTACCAGCGTCCGACAAAAATGAGTCCATAGCCATATTCGGTATCACATCCTAATTTCTTGCCGTGCAGTTGTTGAATCGCATCGTTTTGAGATGCATCTGCCTCACAAAAATAAACGGAACCTGCGGGAACAAAGGACTGGAGCGGTCTCGGCGTCCGTTTCACATGATCCCACCCGCCTTGCCTGAAGGCTTTTCCCAGACAGGCGGAAATAATTTTGAAACAACATCCGGCGGCTTCACCACTCCAGCCTTCGCCAGCTAAATTTTCTTTTCCGAAGGATTCATCCGGCAACCACCCTTTTCCCGGCATTAAAGCAGGGGTAAGAAAGACAAGGGAAAACCGGATGCGTCCATTTTTCTCACTTATACAGGCATCCGGAAAACTCCAGTTCTCAGCCATAGAAACCTTTGCCAGCCGCCCTTCACCGCCCAGGCGCTGGGCAAAAACGCCACTCGGAGCATATTGCTCATCCAATCCATTGACCTCAATGGCAATTTCAAGACCTTCGCGCGGACGGATGGCGGCCATGGCAAAAAGTTTTCCGTCTTCCGCCTGTCTTGTACGGTTGTTGCGGGCAAGACCCACTTTTTCTTCACGGAAGATCAATGTTTTTTGATTTTTTGTTTCCGAAAAAAGAGGGAAAAGGTGATCTTCTATTTTGTCGGTTTTTCCTTCCAAAACAAGCCTCATTCCCTCCTGATCCAGATAGTGGCCGTCCACAGGGCGAAAACCCCTTTGACCCTCTGGAATCGCAGGAAGCCGAATATGGCCGAAATCTGTTTCGCAAGAGGATTCCGCTGGTCGGAGAAGAGTAAAATACCCTTCTGAATTTCTTACAAGATGCCTTGGTAAAGGGGAAAGTGCCTGCCCATGAAGATGAAGGATCGGCCCGGTCAAAGAAATTCGCCCCAGAGAATTGGCATTGCCAATATTGTTTCGCAGGTCATTGCATGAGGCATCGTCCGGATTGTTAAAGACAGGGTAAGGAATGCCCAGTGAATCCAGAATGGCTGTCCGTATGGCGCCTTGAAGGGTTCTTCCGGTTGGTGGAAAAATGGACTCAAGCCACACACTTTCGCCTGCATTCATGGGATGACTGTCTCTGAAAAAAAGTCTATCCAGCGCTTCAAATTTCCAGACTGTCATTTTCACACCTCCTTCTGGGAAAGGAAACGTACAAGAAGCGCACCATCGGCTGAAAACGTACATTGTTGCGTCCCACAAAGCTTCGTGATCAACTCCAACCTGGAAACGGCCTTCTTCCAGATTTCTTCCTTGGAAAGATCGCCCCACTGGTGCTCCCGTGTTGCCAGATACTCGACAGAAAGAAGGTCAAGAATTTCACTGTTGCTGAAA
The DNA here is from genome assembly GCA_030267325.1 of Desulfosarcina sp. OttesenSCG-928-A07. Classification (GTDB taxonomy): domain Bacteria; phylum Desulfobacterota; class Desulfobacteria; order Desulfobacterales; family Desulfosarcinaceae; genus Desulfosarcina. The sequence goes on along the minus strand of JAJDJS010000042.1, from coordinate 11,260 downwards.
TTCCCCGTATTGATAAATTCAAAAATGTCGCGGAGCTTGTAAAAAAACCGACTTGAAAACTGATCCGGCTCTTCCGAATCGTTCTGAAAAGCTCTGCGCGTGGCGTCCAGAATATTTCCACCGGTATTGTCAACAATGCGATCCCAAGGTTGAAACCAGGTCAGAATCGGCCCGCCTCTTTTCCATACCCGGCAGGCCAGCGCGTTACGCCCAGCGGCATCCTTTGCAACCTTGTCCAACAATAAATGAGCGTCTTTCACCAACGGTCCCAAAGGCGTTTTCATATGTGCATACTGAATGGCTGCGGAAATGGTGCAAATTGCAGGATCAAGAAAAGACGCATGGCATCTGAACGCCTCTTCGTATGCTGTTTTGCAGGCAAGGGCGCAATCAATCGCCTTGTTTAAGGGAAGAAGAGCGAAAACATCGTCTCCCCCGGCATAGATCAACCAGCCATGATGGGCGGAAACAATGGCAGGCACTTTTTGGGTGAAAGCGGAAAGCGCCTGCGAAATCTCGGTATGTTCTTCCGGATTACGGGATAATATTGCGCCCATCCCGTCTCCATCCATGAGAAGGAGCGCATAAAATGGCGTGGCTGTTGTTTTTTGACTTCCGCTTTCAGCTAAACCTTTATGTACCTGCGCAAGCGCTGCCCTGATTTTTTCGGGGCTGCCTTTAAACTTAAAATCCAGATCGCTTTTTTCTCTCAAAACAAAAGGATGAAAAAGCCCCCCGTCAAAGGTGGTGATCACAGGTTGAAGGCCTGATGCTTCAACCTTTTTTTCCAGGAAAGGGAGATAGGTGTGATATTCCGTGGCGATATCTCTCAGATTTTCACTGGCCGTCCTGATGAAGTCGTTTGCCGTCTTCCGGAGTTGTTCATTTTCTCTGGCTTTTTCAATAAGAATTTCCATCCAGTCCAGGGCAGCCATAAAACCTGTTGAGGGGAAATACTTGGAAGCTTTCCACCCAAGGACATCTTGGGAAACAATGGGAAACAATCGTTTAGTCAAGCAAACGGCACACAAGCGATCTTCTTCCCGCAGATCGGAAATTGTTTCAGGGTAAACATTTTTTTTCCACCATTTCCGTATTTCCGAAATCCGAAGGGGTTCCAGCTTGGCTTGTGAAATTTCCTTGCGTTCGCCGCACATGGTGCATTTTTCTCCAGGCTCGGACTCCGGAAGATGACACCGCATATTTTTACGCTGGTTCAAGAGATTGCCGTCTTCACCAATGACCCATTGAACCTCCCAAAAGGAATTCATCTGACGATTCCATGTGTTATCATCGATGATGACGCCCTTCCCTTTTCCATTCAAATAATTGCGAACAGCATCCCCCAGCAGTTTCCACTGACCATGAATGGCCTGTGCTGCTTTATGCGCGACATCGCCAGCCTGGATATGGGCAGGAATTTTTGCCGTAAATCGGTTTGGGAGAGAGCCAATGCGTACCGCGTCCGGATAGTTTTCTTTCTGGATCGGGTCATGGATCAATTTCATGAGGCCGTCTTCCTCAACATCGGGAGAGACTATTTTTCCCCCGGATGCAAGAACAACCTTCATGGCATTGCCTGCCAGCCACGACAAAAGATAGGAGCCTGCCCACAGGTCACGGGTTTTTCGGGCTTGGGCAACAAAATCCTGAACAGGACCGAAGCTGAAATGCAAGGTATTGTCTTGGTTTACCATTTCACCTCCAATGAAGATTTGGGCAAATTGTTCATATAGTTTTCAAGGATGGTATCGTCCTGCTCCGCATCTTTCCTCAGCGGGCCATCCATTCTGAAAACCAGCGCATAATATTTCGGGTTCAGATTCAAAATACGAACATGAATCCGGGATGCGCTCCTTTCATCAGAACTGCCCCATGGTAAACCAAAGGGTTCGCCCGATCCGGTATTCTCCTTCCTGAATTTCTGCATATCCTTCGCAACACGGGCGAGACAATCATTCCAGGTTGTAAATTTCTTCGTCAGCAGCTTAAACACAGTGTTTTTTCCCAGCACTGCATGAGTGCAGATTCTCTGCCCGGCATCAGCATTACCAGCGTAAAACCATTTTTTCAGTGTATTCAAGCCATTCTCAAATTGTTTTTTCCAGGTCGTTGGTGTCTCGGAATTGCTTAATATTGGAAGTTCTTTCATGGTTTGCCACGCTTCATTGTTCACTTGCCATGATTGCAGAGAAAAAGATCCAAAACCACGCCTGGAACGCGTCCCCAGTCCACCGATGTGGCCCATGAGCCAAATAGCAGCGAGAATCCTCTGCTGGTCTTCAGGCGTAAGTGTTTCCTTGAAAACGAATTGCAAGCGCACCATTGCGTTGGGTTCCAAATAGCTGCGTCGCCCACCTTCCAGCGTGAACGGAAACATAAAATAGGTAAGTCCTTTGTTGTTTATAGCCGTGTGGGGTTTCATTGTGACGGTGTTTTGGAAGCGGTCAATCCGGAGCAGAAACGACGATTGTCCCTGCCCCTTTCCAGCTCCGCCAAAAATTCGGGCTTCATGTTTCTTGTATTCAGGATCAATGGCCCTGTACCAATACCGGAGAACGCCTTTGATGGAAGGCTCACGCAGTTCTGCTGTTGTTCCCGGACTTGCTCCTCCCATGAAAAGCGGAGTTACGATCCGAAATCTGGTTTCAAGAATGTCCATTTTTTATCTCCATTTGATATTTCCCCAACCCAAAACTCGTCTTCCCTCCCACGCCGGTCCACTGCCCAAGATTCAGCCACGGCAGAAAGGGAGCCAGGCTGCCCGTGTATTCTGCGGTTCCCACGAGCCCGCCAAAGGACATGGCATCTCTTCCGGATTTGGCCGGACGTTCCCACTCGCTCCAGTGGGCATCGGTGCGGGCAGGATCCAGGTGAATCGTTGATGCCAGATGGCACAGGGCGGTTTTGTGGTCCCTGGACACCAGCGGGCCGGTTCCGTAAAACGTGGACAAGGAGTGAATCCGGCCCAGGAGTCTGTCCATCAAAACGGAAAAAACCGGAGGCGTCCGGACAAGCTGGTTGTTTTCCTTCAGCCGCAAACGGGTGATGAAGTGCAGCAGTACCGATTGGCTATCATCTTCAGGGAAAAAAGACAAAATTTCACTGGCGTTGACCGGCGGAGGAAGAGAACACCAGGTGTTGTCGCAAAACACCGGTGATGCCGCGTCCACGCCCAGATTCTCCACATGGGTAATTTTGAATTTTCCCTGGCTTCGACCCAGCCCAAGGCGCTCGCCCAGGGTTTCAAAAGCGGCAAAGGCAATCATGAAATGGTGAATCGCTTCTCCGTACAGCATCAATCCCCACTCTATCGGCTCACCGGGCTGATACCGGATTTTTTCTTCCAGGGGCGGAATCAGCATAAAGGGCTTTGGAATGTCGGAAGAAGGCGTATGCTTTCCGGGTGAGGTGGGGGAAAAGAAAAATTCCCGAAAACGGGGACCAATGCGGGCCAGTGCCTTACTGAATCCGCCGTGAAAAGTGGATCCCTTGTAAACCGGAAGCAGAATCGGGCTTGTCACCTCTCCATGAAAACGGAAACAGGCGATTGTAAAATCAGCACCAGGCAGCATGATGGATGTCCTTTCAATGGTATGACAGATAGGATGAACAGCTTTTATCATCTGATATGGAGCAAATGACAATGGGGATTTCTGATTTTTGCAATCCAATCCATACCGAAACTTGAATGATGGAGGGAAGTATTATCAGCGCCCTGTTTGCAGCAAAGCTTTTATTTTTCAGGAGGTTTTCCGGGAAGGAAGGATCGGCCCGATTGGAATGAAGTGAGATAGTCTCGACTTGATCTGACAAACCGCTGCATCAGGAAGAAGGACTACAAAATCGTTTACCACCTCGCCGGAAGGGTGAAAGGTGAGTTTCCAGTCCTCCACAGCGGTGAGTTTGGCAATGAGATCACCCAAGCCCGACAGCCACAGGGGAAAGCAGATGACGGGCCACATCAGACCAGACAGTAAAGGGAATGAATTTCTGTTTTTGCTGGGAAAGCAATGATGCCAGTTCCGCCCGGGCAAAACGGTAGGCAGACGGAACCAAAAGGGCGGCGGGAAGATCGGCGTATCCGTCTCCGGCATAGGCGACAGTTGCGTCTTTTTTCTGGTAAAATCGCACAATTCCCGCTTTGTCTACACCGGTTTCCGGGCTGTAAAAGGGACTGTTCACCGGTGGTTCCATCTCAAGGGGGCCGCCTTCCCGGTAGACACCGGGATTGGCGTGAACCTCCAGTTGAATGCCAAGGTCGTCCAGGATCCGGCAGATGTACCACTGGCATCCGGCTGAGGCCACCACCACATGCCAACCGGCATTTTTCAGTGCGGAAAGAGCGTCTGCCAGATGCGGGTCCGGCCGCATGGCCTGGAGCAATTCCAGAACAACGGATTCCGGAGCCCGAATCTGGCGAAAAATACGCTGCAATGCCGTGAAATGGGGAATTTTTCCCGCAAGGCAATCGTTCCAGGGCGTAAGCGCCTCGGGTGACAACAAGCGCTGAACCGCCAGCAGGTAAAAATCATGGGCTGTAATGGTGCCGTCAAAATCCGTTACCAGAACCTGCTTGGGATCTGCCATGACCGCTCCCCCACCCCACATCAGCGCCCTTATTTTTTCCCGGAAAGTTTTCCATAAATGAAAAGAACCACCAAGGCGCCCACAACGGCGATCACCAGGCTTCCCACATTAAAGCCGGTGACTTTGCCGAACCCCAGAAAAGTGGCGATCCAGCCGCCCACCACCGCGCCCACAATGCCGAGAAGCATCGTGATGATGATGCCGCCCCCATCTTTTCCGGGCATAATCCATTTGGCAAGTGCCCCTGCGATCAGACCAAAAATAATCCACGACAAAATTCCCATGGTTATCCTCCTATCCTGTTGAGATAACCCGCTGACGGATTTTTGTGCCTGTTTCCGTTATTCAGCGGAGCCGACCGACAAAGTGACGTGATAGTGATTGTAAATGGTTCTGGATCATTGAGCTGATGGTTCAGCGCTTTATTCAGAAGAACGAAAAAGCGCGGTAGTGCGGTGCCTGGATCCGGCATCCAGGATGGAACCGTAATGGTGGGAAAATTATGGATTCCCTTGCCGGAAGTCCATCTGCTGAAGTCACATCAGGTGGACAGGGCCTTTATCACCTGCGTCAGATAAAACCGGGCGTGGTTGACCAGAGTGGCCATGTGTGCCCGGTGGTTGGCGAGCATACTGTCCAGATCAGAGTCAAGAATAATCCACGGGTGAATGGCAGCCGCCCGCTGGCAGTCGGCAATGGCATATTTCACCAGATCCGTTGCATTTCGAGATTCCAGGGGTGCCTGAAAATCCTCAAGCACCGCCTCAAGTATGGTGGCTATGGCGCTGGTCACGCCCTGGGTGTAAAAAAAATAATCATCCACCACGAAGAAACTCACAGGTGAGCCGTCTTCATTAAACTGCTTCACCAGATTTTCATTGCAGCTTCCCAGAATATCTTCAAAGGAGACCAAAAGCGGAATCAGGTTGTCCGCCCGGTTATAAAAAGGCGCCTTTCCCTGTTTGAGTTTTGCCGCATAAAGAGTCAGTTCCTTGATGGCATCCAGGTATTTGGATTCGGCGGATGGAAACCAAAAACTATCGGCTTTGACCATGAACCAGTTTACCGCCCGCTCAACATTTTCATTATAGGCATCCGTGGAACCGGTTCGGACAATCCGGTCCGACAGGGCCATGGTGGCTCGGCGCGTGACTTCCAGCACCCCTATCTGGAAATTGTTGATGTTGTCCGTCACACTGATGAGATCATTGGGACGCCATCCCCACCACCGATCCTTGAGTTCATGGGTGAGGGGCTGGGTGATGGCCTCAACCAGGGCCACGCCTTTTGGCGATGCGCTCCGGGCAAACGTCGGCGACACAACAACTGGCAACGGAGTTGGAGCGGCCGCAGAAGGCGGGGTGTCCGCAACAGCAGGCGCGGGCTCCGGCGTATCGGGTGTTTTGGGGACAGCGGCCACGGTGGTCTGTCTAGGCGACTGTTCCGGAACTGCCTCAGGCGCAGCCTGGGGGGGTGAGGGCGATGTTAAATGCGGTGGCCTGGACGGACCGAAAAGGGCGATGATCGCCCATAAAACAATGATTGCCACAATAAGGCTGCCGATAACGTGCAGGGTGGCAAATTTTCCGAAACTCATTGTCCGGATCTGTTTCCAATTGATTTGACGTGGCCATCTGATTTTCATGGGAGTCGCCCGTTTGCTGACCTGAACGCACAGGGTTATTGACGTTTTCTGAGTTTTCGGATGTCGCCGACACGAATGGTCACATGGGTGGTGTCAAAATATTCGATCAACGGTATCACATATTTCCGTGAAGCTCCAGTCATATCCTTGAAGGTCGGTGTTGAAATCTCTCCGTTTTCAAGGAGATAGCTCACCAATTGATCCTTCAGGCCGTCGATGGTCAGGCGGTCAAAATAAAGGTCTTCCTTGACCTTCACCACCTTGCCGTCGCTGACCAGAAGGTCCAGCACATTTCTGGCGGTTTTGGCATCCACATCCAAGTCTTTGGCAATATCCCGGAAGTAAGGCGGGGTGAGCCCGCTTTGCTGATATCTATCGGCGATCTGCTCTTTGATGGCAACCTCGTCAACAGCCAGGGCAACGGTGTGGGTGCTGAGTCTGACAATGTCATCTTCAGGTATCAGTTCCTGGTCCCGAATCATGCGGTTGAGCACCACGGTGAACAATTTGGGGTGTGAGGATTCCGGAAATTTGGATTTAAGTTCTTCTTTTGAAATGCCGGGCTTGAGGGGATTTTGCTGGTGATAGCGGGCAAGGATATCAAGGGCCAGGGATTTTATCTGATCAAATACAGTGGAATGCACATAGGTCAGGGTTTCCTTATCCACCAGAACCAGAACATGCCGGTTTAAAAGATCGGAAATCACCGCATTCAGGGCTTTTTCAGATTGATTGGTCATCAGCAGCAGCGCGGACACCGTCACTCCGGAAGGCCCGGCGCTTTTGGCCTGATAATCCACAATGGCCGCCGGGTCCGCATGGGTCAGATGGTTCAGGCCGTCGATGATGTCCTGTTGAAAGCGCTTGTGCTTGGCTGGAATGGGACTGAGCACTTTTCCGCCGCCAATGGTGCGGACAGGCGAATAACTGCGGATGACAAACCGGTCATCCCGAACCAGGCTCACCGGGGTTTCAAGGCGAATCTGGGCCGAGCAGGTCTCGCCGGGTATTAATTCTTCCCGGTCCAGAAGGATCAGGTTGCCCGGCGTTTCGCTGGTGCCGGTGTGAAATCGCACCTGTGCCCGATTTTTGATGGGTTTTTTGTTGCCGGAAAGATAGTGGAATTCCAGATCCACCATATAGCTGGAAGAAAGGGTATTCTCCCTGGCAATGAGGTCTCCCCGGTTAATGGCAGCTTTTTCCAGGCCCTGGAAATTGATGGCCGTGCGCATACCGGCTTCGGCGGTTTCCCGGCTCTGGTTGTGAACCTGAAGTCCCCGGACTTTGGAGGTATCGCCGCCCGGATAAATCATGATGGTCTCGCCCACGCTGATCCGGCCTGAAATCAGGGTGCCGGTAATGACGGTTCCGAATCCTTTCATGGAAAAAACCCTGTCCACAGGAAGCCGGAACAGACCGGTGGACGATCTTTCCGGAACATTTTGGCTCAGATCGTCCAGGGTCTGGATAAATTCGGGAATTCCCGCTCCGGTAAAGGATGAAACCGGAACAATGGGCGCATCTTCCAGAAAAGTGCCGGTAGTGAAACCCCGAATATCCTCGGCCACCATCTCCAGCCAGTCTTCCTCCACCATGTCGATTTTTGTCAGCACCACCAGACCGTATTTGACGCCCAGAAGGATGCAGATCTCCATGTGTTCGCGGGTCTGGGGCATGATGCCTTCATCAGCGGCAATCACCATGGCGACAATATCAATGCCCGTGGCACCGGCCACCATGTTTTTGACAAATTTTTCATGGCCCGGCACATCCACGATGCCCAGGTGCCGGCCGCTGGGAAGGTCCAGGGCGGCAAACCCCAATTCAATGGTGATGCCCCGCTTTTGCTCTTCCCTGAGACGGTCGGTGTTGGTTCCGGTAATGGCCTTGATCAGGCTGGTTTTGCCATGGTCGATGTGTCCGGCAGTGCCGAGGATAATCTGTTTCACAGGTCAAAAACTCCGCCCGCGGATCAGGGTCGCGGTTTTTTGCGGTTGCGCAGGTATTCGGAAAAATAGGCCAGTCCGACCAGAAGGATGGCCAGACCAGCAACATAAAACAGGTTTGCCGCCGGATAAAAAAAACGGCACAAAAACACGGCAATCACAGCGCCGATAACGGCCCGGATGATAAAAACAGAAAGGTTTGTCACAAAGGATCTCCTGTCCGAAAAAAAAGGGGGAATAACCTTTTTTCTTAACTGAAACAGCACTCTATATGAGAAGGAAAAAAGGGTCAATGCGAAACCCGAACCGAAAAACAACCTGGGGCCCAAGACACCTTGCCGACCCATGGGCCCAGGACATGGCATGGACCGGTTTTTTGGGGAAAGTGTCAAAAACAGTTGAAAAAGAAAAACGGCTCTGGTAGAAGGCAATTTTTCTTGTGGTGGGTGTAGCTCAGTTGGCAGAGCATCAGGTTGTGGCCCTGAGGGTCGTGGGTTCAAATCCCATCACTCACCCCATACAAACAAAACGCCATTGTGTCGCTTTTTGATACAATGGCATTTATATTGAGCGCCCGTAGCTCAGCTGGATAGAGCGCCGGACTTCGGATCCGTAGGCCGGGGGTTCGAATCCCTCCGGGCGCGCCAATACAAATCAAGGGGCCAGGCAGATTCTGCTTGGCTCCTTTTTTTGTTTTGGGGTCAACAGATGTGGGGTCGTCTCGACTTGATCTGACAGTTATCCCTTGAAATAAGAGGGGAACTCCGTTTTGATGGAAGTGTAAGCAACCCATCAACCGGGCACCATGCCCACGGAGATTCCCCATGCAAACTTTCAATCAAAACGTCATAAAACACAAGACCGGACTTCTCAACCTCGCCGCCGAACTCGGCAATATTTCAAAAGCTTGCCGAATTATGGGCTTTTCCAGAGATACGTTTTACCGATATCAAGCAGCGCGAGACGCCGGAGGCGGTGAAGCGCTGTTTGATGTCAGCCGTAAAAAGCCCAACCTGAAAAATCGTGTGGAAGAGGCCACTGAACAGGCGGTTATAGATTTTGCGATAGCCTTTCCTGCGCACGGGCAAGTCAGAGCCAGCAACGAGTTGCGTAAAACAGGCGTGTTCGTTTCACCGTCCGGCGTGCGATCTATTTGGTTGCGCCACGACCTGGCCTCCATGAAGCAGCGTCCAAAACCCCGTTGGGGGGCTTATGCCTGGGATAAAACCTCGGCGGCAAACTGGTTCAGACTCTTTCCACTGGCTTGGGCCTTGATGGCAAGCCTTGCATGAACGGCCGGGTCGAGACGCAGAACAAACTTTCCGGAATAGGGTTTGTTGGGCTGCTTTCCTGTGGCCGCGCAATGCGCCACCCAACCGTCATCTTTCGCTTCCCAGGCCGGAAGCCGAATCAACACGGCGGTCAATGTCGCTGTCCTCTGTATCTTCACCACGGGCAACCGACCCGTGACCCTGCCCGTTTGTAGCGAACAAGACCCCGAAGCGATTTTGATAAGATTATAAAAACTTACACGTAAAGTTTAACTACCTATAACAAAATTCGTTGTAATAGTTCATGGCCTCCTGAACCCCTTGTGCCGCTGCCGCCTGCATCCAAGCACAACCTTTCACGAAGTTTGTTATCACTCCTTCCCCATTAAAATACATCCATCCCAAGCTATACTGCGCGGGAGCATAACCTTGCAGCGCAGCTCTTTCCCACCACGCCATCGCCGCCTTATGATTTTTGGGAACTCCAAGACCATGAGCATATAGTTTACCCAGTTCATATTGGGAAACAGCATTGCCCTGTTTAGCGGCTTGTTGCAATTCGGAAAAATTTGGAACTATTACTTGTTTTGCTGGCACATGAACATAATCTGTCACTACTAATGTCCTTTGTTTCGGCTCTGTGCAGCCGTTAAGTATACATAAAACAAAGGCTACAGCAATGATAGCGTAGGATCTTTCCATTTTAGTGAACAGAAATTCCTGTGTTTATATTTGAGGGCGTATGCCGGCCTTGATCGTCATAACTCCCGGAGAAATGAATCAATATGCTATCATGTTTCAAACCATCACCAAGAATTACATTCAATTCTGTTCCGTCTTTCTGCACAATACGTAATCTGGCCCGCAAATTTTTATTATTACGGTCGCCATATCGATACGACAATGATGTGGCACTAATAGATTCCGGCATACCAAGTGCATCAAGAACTTCTTGTTTTGTTGTCTTTCCTTCAATTAACGTCGCGTCAATATATTGAATTTCAGGAACGGGGATAACTTTTTTTTGTTCTACTGGAGCTTGTTTCTGAGGAAAACATCCTGAACATAAAAGGGGAAGGAAAGCGAACGCAAAAACAGCAATGAAACGTTTTCTTTGCATACAGTGCTCCATCATTAAGTTAAAGATAAAAACAGCATACCTTTTTTTGCACCTTAAAAGTTGCTCCCTACATTCAACACCTGTGAAGAGAAGCGTCATGCCGTGTCGAATATATCGAGCGATAAACCAAACCACCGAGACGACACTAATGATTATATCATCCCGAAGTTCTTTCAAGACCCAAAAAGTCCCTTAATGACCTGTCCGCTACTGGCGGATGGAATCCTTGGTACCCGGGACGAGACTTGAACTCGTACAGTCTTACGACCGAGGGATTTTAAGTCCCTTGCGTCTACCTGTTCCGCCACCCGGGCAATACATATTCTGACACGACAGAATGATTGAAAAGATTCAAATGGATGGGACAATCAGGAAATCATTGTGATCCGCCAAGGTTTTTACTTTCCGGTGCGGAAAATGTCAAGAAATGCCTTGGCATATTCTCAGGGCAATCAATTAAGAACTTATCTGTAAATAAAAAATCTTTAAACTATAGTGACGTCATGGTAGTCTATCGAAAACTTTTTCTTTTGGAGCGATACCATGGCACGAATCAGAACCTGGGAAATTTCCGATGAATTTTGGGCGTTGGTTGAACCTTTGATCCCAAGCTCCCCTCGGATAGAGGGGAAAACCTATAAACGTCGTCCTGGCGGTGGCAGAAAGCCCAAATATTCCGACCGCGTTT
>JAJDJS010000041.1 GCA_030267325.1 Desulfosarcina sp. OttesenSCG-928-A07 | reverse complement strand
TCCGGTCATGGCCACCACCGCGCCTTTTTGCTGAAGGGCCTTTACAATGCGGGCCTTGTGCTCCGGCGCAACCCTGGCATACACCGATGTGGTTTCCACCACCGTATCGAGATCTGCCTCTGTCATTTTTTCCAGATCCGCGCCGGTCATGGTTTGGTCTTCCGGGTTTCGGATTCCCAGATTTTCCGCAATGGCAAGGGCTGTTACCGGGTGATCACCGGTAATCATCACCGGCCGGATACCGGCGCTGCGGCAGGTGGCCACCGCGGCCCTTGCTTCTTCCCTGGGCGGGTCCATCATTCCGGCAAGACCGCAGAAAACCAGATCCTTTTCAACTGCCGCACTGGACATGTCCGCCGGCATTGCTGCCATCGGCCGAAACGCCATGGCAAGTACCCGCAGCGCACTTTCCGCCATGGCGATGTTGGCTTTCCGGATCCGGTCTTTTCCCGCTTCGTCCAGAAGAACGGTGCTTCCGTCTTTCAGCATATGGGTACACCGCTCCAGCACTTCGTCCGGCCCGCCTTTCACATACACAGTCCATGGGGTGTTTGCATTGCCGTCCGGATGGCGATGGATGGTGCTCATCATTTTGCGTTCAGAATCAAAGGGGACTTCGCCTTCCCGGGGATAGTCACGGTCCAGATCGGTTTTGTTCAGGCCCGCCCCCAGCCCCATGTCGATCAGGGCGGTTTCCGTGGGATCGCCCGTGGTCTGCCAAGCATCGGCCACGCGGCTGAGTTTTGCGTCATTGGCCAGAATCGCGGCCTGCAACAGCGGCTGAACATCAGCCATCTGGGCTTTTAAGGCACTCATTTCAATGATTTTGTCATGGGTAAAAACTCGGACCACCGCCATCCGGTTCTGGGTCAGGGTGCCGGTTTTGTCCGAGCAGATCACTGTGGTGCTGCCCAGGGTTTCAACAGACGGCAGGTTCCGGACAATGGCGTTTTTTTGGGCCAGCCGCTGCATGCCCACGGCCAGCACAATGGTGGATACTGCCGGCAGCCCTTCGGGAATTGCCGCCACAGCCAGACTCACGGCAATCATGAACATGCCGATCCACTCGCGGCCCTGAAAGGTGCCGGCCACAAAAATCAAAACGCAGATGGAAATGGCGGCAAGCCCGAGAATCCTGCCCAACTGGTTAATTTTGGCCTGCATGGGGCTTTGGGTTTCCGGAACGCTCTGGAGCATGTCGGCGATTTTGCCCATCTCGGTGTTCATGCCGGTTGTGGTCACAATGCCCCGGCCCCGGCCATAGGTGACAATGGCAGATGAAAAGGCCATGTTTTCCCGGTCTCCCAACAGCACCTCGTCGGGCAGGGGATCGGTGTGTTTTTCCTCTGGAAGGGATTCACCGGTAAGCGCGGACTCCTGGATTTTGAGATTCACCGCTTCCACCAGCCGCATGTCCGCCGGCACCAGATCGCCGGATTCAATGATCACCACATCGCCCGGCACGAGTCCCTGCACATCAATCACCGACACCTGGCCGTCCCGCAACACCTTGCAATGGGGGGCGGACATTTTTTCAAGGGCTTCAAGGGCGTTTTCCGCCTTGGTTTCCTGGGCTGTGCCAATGCAGGCGTTGACCAGCACAATGGCCAGAATGATGATGGCGTCGGTAAACCCCTCGCCTTCCAGATAGCCGGTCACGCCGGAAATCACCGCTGCCACAAACAGAATCAGAATCATGAAGCTTTTGAACTGACTGATGAACCGGGAAAAAAGACCTTTTTTCGGCCGGCCGGTCAGTTTGTTGGGGCCGTACTGAAGCTGGCGTTCAGTCACCTGGGCGGTGGAAAGGCCTGTATCCAGATCGGTTTCAAGCTGAACTTTGATTTCTTCAACAGACAGTTGCCAGAAGGCAGGGGAGGGGGGCCGGGATTCGGATTCGATTGTCATGTGTAGTGTCCGGGTGGTTGAGATGGTGTCTTCGCCAATGAATGGATTTTATAGCATTTTATTCCGGTGGCAGAAACCTTGGCAGCAGCGCCTTATCCGAGATGATGTCAGCCATTTTCTAGATGATTTACCCTGAGAAGTCAAATATGGGGTAAAGGGAATAAGGGTTGTTTTGTAATTTTTCCTTTTCCTTTAAAAGGGTTCTATGCTAGAAACCATTTTTTGAAAAAATGCGTCATTGGTTTCAAAATTTGTCAATAATGCTTGATCGATAAGGAGAAACACATGAAGTCAAAATTTTTTTCCACCTTTCTTTTTTGTTGCCTTGTTTTTTTTGTTGTGAGCTGTACCAGTGTTCCCATTACAGGACGCAGTCAGTTGAACCTTGTATCCGACTCAACCCTGATGGCCCAGAGCGAAGCCCAATACAGGGAATTTCTAAATGAAAACACGCCATTGACTGGAACGGCAAACCAAGCCATGGTCCAGCGGGTGGGAAAGAAAATTGCCGCTGCTGCGGAAACGTATTTTAATGCAAAGGGAACGCCCGAGGTTCTTAACGGATTTAGCTGGGAATTCAATCTGGTAAAGGACGATACACCCAACGCCTGGTGTATGCCCGGGGGAAAAGTCGCTGTATTTACGGGAATTTTGCCCTACACAAAAGATGAAAATGGTCTTGCCGTGGTGATGTCCCACGAAGTTGCCCATGCTGTTGCCCGCCACGGCAATGAGCGGGTAAGCCAGAACATGGTTGCCGGTCTTGGCGGTCAGGTGCTGGGACTTGCCACAAAGAACCAATCTGCAGCACTTTCCCAGGGACTCCAGAAAGCCTATTCCGTCGGCGGTCAGATGGGTGTACTGCTGCCTTTTTCGCGCAAACATGAAAGCGAGGCGGACGAACTGGGACTCTACTTCATGTCCATGGCAGGTTATGATCCCAGAAAAGCCCCAGAATTCTGGGAGAGAATGGCGCAAGGCGGCAGCAGTACGCCGGAATTTTTCAGCACCCATCCGTCGGACCAGACACGCATCAACAACCTGAACCAGAATATGCCCAAGGCTCTGGAATTCTACACGGGCAAATAGTTCGCAGAATTTATCACAAATCGTAATCTGAACATTTCGAGGGGTGCGGCATTTCCGTTCCCCTTTTTTTAATCGGGTTGTTGGCACATGTCTGAAAAAAAACAGATGGTGTTACCTTTGAATGATATTTTCAGGATGCCGCAGGATGCGGAGCCCGGTTTGGCATTTCCACAACGTGATACGCACTTTGAGTGAAAGGAAAAAATTTCCATGCTTGCTGAGCCCCATCTGGATTTTGAAATCCACTATCGCCGGCTGAAAAACATGTATATCACCTCACCAATCAACACGTTTTACGACCCTTCCATCCACCTTTCACCGGGAAATGCTGAAATTGAGATTGAAGTGGCGGAAAAATTTTTCCATGGGGGCCAGGCTGTGCACGGTTCGGTGTATTTCAAACTTCTGGACGACGCTGCCTTTTTTGGGGTCAGCACCTGTGAAACAGAGGTGTTTGTGCTGACCATTGCCTTTACCACCTATCTGACCCGGCCGGTGTCATCGGGCCGGTTGAAAGCCGTGGGCACGCTGGTCAACCAGAACCGCACCCAGTTTATTGCCGAGTCTGTGGTATATAACAACGGCAAAGAAGTGGGCCGGGGAAACGGGGTGTTTGTCCGCAGCCATAACCGGCTGATGGATATTGAAGCCTACCGGAAAGCTTAACGATGCGGGTGCTGCCTGATCTGCAGTGGACAGAAACACCGGTAAGTCACAAGGCATTTTTCAGATCGAGCACACATCAACGAATGAGATATGCTGAAAAATGGACATCAATGTTCGTTTCAAGTATGCTGGATCCATTGATTAGCTCCGAAGACAGGAAAAGATGCTTGCCTATCTTTCTTTCTTCTGTCAGCCTGATTTCACAGGTTTGCATCAGTAATGTGTGGTAACGTACCGGGTCTGTATCAAGAAGAAAACGTGTTTGACCCTCTTTATCCCCCAACAAAAGGAGTAACCATGTCTCAATCTTCCAATACGCAAAAGTTGGTTCGGCTCCTGGTTGAAAATCCGGACAAAGCAGCGGCGTTTATTAAAGATCCTATCAAAACCGCGAAATCGATTGGGTTTGTGCTGGGAAAATCCGAGGCCCAGGTCATTCTCGATGCCTTCCGTAATCTCAAGCTCACAGGAAAACCATCCGTCAGTCACGGGGATTTTCCCGAATGCCACCATGTTGAAGTTCCGGCTGGAAAACTTCCCGATGTGGGACGAACCCTTGATGGCCTGATCAAAACGGTCAATAAACCGACACTTGCCCGTCCCAAGCTGACCAAATAGTCCTTTGGCATGCGGGTACACATTGTTCCCACCTATCGCTGCAATCAGGACTGCAGCTATTGTTATACCCGCCCGTTTCGTGACCGGTTCCCGACAGATCTTGCGTTTCCGCAATACCTGGAAGTTATCGGTTACCTTGTGGAACATGGGCTTACGTCGGTTTCGTTTCTTGGGGGAGAGCCCACCTTGTGGCCCCATTTGTCCGAGGCCCAGGCCTTTGCCAGGGAAAAGGGCCTTGGATGTCTGCTCTACACAAACGCAAGGCGTGTTGCCGGTGTTCCGGATAGTGTAACGGTCAATGTTTCTGACTGGATGAGCGGTGATATCAATAAAAATATGGTGCGGCACCTTTCCTGGTATCGCGACAAGGGCGCATCCCTCTGTCTCAGGGTTAACCTTGCGGCAACGGATGACACGGAAAACTGGCGCAACATCATCGTTATGGCTGTTATTCTGGGCGCACAGGTTTCCATTGCCGCCCTCGGCATAAGGCCCGGAGACACGGCCGCCGGCGCAAGGGTGGTACGCTGCTGTAAAATCGGGCTCGAACACGGTCTTGAGGTCCATGTGTCCAGGCCCTTGCCCCGCTGTGTCCTGACTTCGGCGCAGCTTGAGCTTTTGGAGCAGCACTGCAGCTTGCGGCAGACCTGTGATCAGAACACGGTGATTCCCGTGGTCAATCCAGACGGCAAAACCGTCTTTCCCTGCAACAGTCTGGCCATTGACCTGCCTTTGGCATATGTTTTTGAATCCCGCGAAAAACACCTCTCCTGGCCGCAGGTATGTGAGGCAGCCCGAATGGATTTTCCACACATATGCAGGACCTGTGCATGGCTTCGAAGCGAAAGCTGCCAGCCCGGTTGTCTGGGAACAGGGCAGAAAGGTCTGGATGAATGACCAAATGAACTGGAAGATGGCGGCTGAAATCATTGCACGGGCAGCAAAGTCCTGGGAACTGCCGAAATCCGGGTATGTTAAGCTGGGCTACGCCTGCAACAATCACTGCCGATTTTGTACCGCAGCATGGAAACACGGGGCCGGGGACCGGTCCACCGAGGCCTTGCGCCAGGTGTTTGACGGGCTGCTGCAGGAAGAAGGCGTGACCCGGCTTGATCTTTCCGGTGGCGAGCCCACCCTCCGCTCTGATCTGGTGGAGCTTGTTGCCTATGCCAGAGCAAACGGAGCGGTTCAGATATCCCTGCAAACCAATGCCCGCGCCCTGGCACGGGTTGACTGGGTCCGCGCCCTGAAAGAGGCTGGCGTTACCTCCTGTTTTGTATCCATCCACGGCTGCGATGCCCATACCCACGATTTTCTCACTGACCGTCCGGGAAGTTTTCGGCAGACCTGTGCAGGAATCCGCAATCTCCTTGAACATGGCATTTGTGTGACCACCAACACTGTGGTGACCACCGCCAATGCGCAACAGCTTTCCGGGCTGGTGATGTTTCTCGCCCATTCTTTTTCTGGTCTGAAACACATCAAACTGAGCTATCCCCATCTGCAAGGCGGGGCGGCAGACCAGCTTGAAGAACTGGTGGTGCCACTCTGGAAGGCAGCGCCCCTCATGGTTGCCGCCATTGAAGAAGGAGACCGCGAAGGTCTGCATGTGGAAACCGAGTTCATGCCCGCCTGTTTGATCGCCCCCCATTACCATCGGGCCAGTGAAATCGACAGGCCCAGATACCATTTGTCGGACGTTCAATTTACGGTTCCGGAAATAGACCATACATCTTCCCTCAGGCCGCGATATTTTCTTGAATCCTGCGGGGATTGCATTTTACGCAACAGTTGTTGCGGAATCCATCCCCTGCACCATGCAACTTTTGGTGATGCAGACACCCATTTTCCACCGGGAAGAACAGTCCTGGCGGAAGATGCGGCCACTTGTGCATCCGGATCAAAGGCTGTGGAATAGCCCATGCGGTATCTGCGCTGGAAAAAGGACCGCCTGGGTCCTGTGCTTTCGCAAATAACCTTTGGCACACCAGACCCGGTTTACTGCGAGGCCGTGTTCGGAACCCATCCGCATGTGGCGCAAATCCCGGCGGAACGGACCTGGTGCGGGGACATGGCGCTGATTCTGGAACCCTCCCAGGGCGGCTGGTGCCTTTTGACGCCCCGTGAGCTGGATGTGTATGACCGCCTTCAGCATCAATCGCTGGATACCCTGCTTGCATCCGGTTCAGCCGAATTTGCTGATGCGCTTCGCCGGTTTTTGGCCTTTCTGTATGGAATGGGGCTGATCACGGTTGATGGGCGCGGTTTTTATGCAGACGAACTCATCGAAGACGGACCCATTGCCACAGTGGCGCCGCTGTTCCTGATTGTGCCCACCGAACGCTGTAATCTTGCCTGTCGGTATTGCTTTGCCGAATCCGGTCCATCCATCACGGCCACCATGTCCTGGCAAACCATGGAGCGCATTATAGAACTGGTTGAAGCTTTTCCCGCTCCCTTTGCATGCCTTGAATTTGCCGGTGGAGAAGCGCTTTTGGCACCGGAACTGATCCGCAGATGCGTATTGGCCTCACGGAAAAGATTTGCGGTTGTGGGCAAACAGGTGCGCTATGTGGTGCAAACCAATGGAACACTGCTGTCACCCAAGATGGTGTCTTTTTGTAAAGAGCTCGGGTTGGAAGTCGGGATCAGCTTGGATGGCACACAGGACACCCATGACCGGAACCGACCGTTTCCCAGTGGCCGGGGCAGCTATCAGATGATTGTGGATGGCTGGGAAAGACTCAGAGCCCAAGGTGTTCCGACAGGCCTGATCCACGTTGTAACCCGTGAAAGCGGCAGCAGACAAAGTGAGGTGTTGGCCAACCTGGAGGCGCTGAATGCCGGAAGCGTCAAATTCAACCCTGTCTATGAAATCGGACGGGCCCGGAAAAAATGGCCGGAGCTGGCAGTGGGTCCGGATGACTACTTGGCGCTTCACCAATCTTATCTTGCGTATTTATGTAGGTCAGAAATGCCGGTAGCGGAAGAAAATGCCGGCCACATGCTGAGAAATCTATCCACCCGGATGCATACCTACCGGTGTATGCGGTCCCAATGCGGCGCGGGAAGAGATTTTTTTACGTTTACGCCGGACGGGCGGATTCACGCTTGTTCCCGCTATCGGCACCATAAAGATCTGTGTCTGGGCCATGTGGCAGATGTATCCGCACTATCGACATTGTGGGAACACAACTCTACACTGGTGCGGCTTTCCGAAAGAAAGGCGGAAACCATTCCATCCTGCCGGATTTGCAATTACCGCCGGTATTGTGAGGCGGGCTGCGCCCTGGACGCTTTCACTCAAACGGGATGCGCGGGTACGCCCCACCCCTGGTGCAGGTATTACCAGGGAATGTACAGCGGTTTGCAGGCCTTGGTGGCAAAATCCCCTGAAGCGGTGCAAAAGCTTTGTCCTGACCTGGACGTGTACGACCAGGTATTTTTCGAATAAGCGGTGAAAAGTGATGACTACCGCACCTCTACCGATCCTGGTGGTACACCTTGAAGGAATCGGGGATCAGGTTCTGGCACTTCCGTTTCTGGTCCGATTACCCCAGGTCTTTCCTGAGCGAACCATTTTTCTGGTGACAGGCGCGGGTCGCCGGGCTTTGCTGCTGGGACTTCCGTCGTACTACCAGATCATTGAAACATGTGAGCCAGACGCTTTTTCCCAGGTCTTTTCACACAGATTTGACGTGGTTTTCGACCTGGGCACAGGTTATGGGCATATTGCGGACCTGTTTTCCGGCCAAAAATTGCAGTATGAAACCTATGTGGGATTTGCCAAGCCGCGCACACTTTTCCGGGAAAAGGTTGTCCATCGCTCAGGCACCATTCCCATGTGGCGGCAGTTTGTTTCTCTGCTTGGGTTTTTTGGACCAACCAGCGGGGATATGCCAGTGCTTCCTTTTGTTGTAGCGCCAACAGACAGGCGTTTTGCAGAACTGCTGATTGATTTCAAGGCTGATTTTTCCCTGATCTGTATTGCGCCCGGAGCCTTGTCCAATCCTGCCAAAAAATGGGCGCCGGGTCATTTTGCCGCTTGCATGAACCTCTTGAATGCCGGAGGCACACGGCGGTTTGCACTGGTCGGCTCACAGGCGGACGCTTCTATTGTGCGGGAAATTCAGGACCAACTAAATTTTCCAGCGGAAAATCTGGCAGGGCTGACGCCCTTGGGAAGTCTGGCCCACATCCTGAAACGCAGCTGTCTGCTGGTTTCCAACGACAATGGCGTCATGCATCTGGGCGGACTGCTCGGCACCCCCACACTGGGTCTTTTTGGTCCGACTTCGCCGGAGAAGTTCGCCCCTTTCGGATACAGAAGCCAAACCCTGAAAAGTGCGAGCGGGGATATCAACGACCTCGATCCATTGGCCGTGGCTGGGGTTTGCGAACAGATGCTGGGCCGTTTTTCAGAACCATTTTAAAGAAAATGTCCGGTCAGGCGTGGTTTTCACGGAAACCTGCCAGATGGGTTGCGACCCGTCTGCTTTCCTCATCCGCTTTGATCATGCCCGGGCTGTTTTTACCCTGCGAAGCATTTCGTCAATACTTTCCCGGAAGTCCAGCCAGTCTTTTTCAGCCATGTCTCCTGTGAGAATCCATTCCAGTGCATAGTTAAAACCAAGGTAGTCGTAGGTATAAATTCCGTATTGCGTCCGCAGGGCATCAATGGCGGGCCGGCACATGAAGCTCAGGCAAACAGGACTTTTGTGGGACAAGAGTGTGCAGCCGGTCCGGGTGTGGTATTCGCACAAGCTTACACCGGAGGCTGCTTTCTGGTCTTTGGGGGCTCCGTACAGGGTTTCTCGTTGGTCTCGCAAGAGATCAAAGGACGGGTGATCCAGGTCATAGACCTGATAGTAACGATCCTTGCAGCATGCGGTCACAGGGTTTCCCTGGGAAAGGCGCAGAAGGTTCGGGATACAGACGGCAGCACAATAGTTAAAATAATGGTAGAATTCGTGCAAAAGGCCTTCGATTTCAAGGTATCGGCCAAGACAGGAAGAGGGGGATAGATCCATGGCGCATTCCGATGAAAAGGTCAAAATGAAGGTATTTCAAATCAGGATGATGTCATATGGATTTCCTGGAAAATTGTCAAAGTGCGGATTGTTTTTGTCCAGCTTGCGGCGAAAAAATTTGGCGGACCGTACCCTCTCATTCTCATTTGAATTGCTGATCATTCCCCGATAAAAGCCTCAAGATTTTTCCATACATCTTTTTTCATTTCCATCAGAATCCCAAGCTGTTCAATCAGCCCATATATTTTTTGCGTAATGGGCCTTTTTGCTTCTTCAATGATGAAGCACAAGTCTTCCAGAGCAATTCCATATTCGCCATGGTCGAGATACTCTACGACCTCTGCCAATTCCGAAGCAGGAAGAAGTGAAGCAAGATCCTCACATAACGCTTCAAAAAGGATTTCGAGTTTTTGGTAGTGGGATTTTTCTGTCATGGGGTTGTTTATTATGGATTAGGGCCTTGTGATGCCGGTCGAAAATAGCAGGCACCAAATTTTTAGACAAAGCATTGTTTTTGAATTTTTTAAGAAGCAGCTGGGGAAAGACAACCCAGCCGGTCAGAGTCATAGATTTTTCTTGTTCTTTGATGAGCCGCCTTTATTTCGACAATGCGCCTTGCCTCTTCCTTTTGTCATGATACCAGAAAACACAAATTTTCCTGCCGCGGGTGGCGCACCATGGGGTGTCATGGCTTGGAAACAACACATTGACATTGGCACTTATCCTGTTAAAGTAAGGCCCATCAGACGCCTTTTGGCGTAAACAGGGAATCCCGTTAAAATCGGGAACGGTCCCGCCGCTGTAACCGGGGACGATATCCGCAAAAAGCCACTGTTTTTTATCCACGAAAATGGGAAGGCGCGGATTGTCGGATGATCCGGAAGTCAGAATACCTGTCTGATTAAGCTGCCGTGCCACGACAGAAAATGGCTCGGCGGATATTTTTTGCCAAAGGGTCAAGTAAGCTGGGTGCAGCCCTTCATGCATGTTCGCATGGAGGGCTTTTTTCGTTGTCTCAAACACAAACAAAGGAGAAAAAGATGAAGACCAAAAGGTGTTCCCTGATGATGGCAATTTGTTTCGTAGCTGCTCTGCCTTTTTGTGCAATGGCGAGTGGTCACGGCAGTCCTTCCCCAAAAAAAGTGGGAATTCTCCTGGTGGCCTTTGGGTCGAGTGAAGCATCTGCCCAGGTTTCCTTTTCCAATATTGAAAAAAAGGTCAAGGCCACTTTTCCGGATATCCCGGTTCGCTGGGCCTATACCTCTCACATCATTCGGGAAAAACTGACAAAGGAAGGAAAAGTGCTGAATTCTCCAGCCACGGCCCTGGCCAGAATGCAGGACGAAAAATTCACCCATGTGGCGGTGCAATCCCTCCACACCATTGACGGAGAAGAATATCACGACTTGAACCGGACCGTGGCATCTTTTCGGAGCATGGGCGGTTTTCAGAAAATTATGCTGGGCTACCCCCTGCTTTCCACCCAGGCGGATTTTGAACGGGTTGCCACAGCCATTTTTCAGGTAATTCCCAAAACCCGGAAAGCTTCCGATGCGGTTCTGCTCATGGGCCACGGCACCCCTCATCCGGCCAATGCTTTTTACGCGGCCATGATGTTTCAGCTTCAGCTCCAGGATCCCAATGTTTTTGTGGGTACGGTCGAAGGATATCCGGAAATAGATGTGATCTTGGACATGCTGGTGAAAAAAAATATCAAAAAGACCTACCTCATGCCCTTTATGTCGGTTGCCGGAGACCATGCGAAAAACGACATGGCCGGAAAAGAGGCGGATTCATGGAAATCGGTGCTGGAAAAAGCCGGCATCACCTGCGAGACCGTCCTCAAGGGGACCGCCGAGTATGATGCTTTT
Source organism: Desulfosarcina sp. OttesenSCG-928-A07 (assembly GCA_030267325.1). Classification (GTDB taxonomy): domain Bacteria; phylum Desulfobacterota; class Desulfobacteria; order Desulfobacterales; family Desulfosarcinaceae; genus Desulfosarcina. The sequence continues at coordinate 7,991 of JAJDJS010000041.1, read as the reverse complement.
GTGGATATCTGGGTGGACCACCTCAAGGTATGTTTAAATCATTTCAAATAACCGATGGCATGGCTCATGATCTGATATTCGGCAGCAATTTTCTGAAAAATGCAAATTCAGATCAGCCCCCTCAACCGTCGTCATCCGCCTCCCCCCAAGTGGTCTTTTTGGGGGAGGGGTCGGGGTGAGGGGGTCAAAATCAGCCGTCAACGGCGCATATTTCCCGCAAAATGGCATTGCATATGGCCGCCGCAATCGTGCTGCCGCCTTTTCGACCCCGGGCCACAATGCAGGGCACAGGGGTTTTAATGATCATTTCCTTGGATTCCGTCACGTTCACAAACCCCACCGGCACGGCAATGATGCCGGAAGGTTCATATCCCCCGCAAATGGCGTCATAAAGCCGGATAAGCGCGGTGGGCGCGTTACCCACCGCAAAAACAACAGGTCCGGAAAGGCCCATGGCCTTTTCAACCGCCGCCATGGCCCGGGTCACGCCGCGTTTTTTGGCGTCGGCAGCCACATCTTCATCAGCGATATAACATTCAATTTGAATCCCGAATGTTGCGGCTCTGCGCCTGTCAATACCGGCCTTGGCCATTTGCGTATCCGTAACCAGGGTGCAGCCGTTTTTGAATAAAGCCTTGAAATTTTCCAGAACATGGGGGCTAAAATACAGGTTTTCGGCATAATCAAAATCAGCCGACGTATGGATGCAGCGTTTGATCACCGGCAAATTTACGGCGTCATACTTATGGCCGTCCAAAAGCCCGGTGACGATTTCAAAACTTCTGCGCTCTATCTCATCGGGATCAAACACATGGGGTACAGTCATGGCGCCTTTCTGAAATCCATTCTGAAATCAATGGCGGCGCTGATGATATAAACCGGGTTTTCGGCTTCCATTAAATGATAAGCGCCGCGTTGTTCCGCCTTGGCCACATTGAGGCACACGACCTCATGGGCCAGTTTGTGGGTGTTGAACAGGGTGACTGCGGTAGTGAGGGTTTCCAGCGTCACTGCGGCAAGGACCAAGTGGATGCGGGGAGTTTTCGCTCTAAGGGCGGCGATGATGGCATCCAGCCGTTTTCCCCCGCCGCCGATAAAAACCTTTTCCATGGCGGGCAAGTTTTCCAAAACATCCGGCGCTTCACCTTCAATCACCTCAACATTATGGGCGCTGAACTTTTTTATGTTTTGCCGGATCAGTCCCATGGCCTCGGCATCCTTTTCCACAGCATACACTGTTCCCTGATGGGCCAGACGAGCGGCTTCAATGCTGACGGAACCGGTTCCAGCACCGATATCCAAAAAGGTGTCACCCGGTGCGATGGCCAGTTTTGCCAGCACAAACCGGCGCACAGCCTGTTTGGTCATGGGGGTTTGACCACGGATAAAGGCGCTGTCGGAAATGATGTCCCAGTATTTGACCGCAGCCGGATTTTGCACCAACAGCGTGGTTAAATCGTCAAAGGTGTGCTCTGTCAAATTGGCCGCCCTGTCCGTTACCAGGCGCTGGTTCGGGGCACCCAGATTTTCGCCGGCGGTAACCCGCACATCCCCAAGACCGACCCTGACCAGGTCGGCGATGAGATTGTGGGCCTTGACCGGGCCGCCGGTCAGGACAAAAACCTTGGCGTTATAGCACACATACGGCACCACAGAAGTATCACGGCCATGCACGCTGACGGTGACCGCATCATTATAAGTTGTGCCCACGGCATTGGCCAGATACTGCAAGCTGCTGATGCCGCTGACGCACTGGGGCTTTATGCCCGCTGTTTTCAAAACAGCCGTCAATCTGCCTGACACGCTGTAAAAACCGGCATCCCCGGAAACCAGCACACAGACCATATCATGGGAATTTTTAAGGGAAATGGCTTTCTCAGCCAATTCATCAATGCCCAGGCAAATTGTATTGTCATTTAAATCAACCAGCTGTGAATACAACCGGGATGTAGTCAAAACAGCGCCGGCACGGACAATCAGGTTGCGGGCATGGCCGGTAAGCCCGTCGGTGTTTCCCATACCCGCGCCAATGATATACATCTGCATCACATCGCCTTTCGGATGGCCAGTTGGTCCATGACCTCATCTAACGACAACCCTTCTTCCTTGAGGGGGCGGTTGATCAGAATCACCTTGACGCCCAAACTTTCCGCTGCCGATATCTTTTCATTGAGTCCGCCGTTTTTGCCGGTGTTTTTGGTGACGAGAAAACGGCAGTCAAATTGCCGCAAAAGCGCTGCGTTCAGTTCATGGGAAAACGGCCCGTGCAGGGCAATGATGTGTTTTTCATCAAACCCCAGTTCATGGCAGCGGGCTACCCCCTCTGTGGCGGGTAAAACGCGCACATACAGTCTTTTTTGATAATTCGGGATGCCGCAATAAACATGCAGTTCCTTGCTGCCGGTGGTGACGAGGGCCTTTCCTTCAACCCCGGCCAGATATGCGGCAGCGGCTTGGGTATTCGGTACCGTCATCGTATGTTCAAAGTGACCCGGCGCTCTTGACAACCGGATATACCGTACGCCCGTGGCGGCGCAGGCCGCACTAATATTTTCCGTTGCCTCCCGTGCATAGGGATGCGTGGCGTCCACGACCGTATCAAACCGGCCATCTTGGATAAAAGCCGTCATTTCAGAAGCGTTTTTTCTGCCGGCAACAACACGGATCCCCGTGAGGTGGGAAAGACATTCCGCCCCATAGGCCGTTGCTGTACAGGCCACTGCCGGAAGTCCGGCGTCTGCAAGCTTTTCACACAAAAGGCGCCCCTCATGGGTTCCGGCGAAAATCAAAAGATTCACAGGTCTTTATAGCCTCGCGGGGTTACCAGTTTTCCGTTGATGACCCGGGTCTGGCTGTTTCCGATGATGAGGGTGGAGAGCATGTCGATGTCCGCATCAATCAATTCATCCAGGGTGCAAAGATATACCGCTTCGCCGTCACGGCCGGCATTTTTCACGCAACCGCAGGGTGTGGCGGCGTTTTTATGGCGGCGCAGTATTTCCACAGCTTCTCCCAGCTGGGTTTTTCGCTTTTTGCTTTTTGGATTATACAGGCAGATCACAAAATCTGCTGCCGCCGCCATGTCAAGCCGCAAGGTGATTTTTGTCCATGGGGTCAGCAGGTCACTTAAAGAGATCACCGCAAAATCGTGCCCCAGGGGCGCGCCCAAAATGGCGGCCGCCGCACAGGCAGCGGTCACGCCCGGCACCACTTCAATGGGAACTTGCGGAAAAGGCGCGGCCACTTCGTGCATAATGCCCGCCATTCCATAAACGCCCGCATCGCCGCTGCAAACCAGTCCCACGGTTTTTCCGCCAAGGGCCGCGTCCAGGGACAAGCGGCAACGCTGGACTTCCTGGCGCATGCCGGTGGAGATGATCTCTTTTCCGCTGATCAGCCATCGAATCAGCTCAATGTACAAATCCTACCCGGCAATCACATCGCAGTTTTCAATGGCGGATCTGGCCGCAAACGTCATACCGTTTTCGTCGCCTGGGCCAATGCCGATGATCGTTATTTTCATGAACGCTCCATATTAAAATCACACTGCCAGTCCGGCACGGCGAGGGCCAAGGTAATACCGTTCCGGACCGTTTTGCCGTAAATCAGCCTGCCGCCCGAAGCCAAAACCGCCGCCCGTTCACACACATTGTCCGTTCCGGTGGCAGATTTTACAAAATCAGAACCGTTGAAGTCACCGGCTGCGGCGTTCAGCGCCTTGGCGGAAAAAGTTTCAAATGCCAGTCTGTAGTGATGCGCAAATTCTATAAAACACGGCTCTTCTCGTTTTAAATCAATGGAAGCCAGTGTTCTCAGTGCCTGCGGCCAAATCCGGCACTGGGCCAGCATCTGCCGCACCGCCATCTCAAAATCGCCAAAAGGGGTGTTTTTTCGGCACCCCGCACCCAAAACAACAATTTTCGGGACAAGGTTCAGCGTCACCGTAAAGGGAGCGTGGTCGGTGTCAAACGACAGAGAAATTCCCAAGGCGCCGCTGTTGGCCCAAAAAAGTCCCTGGGGCAGGGCGCTCTGTACGGGAAAATCACTGGCAACACCAACCTTTTCGCCGTTCAGCAAAGCTGCGGAAATCGGTTTGATTGCTGTTGGGTTTGCCACAACGCAGGTGTTTTGAGCAGCCCACATGTCCACCGCCCATACCCCGTTGATATCCGTTGCCGTGGTAATGACCGGAACAGCGTCAAGTCTGGCGGAAAGTTCCGCAGTCAGCGCGTTGGCCCCGCCAAGATGACCTGAAACCAGGGAAATGACAAAATGCCCCCGCTCGTCCATGACCACCACGGCCGGATCCTGGGCCTTGTTTTGCAAAAATGGGGCAATGAGCCGCACGGCAATACCGGTCGCACCAATAAAGATGAAGGCATCGCAGGCGTAAAACTCCCGTGAAGTCCAGGTTTTGGCGTCTTCACGGGTTTTGTCGTAAACCCGCCACTGGGTGGTGGGCATGACCTCTTGTACACGGCTCCCCAGTGCCCGGCCCCTGGCGGTAAATGCAATCATCCCGATGATCAAGGTGTATCCGCCTTCCTGAAGCCATGGGAAAAATCGGCGTCATATAATTTGGACTTGGCATAACCATCACCCAAAAAGCCGCCCACAAGCACCAGCGCTGTTTTGGTGATGGCGTGGGATTCGGCCGCATCCACCAGATCTCCAACGGTGGTATGGATTGTTTTTTCATCCGGCCAAGTCGCCTTGTACACAATGGCGGCGGGCGTATCTTTTGTGTAACCGCCCCGGAGCAGTTCTTCCGTCAGCGCCTTCAAGAGCGACATGGAAAGAAAAATCACCATGCTGGCCCCGTGCCGGGCAAGGCCTGCCATGTTTTCTTTGGTCGGAACCTTTGTGCGGCCTTCCATGCGCGTTAAAATAACGGTCTGGCTTACACTTGGAAGCGTCAGTTCGGCCTTGAGCGCCGCTGCCGCGCCCAAAAACGAGCTGACGCCGGGCACCACCGCATAGTCAATGGCGTGTTGATCCAGAATATCCATTTGCTCGCGAATGGCGCCATAGAGGGAAGGGTCCCCGGTATGCAGGCGAACAACGGATTTCCCAGCGTTGACGGCCCGTATCAGGACATCGGTGATCTCTTCCAGGGTCATGGGGGCACTGTTATAAATTTCGCAGCCGGGTTTGCAGTTTTCCAGCAAGGCCGGATTCACCAGGGACCCGGCATACACCACCACATCGGCTGCTTGAAGCGCATTTTGGCCCCTTACCGTAATGAGATCCGGCGCGCCGGGACCTGCGCCCACAAAAAGGAGTCGGGGGGTGTCAGTCATGGTTTTCCGAAGTCTGTCTGAAGTGTTTCATCAGCATGGATGCGTTTGCGCTTTGCATGAGCGTTTGATTGCCGGAAAAAACAACCACACCGATTTCCAGTTTGTTTTTCACACGGAAAGCCAAGTGTTTCCTGATGCTTTCCAAAAGGCTTGTCAGAACGGTTTCTGTCAATTGCCATTCATCCAAAAGGGGGATGACGGCATCTGTGGTTTTGCACTGCATCATATCACCCACCTGTTTTGCCGAAGCCCCGGCCAGGGCCGCATGAACGCCGACAAGTTCCATGCGGCAGTCGGCAACAGATGAGTGGAGATTCATAATGCCGCCCGCCACCTTGACCAGCTTTCCCATATGTCCGACCACCAGCGCGCGTTGAAACTCGCGGTACGCCACATAATCCAGACACTCACCCAGATAATTGGAAAATTTGACGGCTTTTTCACGATCCAGACCCAAAACCGCGCTGCAATAATTTTTTCCGTAATTTCCCGGGGTCAGCAGAATATTGTCGGCATCCACCGCTTTGTATCGGTCAATGACCAGCTTTAAGGTATCCACCAGGGCTTTTTCACTCATGGGTTCCACAATGCCCGTGGTCCCCAGAATGGATATGCCGCCTTCAATCCCCAGGCGCGGGTTAAAGGTGTTTGGGGCGATTTTCTCTCCCAAAGGGGCGCTGATGGTGATTTCCACACCCCCTTTATACTGATGCCGGGCGCAAACTTTTTTTACATTTTCCAGGATGCTTTGGCGCGGTACCGGGTTGATGGCCGGCTCACCTTTGGGAATACTGAGTCCCTGGCAGGTCATCCTGCCGATGCCTTGGCCGCCCTTCAACGCAAAACCGCTGTCCTGTAATCTGCAGCAGGCATAAATGTGAATGCCGTCGGTGACATCCGGATCATCGCCGGCATCTTTTACCACAGCGCAGGAAACCGCGTTTGGTTCCTGCCGGATATCTGTGAGTTCAAACACGGCCTCAGTTCCGCCCGGCAGGGTGATCCGAACCTTCTGGATCAGGGTTTTTCCCAGCAGCATGTGGGCTGCGGCCGCAGCCGCCGCAGCCGCGCAGGAACCGGTAGTAAACCCGGTGCTCAGTTTTCTGCCGCCTTTGACCACAAAAGTGTTGTGGGGGTAATTCGTCAACCGGCGATCCCCGCTTGATCACCATTTGTTGAAACTTCTTCCTTGACAATGGCCATGGATAAATAGCCGATATTTTCAGGGGCCTCATCAATCCGGGTGAGATCAATGATTTCCTCACCATCCAGTTGCAGCCGGTGGATCAGAACCGCCACCTCGGGTTTGTATGTTTTCACATACTCCACCAAAGCCGGCGTGCGCATGGAAACTTTCATAAAAAACACCGTATGATGGGTGTGGACCAACTCGGCCACCGCTTTTGACGTGGTGGGCATGGGCACCACCAAAAGATTTTCGCCATGGTCGGCCAAAGAAATTTCCGTATGGTTGGCAGCCGCCACATAGGACGGCACGCCCGGTACAAATTCGTGGGCAACGTCCATACGGCTAAGGCACTGCCCGATATATCGCGATGTGCTGTAGATCATGTTGTCGCCCAAGGTCACATACACCACCATCCGCCCTTTTGCCGCGTCATCTGACATGGTGCGGGCCAGCGCCGTGTAATTGGCGGAGAGTACCTTCTGGTCCTTGCTCATGGGTGTGTACGCCATCTGTATTTTGCGGGTGTCCGCATGGGGCGCGATAATTTTTTCCGCCACACTGCGGCCCGCCTCATTGCTTTGGGGCACATAAATCACATCTGCTTCTTTAAGCAGGCGGCAGGCTTTTACTGTTATCAGTTCTGGGTCTCCGGGACCGATGCCCAAAAAGTAGATCATTTTACGGCTTTCCATCCTTGTATAAAAGTTTCCCGGATGCACAGGGCGTTTTCCCGGCAAGCATCTGGTTCATCTCCACAACCCGTTCAAACAGGTCGGTATTGGCCCGGGCAAAGGCCAGTTCGCTCACCGCCCACACACAGGGGTCAAAATTCTGCCAGCCCGGTCGTTGGTCCGGGGGTATTGGATTTCGGTTCATGGGGCCGATTTGATAGATATAAAAATCAGGCGGATGGGCCATCAGCCATTCCACTGAAACCATTCCCGAGACCCCGTCATAGGCATAGTGAAAACCGGCGGCCTGCAGCATGCTTTTGATAATGGAGTTGTTTTTGGCAAGAGACAATGGATTCGACCGGGTCTCGTACATGACAGACGGCGGATTTTCTATCGGCTGAAGTCCGGCCAAAAGATTTTCAAGCCCGGCAGCCAGTGCGGCCCCCTCTTTTTCTTTGTCCAGAATTTCGGCCAGTTCCCTTATGTCCGCCAGAATATCCTCCAGATGTTGCGGGTCATACACATATTGCCGTGCACCCAGCCGATCCGCCATTTCCGGCGCAAACCGTCCTGTGGTGATGAGAAGCGTCGGCTTCAGGGACGCCATCACCTCAATGACCGGACCCATGTGCGAGCCCACCTTTTGGGCTGCTGGAAAATGATCAATATGGGCGGTAACTCCCACCACCTGGTCCCCGGCCCCCAGTTTGGCGACAATATCCGCCGCCCCCGGCGCCAGAATGATGATCCGCTCGCCTGCCCATCCATCAGGCCGCAGGCAGAAAATAGCCGTTACACACATCAAGCTGAAGGCCGTAAATGTTTTCC
>JAJDJS010000040.1 GCA_030267325.1 Desulfosarcina sp. OttesenSCG-928-A07 | reverse complement strand
CAAGGGTGCGATTGTGAAGGCGTACGGTTTCATTCCCCACATTCGCCCACGAGGAGAAGAAAAACACCTGATTGAACGGGATCCCACATTCAGGGCGCGAAGATGGGTCGTGGAGGCAGCCCACTCGTGGTTCAATCGTTTTCGCAAGTTGGCTCCTCGATACGAAAAAACGGATTTATCATATATGGCCCTCAGCATGCTGGCGGCTGCCATGATCACTCTGAACAAGGTCATCACTATTTATGGATAAGTTCTAATAAAATTGTTTTAAATTTTAATGCGAATGTTTCTTTAAAAAAGATATAAAAATATTCGAAAACAGTTAGTTAGAAAAGAAAACAGACACTTGGCCCCCTGCAAACGATCTTTTAAAGTGCCTCTTTAAACAGTTGGCTCATTTCGAGACGGTCCCTTTCCCCTTCCCCGCATTTTTCCGTTTTTACCGATCTTTTTGATTTTTATGTGAAATCAGGCAGGTCATTTTTTTCACCTGTATTGAACGGCGTTCACTTTGTGTTGAGATAACAAGAGAATACGAGATTCCTATTGACATCTGGCCGCTGGGTGGCTAAATGCTGCATAGCTATGATCCAGCTTTTTTATAGTCACAGTAGTGGGTCTTGATTATCCAGATTCTCGTTTCAGCGGCCAGGTCACACGGTTTTGGAGCGGGTGCCATGCAAAAAAACATTTCCGCACCGACCGTCATGGATGAAAACAGACAATCAAGAAGTGGAAACAGACAGTGGAAACCCTAGCCCCCTTCAAAGAAGTTATCCAGGAAATCAATGAGGCCGGCGGTGAGGTCTTCAAGCTGTGCTTTCAGTGCGGCAAATGTGACGCCGTTTGCCCGTGGAACCAGGTCCGCCAGTTCAGCATGCGTAAAGTGATCCGGCAGGCCACCTACGGGCTGACGGAAATCGACGGCGAGGATGTCTGGCGCTGTACCACCTGCGGCCGGTGTCCGGAAAACTGTCCGCGCGGTGTCAAGCAGATTGACATCAGTGTGGCACTGCGTCGCATTGCATCGGCTTACGAAGTTTTTCCCGCATCGGTAAAATCCGCCCGAACCGCCCGGGCCAGCCTGATCTCCGAAGGCAACCCCCTCCAGTTTGACCGGAAAAAACGGGCCGACTGGGTCACGGACAACAACCTTTCTGTTAAGCCCTTTGAAGAAGGCATGGACCTTCTTTATTTTGTGGGCTGCTACCTGAGCTATGACCCGCGCATGAAAAAAGTGGCGGCGGCCACAGCCCGGATTCTGGAAAAAGCAGGCGTGTCGTTCGGCATTCTGGGCGAAAAGGAAAACTGCTGCGGCGAGAGCATCCGCAAAACCGGCAGCGAAAACGTCTTCAAAAGCCTGGCCCGTGAAAACATCAAGACCTTTGTGGATCACGGGGTCAAACGCATCCTGGTCTCCTCCCCCCACTGCTATCACACCCTCAAAAACGAATACCCCGAGTTCATGGCCAATTTTGAAGTGGTCCACATCACCCAGTATCTGAAGGAACTCATCGACACCGGCAAACTGACGTTTTCGGGCACCTATCCCCGGCGCGTGGCCTACCATGATCCCTGCTATCTGGGCCGGCACAACCAGGTTTACGATGAGCCCCGGGAAGTCCTGAAGCGGGTTCCGGGTCTGGAGCTGGTGGAACTTGCCGATGCCCGCAACGACAGCCTGTGCTGTGGCGGCGGCGGCGGCCGGATCTGGATGGATACGCCCAAGGAAGAGCGGTTTTCCGATATCCGGATTCGTCAGACCATTGATGTGGGGGCCCAGGATCTGGTCACGGCCTGTCCGTACTGCATCACCAACTTTGAGGAAAGCCGGCTGAACCTGGAAGTTGAGAACATTGTGGCGGTCAGAGACATCACCGAAATCATCCAGGACGTGATCTGACACAAAAACTGTAAATCCCCCCGGCGCATCATCCTGCCGGGTTCCCGAATATCTGACATCAGGGAGAAACAACATGACAAGTGCCATCATACCCAACGAGATATACGACCATTTTTCCGGAAAGGCCGGGACACAATTTGGAGATGTCATGGTCGTCGGCGGCGGCGTCAGCGGCATCCAGGCGTCGCTGGATCTGGCCACAGCAGGCTTCCGGGTTTACCTGGTTGAAAAAGCGCCCAGCATCGGCGGCCACATGGCCCAACTGGACAAGACGTTTCCGACCAACGACTGCTCGATGTGAATTCTTTCACCTAAACTGGTCGAGGTCGGCCGGCACCCCAACATTGAAGTTCTGACACTGACTGAAGTTACCCAGATTGAAGGCGAAGCAGGAGATTTTACTGTTTCGCTCACCAAAACCCCCCGGTACATTTCCGAGGTGGACTGCACAGGCTGCGGTACCTGTGTGAAGTACTGTCCGGTGGAGTACCCGGACCCCTTCAATCAGAATATTTCCAAAAACAAAGCGGTCCACGTGTATTTTTCCCAGGCCATTCCCCTTGTGGCCTACATTGACGAGACCTGCCTGTATCTTAAAGAAAAAAAATGTCTGGTCTGCGAAAGCGTGTGCCAGGCTGACGCCATCCGTCTGAATCAATCCCCGGAAAAGGTCCAGCTCAACGTGGGCGCGGTGATTCTGTCATCGGGCATCAAGCCGTTCAACCCGGCGGTCCGTTCCGAATACCACTACGGCGTGTTTGAAAACGTGGTCACCAGCATGGATTACGAGCGGCTGCTGTCCTCCACCGGCCCGTACCAGGGCGAGGTGCTGCGGACATCAGACCAGAAGCATCCCAAAAAGATCGCCTGGATCCAGTGCGTGGGCTCCCGGCGGGTGACACCCGAGGAAAACAGCTATTGTTCGGGCGTTTGCTGTACCTATACCCAGAAACAGGTCATTCTCACCAAAGACCATGAGCCGGACACCGAATGCACGATTTTCCACAATGACATCCGGGCGTACGGAAAAGATTTTGAACGGTATTTTCAGCGGGCCGAAGCCCTTCCCGGCGTGCGTTTTCTCCGGACCTATCCCACCATTGTCCGGGAAATCGAAGGATCCAAGGATGTGGTGATCCGCTATGCCACCACAGATGACGGCGTCAAAGAAGAAACCTTTGACATGGTGGTCCTGTCCGTCGGCCTGAACCCGCCCCTGAACAACAAAGAGCTGGCTGACCGGTTCGGCATTACCCTGAATCATCACGGGTTTAACCAGACAATTGATGAGAACCCCATGCTCACCAGTCGGCCGGGTGTTTTTGCCTCCGGCGCGTTCCAGGGCCCGACCGATATTCCCGAGTCTGTGTTTACCGCCAGCGCGGCCGGCAGCCAGTGCGGCACCCTGCTGGATTATCGCCGGGGAGACCTTGCCATTGAGCGGGTGTATCCGGAAGAACGGGATCTGGCCAAACAGGCACCGCGCATCGGGGTGTTTGTCTGCCATTGCGGGGCCAATATCTCCAGCGTGGTCAGCGTGCCCTCCAGTGTTGAGTATTCTCTGAGTCTTCCCAATGTGGTCTATGCCCAGGAACAGCTTTTCTCCTGCGCCACCAACTCAGCCCAGGAAATCACCGACAAGATCCAGGAAAAGAAACTCAACCGGGTGGTGATTGCCGCCTGTTCGCCCCGGACCCTGGAACCGCTTTTCCGGGACACCCTGCGGGAAGCGGGCATCAACCCCTACTATCTGGAAATGGCCAATATCCGGGAACATTGTTCCTGGGTTCACTCCAAACAAAAAGAAGAAGCCACAGCCAAGGCCAAGGACATCATCCGCATGTCCGTTGCCCGGGCCAATTACCTTGCGCCCCTTAAAGAGTTCGACCTGCCGGTCCACAAGGATGCCTTGGTGGTGGGCGGCGGACTTGCCGGCATGACCTGTGCCCTTTCCATTGCAGCCCAGGGCCACACCGTGCATCTGGTGGAAAAAAGCGATGCCCTGGGCGGCATGGCCCGCCGGATTCACTCCACCCTGGAGGGCATGGATGTTAAGGCCCATCTGGACGGTCTGATTCGCGATGTGTACCAGAATCCCCAGATTTATGTGTACCATAACGCCGACATTCTGGATGTGGCCGGGTATGTGGGCAATTTTGTCACCACAGTCAAGTCTGACAAAGGCAAACAGGAAATTCCCCACGGCGCGGCGATCATCGCCATTGGTGCGGATGTGTATACCCCCACGGAATACCTCTACGGCCAGGATGACCGGGTGATGACCCACCTTGAAATGGGTGAGCGGATTGCCGCAGGTGACGAGAAGCTCCTTGCTGCCGATCATGTGGTGATGATCCAGTGCGTGGGCTGCCGGAATACCGATCGCAATTACTGCAGCCGGGTCTGCTGCGGGCATTCCATTAAAAACGCCCTGAAGCTGAAAGCCGCCAAACCGGAAATGGATATCGACATTCTGTTCCGGGATGTGCGGACCTACGGGTTCCGGGAGGATTACTACAGGGAAGCGGCGGACAAGGGCGTCCGGTTTATCCGGTGGACGCCGGAAGACAAACCAGAGGTGGAAGCAGGCGTCAATGAAGAAGGCCGGGAGGTAATCAAGGTCACGGTGACCGACCCGGTGCTGGGCCAGCGGCTGGAGCTTTCCGCCGACATCCTTGCCCTTGCTGCGGCCATGATTCCGGCTGAATCCACAAACGAGATTGCCGGCCTGTACAAGGTGACCTTGAGCCCGGACGGATTTTACAAGGAAGCCCATGTGAAGCTCAGACCCGTTGAGTTTGCCACAGACGGCGTATACCTGTGCGGCACAGCCCATTATCCCAAACATATCCAGGAAACCATCAACCAGGCCTACGGCGCGGCCGGCCGGGTGCTGACCCTGCTCTCCCACGAAACCGTGGTGGCCTCGGGCGCGGTGTGCGAAGTAACGGATGAAAACTGCATTTCCTGCGGGGCCTGCATTACGGCCTGCACCTATGATGCGATTTCGTTCCGGGAAACCCCCATGGGAAGAAAAGCCTGGGTGAATCCGGTATTGTGCAAGGGCGATGGTCTGTGCAACGCCAAATGCCCGACCAATGCCATTGTGCTGAAGCATTTTACCAATGAGGCACTTCAGGGACAGATTGATGCGACCGTGATCGGCCCGTCCATCCTTGAACAGATTGATGCGGCCGCCATGGAAGCCGCCATGGAAACCCATTGACCCCAAACCTTTTAAATGGAGAATCGCAAAATGAGCGCTGCGCTTGATTTCAAACCCAAACTGCTCGGTTTTGTCTGTCATTGGTGAGCGTACGGGGCTGCGGACCTGGCTGGAGTTTCCAGACGACAATATGCCAATGAAATGCGACTGATCCGTGTCATGTGTTCGGGACGGGTCGACCTGGAGTTCATCCTCCGTGCCTTTACCAAAGGGCTTGACGGAGTATTTGTGGGCGGATGCGAGTTTGGTGGGTGCAATTACATTACCCACGGCAACTATGATGCCCTGGCCAATGTGTATATCTGCAAGAAAATCATGTCCCGGATCGGACTGAATCCGGACCGCCTGCGCCTTCAGTTCATGTCCGGGGCGGACGGAGACCTTCTGGCTGAAGTCAATGACTCGTTTTCGAAAGACATCAAGGCCATCGGTCCCCTGGGCAGGGGCGAGGGAGAAGATGGGGATCTGTCCACCCTGATGCTGAAACTGGAGGCGGCAAAGCTTCTGGTTCCCTATCTTCGCCTTGTGGAACGGGAGCGGCTGCGGATTCCGGTAAAATCAGAGGAAGCCTATGTTTCCTTTTATACCAGCCCGCAGTTTGACGCGCTTTTTGATGAACTGGTGGGCAGCAAACTGGCCATGGAGCAAATTGCCCTGCTGCTCAAAAAAGGCGCCCTGTCCACTGCTGATATTGCCGGAAAACTCGGGCTGACCCCGTCCGAGGTGTCCAAGTATGTGAACAGCGCCTCCCGTTACGGATTTGTCAAATACGATACAGACCAGAGCCGGTACGCCCTGGCCTGACCCTGAAAAGGCCGAAACGCCGAAAAGAACGGAAAGCGAAGACCAGAACAAGGAAAATTTTTTATGGACAAAACCCGAATCGATCAGATCGTCGACCACCATGGTGCCGAGCCCAGCTCGCTCATCCAGGTGTTGCTGCAGATTCAGAGCGAGAACAACTGGCTGCCCAAAGCGGCGCTGGAACAGGTCAGTACGCGCCTGAATGTTCCCCTGACCCGGGTTCAGCATATTGCCACTTTTTACAAGGCCTTCAGCTTGGTGCCCAAGGGACGGCACGGCGTTCACATCTGCATGGGAACCGCCTGCCATGTGCGGGGCGCGGCCCGTGTGCTGGATGCAGTGCAGGATGTGACAGGCATCAATCCCGGTGAAACAGATCTGGAACTGAAGTTCAGCTTGGAGACGGTCAGCTGCCTGGGCTGCTGCGCGCTCGGGCCGGTGGTGGAAATTGACGGAAAAACCCATGGCAAAATGACGCCGGGCGAGGCCGTGGACGTACTTAAAAACTATGACTAGGATTGGATACTATGCCGCTGATTAATTCACCCGCTGAGTTGAATGCACTCAGAGCCGAGATCCTTTCCCGGAGAGATCCGAACAAGACCTGCATCACGCTGTGTTCGGGTTCGGCCTGCCATGCCACGGGAAGCCGGAGTGTGGCGGAGCGTCTTTCCGAGGAACTGGAAAAACAGGGCCTGAGTGACAAAGTGGACATCCGGCGGACCGGGTGTCACGGGTTCTGTGAACGGGGCCCCATCATTGTCATTCATCCGGACGAGATCTGTTATTTCCAGATTCAGCCCGATGATGTGCCGGAAATCATCACCCAGACCATTGTGGAAAAGAAGGTAATTGACCGTCTGCTCTACACGGATCCGGCCACAAACGAAAAAATCATTCAGGAATCCAAGATTCCCTTTTATCGGCACCAGCTTCGTCTGGTGTTCGGGGCCAACAGCAGCGTGGACCCCACCAGCATTGAGGATTATCTGGCCATTGACGGCTATGCTGCCCTGTCCAAAGCCCTGTTTGAAATGTCGGACCAAAAGGTGCTGGACGAAATCAAAAAAGCCAACCTCCGGGGACGGGGGGGCGGCGGGTTTCCGGCAGGCCGGAAGTGGGAAGGGTCCCGGGATGCGCCGGAAACACCCAAATATGTGATTGTCAACGCCGATGAGGGCGATCCCGGGGCCTACATGGACCGGAGTCTGCTCGAAGGCAATCCCCACTCCATTCTGGAAGGGCTGGCCCTTGGGGCCTATGCCATTGGCGCAAACGAAGGCTACATTTATGTGCGCCAGGAATATCCCATGGCGGTTCAGAACATCAACGCTGCCATTAAGCTGGCCGAAGCCTATGGCTTTCTCGGGAAAAACATCCTGGGGTCGGGGTTTGACTTTGTGGTGAAAGTCCACATGGGGGCCGGCGCTTTTGTGTGCGGCGAATCCACGGCCCTGATGACCGCCCTGGAAGGCCGCGTTGGCGAGCCCCGGCCCAAGTATGTCCGGTCCAATGTCAAGGGGTTGTGGGAAAAACCCAGTGTGCTGAACAATGTTGAAACCTGGGCCAATGTGCCGCTGATCATCAACAAGGGCGCGGACTGGTTCACCGGCTACGGCACCGACAGCAGCAAGGGCACCAAGATTTTCTCCCTGGTGGGCAAAATCACCAACACGGGCCTTGTGGAAGTGCCCATGGGCACCCCCTTGCGGGATATTATTTTTAAAATCGGCGGCGGTATTCCGGGCGGCCGGAAGTTCAAGGCCGTGCAGACCGGCGGGCCGTCGGGCGGATGTATTCCCGAATCGCTTCTGGATCTGCCGGTGGGATTTGACGAGCTGACCCAGGCCGGGTCCATGATGGGCTCCGGCGGCATGATCGTCATGGATGAAGACACCTGTATGGTGGATGTGGCCCGGTATTTCGTCGAATTTCTCACAGACGAATCCTGCGGAAAATGCGTGCCCTGCCGCGAGGGCCTGCGCCAGATGCTGAAAATCCTCACCCGCATCACCAAAGGCGAAGGCCGGGAAGGGGATATTGAGCTGCTCGAAGCCCTGTCGGAAACCGCCATTGAAGCGGCCCTGTGCGCCCTTGGAAAAAGCGCGCCCAATCCGTTCCTCAGCACGCTCAAATATTTCCGGGAAGAGTACGAAGCCCATATCCATGACAAGCGCTGTCCGGCCCTGTCGTGTAAAAGCCTTGTTTCGTATTACATTGATCCTTCAAAGTGCAAGGCCTGTATGACCTGCGCCCGGAAGTGTCCGGCCGATGCCATTGAGAGCGCCAAGGGCACCATCCATGTCATTGACCAGGAAAAATGTACCCGGTGCGGCACTTGTTTTGAGGTGTGTCCGGACCGTTTTGCTGCGGTTACCCGGATCTCCGGAGAACCGGTGCCACCGCCGCTTCCCCAAGACCAACGCGTAATCCGAAAGAGTAAAAAAGATGACTGAAATTCACCTGCAAATTGACGGACAGGCGGTTGTCGCGGAAAAGGGCATGACGGTCCTGGAGGCGGCGCGATCCGCCGGCATCTTCATTCCCACCCTGTGCTATCACGAAAAACTCGAACCTTTTGGCGGGTGTCGGCTCTGTATCGTGGAAGTCGAAGAACGCGGATGGACCCGCCTGGTGGTGTCCTGCGTGTTTCCGGTGGCTGAAAACCTCGTGGTCAGAACCCGGTCCGAAAAAGTGGACCGCATCCGCAAAATGCTCATTGAGCTGCTCATGGCCCATGCGCCGGACGCCTTTGAACTGGTGGAACTGGCCAAAACCTATGGCGCAGACCGGAACCGGTTTGAAAAAGAGGCTTCGTTTTGCATCCATTGCGGGCTGTGTGTGCGGTATTGCAACGAGGTTGCCAAGAAACATGCCATCGGGTTTGTGGACCGGGGCATGCGAAAAGAAATCAGCTTTATTCCCGATGTTGCGCTCCGGGAGTGCTGGGACTGCAAGCAGTGCTTTGAGCTGTGTCCCACCGAAGCGCTTCAGGCCGCCTATGTGCTGACCACCGCCATCGCATCGGCCAAAACCGGCTGAGGCGGTTTTTGAGGTTTTTCCCATGATTGATCTGGCCAAAGCACAAGACCTGATTCTGGATGCCACACCGGTTCTGGCCCATGAAAGCGTACCGGTGATGGACGCCCTGGAACGGGTGTTGGTCCAGGATATTTATGTGGCCGAGGATCTGCCGGCAGCGGATATTTAAGCTGTTGACGGGTATGCGGTCCGCTGTGGGGCCCTTGATGGGGCCTCCCCTGAAACGCCGGTACAACTTCGCATTATCGGCGAAGCGCCGGCCGGAAAACCCTGCCATGGAATTGTTGGCGCCAATGAGGCGGTCCGTATCATGACCGGCGGACTGATTCCCCAGGGCGCCGATGCCGTCATCAAGATGGAATACACCACCGAGGTGGAAGAAACGGTCGCCTGTTATGCAAGCCTTTCTGCCGGCGCCGGCATCCGGTTTCGCGGGGACTCGTTAAAGTGCGGGGATGTAGCCCTTCATGCCGGTGAAATTGTTCGGCCGTCCACTGTTGGGGTTCTGGTCAGTCTGAAACATGCCTATGTCTATGTTTATCGCAAACCCGTGGTGGCCATTATTTCCACCGGCGATGAGCTGATGGAGTTTCATGACGCGCCGGCACCCGGCAAGGCGATGAGTTCCAATCTCCACGCCTTGGCGGCCCAGGTGCTGACAGCAGGTGGCCGTCCCCTTTGTATGGGCATTGTGGGCGACAGCCTGGAAGACCAGAAAGCGGTACTGACCGATGCCCTGCGGACTGCGGATGTGATCATCACCTCCGGCGGCACCTCCCGGGGAAAATATGATCTCACCCACAAGACCTTTTCGTCCCTTGGCATGGAAACCCGGTTTTCCAATATTTTCATGAAGCCCGGAAAACCGACGATTTTCGGCACCATCGGCAAAACCCTGGTTTTCGGACTGCCCGGTAATCCCGTGGCTGCCCTTTTGTCCTTTGACCAGTTTGTCCGGCCCGCGCTCCTCAAAATGACAGGGCACCGGAATCCTGTTGATGTTTTCTGTGACCGGTTCACCCAGCGGCCTGAGAACGACTTTTTTGCCCGGCTTGATGCCTTCAACCGGAAACTGGGCGGAAACCAGAAGCATGTGCGGCCGCCCCAGGTTCCCCTGGAGTCCCTGCCGCCGATCAAACCTGAAGAACCCGAAGAAACGGAAGCGGACGGGCACGGGATGAACTGTTTGCCCCGGAAAACCGCCGCATCGCAATAAATGACAGATCCATACAGATAAACGAATGAAGGAACGAATGAATATCCGCAATCGATACATGGAGGCAACCGATCATGAGATATGCTGAAACCGGATATAATCTGGAAATTGACCTGACCCGGGGGAACATTGAACGGGTGGAAACCGATCCCAGGCTGCTTTCCACCCATCTGGGCGGGCTTGGCACCAGCGTCAAGCTGCACTACGACCGGGTACCGCCGGAGACCCAGCCCTTTGACCCTGAAAATCTGTTGATTTTCAGCGCCGGGCTGTTCTGCGGGACGCCCGCCTTTAGCGCCAACCGGACCCTGGTCAGCTTCATTTCGCCCCAGACCGGGCTTCTGGCCTACCCCATGATGGGCGGGTTCTGGGCGGCTGAACTGAAGTATGCCGGGTACGACAAGGTGGTGATCAGCGGCAAATCGCCCAAGCTGATCTATATTTATATCCACAATGACAAGGTGGAACTCCGGGACGCCTCCCACCTCAAGGGCAAGGGCGCCGTTGAAACCCAGGAACTGATCCGGAAGGAACTTGGCGATCCGGATATTCAGGTGGCGGCCATTGGCCTTGCCGGCGAGAACAAGTGTTTTGTCGCCTCCATTGAGCAGTCCCGGTCCAGCTCCAGCCGGGGCGGCGGCGGGGCCATCATGGGCGACAAAAACATCAAGGCCATTGCCGTCCGGGGCACCAAGGCGGTCAACCTGGCCCGGGGTCAGGAATTCATGAACGTCATGAAGGAGATCACCGAATACATCAATTACCGCAACAACAACCCGCTTCCCGGCATCATGACCATCATGTCGGGTATCGGATCGCCCCAGATGATGAAGCATTATGATGAAAAATGGCATACCGAGAGTTTTGCCTGGGGCAACGCCAGGGTCCGGCGGAAAGATTTCTGGACCGAGGAGATTGACAGCTCCTGGGAGAAAAGCCAGACCAATGCGATTAAACGGTTCATCAGCTGCTTCAACTGTCCCCAGGAATGCGGGGCCCTGATTAATTACCCGGATGTGCCGCCCTACATGATCAAGTGTTTTTCCAAGCTGACCTATGCCATGGCTGCCTTTGTGGATGATCTGGATTTTTCCTGGAAAATCTGCAAGCGGGCGTTTGAGTACGGCCTGGATTCTTTTTCAACGCCCCAGATTCTGGCTTTTGCCGTGGAACTGTACGAGGCGGGAATTTTTACGGACGAAGATTTCAAAGGCTGTCCCGAAGACAAGGAAGGCCGGTTTTTCTGGCTTCTGGACAAGCTGGCCCACCGGGAAGGCATCGGCGATCTGCTGGCAGACGGTACATACTGGGCAGCCCGCCGCATCGGCAAGGGCGCGGAAGCATTTGACCACAATACCACCAAAAAACATGAACAGATGAACATCAAGCTGGGCATGTTCGACCCCTTGTATTATCTCATGTATTCCACCAACGAAAAGGTCAGCATCACCCAGATTGAAGGCAACTTTCCCCAGGGGCCTTTTCCCAACAAGGAAGACCGGATCGCCTTTGTGGAAGACTGGCCACAGCTTCCGAACGACAAATTCAAACAGTATTTTGTGGACTGGGAGCCGCGCGGCGAGTTTGCCAACCCCTATTACCCCACGCCCCAGATGGCATCGGAACTGGTGGACTGGATGGAAGAGATTCACAATATTGACGATGCCCTGGGCATTTGCGCGGGCATGGGATCCTTCTGCCTGAAACCCCCGTATCATGTGAACAATTACTACAAGCTCATCTCCGCTGCCACGGGCATGGATGTGGATCAGGCGGCTGTGCGGAAACTCGTCAACCGGAGCCGGAATCTCCACCGTGCCTTCAACAATATGCGCGGCCTGAGCCGGAAAGACGAGTATCCGCCGCTGGATCACTGGAAGAAACGGTTCCCGGAATACGAAGAGGAACTGATGATGCACTACTATAACTTCAAGGGATGGACCAAGGACGGCGTTCCCACACGGAAACATCTGGAAAGCCTGGATCTGGGATATGTGGCTGATGATCTGGAAAAAAGGGGGCTTCTGAAACATGGCGAAGATTAAAAAAACCATCAAAACCATCAAAATTGACGCGGACAAATGCAATGGGTGCAGAACCTGTGAAATCGTCTGCTCCGGGTTTCATTCCGAACCCAAGTACAGCACCATCAATCCGGCAACGTCCCGGATCAAAATCATCACCCATCGCCTGGACGACATCTGGCTGCCGGTGTTTGCCGGTGAGTATACGGCGGCTGAGTGCATGGGCCGGGACAAATACATCATTGACGGCAAGGAATATGACGAGTGCAGCTTCTGCCGGGCCACCTGTCCGTCCCGGGACATGTTTAAAGATCCGGACTCAGGGCTTCCCCTGAAGTGCGACATGTGCGAAGGCGAGGAAGGCGGACCGCTTTGTGTGCAGTGGTGTCTGAATGATGTGCTGATCTATGAGGAACGGGAAGAGGAAGTCGAGGAAGAGCCGGCTGTGGACGAGATGGAAATCGGCCTTGCCGCCCTGATCGACAAGTACGGGTACGAAAAAGTCGGCACCGCCCTGACCCGGATGTCCCAAAAAGCATAAAAAGCAGGATGTATACTACGCACCACCAATAAGTTGCTGTTTTCAGATCTTGAAACCCAGGGGCGCCTCGCGAGGCGC
Organism: Desulfosarcina sp. OttesenSCG-928-A07; assembly: GCA_030267325.1. Classification (GTDB taxonomy): domain Bacteria; phylum Desulfobacterota; class Desulfobacteria; order Desulfobacterales; family Desulfosarcinaceae; genus Desulfosarcina. The sequence goes on along the minus strand of JAJDJS010000040.1, from coordinate 7,003 downwards.
CCCTGCATCATCCTATTTTTTTCAGGTGAATCTGTTTGAAACGTCATACCCCACATGATCAGTTGCAGCGGTTGTACACCACCGCAGATGGAAGAACCCAGGCCCATGGGGGGTGGAAAAAATTCCCCCTGTTCTGGTTTATTCTCTTCCTGTCCTACAAATGCACCCGGCGGTGCCCGTATTGCTATGCCTTCAACCAGGTGGGCGATGACAATACCCTGGAAATGAATGAGGACACCTTTGCCCGGCTGCTGGACTGGATTCCCGAAGTCTGGGAGCTTAATCAGATCAAGGTGAATCTCATCAATTTTCTGGGGGGTGAACCCCTTTTGCGCACAGACCGGATCCGGCAGGTGATGGATGCGGTAAACCGCCGTACCGGCGGAATGCAGGGACTGGTCAACACCAACGGCGATCTGGTGGATTCGGTGAACTGGGATGATCTTGCCGCCATCCAGTGGATGACCATGAACATCACCGATCTGTCCCTTGAAGAACTGGGCCGGCGAATGGCGATTATCCGGGAGCGGTCCAACGTGGTCGGCCAGACCATTGCCATGACCCTGGATGAAGAAAACCTGGACCGGATCCTTGAGGTATCAACCTTTGGTATCGAAAACGGCTACCGGCTCCGGTACAACAAAAACATGTTTGAAGGCAAAAATGCGGATTATAAAGCCCGCCTGCTGAAAAAATACCACGAGCTGTGTGATCTTCTGGAAGGATATGCGACGCGGGGCTTTGATGTGCACACCACCTTTATGCTGGATTTCCTCATTCCCCTGTGGGACCGGGAAGACTCCCCGTATCCCTGCGGCAAGCGCATTGCTGTGGTGTTTCCCGACGGCTCGGTGGGCCCCTGCATCCGGGACCATGAATTTAAAAACGGCACCATTTTTGACCCGCATCCCCTGGATGTGGTCACCTGTGAAACCTTTCAGTATGACGTAAACAAACCGGATGTGCCGGATGAATGCCGGGAGTGCGATGTGCGAACCGCCTGCCAGGGCGGATGCCCCCGTGACAGACTGCTCCTTTCCGGAAATCGGGCCGGAAAATCCGTTTTCTGCGATATTCACCGCCAGATCATCCCCCGTTTGAGACACCTGGAAGCCTTGAAATCCGCATCCCGGTAATGTCCTGTTCAATGCCCCTCAAACTTATCCCCGCCTGATATTCAAAAAGTGTTTTATTTCAAATAAATTTAGATTGTTATTTTAGGTTTGGGCACCCCGCTCAAATTGAAGTTCAACCTGTTTCCCGCGTTCTTTTCTACCCGCTCCCGTCATTGTTCAAGAAAAAGATGAGTTTTTTTCGTATTTTAATAGTCATTTTTTATTTTTTCATAAAAAAACATGTAATAAACTGATTATTCCATTCAACCAATTTTCTCACGTGCATTTTTTTGTGCTTGCGGAAACAAAATCATTGCTGTATGAGTAAAACTAATATTTTCGAATTTATTTCAATTTCATTTTTAGTGATCAATCAATTTTTTATATAAAATTGCACACAATTGTAAAAAATTAGTTTTTCTTCACAGCCACAGGCAGGAAGTAAAAAACAGATTCTTCCGCGTTATGCCTCAAGGGCCAGCAGTGCTTTTGATAAGACATGACACCGGTGTCCCGGTGATGGAAAATACCCATCCTGTTCAGGCGTTGCCATTTTAACCAAGGAGATTCCCATGGCTCTGTTCACCCGACAAGAAGCACTCGACTACCACAGCAAAATTCGTCCCGGAAAAATGGAGGTGATCCCCATCAAGCCCTGCCGTGACCAGAGAGATCTGTCCATGGCCTACAGTCCCGGCGTGGCTGAAGCCTGTCTGGCCATCAAGGAGGACAAGGAACTGTCCTTTACCTACACCGGACGCGGCAATCTGGTGGCTGTGGTTTCCAATGGCACGGCTGTTCTGGGACTCGGCAATATTGGTCCTGAAGCGGGAAAGCCGGTTATGGAAGGCAAGAGTGCGCTCTTTAAAACATTTGCGGATATTGATTGTTACGACATCGACCTGGCCGTTACGGACCCGGAAGAATTGTGCCAGATCATCAAGGCCCTGGAACCCACGTTTGGCGGGATCAATCTTGAAGACATCAAGGCACCGGAATGTTTTTACATTGAAAAGCATCTGGACAAGGCGATGAATATTCCGGTGTTCCATGACGACCAGCACGGAACGGCCATCATCTCGGGCGCAGGACTGATCAACGCCATGGATATTTCGGGAAAAAGGGCTGAAGACATCAAGGTGGTGGTTTCCGGTGCAGGTGCGGCCGGTATTGCCTGTGCGCGATTTTATACACTGCTTGGGGTTCAGCACGAAAATATCGCCATGTTCGACTCCCGCGGCCATATCCACCAGGGCCGCAGCGACCTCAGTGTGCAGAAAAAGGAATTTGCCCAGAAAAAAGCCTGGGCCAATATGGCCGAAGCATTCAAGGGCGCGGACATGTTTCTGGGACTTTCCATGCCCGGCACAGTCACACAGGACATGGTTCGCAGCATGAACAAGAATCCTGTGATCTTTGCCTGCGCCAATCCCACACCCGAAATTCCATACCCTGACGCCAAGGCAGCGCGCTTGGACCTGATCATGGGGACCGGTCGATCCGACTTTCCGAACCAGGTCAACAATGTGGCCGGATTTCCTTACATTTTCCGGGGTTCGCTGGATGTGCGGGCTGTTGAAGTCAATGAAGACATGAAGCTTTCCGCAGCCAGAGCCCTGGCCGCCCTGGCCAGAGAACCGGTTCCCGACGATGTGCTGGCGGCCTATGACGCAAAAGCCCTTACCTATGGGCCGGATTATATCATCCCCAAACCCTTTGATCACCGGCTCATTGAGTATGTGGCCGGGGCAGTGGCTGAAAGCGCAATGCGAACCGGAGTGGCGCGCCGGACCGTGGACATGTCCACCTATCGGGACTCCCTCAGAGAGCGCATGGTGGCTTCGCGCAATCGCATGGAAAACATCATGAGGTGTTATGGGTGGTAATCGGTATTGCCACGTCGAATAGCCCCCTGCCCCAGTTGATTCTCTCTTCCCGACCTTTTCTTCCCGCAAGTGGCAGAAAAGGTCGGGAATCCGCCGCCTGATTCATCCCTTGAAATTCTCTTCCGGATTCGATACCTTCTTTTCGATCCGTAACAATGCGTCAAAACAGGATTCATCTTGCCGCGTTGATGTTTTTCCCGGCTTGTCATAAACGTACACGCCCTATGCCCCATTCCCACGACCCCTATATGCAGATTGCCCTTTCAGAAGCGGTTCTGGCCGGCCAGGAGGATGAGGTCCCCATTGGCGCGGTTCTTGTGGATGCAAACGGCAAGATTCTTGCCCAAGGCCACAACCAGACCCTTTCTCACTGTGATCCCTCGGCCCATGCGGAACTGGCCGTTATCCGCGCAGCCGCCCGCCGGCTGGGAAATTATCGTTTGTTAAGGACCACCCTGTATGTTACTGTCGAGCCTTGCGTAATGTGCATGGGCGCCGTGATCCATTCGCGAATTCAAACCCTTGTGTATGGTGCGCCGGACCCCAGGTGGGGAGCTGCCGGCAGCCTTTATGATTTCAGTAAAGATACGCGGTTCAACCATCGTGTGGAGGTAATTTCCGGCATTCTGGAAGACTCGTGCCGGTCCATCATACAGATGTTTTTTCGTCGTCGCCGGAACACCCGATCATCCTGTTCAATTGATGCGTGAGCTTGAAAACCGGGGTGTTGAGCCCGAAAATTGCGGGAAACCGCCTGTTCATCATTTCATGGAGGAAGCGTCAAGTGACCAATATCGTAGTTGTCGGAACCCAGTGGGGGGACGAGGGAAAAGGAAAAATTGTGGATCTTTTGGCGGCTGACGCCGATGTGGTGGTCCGGTTCCAGGGTGGAAACAACGCCGGCCACACCCTGGTGGTGGATGGGCAGCAAATGGTCAGCCACCTGATCCCCTCGGGTATCCTTCAAAAAAAGCGGTGCCTGATCGGAAACGGCGTTGTGGTGGATCCTGCCGTCCTCATTGGCGAGATGGACGCCCTTGTGAAAAAAGGCGTTGATGTGGGGCCGGATCTTTTGATGATCAGCGACCGGGCCCATGTGATCATGCCGTATCACAAGCGGATTGATCAGAGCCGTGAAGAAATGAAAGGCGACAAAAAAATCGGCACCACCGGAAAAGGCATCGGACCCTGTTACGAAGACAAGGCCACTCGCCGGGGCATCCGGTTTGTGGATCTGATTCACCCGGAAGTGTTCCGGGAACGGCTGGACGCCATTGTGCCGGAAAAAAACTTTTATCTGAAAAACTTTCTGAATACCGATCCCGTTGACATAGACACCATTGAGAAGACCTATGCGGCCTTTGCGGACCGCCTCCGGTCCCATGTGGTGAATGTGCCCGCCATACTCCGGAAAGCGGGAAAAGCCGGGAAAAACATTCTGTTTGAAGGAGCCCAGGGCACCCACCTGGACATTGACCACGGTACCTATCCTTTTGTCACTTCATCCAACACGGTTTCCGGAAATGCCTGCTGCGGCAGCGGCGTCGGCCCCAAAGACATCCACGGGGTCATCGGCATTGTCAAGGCCTATACCACCCGCGTGGGATCCGGCCCTTTTCCGTCGGAACTGTTTGATGACGTCGGAGAAACCCTGCAGCGGGTGGGCGCGGAGTTCGGGGCCACCACCGGCCGGAAGCGGCGATGCGGATGGCTGGATACGGTGATTTTGAACAACGCGGTTCAGCTCAACGGACTGACGGGCCTTGTCATCACCAAGCTGGATGTGTTGACCGGGCTTGATGAACTGAAAATCTGTACGGCCTATATGCTGAACGGGGAAAAGATGGACGAGATTCCGGCAAACCTCACTGATCTGGCAGCCTGTGTGCCGGTTTATGAAACCCTTCCGGGATGGCGTCAGGATATCCGCAATATCCTGAAATACGAAGATCTACCGGATACAACAAAAAAATACCTGGATCGCATTCAGGAACTTTCCGGTGTACCCATCCAGATTGTTTCCGTGGGACCGGGTCGGCATGAAACCATGGTATTGGAAAATCCGTTTTCCGCATAAAAAGATGGATGAAACCGCGACCCATACTTGACATTTCAGGGGGTCTGACATACAAGGACCACCCATCGGGACATGGCTCAGTCTGGTAGAGCACAGCGTTCGGGACGCTGGGGTCGCAGGTTCAAATCCTGCTGTCCCGACCACCTCAAAAAAATAAAACCGCCGCCTTTTGAACTTCAGAAGGCGGCGGTTTTTTATGCTGTTTATCCCCAAAAAGCCGCTTTGGGACGGAAGGAAAGTTCCGGCGAGGACTATGCTGTTTTCAGCAAGTCGCCTGACCCCTAAATCCTACAATTCCAGGGCCGTTACCGTGTTCACCATATCGGTGCTCCGGATCTGGTCCAGCACCGCATCTGGAACCGATATGTCGGTCTGGATGAAAATCACGTTGTGAACGCCGTCTTTGTCCTGTCCCACCTGCATCCGGCTGATATTGATGCCATGCTGGCCCAAAATGGTGCCGATGGTGCCGATGGCGCCGGGCCGGTCCTGATTGAAAATCAGCAGAATATGGCCTTCGGGGATCAGTTCCATGCGGAAATCGTTGATTTTCACCACCCGGATGGCATTGCGGCCGATAATGGTTCCGGCCACCACATTTTCACCCGCATCGGTTTTGACCCGCACTGTGATCAAATGATTATAATCTTCAGTTCCGGATGCGGTGGAGGCGGTGACCTTGATGCCCATGTCCCGGGCCACCACCGGCGCGTTGACAAAGTTCACCGAGTGTTTGACCATGCGGGTGAGCATGCCCTTCAGAATGCTTGTTGAAACGGGTGCCAGATCCATCCCCTTGAAATTACCCGTGTATTCGACGATCACTTCCCGGATCGGCCCCTTGGCCAACTGGGCCTGGAGACATCCCATGCGATCGCCGATCTGCATATACGGTGCGATTTTCTGCAGGAGACAACTTGCCACAGACGGAACATTGACCGCATTGACGATGGTACCGTCCACCAGATAGTCAATGATCTGATGGGCCACAGCCACAGCCACGTTGGTCTGGGCTTCTTCGGTGGAGGCCCCCAGATGGGGCGTGCAGATGAGGTGGTCCATGGCGATGAAGGGTGTTTGTCCCGGCGGTTCGGTTTCAAACACGTCCAGGGCCGCGCCAGCCACTTTTCCGGACTCCATGGCCGCCAGAAGGTCTGCTTCGTTGACAATGCCGCCCCTGGCGCAGTTGATGATCATGACGCCGTCTTTCATTTTGTCAAAGGCGGCCTTGTTCAGCATGCCGGCGGTTTCCTTGAATTTGGGCACATGCACTGTGATGTAATCTGCCTGGGCGTACAGCTCATCCAGGGTGACGCTTTCAAAGCCTTCTTTTTCGATCTTTTCCGGTGTGATGAAGGCGTCATGAACCACCACCCGCATTTTGAGGCCCCGGGCCCGGTCCGCTACAATGGAGCCGATTTTTCCGAATCCGATCACCCCCAGTGTTTTGTTGAACACTTCCCTGCCCTGGAGTTTTTTCTTTTCCCATTTTCCGGCCTTCAGGGTCATGGTACCCTGGGGAATGTTGCGGGTCAGCGCCATCATCATGGCAATGGCGTGTTCGGCCGTGGTCACCACATTTCCCGTGGGGGTATTCATCACCACGACGCCCCGTTTGGTGGCAGCGGGAATATCCACATTATCCAGACCGATTCCGGCCCGGCCCACCACCTTGAGAGATTTTCCGGCCTCCAAAATCGCTTCTGTGACTTTGGTGGCGCTGCGAATCACAAGGCCCTGGTAATCACCGATAATGGCGGCCAGTTCATCCGGAGACAATCCGGTTTTAACATCCACTTCAATTTCAGGGTGATCTTTAAAAATCTGGATCCCCGCATCACCAAGGGTATCACTGACAAGGACTTTGAACATGTTCTGGTTCTCCTTCCCGAATAAGGTTCAGGGTTGCATTCTCCGTTTAAGGT
>JAJDJS010000004.1 GCA_030267325.1 Desulfosarcina sp. OttesenSCG-928-A07 | reverse complement strand
AGGGTGCCGGTGGGTTGTTCTTCATAAACATAGGTGATGTCGGCCAGAAAGCGTCCGCCATCACCAAAATATCCGCGAACCGAATCCGGAACCTTGTGAAGGTTCATGGCAATGTTCCGGATTCCCAATTGGACAAATTTCCGGACCCAGCGTTCGGCAATGGGCGGCCCCCCGCACAGGGGAAATGCCGGTTTGGCAATGAGAGAAGAAATGGGTTCCAGTCGCTTGGCCAGACCGGCCGACAGGATACAAACGCCCACATCGTCCGTGTTTTCGAAAAAAACCGCATCATGCAAACCGCTGGATAAAGTTGCCATGGTCACCGCTTTCAGGTTTGTCAGCTGTTTCTGTTAAAGCTCACATGCGCCGGCAAACGTCGCATCTTCCCTTGCATCAGCGAACTTCTTCCACCCATCCTTCAGGACCTTCCATTTCACCGTACTGAATTTTCTGCATGGTATCAAAAAGCCGGTTGGACAGGGGACCGACCTTGCCGTCGCTGATGGCAAGGATCTGATCGCCGTATTTCAATTCCCCCACCGGAGAAATCACCGCAGCTGTTCCGGTTCCGAATACTTCCTGGAGCTGCCCGGAAGCATGGGCTTTCAGCACCTCATCCATGGAAATCCGTTTTTCTGAAACCGGAAGCCCCCAGGACCGGGTCAGGGAAAGCACCGAATCCCGGGTGATGCCCGGCAGAATGCTGCCGTTCAGCGCGGGGGTGACAAGCTCGCCGTTGATCACAAAGAAAATGTTCATGGAGCCGACTTCTTCGATATATTTCTGCTCCACCCCGTCCAGCCAGAGCACCTGGGTGTAACCCTCATGCTCCGCCGCTTCGCCGGCATACAGGCTGGCCGCGTAATTGGCCATGGTTTTGGTGTCGCCCACCCCGCCGCGCACGGCCCGGACATGGTCTTTGGTGACCAGAATTTTCACAGGGTTGAACCCTTCGGCATAATACGCGCCCACCGGACAGAGAATCACATAATACCGGTAGGTTCTTGAGGCATGAACCCCGAGGAACGGGTCAGTGGCGATAATGGTCGGCCGGATGTACAGCGAGGTTCCCGGCAGGGACGGAATCCAGTCCTGGTCCACCCGGAGCAGGGCTTTGAGGCTTTCCATGGCCAGGGTTTCGTCAAGAGGGGGAATGCACAGCTTGTGGCAGGACCGGTTCAGCCGCCTGAAATTTTCCCGGGGCCGGAAAAGCTGAATTCCGCCTTTTTGTGTGCGGTAGGCTTTCATACCCTCAAAAACACCCTGGCCATAGTGCAGCACCATGGTGGACGGGTCCAGAGAAAACGGGCCATAAGGCTCAACACGGGGGTTATGCCAGCCCTTTTCCGGACTGTAGTCGATATTGAGCATGTGGTCGGTAAAAATTCTCCCGAACCCCAGGTTGTGTTCATCGGGTTTGGGTTTGGGCTGGGTTGTTTTTTGGATACGGATGTCCATGGATTGAATTTCTCCTCATTGTTCCGTGCCTCATCGTCCGGACCACCGGTCGATGGAAAGTATGAATGATAGGGACAGGTAAACAGACAAAAAAACACGTACACCCATTTTATCTGCGAATCAAGCCATGAGCGGCATTGCGGGCGGAAAATGGGCCACCGCGCCGGCCGGGTCTGTCTCAAGTTCCCCGGGTCGCGGGATGCGGGTCCTGGGGCAGAAAGCCCGTGCCCAGTGCATCCATGGGCCAGTTTTCAGAATAGGAATAAGCCCTGATATTGCGCATTCTGCTCCAGCCCGAATTTATAACTTTCCCTTTTTGATAATGGCCACGAGCAGCCAGATACCCAGAATGGCGGCGGTGATAAAGCCGATAATACCGATCAGGGAGATGCCGTAAATCAGGGGCGGCGTCTTTGAGATGACGATCAGGGCAGAGCCGATGATCAGGGCCGCGATGATGATGGAAAAGGAAATGCGGTTGCTGATCTGGTCATAGGTGGACAGCATGGTCTCCATGCCTTTGAGTTCCAGCATGAAGGTAAATCTTTTTTTCCGGATATTGCGGGTAATTTCCAGAAGGTCCCTTGGGAATTCCTGGATAAAATCCATGTACTGGGCGGCAAGGCCAATGGCATCCCGCCCGATCCGGCCGGGAGAAAATCGCGCCAGTTTGACCTTCCGGATAAAGGGCGCGGTATGGGCCACCATGTCAAAATCCGGGTCCAGTGTCAGGCCCACCCCTTCCACTGTGCTAAGGGCTTTCATCATCAGAAAAATGTCCGGCGGAATCCGCAGGCGGTGAGCGGATGTGGTCTCCAGAATATGGTTCAGCAACCGGCCCAGTTCAATGTCTTTGATGGGTTTGTAAAAATGCTCTCCCATAAAATCAGACACATCCTTGGTCAGCAGCCGGAAATCCGGTTCTTCGTCCCAGAGCATGAGCTTGGTGAGCATCCGGGCGGCCCGGGCCGCGTCTTGGCCCACCACCGCATCCACCAGATCCACAAAAAGTTCCCGGGTATGGCGGTCCACCGTGCCCATCATCCCGAAATCCAGGAGGCAGATCACATTGTCCGGCAGTACAAAAAGGTTTCCAGGATGCGGATCAGCATGAAAAAATCCATGTTCAAACATTTGGACAAGCAGGATGTCCGCCCCGCGACGGGTAATGCGTTTGCGGTCATAGCCGGCCGCATCCAACTCATCCACCAAGGACACCTTGATACCGTCGATAAACTCAGTGGTCAGCACCCGATGGGTGGTGATGTCGGCATACACCTTGGGAATATAAACCGTCGGGTCGTAAAGAAAAGCGCGCGCCACGCGCTCCATACTGGACGCCTCAAGGGTGTAATTGAGCTCCTTTTCAATGGTGCGGGCAAATTCTTCGACAATTTTGACCGGCCGATGGAAGGCGATTTCTTCGATATGCCGTTCGGCAAGGGTGGCCAGGTGGAGCATGATTTCAAGATCCACCTCAATGATATTGCGGATTCCCGGTCGTTGAATCTTGACGGCAACAGCTTCGCCATCGGTGAGCCAAGCCCGGTGAACCTGGCCGATGGAAGCCGATGCCAAGGGTTTCGAATCCATCTTGGCAAACAGATCGTCAATGGCCTGGCCGGTTTCCTGATAAATAATGCGGCGAACCTCGGAAAAGGGGAAGGACGGCACCTTGTCCTGGAGCTTGGCCAGCTCCTCAATAAAATCCATGGGCACCAGATCCGGACGGCTGGAAAGGATTTGCCCCAGCTTGATATAGGTGGGCCCCAGTTCTTCAATGGCCATTCGGATGCGTTCGGCCCGGGAAAGCCGCTCTTCCCGATCACCATGATGGCGGGTAATGAGCTGGAGACCGAGTTCGATATATTGGTCGATCTTCAGCATCTCCACCAGATCATCGAAACCATACTTGATCAGCACCGCCAAAATCTGACGATAACGGTTCAGGTTCCGATAGGTGCGCCGGATGACGCCAAGTTTTCGGATGCTGATCATGGGCCCGAATCAGGAGAAGTCTTCGTCGGTGGTTTCGCTGATCAGTTTTTTCAGCTCACGGATTTCTTTTTTCAGGCCTTTGAGTTCATCCTGGGTAACCACATCCGCCTTTTTCAAAAAATCTTTCACACTGCGTTCCACCCGCTCTTCCAGTTTTTTCTGGGCTTCCTCATACCGGCCCTGGAGTTCGTTCAGAAACTTCCGGCCTTCGGATTCCGACATTTTTCCCTGTTCGGCAACCTCTTTGGCCAGCACTTCCACCTCATCCCAGGCCTTGAGAGCAAGACCCACACCGGCGAGCATGCTTTTTCTGATCAGTTCAAACATAAAAGACTCCTTCGTATGGGGGTGAAAACCATAGTGATGATGGTGGGGTTTTATCCCAAATCCGCCAATTCGTCCATGGAAAACCCGTGGTCCCAACGCCAATGGCAAAAACAGCAAGTCTCAATTGTCCCATGGTATCCACGAAAATCCGGTCAATCAGCCCTTGACTTGGTTCGTGCAGGTGTTTTAATCAGAGGAAACCTGTGCAGGTCTTTCCGGGCAGGCGCTTTTAGATAGTGTCACCTTAAAAAACATAACAATTTGAATTTATTGCACCCAACAAAATCTCAGGATTTTGTCAATACTCAATAATTTCAAATTGTTACAAAATCAAGACGACACTGTCTAATGTGTTAAAACCTATGGGATACGCTGTCCGCCGGCGCTTTTGGGTCACGGCGGACCTTCACCGTCACAAGGAGTTTACATGCAGAGGAAAGACTTTCAGGCCCTGGGCGCCTGCCTTGCCGTCATCGCCTTTTTTGCCTTTGTTCCGGGCGCGCTGGATGCCTTCAAGGCCGCCACCTCCCGCTTCCCCTACATCATGAGCTTCATCAAGTTCGCCATCCTGGCCACCTTCGGCGAATGCATCGGGCTGCGCATCACCGCCGGTGTCTACAACCGGGCCGGCTTTGGTCTGCTGCCAAGGGCCCTGGTCTGGGGCATTCTGGGCGTAGGCATCAAGATGGCCTTCACCATTTTTTCCATAGGTGCCCCGGCTTTTCTGGCAGAACTGGGCCTGCCTGTGGATCTTACCACAATCAAAACCGGCAGTTTTGGACTACGTCTGCTCTGTGCCTTTTCCATCAGCATCACCTTAAACTTTATCTTTGCCCCGATTTTCATGACCCTGCACAAGGTCACCGACGCCCACATCATGGCCACGGGCGGCAGTGTTGGCGGGTTTTTGAAAAACCGCATCCCCTTTGTGCAGATCCTGACGAATCTCAACTGGGACGTCCAGTGTAACTTTGTCTTCAAAAAGACCCTGCCCCTGTTCTGGGTGCCGATGCACACCATCACCTTTCTGCTGCCCGCACAGTTCCAGGTGCTTTTCGCGGCCCTGCTCGGTGTGGCCCTGGGCACGATCCTGGCCCTGGCAGCGGCCAAAAGCCTGAAAAAAGCCTGACCATCAGGATCAGTCGGTACCGGGCCGGACTTTTCCGGACAGGCATTTTTTGCATCAATCCCTTGCGGGATGTGGTCTTCGCTTTCCGCATGCTTAAAACAAGGAGTGCTTTACGATGACGATTTCCATTGCCATGGCAGGGAAAGGCGGCACAGGAAAAACCACGGTTTCCGGTTTTCTGGTCAAATATCTGGTGAGCCACGGAAAAGGCCCGGTGCTGGCAGTTGATGCAGATGCCAACGCCAATCTCAACGAGGTGCTGGGTCTGGAAGTAACAGAAACCCTTGGAAATGCCCGTGAAGAGATGAAAAAAGGCGATGTGCCCAGCGGTATGACCAAAGATGTGTTCATCTCCATGAAGCTGGAACAGGCAATTATGGAGCAGGACAATTTTGATCTGGTGGTCATGGGCCAGCCCGAAGGCTCGGGATGCTATTGCGCGGCCAATACCCTGCTCACTGGATTTTTGGAACGCCTTTCCGGAAATTATCCGTATATGGTAATGGACAACGAGGCTGGCATGGAACATCTGAGCCGGCTGACCACCAAAAATGTGGATGTGCTGCTCATTGTCACCGATACGTCCCGGCGGGGACTTCAGGCCGGGCTGCGGATTCATAAACTGGCCACAGACCTCAAACTGGGGGTGCAAAAAAGCTACATCATCATTAATCAGGCCAAAGCCGAGCCCGATGAAGAGGTCAAGGCCATGATCACGGAAAACGGACTGGAACTGGCCGGCGTGATCCCGGCGGACGAGGCGGTGTACGAATTTGACCTGGAGGGTCGGCCCACAATTGACTTGGATGACAGCAGCCCGGCTCTGAAGACGGCCTATGCCATCTTTGACCGGATCATTCCGTAAGCGGTTTTCCATGAAACGAACTGGCTATCTTTATGACGACCGGTATCAGGACCACGATACTGGCTCCGAACATCCCGAATCAGCCGATCGTTTGGCCACCATTCATGCCAACCTCCGATCGGCCGGACTTTTGGACTGGCTGATACCGATTCGGGCAACCCGTGCCGATATCCGGTGGCTCCACGCGGTTCATCCGCCCCACTATATCCGTCGTTTTGAAGAAGTCTGCCTGTCCGGTAATTCCTGCTTTGATTTTCCGGACAACCAGATGTGCGTCAGTACCTATGACACCGCCTTTCTGGCTGTGGGCGGGGTCATTGAAACAGCCCGGCGAATCATGGCGGATGAAATGGACAACGCCTTCTGCGCGATCCGGCCGCCCGGCCACCATGCGGAAGCGGATCTGGCCATGGGATTCTGCTATTTCAACAATGTGGCCATCGCCGCCCGTTATCTGCAGCAGGCCCATGGTATCCAACGGGTCGCCATTATTGATATTGATGTACACCACGGCAACGGCACCCAACATATTTTTGAAGACGATCCCACGGTGTTTTATTACTCGATCCATGAGCATCCCTCTTTCTCCTTTCCCGGATCCGGTCGGGATTTTGAAAGGGGAACCGGTCCGGGGGAAGGCTTCACCAAAAATTCCCTGGTGCTGCCGGGCCAGGGCGATGACACCTACAAAACCCTGATTCAACAAGATCTATTGCCGGCCATGGAGATGTTCAAACCGGAATTCATTCTGGTTTCCTGTGGATTTGATGCCCATGAAGCCGACGACATGGCCGACATTGAGCTTTCCCGGGACGGGTATATATGGGTCATGAAAACCATCTTGCAATTGGCCGATCAGTATACCCACAGCCGGATCATATCGGTTCTGGAAGGCGGCTACTGCTTGGAGTGGTTGGGCAAACTGGCTGTTGACCATGTCCGGGTTCTGCTGGAGGGCTGATACCGGCCATTTTTATAAAGTCCCCCCAATCTGCCTGGAGGAGAAAAAAATATGTTTGTCAGCCGATCCATGGTTTCCCAGGTCATCACCATCACAAAAGAAGCGTCCATTTTCGAGGCCAAAGAAAAAATGGACGCCCATGCCATTCGCCATCTGCCGGTGGTGGATCCGGACAACCGGCTGATCGGCATTGTCACGGATCGGGATCTCCGTAGCGCCATGCCCTACGCCATGTTCAAAAACGGGGCCACCGCCGAAGAACGGGAGCAACTGGCCCGACTGACAGTGGGCGATATCATGACGTCCAACCCCATGACGATCCCTCCGGATTATACCATTCAAGATGCACTCCTCTTGATCCAGAAAAAAAGAGTAGGCGCATTTCCGGTGGTGGACAGCAACGGATATCTGAAGGGAATTCTCTCGGTGCGCGACCTTTTGCGGGCTTTCATCAATGTGCTGGGCATTCACGAACCCGGCACCCTGCTTTGCATTGAAGTGGAAGAAAAGGTCGGCCAGCTCAAAAAAATTGTGGACGCCATTACCGAGGAAAATATTTCTTTCGGCAGCGTCCTGGTGGCCCGGACCTGGGACAAGGGAAAACGGGCGGTTTTCCCGTATCTGCTCACCAACAACGTGGCCAGGATCAAGAAAAAACTCTCCGCCATGGGCTACCGGCTGATTGATCCCATGGAATGGTACATCGATACCCTGCCGAAAACCGAAAAATAACCTTGTCCGTTTCCAGCTTTCTTCACCCGAAAGGTGGAGCAATAAACAGGTGCGGCAGCTCACATTGCCGCTGAAAATCAAGCCCCTTGCAGCCAATGCCCCGGAACCCGTACAGCGACCTTTTTATCTATTATCTGGCGGGAAAATTTCGTCCGGGAAAAACCTTTCAGCCGGAACACTACATCGGTTCATGGGAAGAAGACGGATTTTCTTTTCTGTTTTTCACCCGCCCCAGCCTTGCCCTGGTGGAAAACACAGTCTCCGGGCTTCCGGATATTTCGTTGCTGGACCATTATCACATGTCGTACAGCCAGTGGCAGGGCGGCGATATCACGCCCTGCCGCATCGGCCGTTTCATCATCACCCCGCCCTGGTTTCCGGAGGCGGACCCGCCTGACGCCACCACGATCCTTCTGGACCCGGGGGTTGTCTTCGGTACCGGCACACACCCCACCACCCGGGACTGCATCAGCGCCCTGGAGCTGGCGTTTTCCGACGAGCCTGCGGAAACCGTTCTGGACCTGGGAACCGGTACCGGGCTCCTGGCCCTTGTCGCTGCCCGGCTGGGAGCCGAGCGCGTACTGGCCGCAGATCTCACCTTGCTGGCCGCCCAAACCGCCAGACGCAATGTCATCCTCAACACGCTGGCGCACCGGATCTTAGTCACCCAGGGGAATGCCGAGAAACTGATAGACATCCCCGGAGACCTTGTGGTATCCAACATCCACTTTGACGTGATGGCAGACTTGATCCGAAGCACCGGTTTTTCAAAGAAAAAACGATTCATCTTGTCCGGTCTCATGAGAAGTCAGGCAAAACAGGTGGAAGCGATTCTGGAAAGCCTTTCCGCCACCCTCATCCAGAAGTGGGATCAAAACGGTATCTGGTTTACCTTTTACGGCAAGATCCGTTAGATAGTGTCACCTTAAGAAATATAACAATCTGAATTTATTACATCCAACAAGGTCTTGTGTTTTTTTAATCCTCAATGATTTCAAACTGTTACAAATCCAAAATGACACTATCTGGTTTTTTTAACCCCTTTTTTATTTTCGAAACTCAAATTTTTCATGTGCGGCCTACAACCTTCCAACCCATTCCAGAAAATACCTGTTCCAGCGGTCATGGCATTGCCGGACGTTTCGGTTTTCCAGCTATCCATGAGGGGTTTTTCTGTGTGGATGAACGTGCCGTCATTTTTGGAGGACGCCCATGACCACTGATGTGTTTGAGCAGGCCGTCACTATCCTTTCCCGTGCAAAAAGGGGCACATGCCTGACCGGCGCCGGTATTTCCATTGACAGCGGCATTCCGCCGTTCCGGGGACAAGGCGGTTTATGGGAAAAACTAGATCCCATGAAGTATGCCAGTATCCAGGCGTTTCGAAGAGATCCGGAAGCCGTGTGGAATGTATTGATGAAAGACATGAAGGCGGTTCTAACCAAGGCCCGTCCCAATGCCGGCCATACGGCCCTGGTTGAACTGGAAAAAATGGGCATCCTCACCACCGTTATCACCCAGAATATAGACAGCCTCCATCAACTTGCCGGAAATCAGGATGTGATTGAATTCCACGGCACTTTTTTCTGGCAGCGATGTGAGAGCTGTGACGGCCGTATCGAAACCACAAAGGTGGATCTGGCGGAAATTCCTCCCCGCTGTCGGTGCGGCGGACTTCTGCGGCCTGATTGTGTTTTCTTCGGCGAGATGATCCCTGAGGAAGCCTTGGCAAGGTCCGGAGAAATGGCCGCCACCTGTGATGTCATGCTGGTGGTGGGCACATCGGCCACGGTTCAGCCGGCATCCCTCATGCCCGTTATTGCAAGGGAAAACGGCGCGGCGGTGATTGAAATCAACACCGAGCCCACACCCCTCACATCTTCCATCGCCACCCTTTCCCTCATGGGCCGGTCCAGCGTGATTCTGTCCGACCTGGTAGCGGCAGTCCACCAAAAAAGGGACACCCCATGACATCTGGCAGCCTCCCGGAAGATCCGCGATGGGTCAAGTCCATCCGCCTTATACCGCCTTCTCTGGGCGACAACACCGCTGACGCGGACCGGCTGGTGACCGCACTGAACAGGGCCATGGGCACCACCCGGATTCAGATCTCCCTTGAACAGTTCCGGGAACTTCCCGACATGCTGCGCCGATGGCAGTACCAGGCAAAGGCCGTGGTATTCAAATCCGATCCCCAAACCGGCATTCTGGTTCACCTTGCCCCGCCGGACGACACCACCTGTCTGTGCGGACTGGCCGTGGACCTGGGCTCCACCCGGGTGGTCCTGCGCCTTGTGGATCTTGCAGCCGGAACCACCCTTGGCGAACGGGTTTTCGACAATCCCCAGATCGCCGTCGGACCGGATATTCTGGCCAGAATTCACTACGCAGACACCCCCAGCGGTCTTTCCCGGCTTCGTCAGCTGATCATTGACGGCATCCAGACCGAGCTTGCCCGTCTTTGTCAGGACTGCGGCGTTTTTCCGGACAGGATTCACTTGGCGGCCATTTCCGGCAATACAGCCATGACCCATCTTTTTCTGGGTATCACACCCCGCTGGATGATCCGTGAACCGTATATTCCGGCAACCAATCAACCGGGTCTTTTTACCGCCGCGGAACTGGGGCTGACCTTGTCCGCCAACGCGCGCGTTTTTATTTTTCCCAATGTGGGCAGTTATTTTGGCGGAGATCTGATTTCCGGCATGCTTTACGCGGATCTGGACCAGCGGGAAGAGACCGCCATGATTGTGGATGTGGGCACCAATGCGGAAGTGGTGCTGGGCAATCGGGACTGGATGATCGCCTGTGCGGGCGCGGCAGGCCCGGCCCTGGAGGGCGGGATGAGCCGCATGGGAACCACCGCCGGACCGGGTGTGATTGACCGTGTGGCCATTGACCCCAAAACCCTTACCTTTGACATTCACACCATCGCCGATGCACCGCCACGTGGCATCTGCGGATCCGGCGTCATTGATCTGGCTGCCGCCCTGTTTTTGTCGGGTATGGTGGATATTCGCGGAAAACTCCGGCCCGAGCGTTGCGGCAATCGGTTTCAGGTTCAAAACGGTCTGGCCCATCTCATCATCGTCCCCGCCGAATCCTCGGCCACGGGAAAAGATCTTTCCATTTCCCAAGCCGATCTGGACAGTCTGATCCGTTCCAAGGCAGCCATGTACACCATCCTGGAAACCCTTGCCGCCAGTGTGGGCATCCAACTGGAAAACCTGTCCACCTTTTTTGTGGCCGGTACCTTCGGCGCCTATATTGATCCGCGATCAGCCATTACCATCGGTATGATTCCGGACCTAGCGCTATCCTGTTATCAAAGTCTGGGCAACAGTTCCCTGGGCGGCGCGGCGCGGATACTGACGGATCCGCCCTGCCTGGACCGGGTCAACCCCATCCGGGATAGCATCACCTACTTGGAACTCAACGTGAATCAGGATTTCATGAATCGGTTTTCCGCAGCGAAATTTCTCCCCCACACCGACCGATCCCGTTTCCCATCCGTTCCCCTTCCCCCAGATCATACCGGAAACTGACATTTTTCCCGCTGCGCCGGGCTGTCTAAGGGAATTTTGTCATTTGGCGGAATGCGCAAATTTCAGCCCTTTGGCTTCGCTTCGCGCCACCCACCCGACTATAGCCAAACCATAGATGGCCGAAAATTTTTGCGTGGGAGGTTTTTGTGGCCTGAAAGACTTGAGTAACCTTCCCTTTTTCAGCCCTTTTCCGGACCCAATGGGCTCAACCGCCCTGTTTTCATTCAAACAAAACCTTGAAAGCATCCCCGCAGTATGATAGCGATAGACTGATTTTTATTCATCCATTCCTTATCACAGCCGTGACCACCTGACATTCAAAAGGATCGAGTCCTCATGACATCGAAGAAACAGTTGCTGTTTGCTTATGGTCTGGCAATCCACCTGTTGCTTGTGGCCATTATCTGCTATGCGGCATTTCCGGTGACTGCACCTGCCGAACCCGTCCGGATCATGTACCAGACCACTGCGGGGAAAGTCCTTTTTGATCATGCGACCCACGCTGGTGCGACAGGTTATAGCCTCAGCTGTTTTGACTGCCATCATCATCCCATGGGAGATCAGAACGCCATGACCTCCTGCAGCGAGTGCCACCCGGCAGCGGTCGAAGAAGGTGAACAGCCTTTGACATGCCTGAATTGCCACAACGGAAAAGACATCCGGGATACCCCCATCCTTTCCCGTACAGACGCCCTTCATAAGGGATGTACCGATTGTCATGCGGAATTTGAAAAAGGACCGGTGATGGATGCCAACAGTTGCTCCCGGTGTCATGTCATATGATGCAGTATCCATGGGCGCCATCGCCCATCAACGCTTACCTTGGGACCTTAAAAACAGGTTGAGCCATGCGAAAACGTTCTTTCTTCGGTCTGTCAAAGCCATGTTTCAGGTATGAACTGGCCACCGGCACGACGGTTTCCCCGGTTGTGATCCCTGTGCCGGAAAAAGTGACCCTTTACATCAAAACCCCCTACCAGAAGACCAGCGCTGTGTTAAAACCGGGAAGGTCTGTCAAAACCGGAGAGCGGCTGGTATTGCATGAAGCAGATCCGTGTAGTGTCATTTCATCGGTTACCGGCACCATCTGCGACATTTCTCCGTTTCTTGCGGATTTTGGAAATGCCTGGACTGCCGTAACCATCCGGACCGATAAAAATGAAATGGCGGATACGGCTTTTTCCAAAGCAGCCGAACAGCCCTCCCTGGACACCCTGAACCGATTTTTTCCGTCCTGTCCGGGCGAACCGGATTTCTCGGCCCTGGCCGATGACCGCCATCCGGTTCATACCCTTGTGATTTACGGCGGAAATGCCGACCTTCTGATCGACACGGGTCTTTATGTGCTGAAAACCCATATCGACGCCATCAATGCGGGAATCCAGATTTTAAGGAACGCCACCGGAATCCGGAACATTGCCATTGCCGTGCCAAGGGAAAGTGTTCAGAATTATTCCGGTCATCTGGATGCCCAGGTGCAGCCCTTTGGCTCTGCCTATCCCCAGGCCCAGCCCCTGATGATTCTCCACGCCCTGACCGGCCGGCTTCCCGATGAAACCGGAACAGCAGCCATGGGCATTCACTTTTTCCGCGCGGAAGCTGTGGCAGCCATCGGGCGCGCCTTTGCCGATGGGCGTCTGCCGGTTGAAAAAAACGTTACAGTGATCGACAAAACAGGAAAAAAGCATCTGGCCATTGCTCGCATCGGAACGCCTGTGGGCGCACTCCTGAAGGCATTCGGCATCACTGTGGACAATCAGGATCGCATCATCTTCGGCGGCCCCATGACGGGAAATGCCATTTACAGCGAAGATCTTCCCATTGGTCCGGATACGGATGCCATCCTGGTCCAGGCCAAAAGCGACATTGCGCTATACAGTGATTATCCCTGTATCAATTGCGGAGACTGTATCCGCGTTTGTCCCGCCCACGTGCCGGTCAATCTGCTGGTCCGGTTTCTGGAAGCCGGACAATACACCGACGGCGCGGAGCTGTATGACCTGTATTCCTGTATTGAATGTGGTCTGTGCAGCTACGTGTGCCCCTCCCGTATTCCCATCTTTCAGTATATTAAACTGGCAAAATATGAATTGGGCCGGATTTCGTTCGCGGAGGAGATGAATGAACCCTAAAAAAACACTACTTGTTTCCCATGCGCCGTTTTGGCATGACGGTGGCGGAATCCCCGAGCGAAGCTACCACACCCTTCTTGCCGCCCTTCCTGCCGCCTGTGCGGGAATCGCCTTTTACGGCGCGCCGGCCTTGGGGGTCATCTGTCTTTCCATATCCACGGCCATTTTGTGGGAGCTTCTCATGAATCGCATCATGCGGCGGCCCATCACCGTGGGTGATGGCAACGCGGCTCTGGTGGGCTTGCTGCTGGCCATGTTGCTGCCGGCATCCGCCCCGTGGTGGGTCGTTGTGCTGGGAACATTCCTGGCCATTGTCATCGGCATGCAGATTTTTGGCGGTATCGGCGGGAATCCGTTCAATCCCGTAGTTCTGGGAACCGCCATTTTGTCGGTCGCCTATGGCCGTCACCTTGATTTTGACGCCGGGCTTGTCAATTTCACCTTTACCGCGTTTGCCTCATCCACAGATCCCATTTCCGCCCTCAAGGCCTTTGGCCCGGAAGCTGTTTCCCATTTGCGGTATCTGGATCTTTTTCTGGGAAAACAGGTGGGCGGCATCGGCAGCACCTGCGGCGCAGCCATTGTGCTGGGGGGCATTTACCTCATTTTCAGGGGATTCATCCGCTGGGAAATCAGCATTGCCTTTCTTGCCAGTGTTTATCTGTCAGCCGCCCTGTTTAACATGGCGGATCCGACACGTTTTGCCCCGCCCCTGTTTCACCTTGTCACCGGATACACTCTGATCGGCGCATTTTTTCTGGCCACAGAAAATTCCTCTTCACCGGTCAATCTCTTTCCCATGCTGATTTACGGCGCGCTTGGCGGCGTGCTGACGGTTCTGATCCGCAATATCGGCGCCTATACGGATGGCGTGCTGTTTGCCATATTGGTGATCAATCTGACAAACCCGCTGGTGGACAAAATCCGGCCCAGGGCAATCGGAAAGGCGGCATAGTTATGGGCGAAATGATAAGAATGGTGGTGGTTCTGACCGTGCTAAGTGTTGTTTCTGGCGGCGGCCTGTCATGGGTCAAGAACTTTGCCGGCCCGAAAATCGAAAACCAGGAAATGAACTTGGTCAAAGGCCCGGCCATCCGAGAAATTTTGAAAGATTCAGAAAAAGACCCGGTGGAAAATCGGTTTAAAATTCAAGACGGCGACACCGAACGAAACATCTTTGTAGGTGTTTTTAACGGAAAAGCCGACACGGTGGTGCTGGAATCCTCGGCCAACGGATATGCCGGGAAGGTGGGTATGGCTGTGGCCATCGACATGGATTCAGACACTATCTACGGCATTTCCGTCACCACTCACCAGGAGACTCCCGGATTTGGTGCCAAGGCCAAGGAGGACCCCACTTTTGGCGCCCAGTTTGCCGGGAAATCCATTTCAACGGATTTTCAGGTTTCCCAGGACGGCGGCAACATCAGTGCCTTAAGCGGTGCCACCATCACATCCCGGGCCGTCTGTGCCAGCGTGAACAGCGCAACTGCCGCCTACAAGGAACTCAAGCCCCAGCTAGCAGAACACATCAAAGGCATGGGCAACTAAAGGAGTTTATCAAAAATGGCCAAATCACTTGTTGCTGAATTCACCAAAGGCCTATGGAAGGATATTCCGCCGTTCAGGCTCGTTCTGGGGCTTTGTCCTGTCCTTGGCGTGACCACCTCCATGAAAAACGGGATCGGCATGGGACTGGCAACGACATTTGTGCTGCTGTGTTCCAATATGCTGGTGTCTCTCCTGCGAAAACTCATCCCCGGAAAAGTGCGCATCGCTGCCTTTATTGTCATCATTGCCACCTTCGTGATTGTGGTGGAACAGATGATGCAGGCCTACGCTTACACCTTGTTCATGGATCTGGGCGTTTTTATTCCCCTCATCGTGGTGAACTGTATTGTGCTGGGGCGCGCCGAAGCCTTTGCCTTCAAAAACAGGATTCTGCCGTCCGCAGCAGACGGTCTTGGCATCGGCGTTGGCTTTACCCTTTCCCTGGCTTCACTGGGTGCAATTCGGGAACTTCTGGGCACCGGTTCTCTCAAAGGGGATGTTTTTGGATTCCTCCCCTATGATTTTGCAAACATTTTCGGGACCGGGTTTCAACCCTTTGATTTTGCTGTTCAGGCGCCGGGCGCGTTTGTGATTCTGGGGTTGATGCTCTGCGCCATGAATCTTATTCCCAGTAAATAATGTGAGGACTTTTCCATGGAATACATTGAACTCATCGTTGCCACCATCTTTGTGAACAACATTCTGCTGGCACAATTTCTGGGAAACTGCCCATTTCTGGGGACTTCCAAAAAAATGGAGACCGCTGCGGGCATGGCCATGGCGGTTATTTTTGTACTGGTCATGGCAGGGGTGATCACCTGGATGCTCTACGCATGGCTGCTGACCCCCTACAAACTGGAGTATCTGCGAACCATCGCCTTTATTCTGGTCATTGCATCCTTGGTGCAGTTTGTTGAAATGTTCCTCAAAAAAAGCATCCCTGCCCTGTATGCCGGCCTAGGCATCTTTTTGCCCCTGATCACCACCAACTGTGCTGTGTTCGGTGTCTGTGTGCTCAACATTGACAAAGAAATGAACTTCATGCAGTCCCTTACCGCCTCATTTGGCTATGCCGCAGGATTTGGGCTGGCGCTGATTCTTTTTGCCGGTGTCCGGGAGCGGATTCTCCTGGCCAGAGTTCCCAAACCCCTTCAGGATACCTCCATTGCCCTGATCACCGCCGGCGTTTTTTCCCTGAGTTTTTATGCATTCCGGGGAATGGTGTAAAATCGAATTGCCTCCCGGAATCACATGGTGTTGATTCCGGGACAACCCGGCAGTTTTTGAAATGATGTGATGGGCTTAAAAAACAAAATGCCTGCGTAAATTCATGCCGGGCTTCTCGATAAAGGTATACAACCCAAAACCCAGAGCAATACTTGCCAGTACAGCAATCCCCCCGACCCAGAAAACTCCGCATTTATTCCCCAAGTACGAAGAAAACAGTGCAGCAACGCAGCCGAATAAATTATGGTGGACAAGATACAGCGAGTAGGCCAATTTGCTTCCCCAAAGGCTGAATCGGCCCAGCAGCGTGTCGGGGGCGCACCATTTTCGCACATGCGGGTTCGCATCAAAAAAACACAGCGCTATTGCCATCAGCGCACTGACGATACTGAACGCAAATGACTTTATAAACAAATTCCCGCCCGGTTCTGAAATGGCATAGATCCAGGCAACGACCTGCAACAGTACCAAGCAAAGACCAAATACTTTAAAAACGTGAACTTTTTTAAACAGCTGGGGGTAGTATGTCTTGATGGCGAAAGCCAGCATACCATACAAAATCGCATCCAGACGCAAAAAAACCTGTTTGCGGAACATATCGTCCCACATGACAGGCCCGGCGGTTAAAGCCACCCAAATGCGTAGCAACAGAAAAAACAATATGCCCGCAACAAGCTTTAAAATAAGGCGTGTCCCGGAAGTTGCGTTGCCGGCAGAAGGGCGACCCCATCCAAACGGAAAGAAAAGCAGCACCAGAATAAAAATATAAGACCATTCTTCGATGGACAGACTCCAGCTGACCGGAAAAAAATTCGCATGCTCGGGCGGCGCATTCTGAAAAAAAACAAAATATTTCCATATGTCTTCCGGAATGCCGCCTTTCCATGCCCCATAGAATATAAAGCACACCAGCACCGTATAATATGCCGGCAGGGTCCTGAGCCAGCGGCGCATGCAAAAAACCGTCAGCCTCCGGGGGGACGGCATGGGCAGCACATCTCTGATGAGAATGCCCCCGATCAGGTATCCGCTCAACACAAAGAATAACTCCACGCCATAATATCCACCCCAGACGATATAAAGCGGCACCAACTGGTCAGAGCTTATGTCCAACTGGGTCAAAAAGATGGAGAAATGCGCGCACAGCACCCCGGCTATCGCCAGCGTCCGCGCCAGATCCAATCCCGGACTTCTTTCGGCTGTACGATTTTCCATAAACCGGAACTATTCTGAAGGCACCTGATGCTCAACAATTTCGAAGGCTTCTCTGTGAAACCGGGCATCCGGATAAATCATGATGGATTTGTGGGTGGTTTTTTCAACTTCGTGGATCAGGTCGTTTTCTTCGCTGTGCAGGTATTCGGCCACAGTCGGGTTCACCCGCAAGGTCATGCGGGCGCCGGTCATATCCACTGCATAGCGCAGAATTTCCCGATAAATAGTGTAGCAAAGCGTCTGAATGGAAATCACGTCCCCTTGTCCGTCGCAATACGGGCAGGGATCGCACATGAGCCGGTTGAGGGATTTGCGGGTGCGTTTCCGGGTCATCTGGATCAGGCCCAGCTCCGACATGGGCAGGATATGGGTTTTGCTTCTGTCTTTGGTAAAGGCTTCGCTCAGGGCGGTAAAGACCTTTTCCTGGTTTGCCTTTTTTTCCATATCAATAAAATCAATGATGATAATACCGCCGATATCCCGCAACCGGATCTGATAGGCAATTTCCTTTACCGCCTCCAGATTGGTTTTTAAAATGGTCTCTTCCAGATTGTGCCGGCCCACATAACGGCCGGTATTGACATCAATGGCCACCAGGGCCTCGGTATGCTCGATAATGATGTATCCGCCGGATTTCAACCAGACCTTTCGTTTCAGGATCCGTGAAATATCCCCTTCGATATTATAAGCGTCAAAAATGGGTTCCTGTCCCTGGTAAAGGGAAACCGAGGCCTTGAGGACCGGATTAAAGGTATCCAGAAAGGCCAATACCGATTCATAGTCCTTTGGGGAATCAATGATCAGGGTTTTGGCTTCCTGAACCAAAAGGTCCCGCACCGACCGCAGGCTTAAATCCAGCTCCTGGTGAAGGATGGCCGGCGATCCGAGAGTTTTGTATTTCTCCTGAATATTTCGCCAGAGATTGTTGAGAAATCCCATTTCATAGGCCAGTTTTTCCGGACTGACCCCTTCTGCTGCGGTTCTGACAATATAGCCCATGGCCGCATCGTCAGAGAGCTCCCCCACAATGCTTTTAAGCCGCAGCCGCTCGGTTTCATCCTCAATGCGCCGGGACACGCCAATATGGGCGGATGTGGGCATAAGCACCAAAAATCGCCCGGGAAGCGAAATGTTGGAGGTGATTCTGGCCCCCTTGGTGCCCATGGGGGACTTGGACATCTGCACCAGAATATCCTGGCCTTCGGTGAGGATGGTTTCGATCTTCTCCCTTGGGGCAGGCATGTCCGGAACCATGGGGTCGTCCGAGGCCATCGCCTCGGCATCATCATCGGATTGAGGCTGCCAGGGCAGTGGTCCGGCCGCATTTTTTCGGGCAGCATCCCCCACCACATCATCCACATAGATGAATGCGGCCTGGGGCAAACCGATATCCACAAAGGCCGCCTGCATTCCCGGCAGCACGCGCTGAACCCGGCCCTTGTAGATATTTCCGGTGTTGTCCCGGATGCCCTTACGCTCGATGAAGAGTTCAACAATGGTTTCGTCTTCAACCAGCGCCACCCGGGTTTCATGGTCAGCGGCATTGATGATGATTTTTTTATGCATAGAGCACTTCAACTTTCATTTTGTCTGAAAATAATCTGAAGGCGCTATTGATGATAATTGAAATCTTGTGGTCATATGCAATGTAAGCGGAAAACCGAACTATTCCACCTTGGTAATAAGGGCGGCCATAATCTGTTCGTCGGTCAGATCAAAAACGGTTTTCAGGACCTGTGCCGGTCGGATGACTTTATTTTCTTCTGTTTCAATGGCCATCAAAGCCTGCATATTGTCGTGGAGTTCAAGCGTTTTGACAACCTTTTTCAGGTCAAGAGTGCCAATTTTTCCCTTTTTATTTTTTTTCTCAATGATGACCGAGGGCTGGGCATCAAATGCATTCACTTTTTCCGGATCAAAGGTCCCGTCTTTCAGGGTTACCCGATATGCTCTGATATCCGGGTTCTTTTGTTTGTCGCCCCGGTCTGTCAACCAGCAGCCCATCAAGGGTATGCCACTACCTTTCAATGCAGCGGAAAGTCGCTCCAGAAGCGTATCCGGCTCAATAAAGCGGGTCAGTGTGACCCACATCACTTCATTTTCACTCTGCATGCCCATGGGCAGGGTGTCACCAAAGGAAATCCGGGGCATGGGATGAAACCCGCCGGAATATTTCAGGGGAAGTCCCGCCCGCCGGAAAGCGCGGACAAACATCCGGATCAGTTCAAGGTGGCCCACAAATCGCAACCGTCCCTTTTTTTGGAAGTTCATCGCATAGGTGAAGAACGGTCCGTTTTCGGTTTTGTCCGAAGCAGGCACTTCCAACGGAGAAACCGTCATGGAATGATCCTGAAACACAATGGGGTTCAGTGTCTCAAAATCGCAGACCCCGCATCCGGAACAGGTGCCGAGTCGGCAATCCGGCGTGAGTACGCCGCCCATGGCCCGGTCTCTTTCTGCTGACAGATAATGCTTGCTCACGCCAGTATCAATATGATCCCAGGGAAGTACCCCATGGAGATCCCAGGGACGCTCGGTGCGGTTCAGGGGCTGGATGCCGCTTTTCTCAAAAACATCCAGCCATCTTTTATAGTTGAAAAATTCACTCCACCCGTCAAACCGGCACCCGGCCTTGAAGGCATTGATTAAAACAGGTCCCAGACGCCGGTCTCCCCTTGCCCAGATTGCCTCGACTTTGCTGGCTCGGGGGTCCTGCCATTTGACATGGATCCTCCGGCTCTGGAGCTGGCCTTTAAGCCAGTGAAAGGTGGCCCATGCGGTTTCAAGGTCAATCTGGGGCTCCCATTGAAACGGGGTATGGGGTTTGGGCACAAAGGTGGAGAAACTCACATGAAGGCTTATTTTATCGTTGATTTTAAGACGCCGGACCAGATCCACCAAGGCATTTAGATCGTCCTGAGTTTCCGTGGGAAGACCGATCATAAAATACAGTTTGATCACCTTCCAGCCCATGGCCGACACATTTCTGACCGTCTCCACAATATCAGATTCGGAAATATTCTTGTTGATCACATCCCGCAGGCGCTGGCTTCCGGCTTCAGGGGCAATGGTGAACCCGGTTTTTCGAACCCGCTGGATCAGGTCCATGAGCTCCGGTGTCAGGGATCCGGCCCGCAGCGATGGCAAAGACACCGCCACCTTGGCTTTTTCGCCGTAGTCCATAAAATGCCGCATCAGGGGGCTGATACAGGAATAATCACCGGTGCTTAAGGACAAAAGTGACAGGTCTTCATAGCCGGTCTGTTTCAGCGCTGTTTCGGCAAGGGAAAGGATGTTTTCCGGGGCCCGCTCCCGGACCGGCCGGTAAATCATGCCGGCCTGGCAGAACCGGCACCCCCGGGTGCAGCCCCTGGCAATTTCCACCCGGAGACGGTCGTGAACCGGTTTTCCATGGGGGATGATGGGGGATGTGGGACAAGGCGCGGTATTCAGATCCGGTACCACGGCCCGGCGAATCACCTGATGCCAGGATTTCCGGGGAACCGGCCGCCGTACACCGGTTTTGCCTTCATCTGAAGCATCAAAAAAAGACGGTACATACACGCCGCCAATATGTGACCAGGCTTCCAGGAGCGTTTCCCGTTGCCCATCACCGGCTGTTTTCCACTTTTTCCAGGATGCCGCAAGGGCCAGCATCACAGCTTCACCGTCGCCGATCACCACTGCATCAAAAAAATCCGCAATGGGTTCAGGATTACAGGTGCAGGGGCCACCGGCAATCACAAAAGGATCGCCGGCGCGGCGATCTTTGGACAAAAGCGCAATGCCGCCCAGATCCAGCATGTTGAGCATGTTGGTGTAGTTGAGTTCGTACAGGAGGCTGAAGCCCACCACATCAAACTGGTTGAGGGGCATGGCGGATTCCAGGGTGGGCAGCAAAATCCTGTTTTCCCTCAGCCGGGCCTCCATGTCCGGCGCCGGGGCAAAAACCCGTTCTGCCAGGATGTCCGGCTCACGGTTGAGGATCTCATACAAAATGGGAATCCCGAAGTGGGATGTCGCGATTTCATACAGATCCGGAAATGCCAGGGCCACATGGAACAGCGTCTGGTCCCAGTTTTTTTGGATGCGGTTGAACTCGTTTCCCAGATACCGGCCGGGAAGCTGCACAAAAGGAAGAATGGATTCAAAAGCGGAATCAGCCATGGTGTCTTTATTTCGGGTCCGACGAAACCGGAGGTGCCGGATTTTGGGGGTTACGGGGCGCACATCGTTTCAGGGCTGATATCACGGCGCGTATCGGCCAGGTGATTCGCCAGGCTTTGGAGGTGAGGACCTTTTGCAAAGCAGCATCTGTCTGGGTCAAGGCTGCCCGAACCTGGCCCAGGTCTGCGTCTTTTTCAGCCAAAAGGGTATCTTTTCCAGACAATGCGTGGCCCTGTTCCGTGAGCACCCGCTCCTGTTCAGCAATCACCGCGTCTTTGCCGGCCAGGAGGGCATCCTTTTCAGACAGTGCCATGTCTTTTTCCGACAGGGCCCGGTCCTGTTCCGTCAGTATCCGCTCCTGTTCAGCGATCAGCGCATCTTTCCCGGAAACAGCCTCACGCAGGGCATGGGCCTCTTTTTGTAATTCATCCTGGCCGTAACGGTACTGGTGCAGGGAACCCAGGACAGCAAACACATCCCTGAAATCCTGCTGCTGTTCCGGGGAAAAGGAAAAAAGTGCGAGCTGTTTTGCAGGATCGTTGCCATCCACCTGCAACACACCCAGACCATTGGAGTGCAGAAAAGCAAAGGTATGTTCATACTGGGTTTCAAGCTCTTCCCAGAACCGCCACGCGCCGTATCCCGGAAGACGGACATTGATGTCATGAAAAACCACCACAGCACCCGGCGAGAGTTTGGGCAGCCAGGTTTCAAAGTCGTGTTTCACCGCTTCGTAGCTATGGCATCCATCAATATGCAGAAGGTCAATACTGCCCTCACTGAACAGTTCCAGAGCCGCGTCAAAGGTCATGCGCAGCAGCGTGGAAAATCCCCCATAATGTTCTTCATTATGCTTGAAAACATAGTTGAACACCGCTTCCGAATAAAATCTGGCCTGTTCATCGCCTTTCCATGTATCCACCGCATAGGCGGAAACGCTGATATTGGCCTGTTTCAGGGCCTGGCAGAACGCAAAATATGAATTGCCGCGATCTGTACCCAGTTCGACAAAACAGGTGGGGCGAAGCTGCCATGACAGCCAGGCGGCAAAGGGAATATGGCCGACCCAGGGAGGCGGATGCTGCAGGGACAGGGGGGTAAAGCGCAAGACATCAGGGGAAACAATATTCATAAACAGTCCTGTAGGGGTTGATGGGAAAATGGTATTTGTCCATGTTTGGGCTAGTTGTCAAAAAAGATCGTACCCGATTGGAATTTCCTCCTGAAAGAATCCTCTGATAAGACGTAACATACTGCAAAATCAACAGACCCGGAATCAAATAGCCGACATGCAAGCCTTTAGCAGGACATTACTGAACAAAATTCAGTACATTGCAAATGCAGGCCGGAAACCGGCACAGGGCGGTCATGATCAACCTGTGCAGGATATTTCCGTGTTTCAAAGTGTCTTCAGCGCTTGTTCGCTGCTCTCCCTTATTTTTCCATATGGTCCAGAACATTCGGCATAATGGGCGCAAAGGCATCCTTCCATGTGTCGGGAAACAGGAACGGCCGGTTTTCCGCCACAGTCCCGTTTTCCGCCATCTGTACCACCTGTTTCAAAGCCGCGGCAATATCCTTTGGTGCCGGGCTTGCCGCATGTATCCAAGGCGAAATGGCCTGCAAGGCCTCAGCGGTTTTATTGACATAAGTGGTGGTGACCACCGGGATGTTGCATGCGGCCAGTTCCAGCGGGATATAGCTGGTATGGGGCGAAAGCATGAGGGACAAACCCGCCGAAGCCTGACGCAGGCAGGCAGCATAATCGGAAAACCCCATCCATGGAAGGGTTTGGGTCCGGATGCCGTTTCCCAAATCGTACGGCGGTACGCTCGGTGTACCCATGCACCAAATTTTCCATTTTTCAGGTACAAGCACGCCTTCCCAGGCCAACAGGGAAAGGGCCTGCATGCCGAACTCAAAAAGATTGCGCGGGTTGTCCGGCCTGGCGTAGAACAGCAGAACATGGGTTTTCTGTTCTTTTTTTTCAGGATAGAAGTGCCGGCGGTCCACGGCCGGGGAAAAGGTCAGTACCGTCCGGCGAAAAACTTCTTCGGAAAATCGCCCTACCCGCATGTTACACATAAAATCCGCCAGCAGGGCTTCGTTTACCACAGGAAGAAAATTTTTCTCATAGGTCGTGATGGCGGTGGCGTGATTTTCGTCCCATGGGTGAAACATGGGCTCAAAATCCTGAATCAGGTACAAAAAAGCTTTTCCGCCACTCTGCTCCTGAAATTTTTCAACAATCTCCACGGTTTTATAATGGGTGGCAATGAATGTATCGCCCGGGTGCAGGGGGATGGTTTCGCGGATGCCGGCAGTTTGGAATTTTCCCGCCACATCCGGGGCAAGTCCAAGCGCATCCATCAGGTGCTGCCGCAGCCGTTCCGGCGAGCATACCGGATATTCTGCCGCAAGACACAAAACATCATATCCCTTCCCGGCAATCTCGGCGGCAAAAAAAAGTGCGGTATTGGGACCACCGGAAAAGCCTTCAGGCCTTAAATGGGGAAGGACAAGCACTGCTTTTGGCCGGGTTGAAGATTTCAGCAGCCGGATTTTCGGCACAAACCCCGACGCAACGGAAATTTCAGAGAACAGGGGCTGGGGCTGCCCACAAGATGCTACCGGTTGTGACGGACAGAGACCGTGCTTGATGGTTTTCAACAACCGGAACAACGACGGTGCGTTGCGATGGATGGCGTCTTTGAGTCTGAAGATAATCGTGTTCATGATTTTCCTGGCAGAAAGAGGGGCAGACAAGTTTTTTTGTTCACCCCCTGGCTATGGCGTTATGATACGCCGGGATTTACAGGGAAAAGACGACCCCAATGGAGACCTTGCAGGCCGCAGCCGAAAAAGAACAGCCGTTCAACCGCATGGGCCGGAGAACCATCTCGCTGATCCGGGTTGATCTCTCCGAAGTCATCAAAGCACAGGTCAAGGTCAAGCCAAGGTTTCAGTGCCGCCGGACGGCACCAGAACATGGATGCCGTAGGAAAATCCACCGCTGTGTCGGGCGCAAGAGAAATTCCATGCTTTTCAAGACATTTTGCCATGAAAACATGATTTCCGGCCTGATTGATGCCCAGAAACATATGCTCCGGAAGGGGAGGCGAGGCAATCATTCCAAAATCCGGGTTGTTATGAAAAAAGGAAAGGATCTGATGGACCCGTTCCCGGCTGCCGACCAGTGACGAAAACAAAAGTTCCCGCCAGAGATCCGCACTGTACCGGCTCATATAGGGGGATTCTTTGGCATGGAGTTTTAAAAGTACGGGATGACGGTCAATGACATCCCGAAACCCGATCAGAAACGGCCCGATATCCCATCCCTTGTTGGGCAGGATCCGGATATCGGTGTGCGCGAAAGCGTAGGGCGCCATGATGTCCCGAATCCGGGAAGCTTTTTCCGGCGTATCGGTGGAGATATAAACATGGGCGGTACGGGGAATATTTTTTATATATCCCCCTAGTTTCACCAGCCTGTCGGGGTAGTAGACATGCAAAAATACACCGGGCGGGGAAAGTGCCGGTGCGTCCGGCGATACCCCGGCATCCAGACGCACCTTTTTTCTCCAGACAAAAACGTCCGGTGGCCATTTGCCGCTACGTGTGCCATCGCAGACGCTGGAGGTGATATCTGTTTCCGTGCGCCAGAAATATCTGCAAACCTGTTCCACCGGATATTCACGGGCGGAAAGCGCATCCATCCACCCAATGGGAGAAAAATCCGGGGGAGAAAGGCCCTGAAAATCCGTGGTAAGCACTTCCTTTTTCAAAAGAGGCGCCCCCATGTGCAACAGCTCCTGCCAGTAAAAAAGGCCCGGATCATGTACGATAGGTCGCTTCAGGGGAACAGCGACACCCGGCCGAAACCCTTGAACGGCAAAGTACAGGGACATGCGCTGTTCGGTATACAGGGCTGGATCACGGCCCGGGGACAGGGAAATGCCATCCACAAAATGCCGGAATGCGGGATGCCGGATCACCTGGTTTCGGAAAACCAGGTAAAACCCATGGAGATGCGGCATGACATGGTCGGACAGGGTGATGCCCCAAAAGTCGCAGGCTTCGTTTGCCATGGTTTCATGGACCGGCCCAAATGATCCGACCGGCCCGAAAAAAGAGTCGTTGCAGAAGATGAGGGTTTGGCATTCAAAAAGAGAGGGGAAACAGGCCAGCGCGGCTTTCCAGCTTGTGAAATCGCATCCAGGACAGGTCCGGTACAAGACCGCATCCACCCAGTCCGGATTTTTTTCATCCCAGGACACCTTTCCGGCCGAAGAAAGAACAACGCGATGTCCAAGGGATTTGAAGTGCCGGCACAAATGGATGACATACGGATCAATTTTTCCTTCCGCATCCTGATGGGCGATGAGGGTCGTGATGGTCTTGGCAAATGTGCGGTCTGCTCCGTATATGCAGGTATAATGGCCGGAAATATCAACGGGTTTGCCCGGAAAATCACCGAGCCAGCGTTTCGCTTGGTTGATTGCGTCCGATTTACCCTCCAAAAGGCCGAAAATCAGGTCCACATCATGCTGGTGGACGGATATGGCGGTTGTTGACGGGGAAGACAACATCCTTTTCACGCGATCTTCCACCGGGCCCATCATTTTTTTACACGCTCTGGCCACGGGCAGCAACAACGGGGATTTCCGTATGAATGCGGCGAGCCAATGAAAAAAGGCCGTGATTTTCCGAAACAGCAACATGCGCAGGCTCATGGGAGAATCGGTTCCTGATGGTTTATAATTTCGAAGGATTTCCTGCTGTGGAGGTTTTTCGCCGCTTCCGGATTGACCCGCAGGTGAGCCGGTGACCGGTCCTGAAACATCTCGCCCACCATTTTAAAACAAGTCCGCTTTTTGGGTTTCATGCAAAAAATTTAATATTTTATCATCCCTCACCTGAAAACGGAACAACTCCGCAGGACACTTTCTTATTCCTTATCCCTTGTCATCTCCAGCCGAATATCTGCCATGGGAATCCCGATCAGTCCGGTGCAGCAACTGGTGGAATGGGAATGCAGTACCATGGCGTTATGGACCCAACAGAGCTGAACATGCCGCTCCTGGGTGCCTTCGGCAATGGCAACAGCAAAAACATATTCTCCGGCCGGCAGCACCGGCATACGAAAACCAAAGCGCGCTGTCAACAGGGCGCCCTCCGGCACGTGGAGGATTTTGTCCTGATAGACAAGCCAGGTATTGTCGCCAAAAAGTTCCTGACCCAGCCTGTCTTTAAGGTAAAATCCCACAATGGGGCTGTACAGATACTGCCGGACACGGGCGGAAATGGTCAGACAGACCTCTTCCCCGCCCACCACCCAGGAAAGGGGGGTGCCTTGGGAATCCGTCAGACAGATGGAGTCAATGCGCGCCCCGTCCGTACCAAAGGCGGAAGATTCGGAATTGAAGGCAAACACCTCAATATCATTGCGCAAATGGGACCGGTTGATCCAATCCTGGCGCATGTCCCGGTATTGAAACAGGGTCCTTGGCATGTTTGCGGAAGATGTTTTGGGTCCACCGCCAGCTTCCTGCTTCACTGCTTCCGTATCCGCGCCCTGGGCCCGGTACAGGGCTTCAATATAGGCGTCCGCCGCTTCTGCCGGAGGTGCGATCATTCGGATTTTTCCCGCGTCCAGCAGCACAACCCGGTCACACAGAGATTTGATGGCGGCAATATCATGGCTGACAAACACTACCGTGCGCGTTTCCATGAAGGAACGCAGAAAATTCATGCATTTCTGGACAAAAAACACATCCCCCACCGAAAGCGCCTCGTCAATGATCAGGATATCAGGATCGCACTGGATGGCTGTGGCAAAGGCAAGGCGAACAAACATGCCGCTGGAGTAGAGTTTTACCGGTTGGTGGACAAATTCACCGATATCGGCAAATTCAACAGCGCTTTGGGTAAATGCATCAATGGCTCCTTTTCCGGTAATGCCGTGCAGGGCACAGTGATAGTGGATATTTTCAATTCCCGTGCGCTCGGGGTGAAATCCGGCACCCAGTTCCAGAAGGGCCGCAACACGGCCGCTCACGGTCAGTGCACCGCTGGTGGGGGTGAGAACACCGGTGAGAATTTTGAGAAGTGTGGATTTACCGGCGCCGTTCACCCCGATGATGCCCAGGCATTCCCCCCTTTTAACGGTAAAGGAAACATCGTCCAGGGCATGGAAAAGGGTGTGGCGTTTCCGGCGAAAAGGGTCCAATGCCTCAATGAGCCGATCTTTCCGGTTGGCATACAGGGGATAGGATTTGGAAAGACAGCTGGCCGTGATAACGGGTGTATCAATGTGTGCAGATGCAGTCATGGAGCGGATTCAATCTGTTAGGGGAGGGTGATGGGCGTATCGCCACGGACAGGTGCTCATCTTTAAACCGCTATCCGAAATCCCAACAAAAAACCCCGCCCTCTCGGGTTAACGAGAGGGCGGGGAAAATAAACATGTCATACAGCGGCTGTTAAGGCCGGGTAAGGGTTACGCGATGGTGAAGTAGTCCGTCGCCGCATCGTTAAATACAGCGCCAGCTGCGCCAGCTGCACCCACACCAGTGAGAACCACCGCTTCCCAGGAGACCACATTGGCAGCGGAATTGGCATCATATGCCAGAAGCATATCAGTGCCGGCACCGCCCAGAGAAAAGGTGTCAGTCTCTGCATCATACACGCCCAGGACACCCATATACTGGTTATCGTACGTCGCCATATTGGCGCTCGTTACCGCAGCGGTCAGTACAGCAGGTGTCGCGGAGACCGTATTGTCGGTCATTGAGGTGGTCGTCCCATAATTGGTAATGTACAGGCGATCACTCAGCGTTGCACCACCATCAGCTGCGCCATTCGCTGTAACGATATCGAAATTATGGATCACATCCAAATTGGTGGTATTGATAAGGGTAGTGCCGGTCAGGGTCGGCGCACTGCTGTCACCGATGGCCTGGTACAGGGAATCATATGCATTTCCCATGTTGTTACCATTGCTGGTGTTGACGGCGTAAGGATCTTGGTTGATATCTTCCCGCTGGCCCAGAACAATGATATCTGCGCCGGTTCCGCCGTAAATTCGATTGTAAGTATCGTTACCCACAACAATGGTGTCGTTTCCGGCACCGGCATATACCAGTGCATCTGCATAACCGGTCACCAGCACATCATCGCCATCGCCGCCGTACACTTCGGACAGGCCATAGTAATGGAAGTCTGCACCGGTGGCATCACTATAGCCGAGGTAATTTCCTGCCGCATCATAGAAAGCTTCGTGAGCCTGCTGGACATAGACCTCACCCGTAAACGCGAGATCAACATGGGCAGTAGACCCGGCAGCCACATGATAAAAAGACAAGCTGAAGTCATCGGCGGTGGTGTAATATCCGTCAATCAAAGACTCAACCAACAGGGAGTATCCGGCGCCGTCTTCTGCGAGGAGCAGTTTTCCGAGCACAGGATCGGTATTGATAGCCTGAATGATGGCCTTGTTGAGATCCTCGGCTTTGATGCTGTAAGCAGCGCCAGCCGTAGCCACAGAGTAAGTACCGATGGTGAAGTCGACCTCTATGCCCAAAAAGTTAACCACACCATACAATGTATAGTTTCCGACCACCGTTGGGGTTGCCAGAAGAGCGGCGTCAAATGTACGGTTTACGTAGGTACTGGCCACATGGTTATTCAGCGACTGGGCATCGCCATTGATATATTTGATCAGAAGCGGATCAGAGATACTGGTAGCTGACGTATTGGCATTGAGTACCCATACGGCATTACTGATGCTGGCATCCTGGGCGTTGTACACGGCATCCGCACCGGCACCCGCTTCCACTTTGATATATCCGGCCGCGCCATCATAATCATGGAGTACCTGATCCTGGACATAACCCGGTTGACCATTCAGATACATATAGACATTTTGTCCCCAAGTCCAGACAGTATCATTGCCGGCACCCGTCTTGATGGTCACATTTTTCAGTGCGGTCTGATCAACGGCATAATTTCCATTAGCCGTACTGAACCCAAAATTCACATAATCATCACCCGCACCGGTGTCGATAATGAGTTTAAAATCAACATCCGCTGCGATACCGTCATTTACCCACATATTCAGGGTATCGTCGCCGGAACCAAATGCGTATTTGAACTCACCGCTGGGAGCAAATTTGTCATATATGGTGCGAAGGCCATCCACATCATCGAGATATTTTTTGTAGCCTTCTGCCGTGAGCTCGGCATAGATATTGATTGCACCGGCATAACCGGATCCGTCAAACAGTTTCACGTCCCAGATACCGGCCCTGTCTTGTCCGGGTCCATCCGTCAACAGTCTCACCCGATCCACCCAGTTATACATATTCGCATTCCAGGTGGAAACATCATCAGCGGTATCGCTGCCGTCATCGTAGGCACCGATAAAAAGCTGGCCTTCGCCGGGTGCTGCTGCACTGTTGGCCACACCATCGCCATCCCAGTCTTTGGCTTGCACAGTGATCATGCGCAGGGTGTTGTTGGTGGAAGACAGGCCATTCAGCCAAGAACCCCGATCCACAAATACATCAAAGCGCTCAACACCACCGCGGGCCGCCATGGAGCCGACCACCATATCGCCGGCCCGGCTGCCGTAAATGGAGTTGTCGGGCAGGCAGGCAGGTGTTGCATCATCCCACTGCACCCGGCCCACATTATCCAAGGCAATATCCGTAACAATCAGCGGACAATCCGTGGAACCCGCCGTGAGCATCGTTGCGGAGACAGAGGTGGTGGGCGGCATGACACCGGTTGAACCCCAGCCATCTCCGGCTGCCTTGTCAACGGAGAACATACCATTGCCGTCTACCAGGATGTCCTTTCCGAAAACCGTGGTGCCGGTGTTACTGTCCACCATGCTGAAGGGGTCGCCCAAGGTTACCGTAAAGCCAAGACCCATGGCCGTGACAGCGGTCTGAATTTCGTCTCTGAGTTTTGCATACATGGTGTCCGTGTCACCCGCACCGGTAACCTGCTTGAATTCAATTTTCAACGGGGACCCGTTATAGTGGACATAAATAACGTTGTAGGGGTTATCCTGGAGGGGATTGCCGCCAAGGGCACCGGTGGTATCAATCAGTCGCAGGGTCAGCGTCCCACTGGTGGTCATACTATCCGCCTTCAGGTGCTGGGGATCAAAATAGAATTCATAATCCACATCACCCGGATCCGTGTTCTGCATCCCCACGGTCATCTGGTTGGAGTTGATGCGCACATCTTCAACCAGCAGATCGTCCCGGCTGTTGGAACTCCAGATCTGGGTGGCGCCCGTGATACGCTCGGCGTCAATACGAGAGGCCACGTTGTTGTCACCGGTCTGAAAACCCTGTTCCTGAACCCGGAACTGCAAAATTTCCACATCCGTCAGAATGGGCGTCAGTGCGGAGGTATAGGAAAGACCCGCGATATCGGCCAGCAGGGTATCGGTGCCCTTGCCGCCATTAACCTGGTCGCCTGTATTAAGGGTGGTGGCATCACCGTAAACATAGGCGATAAATGTGTCATCACCGTCTGTTCCCTTAATGTTGTCCGCGTAGTTGTAGGTCAGGGTGCTTCCTGATCCGGTCCATCCGATGGGGGTCAGGTAAAATGCATCGCCGACAGTGCCGCCGCCAGTAGACGGTTTTACCATTTCAGCGGTGATACCTTCCGCCGTACCATAATCCAGCCAGTTCTGGTAAGCGTCAACGCCGTTCAGCGTAAAAAATTCGGCAACCGCGTCCACTGTGGTCAGGCCGGCGAGATCCGGATACTGAGAGGTATGTGCCTGAATATAGGTGAGTTTGGCTTCGAAGAACGACTCGGCGTTAAAATCGCTGTTGAGGTTGAGGCCTTCACTCATGCCATAGGCCATATAATGGTCATAAAGGCTCATCCCTGCCTTCGAGATAATATCCAGCACATCTTTCCAGGTGCTGGAACTGGTGATGCCCGTGTAGCCCATGCCAAGGAGCTGGGTCAGTTTGGACTCGCAATAGGCCTGGGGATCCAGCACGAGATTTCCCACCGAATTCCTCAGGGGCAGTCCTTCGGCGCTGCCGTACTGCTCATAGTGACTCCAGGTTGCTTCATCCAGGGCATCCGCAGCGGTCGGATCAGAGGCAAAGGCAAGAATGTCCGCCTCCAACTGCGAATACGTATATGTTTCGTACCCCGGGATAGCCTGAGTCTGGCTCAGCTTGTTATACATATAGTACTGTGCAGAAAACCAATCGGGTCGTTTACTCATTTTTAAAACCTCCGGTAAGTTAAATAAAGTTGCAGATAAATCCGCGGTCACCATTTCCCTCTCCAGCGGCGAAGAGGCAACCATTCCTTAAATAGACAATGTTCATCGGCTCCTTAATAGAAAGAAATCAGAAGACCCACCACACACACAACATTGTTTCAATTTGAAAGTTTATGATGCTGAATAGGGAAAAAGCAACTATTCAGCACACTATTCTATTTTTTCAAAAAACAAAGTCAAGCAATTTCATCATTTTTTTTGGGGTTTTGGACATTTCTTTCTGGAACCTGCGAATATCACAGCGGAAAATCGAATGTCAAGCCAACTTTAAACCAGTCTAATATATTGAAATAATTAATAATTTAATATATAAAGAGAACAAGTCATTGATAACGGCCGTTTCAGTGTGAATTCGGAAAGCGAACACCGGACGCGGCAAACAGCACGGATTCCTTGCTCATTATCAATTTTTCGGCCGCCGCGACCCCCTTTTTCACCGCAGTTCGATCCTTTCCGTCCCGATGCTGTAAAAAAACCGCGCCCGGGCACTGTGAAAGTCAGCCAAGGCCTGGCTGGCATCCCCTTCGGACAAGGTCAGCTTGGCCTGGGCATCCAGAAGATCCGTAATGGTGCCGATACGGGCATTGTAACGGGCCTCACTCATATTATAAGCCTCTGTTGCCGCGTCAACGCCTTTTCCGGCAGCCACCACCAGTTCACGGGCCGCATCCATGTCCATCAGATTCTGAACCACTTCCGTACGAATGGAAGACAAGGTATTTTCGTATTCTTTCCGGAGCGCTGCGATGCGCTTTTTGTCGGCCAGAACCGAATAGGTCGTGGCCCCGCCCTGAAACAGATCCCAGGAAAAACTCAAGCCGACGGACGAGTAATGACGGGAGTAATCGTTATAGCTGTTTTCGGGACCGCCATCGTAATCCCGGGAATAATAGGCCACATCATAATTTGCCGAAACCACCGGCAGATACTTGGCGGCTGACACATACGTCTTTTTTTCCGCAACCGCAATGCTTTTCAGCGCAATAATTGCCTCGGGTCGATTGTTGATGGCCATATTGACCGCCGCCACCTCGTCCATATCCTGAACCATTGCATAATCGTGAAGACTGCCCACATACACGGCCGGAGACTGGAGCGGCAGCCCCAGGTAATGCCCCAACTGAACCTCGGCACTGCGGATATGGTTGGCAGCAGTAATTTCTTCTTGCAAAAGGCGGGAAAGCTCCACCTCGGTTTGCAGGACATTGAGCTGGGGCGCCATTTTGAGCCGCACAAATTCCTGAGCAGCGGCAAGCTGCGTTTCAAGCCGTTTTTTGGCGTCCATGACGGTCTTCATGTTTTCCCGGAACTTGAGCAGCTGCAGAAATGACAACTGAACATTGCCGATGAGTTCCATTTTGGCCTGAAGATGACGGGCACTTTCCACATCTGCCTGGAGCTTCGTCTGCTCCAGATTGTTCAGATGAGCAAAGCCGGAGAACAGGTTCAGCCCTGTGCGAAGGCCGTGGCTGTGGGAATTGTTGGAAAGCTCATCCGAGCTGCCCACCCCGCCGGAGTTGTCCAGCTTGTTCAGTTGATAAAACACTGAGGCGGTCGGGAAAAAATAGCTTTTGGCCACACCGATCTGCATCTGGGCCTCTTCAAGGGCCCGGAGTTTGGCCTCCACGCCGGGATTGGCCTCAAGGGCCCGAGCCACCGCATCGGCCAGGGTGTATCGATTTTGTGGGGCAACACGTTTTTCCGAAGGGGATGGTTTCACCCGAATGGTCTTGGCATCACCGGGAAGGGGCGCCGTGGATGTTTTTACCCGGATGGCCTGGGTATCGCCGGGAAGGGGAGCTGTAGATGTTTTTGCCCGGATGGCCTGGATATCGCCGGAAGTGGGAGCTGTAGATCTTTTTACCCGGATGGCCTGGATATCCCCGGAAGTGGGAGCTGCAGATGTTTTTGCCCGGATGGTCTGAGTGTTGTCGGAAGGGGAAGCATCGGAGGGCTTCACCCGAATGACTCGAACGTTGTGGGAAAGAGGAGCCGTGGATGAATTGTCCCCAATCACTTGAACATCGCCGGAAAGAGGCGCAACAGATGCAGCCAGACAAGGGGATACAGCAAAAAGACAAAACACACCCCAACAGATCAAAAAAAGACGGGAAATATAATTCATGGTCGATACGCCCGGTATGGTGAAATTGAAAGCATCCAGATGAGGCGATCCCAACTGAAATGTGTCTGATTTAAATCTCCTCCGGATCCGCTTCCTTTATAGAAGCGGAATACATCCGGAGAAAAGAAATGCTGAATATCAGACCGGCTCATTTTTCGATGCATGGGGTTACGGACCGGCGGGCGGTTCGACAAGCAGCCGCTGGCCGATCTGAATCACCGCATCCTCGGCCAGATTGTTGACCGCCCGAAGCTGGGAAACCGTCAGATTGTACTGTTTGGCAAGGCTGTAAAGGGTCTCCCCCGCCGCCACGGTATGGGTTTTTGCGGATGAAGATCCAGCAGTGGAAGCCGGTGCCGACGTTGCAGGAGCTGCGGGTGTGGCTGCTGTTGCCGCCGGCTTGCTGGATGAAGGGGCAACCGGTGGGGCTGCCGGCTTTGCAGCGGATGCCGGAGCAGACGCGACAGCCGGCTTTACAGATGATGCTGAAACCGATGCGGCGACCGGTTTTCTCGGTGCAGGGGGTACCGGCTTTTTGACTGGCGCCTTGGCGGGTGCGGTCGGTTTTCTGGAAGGCGAAACCGATGCGGTCGCCGGTTTTGCGGATGCCTGGGCCCTTGCCAATCGGCTCACCTGCTGCGAAAGGTCATCGGCTTTTTTCTGCAGGGCCTCCAGGTTGGTGGACATATGGGTCATTTGCAGGGCAATGGTTTTTTCAGAAGCCTCGACCCTGGCATCAAACGTTGCAAACCCCTGGGCTTGCGCATTGACCTGTTCCAACTGCTTTTCCAGTTGTTCAATCTTTTTCTGAAGTTCGTCGATCCGGGCGGATTTTTCGGATTCACCCGCAGGAGAAAACACCAGAATGCCCAACACAACCATCACAATGGCAACGCCGGCAATTCCCAGGTACAGGTTACTGGTGTTTTTGGAAAAAAAACCGGATGATCGTCTTTTTTCTGTAAATGTACCGTAACCGTCATCATCATAATAGGGGTCGTTCTTTTCAGAACCGTCTGTGTTCCCCGTATCCTTCCATTCCATTTCCCGCCTCCGAAATATGATTGGGTCAAAATGGGAAGAGATCTTCCATCGCTTCCCACTGCCATTTGAGCTGCCGGCTTCTATAACCAAAAGCGCCTTAAACATCAAGCCCATATCCCTTCTTATGCAAACCCGTCCCCTGAAAGAGAAATGCCTTTTTTACCTGCTCGCCATTTTTTTAAAAATGCGGCCAGAGCGTCGTGGTGGCTTTCTAACTATTTGTTTTTTAATATAGTTTTTTAAAATTGAATTGTCTTTCGGTGAAGGTACAGGCCTTCAAGGGAAAAAATGATCAGGGCCAGCCAGACAAAACCAAAGCTGACCATTGGTCCGGCCCTGGAATGACGCCTTTGGATATCGGCATTCATTTCACACCCGCATGGGAAAAATGTCGGTTAACGGGTATGGACCTTGTCATTATTGTATTTTTAAGAGTATGGTACAGTTTCTGCCGGGAGGAAATCGGGTAAAATCGCGTTATTTTTACTTTCTGGAAAAAATTTGGGGGGACCGGGTAACCTGTTGACCGGGCATGGATTTTTTCCTATGCAATCCAAATTCGTTTCCGGTTTCAATGCTTTTTAACTCTTTCTTGAAATAGGCGCATACATGTCATCCCATTCGCACCAATTTGTGGAAACCTTTGAAGGCCTTGTGGGATTCGGGTTCAGCCCAGAATCCGACATGGACACAGTGATTTATTATCTTCAGAAATTCTCCGACGATGACCTTATGGCGCTCCTTCGGAAACGCCTGACCGCCGAAGACAAAGAAGCCCTTTTCAACCTGGTGTCGGGTCTGCTGCGAAAACACCTGTCAGAGCCCGAGTATCATCGTTATTTTCTGAAGGACTGACATAGATAGTGTTGTCTCAAGTTTGTAACGGTTTCAAAATATTGAGCATTAGCAAAATCATGGGATCTTGTTTGATGTAACAAATTCAAATTGTTATATTTTTTAAGGTGACACTATCGATGGATCCATACCCGAAAAAAATAGGGCAAAAGAACTATTATGAAAACATTCGAACCTTCAATCGACAGAGTTACATCCCTGTTTGATCGTTCTCCCCTCATGCAGAGAATTTCTCCCCCTGCCCTGAAAACCCTGGCGTCACTGGCGGTGATCAGACAGTATGAAAAAAATGAAATTCTTTATTATGCGGAAAACCCGTGCAACAACTTTGTACTGGTGGAAACCGGGATGATCCGGGTTTCCCGCTATTCCGCCCTTGGAAAACGACTTACCCACCTTCTGGCCAGTTCCGGGGAGGCCATCAATCTCGTGAGTGTTTTTACTGGAAAAACAAAGGAAAATGTCTGTGAAGCGGCTACGGATTCAACGGTTGTGGCCATTGATCGGAAAGCCTTCCTTGCCTTTGCTTTTGAAAACACCCAACTTGTCATCAACATTGTTGATACCCTAGGGCAAGCCATTGACGGGTCAAATCAGCGTATTCTGGAAATGCAGGAAAAAAAGGTGGTCGACCGATTAATCCGTGTACTCCACGGGTTATCGGAAAAATTCGGCCCCCACCTTCATTTTACCGCCATGGAATTGGCAGACCTGGCCAGCACCACCACGGAATCCGCCCTTCGCATTCTGGGGGACATGCGCCAGAGGGGAATTATTGAAAAGGGAAGAGGACAGATCCACATTCTCAAACCCGAAGCCTTGATGCCACCGGAAATTGACGGGTTCTGAAACAACCCGGTGTCCGTATAGAATGCTTTGCAGGAGAAGGTCCATGGTTCCTTTAAGTGATGCGGTATGGCTTGAAAAACAGAATGATATCAGCTTTCTGTGGATTGACAATCCGCCGGTAAACACGCTGAATGCGGCAGTGCGCAAAGCCGTTTTCCATGGGATCAGCACTGCCATGCAGGATGATGATGTCCGGGCACTGATTCTGATGGCTAAGGGAAAACTGTTTTGCGCAGGCGCGGATATCCGCGAGTTCGGCACTCCGCTTCAGCTTGACCCCCCGATCCTTCGGGATATTCTTGATCTTTTGGACCAGGCGTCAAAGCCGGTTGTCGTGGCCATGCACGGCATGGCTGTCGGCGGCGCGGTGGAACTGGCGCTCAGTTGCCACTACCGCCTTGCCAGCGCCGACGCCCGGTTTTCGCTACCCGAGGTTAAGTTGGGCATTATTCCCGGCTCTGGCGGAACCCAGCGGCTGCCCCGCCTTATCGGTCCGGAAAAGGCGCTTTCCATGATTGTCAGCGGCGATCCGGTTGACGCGGACAAGGCCTTGCAGGACGGCTTGATTGATGACTGTATCACCGATGATCTGGCAGCGGGTGCTGCTTGCTTTGCCCGGCGTATCGCAGACATCCGGCCCCTTCCCCGGACCCGGGACATGACCGCAAAAATTGAAGCTGCCCGACAAATGCCCGCGTTGTTTTCCGATTGGCGGCGTCGGCTGGAAGCGGACCCGAAGGGCGAAGATGCGCCCAAAGCCTGTGTTGACGCCATTGAAGCCGCTGTAACAATGCCATTTGATGCAGGGATGGTCATGGAGCGGACTCTTTGCATGAAGCTGATCAACAGTCCCCGGTCCGTCGCCTTGCGCCATGGGTTTTTTGCTGGCCGCCAAACATCTGGAAATCGCCCTGGGCATCGTTGATTTTTCCAAAGAAAAAGGCTACACCCGTTGAAGAAATTTTTACTGAACCGGAACGGGTCCGGTAGTCACTGCAACTGATCGACATGCATAAAAGGAGAACGGTTTCATGGATTTCAAGCTTTCAAAAGAACAGGAAATGCTGAGAAAAGCAGTACGCGATTTTTGCGCAAAAGCCATTGCGCCCAACGTGGATCAGTGGGACCAGACCCACTACTTTCCCTATGAGGAAGTCATGAAACCCATGGGCGAGCTGGGGTTCTGGGGCACCGTGATTCCGGAAGCCTATGGCGGAGAAGACATGGGCTGGATGGCGGCCATGATCGTGACCGAAGAACTGGCGCGGGTGTGCAGCTCTCTCCGGGTTCAGGTCAATATGCAGATTCTGGGCTGCGCCTTCACCATTCTGACCTATGGCACCGAAGAACTGAAAAAGAAATATATCGAAAAGCTCTGCACTGCGGAATACATGGGCGGCTTTGGCATCACCGAGCCGGATGCGGGATCTGA
This sequence comes from Desulfosarcina sp. OttesenSCG-928-A07, assembly GCA_030267325.1. Classification (GTDB taxonomy): domain Bacteria; phylum Desulfobacterota; class Desulfobacteria; order Desulfobacterales; family Desulfosarcinaceae; genus Desulfosarcina. Next base: position 57,999 of record JAJDJS010000004.1, on the reverse strand, counting down.
CGTCATGGCCATGTCCAGCACCGCCGAAGACAAGGGCGATTACTGGCTGCTCAACGGCTCCAAAACCTGGATTTCCAACGCCAACGTGGCCGATGTGCTGATTTACTATGCCTACACCGACATCAAGGCCGGCTCCAAGGGACTTTCCGCCTTTGTCATTGAGCCCAAGAACTTCAATGGCGTGAAAACCACCAGCCTGGAAAAAATGGGATCCTGGTGCTCCCCCACCGGTGAAGTGTATCTGGACAACACCAAGGTGCCCAAGGGCAACATTCTCGGAAAACCCGGCGATGGGGCCAAAATCGTCTTCGGCTCCCTGAACCAGACCCGCCTGTCCGCCGCTGCCGGCGCAGTGGGCGTGGCCCAGGCCTGCCTGGATGAAGTGACCAAATACTGCAATGATCGCAAGCAGTTCGGAAAATCCATCGGCGAGTTCCAGATGAATCAGGACATGGTTGCCCAGATGGCCACCGAAATCGACGCCGCCCGTTTTCTGGTGTACCGGGCTGCCTGGAACAAGGATCAGGGCCAGCTCAACAACGGCACCGATGTGGCCAAGGCCAAATACTTTGCCGGTGAAACCGTGAACAAATGCGCCAATTTTGCCATGCGAATCCTCGGCGCCTATGGCTATTCCACCGAATATCCCATTGCCCGGATTTACCGCGACACCCCCACCTATTATATGGTGGAAGGCTCGGCCAATATCTGCAAATGGATCATCGCCCTTGACCAGTTGGGCTACCGGAAGGCCAATCGGTAACGCTTTGCCATTCTGTGTTTGCTGTTGATGTCCACGCCTGCCCGTTCCGTTTCTGGATCGGGCAGGCTTTTTTAGCGGGGTTCTGATTGCCATTCAGATCACGGCGTTTCATGGCGTCAATGATCCTGAGCCCGGCCCCGGATGGCGCGAGAGGTTCAGATGATGCAACACGATATCCGTATTGCGGCAGTGGTGTGCCGGTGTCCGGTGGGACAGGTGGACCGCAATCTGGACCGTACCCGGTATTGGGCAACCCTGGCCAGAGAACAGGGCGCGGCGCTGGTCTGCTTTCCGGAGATGAACCTCACCGGCTACAGCAACCGGGAAGACATCTGCGACCATGCCATTTCTGCGGCAGGTCCTGAAATTAAAAGTATGCGGGAGCTGGCCCGGGATCTTCAGGTGACACTTCTGGTGGGATTTGCCGAGGCAGCGGTCAGCGGCGAATTTTATGCCGCCCACATGGTGATAACGCCGCAAGGGCGGACCGGCATTTACCGGAAACTGCATCTGGCCCCGCCGGAAACCGATTGTTTTCAGGCCGGCGACCGGCTTCTGATCTTTGAACAAGCGGATTTCAGGTTCGGCCTCCAACTTTGCTATGATGCGCATTTTCCGGAGCTTTCCACAGCCATGGCCCAAGCCGGTGCCGATGCCCTCTTCATCCCCCACGCCTCCCCGCGGGGAACGGCCGCGGAAAAGCATCAGTCCTGGATGCGCCACCTGCCAGCCCGTGCCTATGACAACAGCGTCTTTGTGGTGGCCTGCAACCAGACCGGTGACAACGAAAACGGCCTTTTTTTTCCGGGAAACGCGCTGGCTCTGTCGCCTGCCGGAAAAATCAGGGACACGCTCCTCACCGATGAATCCGGCCTTTTGATCACTGATCTTTCCGTCAGCCAACTCCACCATACCCGAGGCCACCGGATGCGGTATTTCTTCCCCAACCGGCGGCCGGAATGCTATCAGATTCCTGTGCATGTGGAGACCCTGTATTGAGCCCCTTACGTCAATTCTGTTTCAAGGGATTGCCTTGATTCCCGCCGGTCTGCTCGGAGCTGTCCGCAGGCCGCGCCAATATCCTGCCCCTTGCTGTGGCGCACCATGACCGTATAATGCCGGGCTGCCAGAATTTCCTGAAACTGATCCACGCGATTCGGATCCGGCCGCTGAAAATCGCTTCCCGGATGGGTGTTAAAGGGAATCAGATTGATTTTCGCCCGTACCGGCCGCAAAAGTGATGCCAGACGCCTGGCATCATCGGGGCGGTCATTCACATCCCGGATCAGGATATATTCAAAGGTAATTTTCCGGCGCGGCGGAAGTGGAAAAACGCGGCAGGCGGCAATGAGCGTGTCCAAGGGGTATTTCCGGTTGATGGGCATAAGGCGGCTGCGGACGTCATCATCCGCTGCATTGAGGGAAATTGCCAGATTCACCTGCGTGTCCCGTCCCAGGTCCGGTAAACGGGGAACCAGGCCAGCGGTGGACAGGGTCACCCGACGGGTTGAGAACTTAAGCCCAAAATCCCCGTCCGTGATCACGGAAAGGGCCTGGATCACGTTATCATAGTTGGCCAGCGGTTCCCCCATGCCCATCAGCACAATATTGGTAAGGGGCATATCCCCCTGGCCCTGCACCCGGTGCTGGACATCCCGCACCTGGGAAATGATTTCACCGGCGGAAAGATTGCGGACAAATCCACCTTTGGCCGTCATGCAAAACCTGCACCCCTGGGCGCATCCCACCTGGGTGGACACACACAGGGTGTAGTGATCTTTTTCCGGGATCAAAACGGTCTCGATAAACTGCCCGTCTTCCAGCCGGAAAAGAAATTTCACAGTCCGGTCGGCACCCGTCACTTCATGTTCAACACCCAGCCGGAAATTGGTAAATGTCGCATCCAGCTCAGCCCGCAGGGTTTTTCCCACATTGGTCATCATGTGGAATCCGTCTGCCTGGCGGGTGTAAATCCACTGAAAAATCTGATCCACACGGAACGAGGGGATGTTGCGTTCGGATAACCAGTCACCCAACTGCTGCCGGGAGAGGTTTTTGATGTCGATTTTATGGGATGCCAAGGTCATAACAGGGAATCCACGAAATGCGATTAAGGAGACAGTAAAGCTCTAAAAAATTATTTTGTTTTTAAAAACAAATAGATGAAATAAATTTCAAGTCTGAATTGCATCACCCACAGGGTAAACCCCTATGGCAGATTTCAATCTTCCTTACAAGCCCGAAGAAAGGCCATCCAACGTAAAGCGTCGGCTTCCGGACCGTCAAAATGGAGACGTCCGATTCAGTCTGAATGATATACTGTTGTCTCGATCTTGTAACCAGTTGAAATTATTTGATATCAATAAAAACCAGGAGATCTTGTTTTACAATAAATTCATATGGTTATGTCTCTATTGACAACGCTGTATACGACACTTGACCTGTGGCGGCGCGTGGCATAAAGTAAACGGTTTAAAAAACCGGTGGACAGCGGCAGGGTGAAAAGTTTTCACACATACCCTTCCGGGTCGCCATTTCCTTACGATTTCGGAGACATCAGCCATGCGCCAACAGACCTTCATGCCGAATTTTCAAAATCATGCCGAACTTTTTACCCATCAGCTCAAAGGACTTCAATGGACCGTTCGCCATGCTTATGAAGGCTCCCCGTTTTATCGCCGCCATCTTGAGGCTTCCGGTATCACGCCGGAATCCATCCGCAGCCTGGACGATCTTCAGCGTCTTCCCTTTACCACTGCCCAGGACCTGCGCGACGGCTATCCCTTTCCCTTAAGATCCGTTCCCTTTGAAGATATTGTCCGGGTTCACGCCAGTTCCGGAACCACCGGAAAACGCAAAATCATGGCCTACACCCAAAAAGACATTGACGACTGGGCCCACTTTTTTGCCCGGTGCTATGAAATGGCCGGGGTCACACCCCTGGACCGGGTTCAGATCGGCGTGGGCTACGGCATCTGGACCGCCGGCATGGGCTTTGAGGCGGGGTGTGAAAAACTCGGCGCCATGGCCATTCCAGTGGGACCGGGAAACGTAGACATGCATATCCAATTCATGATGGATGCCAAGTCCACTGTTTTTTGCAGCACCGCGTCCATGGCCCTTCTGGCAGCCGAAGAAATCTGCCGCCGAGGACTTTCCGACCAGATCCATATCCGGAAAATCATTTACGGCTCTGAGCGCAGCTCCCGGTCCATGCGCCGGAAAATTTCAGACTTGTTCGGCGGCGCCGAGCTGTTTGACATCACCGGGCTCACCGAGCTGTACGGGCCAGGCGCCGGGATTGAATGTCCGGATCATGACTGTATTCATTACTGGAGTGATTACTACTTGGTTGAAATCATTGATCCGGAAACACTCAGACCCCTGCCGGACGGCGAATGGGGCGAAATGGTGGTCACTACCCTGTGCAAAGAGGCAACGCCGTTGATCCGCTACCGCACCCGGGACATCACCCGAATCATTCCCGGTCCCTGTACCTGCGGCACCTTCATGCCAAAGCATTCACGCATCAGAGGCCGCAGCGACGACACCATCAAGTACAGGGGCGTCAACATTTATCCGTCAACCCTGGATACGATTCTGTCCGCCATTTCCGGCGTGGGTTCCGAATACCAGATTCACCTGACCCGTGACGAAGACTCCGGAAAGGACTTTCTGCGGCTTATTGTTGAAAGGGGACAGGATGTACCTCACAGCCAGGGCGATGCTTTGAGTGAACAGATTGTTTACCAGGTCAAACGGCAGCTTTTGGTAACCATTGCCGTGGAAACCACAGATTATGGCGCCCTGCCCCGCACCGAACGCAAGAGCCAGCGTGTGATCGACACCCGGATTACCGATGAAATCGTCTGATGAAGGTTGTTTTCCCATGGAGCCGGACAGTTCATATCGGACTTTTTTGAGTGAATGGAGCGATCATGACCGATTTTATGCCTGTTTCATTAAATCACTTTGTCAGGGTGTATCTTTCCCACAACCCCCATGCCGAGGCCGAAGCCGTCCGCGCAGGTGTTGAAGACGCCCTGGCTGCCTGGCGCCATGGGGTTCGGTGCAGTTGCGGCAACCCCATCTGGGTGGCAGGCTCTGCAGTGGCGGGCTACGGTTGTTTTGCCTGCATTACCGGTAATGCCCAGCCGGACGGAGATATGGAAATTGATCAGGTGATGGGTGATTTTTTTTATGAGATAACAGATCCGGAAGCGTGCGCGGCCCAGGTTAGCGCCATTATGCGCAACCATCCCCATGACTATCGGGAACGGCTGGAAGAAATCGGTTTTATCTGGGAAGATGACGAATACGAAAAAGAATATGAAGAAGAAGTCAATGAAGAACGTGCCGCAGTTCCCGAGACCCGGAATCAGCGCCTGTTGATTCAGTTTTTTAAAAGCGGTGAACCGGTCACCAAACTTATCCTGGATGCCTATTTCAAAGAACGCTATGCAGAAGATCCCAATCTCCCACTCATCCGTACCTATTTCAAACAGGCCAGCCCCCAGCTCAAGGCCATTTTGCTCAAAGGGCTGGCACTGGACCCCACCAACCCGGATCTCTTGGATGATCTGGCCTACTTCAGCGAATTTGACAGCATGCTCGGCCAGCTGGTTCAGCTTTATACGGATGCGTGCATCCAAGAAAACGATATGGAGCGGTTTTCGGTCCTGGCCCAGGAGTTCTACCAGAATACCATTGATCAGGGATACGACGCGCTTCAGGAACTTTCCGTCCTGTTTCCCGGCGACACCAAAGGCGCCGTGATTCAACAACTGATGGATACGGTTGACCTCTATAGCAATGTGGATGACTTCCCGTTCTGACAAAAAAACGCTGACAAACCGTCAGGCCCGATCCACAAGGAGAAAACGGGATGGAACTTGCCGTCAAACTTTTAGTGCTGGAAAAACTTTTTGATATTTATGCCCAATTTGTCGACACCCAGGACATCTTCTGCGCAAAACACTGTGCCCACTGTTGTACGGCCAACGTCACCCTGACCACCTTGGAAGGATGGCACATGGTGGCGCACCTTGAAAAACAAAACCCGGAAAATACCCGGATCCCCGTCTTCCAGAACCTGCACCCGGACCGGTTTATTCCGCAGATTTCCATCAACCGCATGGCCGATATCTGCGCCCGTAATGGTGAACTGCCCGAAGAAACATTTTCGCCGGATGCGGGCCCCTGTCCGGTATTGGAAAAAGACATCTGCCCTGTTTACGCAGCCCGCCCCTTTGGATGCCGTGCCATGGCCTCTGCCGAGGACTGCGGCAAAGCCGGGTGCGCCACCCTTGACCCCTTCATTCTGACGGTGAACAATGTGTTCTTGCAGACCATTGAACACATTGACGCCACAGGCGGAACCGGAAATCTTTCCGATGTGGTCTGTTTTCTGAACAACCCGGAAAACCGGAAAAATTACGAAAATGACCGTTTTGACGCGTCCGGATCCCGGCTTGTACCCAATCAGCCTGTATTTGTGCTGATGATTCCGCCGGAACACCGGGATCGGATCACCCCCATCATGGAGCAAATCCGCGCCATCACCATCTGATCCGATCTGGCCGAACCTGGCCACAGCCCCTTTTCCCTGTCATCAGGAATCTTTCCCATGGACACACACCCCTCTTCGGCACTGGCACCATTGGCATCCACCTTTCTTTCCATGGTGCCGGGCCCGGTCGTCATCCCCGAACCCATTCGTGCCGCCTATGCCCAAGATTATGGTTCAGCTGATCTTGAAGCTGATTTTATCGAACTTTACTCGCGAACCCAGCGGCAATTTAAAACCCTTCTGAATACCCGAAACGATGTCGTGTTTATGACCGGTGAAGGCATGCTGGCCTTGTGGAGTGCCCTGAAAAGTTGCCTTGTGCCCGGCGACCGGGTGCTTTCCGTGGCCACCGGCGTGTTTGGTTACGGCATTGCCCAGATGGCCCAGTCCCTGGGCGCGGATGTCAAAACCGTGGGGTTTGGCTACCATGAAACCCTCCATGATATGGCCCGTATTGAGGCGGCCATGGTTGAGTTCAATCCCCGGATGGTCACGGTGGTGCACTGCGAAACCCCATCCGGCACGCTAAATCCCTTGGAGGAACTGGGAAATCTGAAAAACGCCCACCAGATTCCGCTTTTTTATGTGGATGCCGTGGCCAGTGTGGGCGGTGTGCCGGTTCTGGCCGATGAATGGCATATTGATCTTTGCATTGGTGGTTCCCAGAAATGTCTGTCTGCGCCGCCGGAAATGAGTTTTCTGTCAGTAAGCCAGAAGGCCTGGGAAATTATCGAAGCGGTCAACTATGTGGGCTACGATGCCCTAAAACCGTTTCGCCGTGCTGTTGAGGAGCGGGTTTTCCCTTATACCCCCAATTGGCAGGGCCTGGCGGCGCTGTATACGGCAAGTGCCCTGTTGCTGGAAGAAGGCCTTGAAAACAGCTTTCAGCGCCATGATCAGGTGGCGCGTCACTGCCGTGAACGGTTGGAAGTCATGGGCATCCCGCGTTTTCCGGCAAAAGATGCCGTGTGTGCGCCCACTGTGACGGCGGCACAGATTCCAGATGGATTTTCCTGGGAAACCTGGAACCGGCAGCTTCGGGAAAAAGGATTGATTGTGGCGGGAAGTTACGGCCCGTTGGCGGAAAAGGTGTTCAGAATCGGTCATATGGGAACCCAGGCGCGTTTGGATTGGGTTGACAAGGCCCTGGATGTGATTGCCGAAACGCTTTGATGATTATACACGAAAAATTGTCCCCATTTGCGGTGGCAGGGCTTTTTACGGCTGAATGGAGCATTCAGAGGGAAGCCAGAAAGGCATGAATTTTCTCATCCACCTGAACAGCCCCCTGATCCGGATCGATCCAGTGGACAGCCGGATCCGCGCCAAACCAGGTCATCTGGCGTTTGGCATAGTGGCGATGGTCCCGCTTCAGGGTTTGGAGGGTTTCCCCCAGACTCGCCTCGCCCGCCACCACAGCGGCAAGATGCCGGTATCCCAGACTCTGCATGGATTTCAGATTCCGGCCGTATCCCCTGTTCAAAAGGCCCTCCACTTCATCCATCAACCCCTCATCCATCATCCTGTCCACCCGTTGGTTGATCCGGTCGTACAACACAGAACGGGGCCATGACAGGCCAATGGTAATGGCCCTGAATCGCGGCGCTTGGAACCCATGGCACTTTTGCACAGCAGAAGGCGCCTTTCCCGTGACAGCATAAATTTCCATGGCCCGGATGATCCGATAGGTATCATGGGGGTGGATTTTTTTGGCAGATTCCGGGTCAATGCGGAAAAGCTGTTCATGAAGAGAAACGCTGCCCTCAGCTTCTGCCCTGGCCTTTAGATTTTTTCGGATATCCGGATCTGCCGGTCCCTCATCAAAAAGCCCATACATCAGAGCCTTGATATAAAATCCGGTTCCCCCTGCCACAATGGGCCGGCGCCCCCGGCTGATGATCTCATCCACACACGCGCTGGCCAGACGCCCATACATCGCCGCATCAAAATCAACATCCGGAGCCACCACATCAATCATATGGTGCGTTGCAGCGGCCTGTTCCGCCGGCGTGGGTTTGGCAGTACCAATATCCATGTGCTGATAGATCTGCATGGAATCTGCCCCAATGATTTCACCGTCAAAGCGTCTTGCCAGATCAATGGCAAAATGGGTTTTTCCCGATGCAGTCGGGCCCACAACAATGATCATGCCGGGCCTATGTTCGTTGGCTGTACATGCCATGGCTTTCTCTTTTTCGTAAGATTTCAGATGGTTTTTCTTGAATGGCAAAGCGCGCCCGCTTTGCAGGCGTCCAGACAACAAAAGGGCGATGGACATATTGATCGTCCATCGCCCTTTTTTAACAACAAATCAACTCCTGGTGCGGTGAATCAGATATCCAGCCAGGAATCGGAATACAGGGATTTGCCGAGGATGACATCCACGGTTTTGGCGTAATCCAAGAGTTCCTTGGACAGACCGGCGCGATTCGGCTCGGTGCCGTCCATCATGCCGTAGATCAGGTCCACGATGTCCTGACGCTCGCCCTTGGCAATGGCGGTGAGCTGCTCATCCCGGGGATCGGAAATCACGGATTCCATGCCGCATTTCTGAAGCATGACCATGTAGGTCTGGTTCATGATGGGACGCAGATGATCCGGCGGTCCGTTGGAGATGTTGGAAAGACCGCAGGTGCTGGTGGCGCCCGGGGCCATATCCGGCAGCATTTTCTGGAATTCCATCAGGCTGATGGCCTGGGGCTGCTGGATGTTCACCGGCGTCACAATGCCGTCCACCCAGATTTTCTCATTGGGAATGCCCGCTTCATTGGCAAAATAAAGCAGTTCCACGCACAGGGCGGCGCGCTCGTTTTCATCCCGGGGAAGGCCGTCCGGTCCCCACATCAGGGCGATGAAATCCGCATTGTATTCAGCAGCGATGGGCACCATCCGCTCGTAGCGTTCGGGCCGGCACATGATGGAATTGATGATGTGGGCTTTTCCGCTGGGAACCGGCTTGATGATTTTAAGTGATGCCTCAATGGCATCAATGTTGGACGTATCCAGAACCAGGGGGAGATCCGGCACCACTTCCTGCACCACCTGCACCACCCACGGCATCAGCTCGTGGCCGTCTTTTTTGGCCGGTCCCAGGTTGATGTCGATGTAATCCATGCGTTTTTCTTTCTGAAAAAGCGCTTCTTCCTGAATCGGTTTGGGATCCCGCTCTTTAAAGGCGCGGCCGATCTTTTTGGAAATCACATTCAGACTTTCGCCGATCAGTATCATGTTCACTTCCTTTCTGTTTCTCGGCATCATGGTTCGGCCGGGTCGTTAACGGCCACAACTGACGCAATTACCAACACAGGGCCGGAAAACCGGCCGGAAAATACCCGGCCCGACCGGTGGAAAACCGTTTTCCATCCGCCGGTCGTGACCGTTTACAAACAGGTTCGGAGACTAGGCCCTGAGAAATCCAGGAATATGGGCAGCTTCGCGCGGACCCACCGTGATGGTCCAGCCCGGCAGCTCTTCTTCCACATCGCCCACAATGGCGGCGGCGTAGCCCGGAATGACCAGTTCCTGATGTTTGACCTTGTCCATGATCCCGCATTTTTTCACGAACATGCCCACATCATCACCGGCGAATTTTCCGGCAGCCCATGCGGTGAGAACGGAAAGACCTTCGGAATCCTTGATGAGCAGCCAGGTGGGAATCTTGCTGGCTTCAATTTCACCGGAAACGATGAAGTAGGTCAGCGCGAAGTTGGTGGTTACCAGCACCCTTGCATTTTCATCCGGGTTGTTGATGGGATAGATGCCTTCGGTGACCGTCATGGGCCGCTGCGGGTCGGTAAAGATGTTGAGACGCTCCAGGAGCAGCGGGAACAGGCTTTCGCCGGCAAAGTCGGAAAGCACCACAATGCCGCCGTATTTGGCGATGTGCAAGGCCGCCACCATGGTTTCCACATCCAGGTTGGAGGCCATCTCGCAGGGGAAGGTGATGGTGGGAAATCCCACGGCCCGGTTGCCGTCCTTGAGGGCGGCCCGGCGGATGGCGATCATGTCTTCGTTGGACTGTTTCGGATCCCGTGAGCCTGGATCAATCACCAGATCCTTGAGGCCCATGCCCGTGAGTTTTTCCGTCAGAGCGGAAAGCCCGTCCACAGAGGCGGCTTTGACGGCCAGGGGCAGATCGTTTTCCTTGGCCATGGCACCAAAGGCATCGACATTGGCGGCGGTGGCAGCATACATGAGCGGCCGTTTGAACCCGCAGGCCCCAACGCCGGCTTTCATCACATCCGCATTTTCCGTCATCAGAATCAGGTTGAACTCGGAGGTTTCGGCAACCTGTTTGGCGACTGCCGCAAAGGCGTCGGCCTTGCCGTTCACATCCTTTACCGCCACCAGCTCGGGCCGCAGGTTCAGGCCCACGCGCTCATACTGATAGGCGTTCCAGGTTTTCAGCTTGGTGGTCAGATCAGCGGCGGAAATATCGCTGGGGATGACAGCGGCCAGCAGGGTCGGGTTGTAGAAGGTTTTCTCATGGCGGTACTGAACCGTCTCGCCGCCGACAGCAGCTTTCCGGACGCCTTTTCCCACCACAACCGGGCGAATGGGCGGTGCGGATGCTTCGGAGAGCTGGGCCCGGGCTTCCTCGGATACGTAAGGGCAGCTGTCCAGTTCGGCCTTTCCGGATGCCAGGTTCATGGCAAATGCAAGGCAGGTGGGGACCCCGCATTCTTTACAATTGGTCTTGGGCAGAAGTTTGAAAATCTGAATACCGGTTAATGCCATACCTCTTTCTCCTTGTCTGTATGGGCAATCCGCCCGGCTTTGGGCAGAGCCGGGGAATTGAGTATACGCAAAAACCGGACCGGATGGTGTCATCCGGTCCGGCGGGGTTCATCCTCATCCGCCGATCAGCGGATCCATGGAGAGGGCCGGGTGGCCTTTTTCCTGGAGGAAGGGCAGAATTTCCTCTTCGGTAATCCCCACGGTTTCGTCCGCGATCATGTCATAAAAGTTGGGAATCCCCATTTTTTCGCCGATTTTGACGATGCGATCCTTGATTTCTTCTTTGAGAATTTTGGGCATCCAGACCATGCGGGCAATGCCGCCATCACCCTTGATGAACTTGGCCTGGGTGATGTTGAACTTGGAATGGCCCACAAACCCCGGAGATGAAGCACCGCCGCCCATGACACCGGCCAGGGTGGTGAACTTCATGCCGCAGGGGGTATCACCGGCATAATCCCGGTTGACCGTCATGACACCGTTGCAGGACGGCAGCATGGCCGCGATGCACTCGCAGCATCCGCAGGTAGTCATGGGATCAATGACCATGGAGTAGAAGTTGTAGTGGGTCACGGCCCCGCGGGAGGCTTTGTAAACAAAGTCGTTCACGCCTTTCCACTGACCCAGTTTCGGGTCAAGGCACTCGCCTTTTTCAATGGGCTGGTTCGGGCCGGTGGCGTTGATCTCGTAGGAGGCCTTGCAGTCCATCCAGTTGTAGGCGCCGCACAGACCGGTCCGCTCGGGGCTGACCGTACAGACATGGTTGGGGGCAAATGACTGGCACAGGGTGCAGGAATAATAAATTTCCACATCCTCGTCCGTCATTTTCTCAACACGCTCGTCGCGGGTCTTGTATTCGGCCCGGGCCCGGGTGGTGAGCTTGTCCACATCTTCTTTTTTCGTGAACAGGGTCACCTGGACCTTGTCAAGGATCTTGCCGAAATCCTGATGGAATTTGGCATGGAGCACCACACCGAGGTCTTTGAGGGTAAAGCCTTTTTCAATGGCCGCATCGCTGATGCGCACCCAGGCGATATCCCGCTGGCCGATGTGCATGATGCCCTGGATATAGTTGATGAGGTGATGGCACTGGCGTTCCAGAATCGGCTCGAAATCCGTCTGCATTTCGCGGCCAGCCACCTGGATGTAAATGCCCAGGGGAAAGGTGTCGCCCTTTTTGAGGTCGCCCACATCCGGACCGTTGACAATCACTTTTCCGTCTTCGATCTCGTTCATTTCCGCCATCTTCACCAGCTCGGTGCACTGGGTCTTGCCGCCGCCGCACTGGGCGTACAGATCAGCGCCGCGAACGCGCTCGCCCTCGTAGGCCGGACCAAAGGCACACGGGATGTCGATGTTGGAAACAATGGTTTTAAGTCCGCGGACTTCAACGCTCCGCTGGCAGATTTCGCTGTGGGGCACATTGGCCACCACATGCTCGTAGGTACAGATGCCGGTGGGCAGGATTTCAGGGATGTCACTGTCGGCCAGGGTCGGAAAGCCCCAGTTCACACAGCCGGCAGCTGCCACGCCCCACTCGGTGCCCACATCGCCAAGGGCGTTGACAAAGGCGAAAATACGATCCTTGTTGTAGAGCAGGATCTTTTTGTAGTCGCCGGGTTTTACGCCGCCAAACGCCATGGCTGCGCGGTTGGCAAAGCCAAGGGCAAATACGGCGGAGGAAATATCCGGGCCAAAGGGCACGATACGGGTGTTCCAGCCGATCTGGACACCAGCGTCCAGAAGCTGCTGAACAATGGTGGTGCCGTTGTGGTGGGCTGCGCAGAAAATATAAAGGCTGCGTTTCTGGTAGTCCTCGACAATGTCCTTGGCAATCTCAATGGTGGGCGCGGCCCCGACGATGGCGGCAAAACCCGGCGCCGAGCCGTCCACGAATTCCACGCCGCGTTTACGCAGGATGGTGTCATCCGCAGGCCCCACCCAGATTTTTCCGGCTTCGATATCCGGGTCTTCCGTGGGCATGTAAAAATCCGGTTCTTTGAGAATCCGCAGGGCTTCCATGATTTCATAGCAGAAAATTGACGCCATACCCGCATCCAGCAGGGGTCCGAGGAACGGCAGGTGATGTTTGCCCTTTACATGGGGCGGCAGAAGGCCGCGGGCAAATTCAAGGGGTTTTTTCAGATCTTCCAGGGTTTCCACCTTCATTCCGGTCAGCGAGTAAATCACCGGCAGGTAGTAGGCGGTATTGGGAAAACCGATTTTGGTATCAGCGTTATAGGTTTCCAACGCATTCCGGTAGAGGCCTTCGGTGGCGGAAACCACTTTGTACCCACCCTGAATGGCGGCAAATGCGATTAATTTGGACATATCCGTTTTCCTCCTTCGTTGAGGATTTGATCAAGAATCAATTACGCCATTAGCCTTCAAGCGCCTGGCGATCCGCCATATCCATCAGAACGCGCTCTCTGGCCTTGTCAATGCCCAGTTCTTTCCGCTTTTTGTCGATATGGGCAATCATGAGCTGCGCATGCTTGACGGGGTCGGCTTCCAGATCCCATCTTCCGCCGTAGAGTTTTTCCAGTTCCTTGGACAGGTAATCATGGAACACCGGCGCGCCGGCGGTGGGCAGGTGCAGTCCGAAGACCGTGTAAACGCCGGAAGCGACAAAGTACTGACCAATGGAGATGGCTTTTTCACTCATCCACTCCGGCGCGCTGCCCGCTACCGGCAGATCGCACAGGTCTTTTCCGAGTCCGCCGGCCTTGACCACTTCCGTGGCGGCCAGAAGGATGCGGCTGTTGTCCACGCAGGAGCCCAGGTGCAGAACCGGCGGGATACCCACGGTTTCGCAGACTTCGGCCAGCCCCGGACCGCAATAGACAGCGGCGGATTCCGGCGTGAGCAGACCTTCCATGGCGCAGGCAATGCCGTTGCAGCCGGTGGTCAGCACCAGCACGTCATTTTTGATCAGCTCTTTGACCACGGTGATGTGGGCTTCATTGTGGCGGGTACGGGCATTGTTGCAGCCCACCACGCCGGCCACGCCCCGGATGCGGCCGTTGATGATGTTGTCGTTCAGGGTATAGTAGCTGCCGCGGAAGGTGCCGCCCAGGTGATACTGGATGGATTCCACGCCAAAACCGCCGATGGCAACGGATTTGTAGGGGGGAATCATCACTTCGCTGCCGCGGTTCTGGAAGTTGTCAATGGCCATGCGGATGATTCTTTCCGCATCTTCCAGGGCATAATGCTCGTCAAATTCCACATGGATCACGTTGTCCTGCTCCATCTTGGCAATGGGGTGGGTGGTGATCAGTTTGGTGTGGAAGCATTTGGCCACATTGGCAAGGTTCTGGAACACGCACTGCACGTCAACGACCATGGCATCGCAGGCCCCGGTGATGATGGCCAGTTCCTGCTGCAGATACGTGCCGGCCTGGGGAACGCCGTGGCGCTGGAAAATCTCGTTGGCCGTACAGCAGATGCCGCCCAGCTGAATGCCCTTGGCCCCCTTGGATTTGGCGTATTCGATGATTTCGGGTTTCTGGGAAACCGCCACGATCATTTCGGACAATACGGGTTCATGGCCGTGAACAATGATGTTCACATGGTCTTCCTTCATGATGCCCATGTTGGATTCGGCCTGCAGGGGATACGGGGTGCCGAACAGCACATCCTGAAGATCCGTTGCAATCATGGAGCCGCCCCAGCCGTCGGCCAGTGAACAGCGGGTGCCTTGTTTGATCAGGTTTTTGTAGTCCTGATCCACGCCCATATGGGTACGGTGCATGACCTCGACGATTTCACGGTCGATATTGCGGGGTTTGACACCGGTTTTGGTCCATTTTTCGTAAAGCGGCGCAGGGGCCCGTTTCAGGTAGTACAGCTCGCCCTCGGCCTTGCCCCATTCGTTCAGCGCTTTTTCCGCAACTTCAAGGGCGATTTCATCCACATTCCGATCCTGGACTTCTCCGTTCACTTCCACGGTGGTGGCCACATCAAAATGCGGGGCAATGGAAAGCAGCTTGTTGACATCCTTGATGCGATACGCATCGGTTTGCTTGCGGGCCGCGCTCATGAACACTTCCGCCACGTTCCGGCCGTGGTCAGAGTGAGCTGCCGCGCCGCCGGCGATCATCCGGATGAAGTTACGGGCCGCGATGGTGTTGGCCGAGGCACCGCAAAGGCCTTTGCGGGTATCCTCGCCCTGAATGCCGCCCTTGGGCAGGGGCACCCGGCAGGGGCCCATGGCGCAGTTTTTACAGCAAATTCCCTGAATACCAATGTTGCACGGCTTCATCTGGACAGCCCGGTCAAAAACCGTGTCAATATTCAGTTTCTGGGCCCGGGCAATAAGCTCCTGGGTACCCAGATCCATGGAAGCGGCAACCGGATCCGCCAGTTTGGCGTCCTTTTCAACCGCTTTTTTTTCTTCCACTTTTTTCAGTTCTGCCATCAGAGGTTCCTCCTCAGGTTAATTTTGGCATGGTTGTGCAGGCAAAACAGGCCCGCGGCATTAATACAGCGGCACCCGCCGATGGACCCATTTCAGTTGTTCAATGATTTTATCGGTTTCAGGCAGCTGCACGGCGGCAGGTGTCATGGGGACCGTGTGGCAAGGCGCGTCAGTGCCGTGTGCTGCGGTCAGTTTGGCCCGCTGGGCTGCCCGCTGCTGGCGAAGCGCCTCGTCAGCCGCTTCCCGATCTGCCCGGGCTTTGGCTTCAGCATCTTTTTTGGCCTTGGCGTCGGCATCAGCCGCAGCTTTTGCATCAGCTTCGGCTTTGGCCTTGGCAGCCGCATCGGCCTTGGCTTTGGCTTCAGCGGCTGCTTTGGCGTCAGCTTCGGCTTTGGCGGTGGCAGCGGCAGCCGCCTTGGCCGCCGCTTCAGGATCAACAGCCGGCGCGGCAGCCACAGGCTCGGCAACAGCAGGCTTGGCAGCCGGTGCGGCAGGTGCTGCAGCAGCAGCGGCCGGTTTGGCGGCAGCAGCAGGCTTGGCCGCAGCAGGCGCAGCTTTCTTTTCAGCAGCCGGTGCGGCGGGCTTGGCGTCAGCCTTTTTCTCTTCTTCAATGGTCAGGTCCGGTGCCGGCGCAAGGGCGGCCAGATCCACGGAAACCCCTTCCAGACGTTTGGCAATGGCCGTCACATCCGCAAGACTGCCGCCGTCCATGACCTTGTCGATGAAGGCTTTGACCAGCCGGATGGCTTCCGGATGGCGCATGATCAGCACGTCGGAGCCAGCCACCAGATAGGTCACCGCGCCCACGGTTTCCATCAGAATGCCGCGTTTTTCCGGATCGCCCAGGGTCGGCGCTTCGGCCGCATCCTGTTTGGCTTCCTTGCTTTTCCAGATTTCGTTGGCCAGGTTGTTGATAATGGGCATCTGGAGTTTGTCGTCTCCCTGGGCCAGGGCGGCCATCCGGAGGCGCTCCATTACAGAATAGGAATATTCCAGGCCATAGCCCAGACCGCCGGTGGTGGGGTCGATCAGCACCCGGTCCATGGGCATGCCGAGGTTTTCCAGCAGAATGTTGACCTGTTTGGCAAGGTTGACGTCAATGGGGGACGAGCTGATGATGGCATGGCCGTAGCCCATGGCCGCAGCACCCACGCCTTTGTGGTTTTTGTCTTCCACCGGCCCCAGGGTCAGCTGGACATCCTTGCAGTCTTCGGCGATTTTTTTAAAGACCGCCTCATCTTTCTGGTAATTGCCCACACCCCAGACAATGAGCGGGACATCAATGGCGGCCAGCACTTTTTTGACGGTTGCGGACGCCTGCTCCGGCGTGGCATTGGTGCCGTTGGGGTCGGTGCTTTTCAGTTGCAGCACAATGAGTTCTGCCCCATATTCGGAAACGCACTTTTTGGCCCAGGCCGCTGGATCGGAAATCACATCCTTGAACGGTGCCATGGCCGCTTCCGGCCATTCGTCTGGTTTGGCGTCCCAGATCTCCATGGCAATTTTCGGTTTGTGGGGCATTTTCCCCTCAAACTGATAAAACGGATAGCAGGTCTCACCGCCAACGGTCACTGCCTTTGGCCCCTTACCAATGGATATGGTCTTGATCGCGCCAGCGTAAGACTCTTTATGGAATTCGAAACTCAACGTTACCTCCTTGTCAGCTGCGGGTTAATCATCTTGACATAGTATGACAGACATCCTGGTTTGCAATGATGGCCCGTATTCAGGATGGGGCCGGCGTCAAATATGGCTCTCCCCCTTTCATAGGTAATTATTTTTGCAGACAGTGGTTTTTCTGAATCCGTCGTTCGGGTTATCCTGTTTCGGGTCACCCGGGGGATGAATGCGCGGGAATGTCGGGGCAAAAAGGCGGGAAGCGGGAAACAGCGGCAACGGGTGCCCCGGATGCTCATTCTCGTATTTAAAACAGCGCCTCATCGGCAGCACCATCCCATGGTATACGTATTGGTGTGTCGGAAAACACAGAACACTCTCAAAAAAGCAAATGAAAACCGCCTTGGCCAAAGACGGCTGCCGTTTCCCGAAGACAGCAGGAATCAAGGGATGTTTCTATCCGCTCAACAGCTTGTTTGTCAATAGATGAGTCAGACAAAATCCGGTTGTGTGCGGATACGGTCTCTGCCCGCCGGTGACATGCGGCGGAAACCGTAAAAATAGTGGCAAAAGTGTGGTGTCAGGTGGCGGCGGGCCCGTTCTGATGACAGACAGGGCCCGCTTCCTGGATTTTTTTCCTGCCCCTGGTTCTATCCTTTTTTCCGGGCAGCCAGCCGCGCTCCCACCTTGGGAAACAGATTGAGATCCGTATGGGGCAAAAACAGGGCGGCAATGTAATTGTCCATGTAGGATGCGGTTTCAGAAAGTTCAAAATTGGTGATGCTCCGGGTCACCTCCACCACATCCCGGCGGATCCGATTGGTCAGGCTGCTCATCTTGGCCCCCATGAGGGAGCTGTTGCCGATAAAGATCACCCGCTCCGGATCAATTTCCGGAAGCAGTCCGATGGTAATGGCCTTTTCCAGGTCCACATAGCTGCCAAACCCGCCGGCCAGAATGATCCGGTCAATGTCCTGCATGGTCATGCCCACTTCGGTGAGAAGGGTCATGCACCCGCTGTAAATTGCCCCTTTGGCCCGGATGAGGTTTTCAATGTCAATTTCCGTCAGAACAATATCCCGGTCAATCTGGGTTTCATCCGCCCAGGCCAGGACATACTCCCACACCCCGTCATCTTCCCGGATCCGCCGGGTATCCAGATCCCGGTTGAATTTTCCCAGGTTGTTGATCAGGCCCAGTTCAAACATGATGGCCGTCATGATGATCAGGCCTGATCCGCAGATGCCCTTGGGCCGGACATTGCCGATGGTCATCAGCATGGGCTCCCAAGTCACCGGATCCAGGGAAAAATCCTCAATGGCACCTTTGGCCGCCCGCATGCCGAACTTGATGCCCCCGCCTTCAAAGGCCGGCCCGGCGCTGCAGGCTGCGCAGGCCATCCAGTCCTTGTTGCCGATGACAATTTCCGCGTTGGTGCCGATGTCCATGAAAAGCGTCAGCGGCGACTCCATATACAGGCCCGAGCCCATGACGCCCGCCACAATATCGCCGCCCACATAACTGGAGATGGCCGGATACACCAGGGCCGTCACATGATCACAAAACTCAAGGCCGATATCCACGGCCCGGATGGGCGGATACAGAGATGATGCCGGCACATAGGGCGAACGCCGGATATACCGGGGCTCCACCTTCAGCAGGAGCTGGGTCATGGTGGTGTTTCCGGCAAGGGTAATGGCGGCGATGTTTTCCGGGTCGATTTTGGCCCGACGGATGATTTTGCCGATGATGGTGTTCATGGTTCCCACCACCACCTCCTGAAGCCGTTCCAGTCCGCCGGGTTTTTCAGCATACATGATCCGGGTGATCACATCTTCGCCATAGCTGATCTGGGCGTTGAATTCGCCGCTTTCGGCCAGGACCGCGCCTGTTGCAAGGTCGATCAACTGGCCGTAGATGGTGGTGGTGCCGATGTCCATGGCAATGGCATAATTGCAGGCCGTGGTGTCGCCGGCCTGAACATTGATGATTTCGGTTTTGCCGCTTTCCATGACCGGCCGGGCCAGGGTGACGGTGACGTTAAAATTATTCTGTCGCATCACATCGGGCAATTTGCGGATTACCGGCAGATTCACCGTGAGCCGGCTTTCATTGTGGTGAAGCTTCAGGTGGCTGACCAGGCGGGTCACATCGGGCAGGTGGTCCTGGACATCGGGCTGAGCCAGTTCCAGGTACCGTTTTTCCACGGGCGGCAGAAAAAGCCCGGCTTCTTTGAGATCATCCAGATTTCGCTCATGAATCCGGGCGGTCCGGCGGGGAACATAGGTGCTTTTCAGCACACTGGCGTCAATGGCCGACTCCACCGGTACCCGGACCACAAGATCGCTGTGAACCGTGGCCTTGCAAGCCAAGCGGTAACCTTTTTCCCGGTCCGCCGAGCTTAAATGTTCGCTGATGCCGCCGCCGATCTCGCCGGATTCAATGATGACCCGGCATTTTCCGCACACGCCCTCGCCGCCGCAGGAGGCGTTGATGTGAACCCCCGCATCCATGGCCGCACGGATCAGCGAGGCGCCGTCTTCAACGTTAATTTCCCGGTTGTGGGGCATAAATGTAACACGATGGGTCATAATTCATCCTTCTCCCGTAAGGGGTTAAAAATGTGGGGGGGCAGCCCGAACATACCGGTTTTACAGGTTGTGCATCAGGGGGCCTGATGTTCTTTTTGGGATTTTTTAGACCGTTTCACCTTAAAAGACATTAAGGATTTGAACTTATTAAATAAAATAATCGAATATAATTGACATCAAATGATTTCAATATATTACAGACAACTGCGACACTGTCTCAATGATACAAAATCACGCCTGCCTTTTTCACTCCAAGGCGTTTCACACCGGGCGGCAGCTCATATTCATCTTCCAGGCCCGTGACCGGTTCGCCGTAATACCAGGAAGCGGCATGGGTCACCTGCCTGAGTACCTGTTTTGTCACCTCCGGACTGATGGATTGTCCATTCACGGCCAGTGTGGTCAGGTTCAGGCGGGCAGTCTGGTTTTCTGAATGAAGAATCGCACTGAAAGCCAGTTCCAGTTGTTCTCCGAAAAAAAGATTCAGGTTGAGGGCGGTCGTGTCCAGCAAAATGACGCCTTCCACGTTGTTGTCATCCAAAAGCTCCACTGCCGCATGGCGAATCACTGTTTTTTCCTCGCGGGAAATGCGCCAGGCAATGTAGGCATTGAGTTCGGACTGGGTGATGTGGGTGGTTTGCTCTGCCTTGCCGATCCTGGTGGATTGGCCCTCAATGGTTTTCAGAACGGTCTGAACTTTCAGGGCATCTCGCGTTTGTTGATTTATGGTGCCGGTCAAAAACACTGCAGCCACGCACAAAAAAACAGCGGCGATTTTCCACAAGGTGTGTGAGGAAGCGGCAATCATGGATGTTTAACCCCCGTCGCGCAGGGTGCAGCCCCATGGGTTCAGCTGATTTTCAAGCGCGTATCAGGCACCGGGAAAACACATGGGCTGTGTCCCTGCGGATCATCAAAAAACAGCAGCTGGTTTTCGAAAAAGGCCACATCTGGCAGTACACGCGACTCTAGGATACGGGTGGGCAATAGATAGCGCACGCATTATCCGACTCCCATGTGGTCACCTGACTGACCACGACACCCGGATCGGTGATTTTTGTTTTCAGACAGTCGGCAATGTATACCGCAATATTTTCAGAAGATGGCGGTGTGTTTTCAAAGCACGGCAATTCATTGAGAAACCGGTGATCCAGTTGGTCCATGACCTCCCGGATATAACCTTTGAGAATACCAAAATCCATCAGCACGCCGGCATCGTTGAGCCGATCACCTTTGACGCAGACTTCCACCCGCCAGTTATGGCCGTGGAGGTTTTCACATTTTTTGGCCACCATGGTCAGTTGGTGGGCAGCGGAAAAATCGGTGAGCACTTTCAGTTCAAACATGGGGGATATCGCTTCCGGGTCATTGCGCGGCCCGTGTGGGCGCGCTTTTAAGGATGTTTTTCAGTTTACTGGTGAACTTGTTTTCTTCCAGAGATGCAAATTCCTGCAACAGCGCCACTTGTTTTTTATTGAGATGGGTGGGGGTCTTGACGTTAACCTGAACCACTTGGTCTCCCCGGTGACCGTTTCGCAGGGATGGAATTCCCTCTCCCCGGATACGGAAAACCGTCCCGGGCTGTGTGCCTTTGGGAATTTCCAGTTGTACGTCGCCCTTCAGGGTGGGGATGGTCACGGTGTCGCCCAAGGCTGCCTGAACAAAGGAGATGGGAATCTGACAGATCACGTTGGTGTCGTCACGCTCAAAGAATTCATGGGCCTGAACATGAATGAAAATGTAAAGATCGCCATGGGGGCCGCCGTTGCTGCCCGGCTCTCCTTCACCGGTAATGCGTAGCCGCGAGCCATTGTTGACGCCAGCCGGGATTTTGACGGAAACGGTTTTTTGGTCCATCACCTTTCCCTTCCCCCGGCAGATGGAACAAGGGGTGGTGATGACCTGTCCCTGCCCTCGACACTGGGTGCACGGCGTCCGAACCGTGAAAAACCCTTGGCTTCGGCTTACCTGTCCGGTTCCTCCGCACTGGGCGCAGGTTTTGATGCCGGTTCCGGAAGCCGCTCCGGTTCCACTGCACTCGGTACAGGAAACCGCTTTTTTCACATCAATTTCCTGTTCCACACCAAAGGCGGCATCAAGAAAGGAAAGGGTAACGTCATGGCGCAGATCTGCCCCGCGCTGGGCCCTGGACCGGGACCGCCGGCCACCGCCGAACCCGAAAAAGTCTTCAAAAATATCACCGAAACTGGAAAAAATATCCTCAAACCCGCCAAAACCAGAAAATCCGGAGCCTTCCAGCCCCTGGTGCCCGTACTGGTCGTAGATTCTCCGTTT
Source organism: Desulfosarcina sp. OttesenSCG-928-A07 (assembly GCA_030267325.1). GTDB lineage: Bacteria > Desulfobacterota > Desulfobacteria > Desulfobacterales > Desulfosarcinaceae > Desulfosarcina. The sequence goes on along the minus strand of JAJDJS010000004.1, from coordinate 36,007 downwards.
CCGGGAATCACAGAGCACATCATACGCCTCGGCCGCTTCTTTGAATTTTTCTTCGGCTTCGCAGCTTCCCGGGTTTCTGTCCGGATGAAATTGCAGGGCCAGTTTCCGATACGCTTTTTTCAGTTCTGTTTCATCGGCGTTTCGACTAACGCCAAGCACTTCATAATAGTCTCGTTTTGATGCCATAAATCGTCCTGACCACAAACTGTCTGTCTGAATGGATCCTGATGCCTTACAGGATCCCTCCTGAACGGATTGAATGCCTTTGTGCCGTCATATTGTGATTAAAAGGGGGGTATGCTAACGTCATGGACTCATCCAAAGTCCTGGGCCGCCACAGTAAAATCGCGTTCTATTCCCGGACGGGAAGCGGGAGATGAGTCAAAAAAGAGACGCTGTAAACCCACGGTTTTCATTAGATAGTGTCGTCCCGAGCATGTAACAGCTTAAAATCATTAAATATTGAAAAAATCACGAGGTCTTGATTGTATGTAATCAATTAAGATCGTTATATTTCTTAAGGTGACGCTATCTAATCTGCCATCATTCAGATATGGCCCAACTTAATACAACCGGAAAGGATGTCAATGGGAAACCGGGAACTTCCGTTTATCCGCGGTATGTTTGACCGCATCGCACCCCATTACGATCTTTTGAACCGGCTGCTCAGTCTCCGTCAGGATGTTCTGTGGCGAAAAAAAATGGTGGCTGCCATCACCGCGCCGGAAGGCGGGTGTGTGCTGGATGTGGCCTGCGGCACCGGTGATGTGGCACTGGAGATCCTTCGGCAAAAAGGCGCCGGAACCCGTGTGGTGGGAGTGGATTTTTCACCGGGCATGATAACCCTGGCGAAAAAAAAGATCCGTGATGCCAACGCTTCAATCCATCTGGTGGTGGCCGATGCCCTGGCCCTTCCGGTGATGCCGGAATCGTTTCATGCGGTGACCATTGCCTTTGGCATCCGTAATATCCAGGACAAGGAAAGGGCGCTCAAAGGATTTTATAATTGCCTGGTGCCGGGCGGAAAACTGCTGGTGCTGGAGCTGTCCACCCCGCCGGCAAACGGCATGCGGGAGACCTATATGACCTATTTTCAGAAAGTGCTGCCCAAAGTGGGCCGCCTTTTTTCAAAACATGCCTACGCCTACAGTTATCTTCCTGAATCCGTTACGCTTTTTCCGCCAGCTGACCTGTTTATGACAATGATGAAAGACGCAGGATTTTCAAATGTTTCCGGAAAGCGCCTGACTTTCGGAATTGCCACACTCTTCACCGGTGTTCGGATGTAACACAGATCACACTGGATTTTCATTTTTTGTGGCCGCGGCCGCCAATTGTGCTATACTGCCTGCCGATAGAGAAGATTACGACCGCTGCATTCCGATTCCCCTGATCCGGAAATTTTTTAAGCAAAAGGAAATCTGCCCATGGCGATTCATCCCCTTGCCGGAAAATCCGTACCCACTGACGACCTTGTCAATATTCCCAAGCTGATTTCCCTGTATTATGCGGGCCGGCCGGATCCGTCGGTTCCGGAGCAGAAGGTGGTGTTCGGCACATCCGGGCATCGCGGTTCTTCCCTGAAAAACAGTTTTAATGAAGACCATATTCTGGCCATCAGCCAGGCCATTTGTGAATACCGGGCATCCAGAGGAATTGATGGCCCGCTTTTTCTTGGGATGGATACCCATGCCCTCTCGGAGCCTGCCCTGATCACCGCCCTTGAGGTATTTGCCGCAGCCGGCGTTACCGTGATGATCGCCGGTGGACGCGGCTACACCCCAACCCCAGTGATTTCCCATGCCATTTTGACCTATAACAAAGGACGTACCGCCGGCCTTTCCGATGGCGTGGTGATCACGCCGTCCCACAATCCGCCGGAAGACGGGGGGTTTAAATACAATCCGCCCCATGGGGGACCGGCAGAAACCGACATCACCCGCCAGATTGCGGACCGGGCCAATGCACTCCTTGCCCATGCCCGTGAAAAAACAAGCCGCATTCCCTATGAAAAAGCGCTGAAAGCCCCAACCACCCATGTTTTTGATTACATCACGCCCTATATCCAAAACCTTTACCATGTGGTCGATATGGAAGCCATTTCCAAATCCGGCATCAAACTGGGCGTTGACCCCATGGGCGGCTCGTCCGTGGACTACTGGGCACCCATAGCAGATCATTACGGAATTTCCCTTGAGGTGGTAAACCCTGTTGTGGATCCGGCCTTTGGCTTCATGACCCTGGATAAAGACGGAAAAATCCGGATGGACTGCTCTTCTCCCTATGCCATGGCGCGCCTTATCGGTCTCAAAAACCGGTTTGACATCGCCTTTGGCAATGATACGGATTCGGACCGGCACGGCATTGTCACCCGAAGCGCGGGGCTGCTCAATCCCAACGCCTACCTATCCGTTGCCATCTGGTATCTGTTTCAGAACAGACCGGACTGGCCGGCATCTGCCGCCATCGGCAAAACCCTGGTTTCCACCTCCATGATTGACCGGGTGGCGGCTGATCTTCACAAACCACTCTCGGAAGTACCGGTGGGATTTAAATGGTTTGTGTACGGACTTTTGAGCGGAACATACGGATTCGGCGGCGAAGAAAGCGCGGGCGCCGCTTTTCTGCGAAAAAACGGAACTGTCTGGACCACGGACAAAGACGGCATCATCATGGATCTTCTGGCTGCTGAAATCATGGCCCGCACTGGAAAAGATCCGGGCGAGATCTACCGGTCTATAGAAGAACGCTTCGGAACATCTCTTTATGCCCGTATTGACGCCCCGGCCACAAGTCCCCAAAAGGCGGTTCTGGAAAAACTTTCGCCGGAAATGATCACCCAAACCGATCTGGCCGGCGAGCCCATTGTGGCCACCCTTACCCGGGCGCCGGGAAATCAGGCGCCCATCGGCGGGCTCAAGGTGGTGGCGGAAAATGGATGGTTTGCTGCCAGGCCCTCCGGTACTGAGGATATTTACAAAATCTATGCGGAAAGCTTTAAAGATGAAGCCCATTTAACAAGAATCCAGGAAGAGGCCCAGTCCATTATCAGCGCCACATTTCAGGCTGCTGGGGTATAAGACGGTATTTTTCGAACACGTGGAGGAAGATGTGAACCGACTTCATTTCATTGTTATGGTGACACTCATGGCCCTTTTGGTGGGCCTGGCCGGCTGCGCCTATGTCAATGTAAAATCGCCGCTGGATGTAAATCTGAACCAGACCCAATTGGGAACAAAAATTGGAACCGCCGAAGCGCGCAGCGTGCTGTGGTTATTTGCCTGGGGAGACGCCAGCTATGCCACGGCCGCAAAAAATGGCGGCATCACCACCATTCGCCATTCAGATCAGGAAGTCTTCACTGTTTTTTTCGGACTTTACAGCCGCTGGCGGGTGGTGGTGTATGGTGACTGATCCTTTCGCCCTCCTCTCCCGAACCGGGTACCGAATCCGAGGCCCGTTTTTTCTTATCCTTTCCGTCTTTTTCCTGTCCGCATGCGGTACAGGCCCATTGGTGGGCATTCTTTACACCAATGTCCACATGCCGCTCACCCAGGACCTGGATGAAACACCAGCTGCGATGCGGGCGCCTTGCACCAGTCGGGTGATTGAAATTCGGGAGCCCATCAGCGGCGCGGGCCTTTACGCCAAGGTCAACACCAATGCCATTGGCGAGATCGCCCGGGAAAACGGAATCACCGAACTTCATTTTGCCGATCAGCAGGTGAGGAGTATTTTGGGAATCTGGAAAACCAATCGGGTGTATCTATACGGCGATACTCAGACAAAGCCGAAACCCACGACAGACGCGTTCGATTTCGTGGTCAGAAAAAATTAGGGCCCAATGCCGGAGATGGAAGTTCAAACCAGCTCCCTGTTACCCTTGCAATGTAGATTTTTTAAAATGGGAATCATTATACTCAGCAACACCATTAGACAGATATTTATTTTTCATTAGCATGCTGAATTGTTAATGAATTTTTCTGGGTTCCCCCATTCGGCGCGATGTCAATGATGGAAACATCCCCTATTTTCCCACCGGACAGGATTTCTGGCACGAAAAACAAAAATACTGGGTCCCCATGTAAAGGGTTTGCAGGAGATTGAAGTATTCACCGGAGTACAGCATTTTTTTCTGAGCATCCGGCGGCTGGGCCAGAACACGCGCCCAGAACTTTGCATTGGCCGCCATGCCGGTGGGTTGCGACACGGATGCGCAGCGGGCAACATCGGTTTTTCCAGGCTCGTCCAGGGCATGGGACGGACAATTTTCAACACAAATATCGCAGTTGATGCACAGATCGGTTGCATAAAGGGGGTCTGGCGGAAGTTCCAGGTCCGTCACCACGCCAAAAAGAATCACCCGGCTGCCCATTTCCGGATGGATAAAAAGGTTGTGGCGACCAAGTGTACCCAGTCCTGCCGCCACTGCCGCGTGTCTGAGGGACACGATACCCGCTGGCCGCGGTGCTGCGCCAAGGGCCATGGGAAAGGCGTAGGGAAGGGTAATGGCCTTTGCATCCCAGGTTTTTTCCATGAAGCGGGCAATGCGGTAACTGCAATGGCGAATAAAGCTGGCCCCGTCCAGCCGTCCATTCATGGCCGCCAGGGGATCATCGGTATGGCAACTGCTGGTTTCTTTAAGGACCATCACCAGAATGCTGCGGGCATCGGGCAGCATTTCAGATATCCGGGAGGTGCCGGGAAGATCCGTGGTCGGCGCGACACCCACATCATCCACCCCCAGATCCATTGCAAATTCCCTGATTCTACGTTTTTTTTCGTTCATCTGCGTTTCCTTTCAATTTTATTTGTATATACACGAAACAAGGTAAAAAAATAGAAAACCACGTCACAGATCACCCAGCTTTCTCAAATTTTTCATAAACTCAACCAGTTGTTTTTCACCAAAAACCTGTTCCAGGTCGGTTTGCGCCTTTTTCCAGAACAGCGCGGCCCGGACCAGCAAGGCTTCGCCGTCAGCCGAGATCTGAAGTCTCCGGTTGCGGGTTCCGGCATCCGCCAGATCTTCAATATACCCTGCCGCCATCAACGGCTTGAGGGTCCGGGCCAGGGTGCTGCGTTCCAGTTCTACCTGCTCGGCAAGCTCTGTGATCGTGCTGGCGCCGATATACTGAAGGTTTCGCAGCAAAGAAAACTGGGGTACGGTAATACCGCAAGGGGAAAGGCAGACATTGTAGTGTTCCGTCACGGCACTGGCGGCCTTTCGCAGATTTGCACAATAGCACGGGCTTTTTTTCCTGAGTTTTTTGACAGCCATGTGACAAAACCTTTTTTGATGTATATGCACGAATTATATTTCAGAATTTTCAGCCGCTGTCAACTCTTGCTGGCGCTAAAAAAATCCCCCTCTCCCCCAAACGGTCTTTTGAGGATGAGGGGGAAACGGCTGACGGGGACACTGATTTCTGCAGATAACCTTGGCGTTTCAGCCGGCAACATGCCCGGCCACGAATGCGGCCCGTTCCGCCACCGATACCAGCGGGAGCTGAACGACTGTGTAGCCCAGCGCCCCATAGGTGCTCACCATGGCTTCGCATGTGGCCACGGCCTCTGCCCAGGACTGCTTCCGCTCTTCGTCTTCATGAAAGATCTCCTGCCAGGACGGAGCCATAAACACACGCCGGTTGTAGCGGAATGTTTCGGCCGCCGTGACAATATGCCGGGGCACGTCCAAACCGCAAACGCGCAGATATCCGATGATGTCCGGCACGCCACGGTCAAAAAAGATTGTTTCTTCAAGCGCAAGGGCTTCATGATAGGAGCGCAGTTCCCAGCCGAGCATCAGTTCGGCAAAGTGCTGGCGATCCGCCCACGGCAGGGCAGTGCCGCCAATACCCACCTGGTCCTGGATAATGGCCCGCCCGGCTTCCGGCATGGTCCTGTACCCGCACTGCCGCAGAGCGGAGATAAGGGCGCTTTTGCCAGATCCCGGCCCGCCGGAAATGATATGTAATCTGTCGGATCCGTTCATGCGTGCTCACTTCAGCTTCTGAAATCGCCGGCCCAACATGCCGACTTCCCCATCACCTCATCGCCCAATGTTTCAAAATCAAAAGCGTATGCATCAAGCCGGTGGATATTTTCCACAACCAGCATGATATCGATAATGGGGTTGGCTTTCAGGCCTTCGACCGCAGTACTGCCGATATGAAAAACGGTGATCAGTTCATTGCCAAGGATCTCATGAATTAAAAAAGAAGGAATTGTGCTATAAAATGCAGGTTTTTTAGGACATTACGGCGCGGGCAATACTTGCTCCCGGATGGCGGCGATGTCTGCGGCGTCAATCTTTTCCGGAATATTCGTCCATACGCGGTGAAAACCAAAGCCGCCGTTCAGCATCTCATCCTTGGCGTGTTCCTTTGTCCATCCCTGAAACACCATGCGGTAAAAAGCCATCACCAAGCCAGTCCTGTCCGCCCCGTGCAGGCAATGCACCAGTACAGGTTTGGGTGAGGTATGGATGAGGGTAAGCGCGGCAATCAGTTCTTCGTCGCTGATATTCCAGGTCGTCATCGGCACCTGCTCAAGTTTCAGCCCGGTTCCGGCGCTAAGTTCCGGATCGTGCGTTGATGCTCGCAGGGAAACCACCGTTGCAATGCCCATGGCTTTGGCATTTTGCATGCCGGTTTCATCGGGCTGGGCGGAACGATACAGGTCCGGGGATACCCGGAACAGGTTCGGCAATCCCTCCACCTGCAGGGGAACGGCCCAGTTGCTGTTTCTTTCCTCAAGATGGGCAGAGGATGACATGGCGCAGGCGGAAAGGCCAAACACCACAAAAGAGAACACCAAGGCCGGGATGAGGGTGCTGCAGGTGGTTTTGCTTTTCCGTGTCATCACAACTTATCCATAACAAATTGAAGAACGGAAAGCTGTTGCCAGCCTTCCAACAACACCGGGCTGAAGAAATCCGCCCAGTGATAGTTGTTGTGGCACTTGGCCGCTGGACAACCCCACCTCAACGCCCCAAGTCGTCGTCACGGTCTGTCTGGCCATGATTCTTGTCGTTCAAGCCCTTCAACGAACTGAACGCCAATCTCTCGCTGATACTCGCTTTTCGCGCTTTCATGAGCCCCATAACCTTTTCACACCCCTCAATATACGTTTTCTGCTCCTGTTTGCTCATGGGGCGGTTACGCTCAGCTTCGACGACAGCGCGGGCTTCGGGTTTGCGTATCCATTGACCATTTGAAAGTTCGTTTTGATAAATCTTCACATTTCCGCGCTTATAAATGGTCAACCGGTCGGCCAATTTTTCAGTCTCAATACGGTCAAGGGTGACCAGCATCCCGTCATAACCCGCCTTATGCGCTTCAGGCGGCGTCATGCGCCCGGACCCACGATCAGCTTTTTGCTCTTCATAACGCTGGAAAATACCCAATTCGCTCATCTCGAAGCTGACGGCCAGCGCTCGCGCATCGACAGCATAACCGTCATCGCGGAAGCCTTTCATGGTTTGAGCGACCACATCGGCATTGCGCATGGTACCTTCGATCACCACATGCGTCCGCTGTGATTTGGCCTCGGCGATGGCTTTCTCAACCCACCTTCCGGCATCATAGCCTGTAAATGCGGCCATGGTTTTGTCATTCTGCGCCATCAGCAGGTCATATTGGGGATGAAACTGGCGAAAATCGTCGCCTTCAATTTTGACACATCCAGTCAATTCACTTACCGCAGCATTCACTGCTGCGCTTTTCCCTGAACCAGGCTGTCCGCCAAAAACTACCGCGACCGGATGTTCTTGCTTCTGCGCATTCGCAAACAGGCGGGGTTTGATCCGCAAGTCGAAAATCCGCTGATTTTCCGCTTCTGACAAACGGTATTTTGTGTCATTGAAGTCCACAGCTTAGCCCCCGATTGCGGCTTTTACGTTGGCCCGGTGTGCCCGGATGATTTCACCGTATTTACGCCTGAATTCAGCAATCTTTTCGTGGTCATGGACTTGCAGATTTTGTTCTTCCCGGAAAAGACGCGAAACCTCATCCTCCATCCGTTTCAATTTCTCTGTGTCCGGGTTCGCCTTGCGTTCTTCGGCGTATATTCTGGCATTGTAGATCCCCATCATGTCACGAAGGACTTCGCAGGCACATTCATAAGCAATTGCCTCGTCCTGCGTCCATGTAGGCCTCTCGTCCTTGTTGCGATGCTCCAGACTCTGATCCTTTAATACTTCCATTGTGTTTCCCTCCACTCAGATGTCGGTAAAGTGTGCTTACTGGATGTACTCCCAGTCTTCTTCCTTTAGAATTGATGTCTGTCGGAAATGACGGACATCAAAGCCACGAGTCGTCCACGTTACAGTGAAGAATTTTCAAGGGTGAAGCTAACAAAAAGCAGGGAAAATTTCAACGCCACCAAGCATGACAAAGAAGACGAAATGAGCCAAGCGTAATGAGAAGAATCGCCGAACGCCGGCAAACCTGAAAATCAGAACAGGGAATCTGGAATATTTCAGAATACGCCGGACTCTCTTTCTCTATTTTCCAACTTATCTGTTTTCATGGCCTTTTTCCAGTTTTCAGCAGCCTCGGCATCCCTTTCTTTGATGTATTTGAGAAGCTCATCGTCCGAAGACGTGTCGGAAGATTTTTCAGAAGACTGATTAACAGTTGCGTTGATGGTGTTTTCAGTTTTTGCAGAAGCCTCTGGTTGGGGTGTGTCGCTGCAACCAGCAAACAAAAGGGAAAAAACAAAAATAAGGGAATAAACAGTCATGCGCATTTCAAAATACCTCCAAATCAATATTTACTTTTTTTACTCATGACATCATTGATTTATTGCTTCGCACTGTCATGGTACCTTCTGACAAAGTGACCTGTGGAATCCTTGATCTGTGCTGCTGGCTCGGATTCACGAACAAAAACCTTCGACCTCCGCTGGATAAAGCCGCTGGCCGAAGCCACCTGGCCGGAGTCGGACGCGGTTGGGACCAAAGACGGTGCAAGAAACGGTTTCATTTGAGATTCTTTGGCCAAAACGGCCTTTACCTTTTGGACATACCTGTTTCCCCGCTCCGGGTTCGGCGAGTGATAACGGGCCACAGCGGACCAGGTTTGACCGTGGCGTTCAATCTCATTTTTCAGTATCCATGACCCAAGCCAGATATTAGCTTCCGCATCGAAAACAGCATCGACCGGAATCGCAAAGCGGGATAGCCATTGGCTGTTGATTTGCATGATTCCGGAATCGAAGCTTTTCCCTGCGGCCAAAGCCTTTCCGGCTTCAGAGACGGCTTCAGCTTTTCCGGATAAAAACAGGGATTTCCCGGCTATGTTCATGGCAAATGGATGGCCATTCGATTCAACGCGGGCAATAGCCCGCAAAATGGGCAATGGCACATTCAGTTCGGCGGCTGCCGAAGCAAATAGCGGTGAAAGATCGTTTTCCGCCATGCTGTTTGTTGCCGTGAAAGCGAAACAAAAGATAAAAGACAAAACAACGGCGAAACGGCGAACAGTCACCGCTCCAGGGATTTTTCGCTGCCAGAGGTCCCCATCGTTCGGACAGGTGTGAGCATTTTTTAAGCTTGCCTTTCCCCATATCCCAGGCCTGAACGCCGGGACTTCATGTTGCGAGCGGGTATTAGACAGTGTCATCTCGAGTTTGTAACCGTTTGACGTCATTGACGTATTAGAAAAAGCATGGAATCATTGTTTAATGAAATAAATTCAAATCGTTATATTTCTTAAGGGGACACTATCTAGTAGGCTTTTCCAGTCTCTCTCTTGCTGATTTCTTCTAACTTATCTGTACTTGTGGCGTCTCTCCATTCTTCAGCCGTCGCGGCGTCCCTTTCTTTGATGTACTTGAGCAGCTCATCATCTGAAGACGTGTCGGAAGATTTTTCAGAAGACTGATTCACAGTTGAATTGATGGTGTTTTCAGTTGTGGCAGTTTTGGCGGAAGCCTCTGGTTGTGGTGACTTTTCACTGCAACCCGTAAGAAACAGGGCACAAACAAAAACGAGGGAAAAAGCGATCATTCGCATTTCAAAGTACCTCCTGTTGATTTTGGTGATAGTGGTTTTTGTGCTTTTAATTGTAGATGGCATCTTAGGTCTCACCAGGTGAAAACCGGCCTGAGCGGGTGCAGGCTGGAAAGCCGCACCAAACCAAAATATCTCGAATCAAAACCGCCCGCGTGATGCGGCGACAGCATCAGGGCATAACCCTCCGGGATCACGCCTGGCGCGAGCTTCGACGCCGGCATGGTCCGGCCATGGCTGTCCGTGCTTTTCACGCCGGTCAGCGGAACAATTCTGCCATTGACCGCGATCAATCCGTCTTGCAGGCTGATTTCATCGCCCGGAAGTCCGAAAATCTCTTTTCCCAGCGGCTTGATACCGCCCTGGCAGGTTCCTCCGCCAACATACCTGCGTTCTTTGGCCAATCGTATAAATTCCGCATCTTCAAGGCAGAAGGAGGCGAACATGCCCCGTTCAAGTTGTGAAACCGGAGCTGTTTCACGGTACAGGCCAAAAGGAAGGCTGGCCGTCATATTCAGCCGAAAACCTGCTGAAGCTGCCGCCATCAGGCCGACAGACAAAAAGATCCCAACAGCAAGCGGCGGAACCAGAAAATCTCGGATTCTTCCCATCGCTATTTCTGGAGACCCTCGGGAAGATCCTCCAAATAGCGTAAATAAGCGCTCTCAATAGATTCCTGGGTCGGTGCTTCCACAGATTGGGTCGGTTTCGACGCAATACGTTCACGGCGGAAATAAAGGCTGTCCGCCGGCGCGGGTCGCATAGAGGCGCGAGCCAGGAACGTGGGATCAAGAAAATGCAAAATTTGACGACCGTAAACAGGCGGATTCCCGGCTGTGAAAATCAGCATATCGCCGGGAACAACACTCCCACGTTCCTTACGAATTCCGGGCAGGCGCAGACATTCATCGGGCGTCAAAAGCGGCCGGGCGGTCTCCTGTACACTCAGGGAGGTGCCGCCTTTTGACACTGTTTTTTTGTATTGCACGACAGTGGTGGTGCCTGTGAGCTTAGACAGATATTCCGCTGTCTCCGGCAGGTTCGGCGCAAAGGCGATCCGCACATGGCAGTTGGCCATGAGCGCGTTGTCCTGCCCATAAACAGCGTTCAACTGCTTGGTGTCCTGAACGATGAAGTAACCTTTGACGCCATAACCGGCCATATAGGCGATGGCCTGTTCCACAACGGGAAGCTTTCCAAGACTCGTGAATTCATCAAACATCAATAACAGCCGGTGCTGATAGATGGCTTTTGTGCCGCCTTCGCCGAATTCCATTTTTTCGGTCAGTCTGCCCAAAAGCTGGGAGGCGAACAGCCGCAGGAGAGGGCGAAGCCTGGCAATATCCGATGGTGAAATGACCAGGTAGAGGTTACAGGGCGTTTTTTGGTTCATCAAGTCGGCAATACGGAAATCGCTGGCCGCGATGTTTGCCGCCACAACCGGGTCGCGGTATAGCGCCAAATTTGATGTGGCCGTGCTGACCACGCCCGCCATTTCCTTGTCCGCCTTGGCCAACATGCCGCTGGCCGCAGAGGCGCAAAAAATGTGCATTGCCTGGCGCTGCTCAGGACTCATATCCGGGAAAATTTCCGCCAGCCACTCTTCATGCGGAGACATGATCATCTCTTTGAACAATTCTTTCGGACCGCCTTCCCGATCCGGGTCTTCCAGCATCAGGCTCACATCGTACAGATTGGCACAGCGTTTTTGCTCATAAAGGATTTTGATCAGGCAATGCAGCATGGCACCGCCAAAAAAGCCAAAAGCCGCCTTCTCCCAATAGTCGGACAAGCCCTTTCCTTCCGGATCAAGAACCATCGCCGCCACTTGTTGAATATCAGAAATACCGCGATCACCGCCCAAACGTATTTCCTCAAGCGGGTTGAAGCGTGACGATTGCTTACCCGCATCCGACGGATCGAAATGAAGAATCACATGGCCCTGACTTTTAAGAAAACCCGACGTTAAAGCATAGTTTTCACCCTTGATGTCGAGCACCACCGACGACCCTTCCCAAGCCAGGAGGGTCGGCAAAATCAGGCCAACGCCTTTCCCGCTTCTCGTCGGAGCAAAGCAAAGGATATGTTCCGGTCCGTTATGGCGCAGGTAACGCTGGATTTTCTTTTTTTGATCCCACCAACCGCCGACGTAAACGCCAACGCCATCAAAATAACCCATGGCCTTGATTTCTTTTTCAGTTGCCCATTTTGCTGTTCCATGCAGGTCTTTGGTGGCTTTTGGTTTCCGGGTAAAAGCCACAACCAGCATTACCGCAAAAATAAGCGGCAGGACAAAGGCCAGAGTCGCCTGATTGGTGATTTGGTTCACCGCCGGCTGATGCCAGACTGATTTCGGCCAGTTCATGACCGCCAATGGGCTATAGCTGGCAAAACCGCCAATGATCAGCGGCTCACCCAGCGCTTTGTTATAACCGTATAAAGCGCCTATTCTCCCCGTCATCCAGGCAAAAACGGCGTAAGCAAACAGGACCATGACAATAAGAATCAGCCATGGCAGAATCTTTGCTCCGCCACCGCGATCTTTATGGCCGTACTGTGTCGATTGCATGGGCATGGTTGGAATCTCCTGTGAACTGATCGAAGTACGGTTCTTTAAACGCCACGTCCTTGGTTAACATGACGTTAAGCTGATAGCCTGGCCGAATTTCCAGGGTCGGCGAGATGTTCAGGTTTTTTTCCAATATCCGCATTGACGCCTGACCCATCTGCATGGCAATGGCCTTTCCGATCTCATCGCTAAAGGATGTCTTTTCGTTTCCATAGGCGTCATAATCATCGTCGTCGTCAAAACGATCCACCAGATAGCTGGTGGAACCGATGATCATGCTCATCAAAAAGGCGTTTCCGTAAGCCTTTATATAATGGTTGTTCACTTTATCTTTGAATCCGGAGTAACCGCTCATGTCAGCGCCGGGCATCGCGCCCAACGTAACACTGCTGCCATCCGGGAAAATAATACGGTTCCAGGCCACCAGAACCCGCTCCTGGCCGTACACGACGCGGGAATCGTATATGCCATAAAGCTTCGCCCCCTGTGGAATCAGAAGATATTCGCCGGTAGCCGTGTTATAAACATTCTGGCTCACCTGGGCCACAATCACGCCCGGCAAAGCCGAGTTGATGCCCGTCACCATTACCGCCGGGATGACCGTTCCGGTTTTAAGTTCCAGCGGTCTTCCCTCTTCCCTGGTGTAGCGTGACAGCCAGCCAGCGCCAGTGTCGCCGGCAGTATCAGCCCGCATGAAGAAATTTTCTTTATCAATATTTGCCGCCGGATCGTAGTCTGTCCGTTGCTGCTCTTGCGTGGTGATGGTGCTATAAACCGAAGCGTTCTGGCCGCTCTCCTGGCTGTGGCTGTTGTCCTGGGCGGAGTTTTTGCCTTTCTGGGCCAGCACCGGCGACGAAAGCGCCGCTATATACATCTGCTCACGGCGTTTTTGGTTCTGATCGTTGATGGGTTGTTGGTCGCCGCCAATATGAACCACCAGGTTCTTCCTGGGTTTCGGATCTTCAACCCGCGCCACCGCCACTGCCGGTGTCTGTGGCGGCGGTGGAAGCGCAAGCCCCTGTCCCTGACCCATTGCCAGAGGCATTTCAGCCACCTGTGGTTTCCTCTCTTCTTCAATACTCTTTTTTTTCTTTGTTCCGCCCAGTGAGTACATCAAAGCCAACAGCATGACCAAAAAGATAATCAGGCCAACCATCATCGGCTTTTTGCTGGCGCCTTTACCGCCGGGTTTCGGGGGCCTCAGGCTGTTCGGGGATGCCTGCATATGTCACCTCGTCTGTTCGGCGAAGCCGGCTATGGGAACGCCGTCAGAACTGTACACCCGTGTCAGTGTCCGCACCTCGGATTTGTCTGCATCCGCCAGATTCAGCCGCAGATACCAGTCGCTGTTGGCGTCTTCCAACTCCATAGAATTTCTGCCAGACTTGGTTTCAATGGTTTTCGGCAAGATATCCAGACGCCAGGCAAGGCACAAACTCGCCCAAGGCTTGATGGTAAATCCGCTGAGGCGTAATCTGTTTTCAAGGGCGGTACTGAAGCTGTCATCAATCAACTGGCCCTGATTATTCATTGGATACACCAGCCTTATATGTGTATGACCGGGTGGGTAGAGGGCTGCCAGTTTTTCAACCGCATCCTGGGCTATGGCCGATACGACCATCCGCACTGGCGGTGGATTCCGAACATACGAATCGCCGGTTGGCCCAGCGCAGCCGATCAGCATGACAGCCGCCAGTGCCACAGCTAAGGCTGGGAAAAAATCCAAAGAAAAAAAATGTTTCGTTTTCACGTTTAAACCCCATACGTGGAACCGGAAACCACCGGCAGACACGCTCGTTTTGTTTTTCGTGTGATTTCAATAATCTGCTGTTTCTCGCCAAACTTTCCGGTTTTAAACAGGCCACCGTTGACACCAATCACCAGGGCGATGGTCTCAAACAAACCATCCACCTCCATCGTCCGGCCTTTGACCCGGTAATTCACCAACACGTCTTTTTTTCCCTTTTTCACCAGTAAAACCGGCATCTCACCGCTTGAAACAGTCGATGGAAGTTGCAGGTAGGTCTTGCTGCCGTCGTCAAACACCCGTTCTGGTTTCCACGGCGCATTTCCTTTGATTTCATAATCGAAATTAAGCGACGCCAGGTCCTTTTTTGTACCACTGGCGTCCGTCGTCGATCCCCACTTTTTTGTCCGCGCCTCATCGGCCTTGCGGGCTGCCAACTGCTGGCGCAGGTCGGTCGTGTAGACAAAACCAACGTAAGGCATATGGTTCTTTGGCTTTGAGACCAGTCGCAGGTGGTAGACCCTGCGATCCGTTGTCACGACCACAGATGACTCCAGACCGACATCAAGCGGCTTGATAAAAATATGGGAGGTATTGCCGGCCGTGCCCATTTCCACAAGCCATCTGGCTGAATCTCCAGTGACGATTTCATTCACCTGCTCGCCGGGTTCCAGTTCCACATCGCTGATTTGCATGGGGGACCCGATAATCGTCGGTATTCCGCCCGCCCCGTGGATGTAGGTCAGTCTTCCGCCAACGAGAAACGGCGGCGGTCCGCTCTTTGACCAATGATCGGACAATCCAAGCGCCTGTAATTCTTTTGGGCTCAAAACCACTGTATCCGGAGACAGTATTCCGCTTGACACCAGATCCTGCCGCGAAGCGGTTTGGCGGGAGGCCATGCCGCCGCTATTCACTGCTGTGCGAACTTGTTCCTTGGGTGTCAGCGGCTCTGCCGCCGATCCCGGAGCGACCGTAATGATGGCCAGTAAGGCCGAAAAGGCCGCGCTGATCAAAATCTTTTTCATTGCCCACCCACCTCCTCACTTGATAATTTTGCCGGCTGAAAGGTTTGAAATATAGACGCCGCCGGGGTTCTTCAGCATCGTTGCTTCGTCATTCGGATTGATGATTTCCACAGTGGCTATCGCTTCGTAGGCGTCGCGCATCAGTTCCACGCCCTGGTGGTTACGCACGGTTTCTGTCCATTCCACACGATAACTGCCCCTGCTCACCGGAAGCGGAAGTCCCTTGATGGTCACGTTGATCAGCTTGCCGCTTTTGGCGATTTCAAACGGGTTGTTCTGATCGTACCATTGTTTCAGCACACCCTTTGCGGCACCCGCCGTATGTGCGGTCAGGCTCCCGATCATCCGCTTTTGAAGTTCGGTATCCACCGTCACCGTCCGCCAGTTTTCAATCGCAGTGGCAATTTCCGCCTGAATCACCCGCAAAGGCGTCTGTCCGGCCGGACCCTCCATTTTAGCGGCCGCAACCTTTCCGAGTTCATCCACCGCAACGAAATAGCGCGTGATTTTTTCCTGATTCAGTTGAATGATATTGCCGGTCACCGACAGACAGGCGATGGCCAAAGCGATAAAGGCCGCCATCCGCCACTGTGCCGCCCGGCTGATATAATTGCCGTACCGTTCCAGCCACTCCTCTCTGGCGTTCAGATAGGGATTGCTTCCGTTGCTTTTTCCAGGCGCAGGATCGTCCAGCGCTTCGGCCCTCTCCATCGGTTCTTTTCTCTTAAAAATCTTTTCCAGTATCATTTCCTGAACTCCACTTTTTTACTTCTTTTTTACTTGCTCTTCTCTCAAAATTAAGTTAAAAGCTTTCTTTCTGTTCGGCAGCATGAGTGCCCGAACCGCTCTTTGAAAAATAGCTGTTTTTGGATATATGAGCCGTTGGAGGGCCTTGCTTTAAGGATTATTCTTGATAACCCTTGGTTCCGGTTCTTTTCTTTTACTGCTTCTATTGGCACCGGTATTTGTTGCAGAACTTCCGGCGGAGCCACCTTTTAAATTGCCTGTCTGATGGGATGACTGGCTCCCACCGCCGCCTGATGAACCTGCGGATGAACTGCCGGCTGAACCTGCCGAACTGGAACCGGCAGATTGACGGGCCGATAATGGAGACTGGTAAGGACTGACCGATTGACTGGATGCCTGGTTCCCACCGCTGCCTGATGAACCGGCGAATGAACTGCCCGCTGAACCTGCCGAACTGGAACCACCCGAAGATTGAGGGTTCGACAAGGGTGACGGGTAAGGATTGTCCGATTGACTGGATGCCTGGCTCCCACCGCCACCTGATGAACCGGCAGACGAACTTTCCGCTGAACCTGCCGAACTGGGGCCGGCAGACTGACGGTTCGACAAGGGTGACAGGTAAGGATTGGACAGGTAGGGGTTTTGCGGGGAATTGGGATTTTTCATCGCTTGCTGGGCGGCGTACATATTGCCGATGTTTGATCCCGTCTGACGCAGCGTACCTTTCAGGCCGCCATATCCGCCAGTTTGTTGACGTGCGGCCGAAAAGGCGTTCATGAGCTGGCCCGCAGTTCCGGATACCCCGCCATGGCCAGAAACACTGGCGATCTTTTGGGCCCGTGAAACGGTTTGCGCCATACCCACCGCGCCGGCCACCGCGCCAACACCGGCCGAGGCCACGCCGGCCGTGACACTCCCGATACCTCTTACCGCTGAGCCAAGGCCAACACCTGATCCTGTATGGCTTCCACTGATGATACCGCCAACCGTCTCAGGCAGGGAACGGACCAAAACAAGAAGGACAATAGAAGCGATAAGCACCGGGAACAACTCTTCAAATGTGACTTTATCAAACTTGTCAAGCTCGTTCATAATCTCCATGCCGACCCCCATCACCAGTCGTATTGTAAAAAGCTTAAAAGCGACTGACACAGCGTAACGCATAGTATTGATGGCATAATCTTTCACCATGGATGACCCGCCAAAACCCAGCAAAAGGATAGCTGCGGACATGGCAATGTACGATTCGCAGAGAATGACCAGCATTGAGGCGCCCATCAAGCAAAAGCAAACCATGATCACGCCGCCAAGAATCAAAAAACACAACGCCTTGATAGCACTGCCGGGCGAGAAAAAAAGGCTTGGTATTGATTTAATGATTTTTTTCAATATCTCCCATCCGGTGTTGATCGGTGTGAATTCTACATGGCCGCCATTGACCGCCCCCGCAACGCTTGCGGATTTATCCAGCAAAAATCCGGTCCATTCTGTATAATATTTGATGGCCACCACACAGAAAGTGGCAAACATCAGCATCATTAAAAACTGGCTGATGATTTCGGAAATTTCACTGCGGTTCAGCGCCGCCCGCAAACCAAAAATAGCTACGTCGACCAAGATAAAAATCTTGAAAATGCCAAATGCGTAGTCTTTTAGTCTTGTTACATATTGTTCTCCAATTACTTTAAATTTATCGGCAATTATTTCAAAACTTGATGTTTGAGCGAAACCGTTGTCAGTGATCAATACGATCGTTATTAAAACTAACAGCATCAACGGGAGGTGTTTTAAAATGCGCATAACAACTTATTCCCTCGTTTTTGTTTTTGCCCTTTTACTTGTTGGTTGCGGCGACAAACCACCACAACCAGCGGCTTCCTCAAAAACCGAAAACACCATCAATTCTACCGTTAATCAGTCTTCGGAGAAATCTTCCAACAAGTCTTCAGACGATGAGCTTCTCAAATATATCAAAGAAAGGGACGCCGCGACGGCCGAAGAATGGAGAAAAGCCACAACTACAGATAAGTTAGAAATACTCACCAAGAGAGAGACTGGTAAAAGATACTAATATTTTTTCCCGGCTTCCCGCTTGCTTATGGTGTCCAATTTTTCCGTTTTCGTCGAAGCTTTCCACTCCTCGGCAGCCGCCTCATCCATCTTTTCGGCCTTGGCGTCTCGGAGTGCCTGGCCTTGGGCCATGGAGGCGATGAGCTCGCGCAGGGCCATAGAATCCTTGAGTTGCAGCGCAGCCAATTGGTTAGCGGCCTCAAGCGCCTGCTGCGCGCCCTCCGGAGTCTGGAGCAGGTTGGCGATGTAATTCTCAAGCTCAGCGTTATTGGCCTTGGTCATCTCCTGAAGCTGGCGGGCTGATACCTGAAAGGTGCCAAGGATACCGGTGTTCAATTGCTCCGACCATTCGTCGTAATGTGCCTGATACTGGGCGTTCACCTCCTCAATTTCTGCGTCACTGGCATTGGCCAGGTCGGCAAGTGTGCTTTGTTCCGGATACAGTTCATTGAATATTTGAATCATGGCGTTTTGATCAGCCTTCAGTGTGACCGCTTCTGTTGCTAACTGCGCCAGCCTGTTCATGCCTTGCACCGGCTGATTCTTTAGCAAGTCTGGCAGTTGCTCAAGATTCTTTTTCATCATCTTGATCTGTTGATCCAGCCGGGCAATTTGTTCAACCATCTGGGCGATGCTTTCGACCTGGCGAAGCGCCTCCCCTACTTCAGTACTGCAATTGGAGCAGTAAATGGCCCTGGCAGGGGCGATATGGAGCAGGCAAACCGAAACAGCCAGAACGAGGCTAAGGGACAAGGTGACAAGTATTTTCTTCATGTTTTTCTCCTAAACGAAATTGATTTGTTTTTAATTCGCGCCACAGCCTCTTTCGTCGAGCCATCGTTCCCGCCAGTCATCTGAGAATTCGCTGATCAACGTACTGATGCGGGCCAGGCTTTCACGATCAGAAGCACCAATGAAAGACAGGGTCTTTTCGCCCAGGGCAAGCTGAACCTTTCGCCGCCCGGATGGCTGCACAATGTAGTAGTCGCGTTTTGGAACCATCTGGCTGATGATGCCGATTTGTCGTTCATTCAGCCCCATGGCCCGATACAAGGGAACCGAGTTGTGATCGCCGGCGCCGTGGTTGGCCAGGAAGATTTTCGTGGGGCACGATTCGGTCAGCACATCGATAATACCGCTGGCGGCAGCATCTGAGATGGATTGCGTTGCAAGGAGAATGGCGCAATTTTTCCGCCGGTAGGTCTTCAGCCATTCGCGGATTTTATCGCGAAAAACCGGATGGCCGAGCATAATCCAGGCTTCATCAAGGATCAATAATCCCGGCTGACCGCGCAAAGCCTTCTCAATGCGGTGGAACAAATACAACAACACCGGAATCAAATTCGCATCGCCCATTTCCATCAAGCTTTCAATTTCAAAAACCACCATACTTGAAAGCTCCAGGCTGTCGGTTTTAGCATCCAACAAATGCCCCATCGCACCCATCTCGGTATAATGCTGCAATGCCTCTTTGAGTTCATGGTCCTGAATAACATGCCAAAAATCCGTCAAACTGCGCATGTCTGAAGGGTTCGCTTTCAATGTTTCCAGGGCGTTATGGATGGCATTTCTATGCACGGGAAGCACGACAAGCTTCTGTAATTCCGCCAGTGTGGCGATCCAGTTGGCGGCAAAGGCCAATTCCTCCTCAGATTCGTCTATGCGCTGGAGCGGGGCAAAAGAGAGCGCGCCACGGCCAATATCGTAATGGTCGCCGCCACAGCCATGGGTAAGCGGATAAAGGCTCAAACCTTTGTCAAATGCAAATATCGAGGCCTGCTCATATCCCCGGAATTGGGCGGCAATCAGGGCCAGAAGCGTACTTTTTCCGCTGCCGGTTGGGCCTAAAACCAGGGTATGGGCGAGGTCTCCCTCATGCAGATTCAACCGGTAAGGAGTCGATCCGTCAGTGGTAAGGACTGCCAAACAACGCGAATCCGGCGGATAGAAGGGGCATGGGTTATGGGCCAAACCGGTCCACACAGATGATAA
Organism: Desulfosarcina sp. OttesenSCG-928-A07; assembly: GCA_030267325.1. Lineage (GTDB taxonomy): Bacteria > Desulfobacterota > Desulfobacteria > Desulfobacterales > Desulfosarcinaceae > Desulfosarcina. The sequence goes on along the minus strand of JAJDJS010000004.1, from coordinate 15,839 downwards.
GGGCAGAAGGTCCGCCAGATTCATGGTGTTGATCAGCGGACGACGGACGTTGGCGTAGCTGTTTCCCGGATGGCTTCCCAACCAGGCTTCCATTGTATTGATGGATTCGATTCTCGATGTGAAGCCAAGGGACTGGAACAGGCGGCGGACTTCACGCGCCTGTTCCAGCAATATCTTTTCATCTTCGTCCATGACGACGACGCAAACAGTGAGAAAACCGGCACCAACTAACCCGGAGCGCACTTCCTGCTCAGCTTGTTCGGCATCCTCGTGCATCAGGGCGGCGTCGCGGTTGATCCTGGGGTTGGCCTTTCCGGTTAATTGGTCAATCAACCGCGTCATCCCCTGCTGCCACCCTTTTCGGTATTTATTGATCTCCTTGATGGCATCCCACTGATCAAGGAATAAGAAACGCACGGAAAAACGATATGGCAGGCTGAAGCCGTCAAGTTTGGATAACATTGCCGGCCAGCTTTCCATTGGAAAACCACCCAAAGCCACCACCGCGATATGGCGGGTGTCGAGTATCGGCGTGGTGCCGTCCATCATCAGGTCTTCCTGACCCAAAATAGCGTCAAGATACATCGGCGTCTGCGGCACGCGGATGGGCTGGCGGTTTCCGGTAACGCACTGGTGCAGGTGCGTCAGCAAGTCTGACACCAGATATGTTTCGTCATCGCGGACAACTTCATATTCACCCAGCCGATCCATCTTTAATACCGTGGTCAGGGTATCTTCCATCTGCTGGAGAGTGGTGTTGAAATATTCCAGTGTTTCCTTGATCAAGTCCGATTCAGCATTTTTTGTCTGGGCGGCAATTTTGGCGGCCGCCAGGTCCGGCTTATAGGTCAGGGTCAAGACAACATTGGTTGAATAACACCAATCAGCGCCAAAAAAAGCCCGTCGTTCGTCATCAATCATCTGACTGACGGGGTCCGGGAAGGGCGTAGGGTCAGGATAGGCACGGCTGTACTCGCGGATGGCGTCCATATGCAGCATCCAGCCGTTGCCCAGTTGCTTCATGGCTTCGTTGGCCCGGATGGCGATCCAGTTCAATTCCGTAAAGGTCGAACTGGCGGTATCACGGCCGCGCACCCGCCAAGCGGCAAGCAGTGATCCATCCTTGTTCAGCACCACTCCCGGCTCCACCAGCGCCGCATAGGGCAACAGGTCGGGCAATCCTTCAGCATTTTTACGGTAATCAACAAGCCGTAACATCTTCACGCCCCTCATACATTTATATAAGTATTTACTTTTTTATCTTTTTCTGATTCTCAGGCTCCAAACTGGAGTTCCCGCCGGATAAAAATTTCTGTAGCTGATATGCCGGCGCCAGGTTTTCGTCATGGCGGGATCGGCCTTGGCCATGCGGCGGAAAAGGATGACTGCCCCAAAATAAAAGGCAATCGCCAGCCCAACGGTGAAAAACTGGCCGCTGGCCGCCCCGGATGTTCCCACCAGAATGGCAAACAAGGCCGAAGACATCACAGGTTCACGTTCGCCGCCCAGCACCAGTTCCGGTCGTAAAAGGCTTTGCCGGATGGGAACGGATCGCAGCTCATCTATACCCTCCATCAGATCACCGCCCCCGAGAAGCCGCCGAACAGTGCGTCAACGATTGTTGCCGCAAAACAAATAAAACAGATTCCAAACACGACTTGCAGCATCATTTTGAAGCCTTCGCCCATATCCTGCCGGTTGAAGATAAAAACAACACCGCAGATCGCCATTCCGGCGATGGAGACAATGCGTCCCCATGGACCCGTGATCGTTTCCATAACTTTTTCGAAAGGCCCGGAAAAATCGCTGATGCCACCGGATGCAAAGGCAGCTTCCGGAACAAAAGCCATAAAGGCGGCGACAGCAACGGCGACAAGGAACAGGGTTTTGTTTTCAATCAGCTGATGTTTCATTGTTTTTTCTCCTTTTTTCTCCATGGTTTGTATTGATTTAACATCTGCTTTTAAGATAGACATGCTCTGTTTTGTAACACATATTTTTTACATCATATCCTGAGACATTAAGTACTTCCGATATGCATCTTCCGCCGGGTGCCCGTTCGATAAAAATAACCTTGTCAACGGCATTTCCGATAAGTTGATGCTTTGGCGCCTGGGTCGCCTCAGCGATCAATTCTTCAAGGCGGAACAGACCTTCTTCCGCCCCGTTGGCGTGTACTGTGGCGATTCCACCTGGGTGTCCGGTATTCCAGGCTTTCAACAGCGCCAAGGCAGCGCCGTCACGCACCTCGCCGATCAGGATGCGGTCCGGCCGGATGCGCATGGTCATCCTGAGCAGTCTGGTCATATCCACATCGTCGGATGTTCTGTAAAACTGCGTGTTTGGCGACAGGCTTTGAAGTTCTCTGGTGTCTTCGAGAATCACCAGCCGGTCGTCCGGGCAAATTTCCGACAGCGACCGGATCAGGGCGTTAACAAAAGTTGTTTTTCCTGAACCTGTTCCGCCGACCACCAGGATGTTTTGATGTTTGGCCAGCGCCTCTTTCAGTTCCGGCAAGAGCCATTCAGGCAGAATGCCCTGTTCAGCGTAATTTTCCAGACTGTACACGCGGATGGCTTTTTTTCGAATTGCAAAGCTTGGCGCAGAACAGACAGGAGGCAATGATCCTTCAAAACGACTGCCATCAATGGGAAGCTCACCCTCGACAATCGGGTTCGCAGCAGTGACGATAGTTTCCAGCGAAGATGCGATCAACGATATAACCAGTTTTCCCTGCGCCGGCTCCATGTGGCCCGCCACTTCCATCTTTTTGCCAAGACGTTCCACCCAAATTTTACCGTCAGAATTCAGGATGACTTCCACCACTTCCGGGTCGCGCAAAGACTGCATTATCACCGGACCGAGGTTATATTCCAGGTTCGCCAAAAGACGTTTGTTATTGTCCGTATTCGTTATCATGATGGTTTCAAAACAAAGATTGGGTTACGAAAATTAACGAGAAACAAACACAGCGAAGTTGACCAAGGCGCTGACTGCGGCAATAGCCGCGTTATATTTTTTATGATCCGCCAAGGTAAGACGGTGATCAGCAAATGTTTTTGCATCGCGGCCAGTGTCACATCCGACATCGCCGACGACAGGCTGTTCGTTACGGTTTTTACCTCGTCACCATATTGACCGGTCTTTTTAGGCATTATTTTACCATCGCTGTTTTGTGCCGCTCCAAAAGGGAGTTTCTTCGGCCAAAAAAGTGTTTATTACTGTCACCAGCATTAATATCGGGTCATCAAGACTGACGATTGTCTTGTGTTTTCGCCAAGAGGTTTTGGGCCTCCTCTATGCTCATTCCGATTCTTTCCGGCAATTGAGATAGGTCTGGCATTACTTTTATTTCTGTGTGATCAGATTTGCGTTGTCGACCTCCGTGCCAAGAGGTTTTGGACTCCCTCTCTTCTCTCATTTCGATGCTGCTTGGAATTCGGGATAGGCCTGCAGTTTAATTTCAACGCTCTGTATCAAGTTTCTTATGCTGCTGAATCGCCACCGATTTGATGGAATTGATTTCTTTTTCATCAAATTTCAGGTGGCCATCGGTGATGCGCCGGCAAAGACCATCAGTCGCCAGTTTTAATCTGGTCACATTGTCAGGATTAAAGAAACTATTTGTGAAGTTGATATCCTCGCAAATGATTTTCCTGGCTGATACGGCGCCGGAAAGCTCAGGATGTTTGCCCAGGATGGATTCAATCGGATTTTTTTTCGATGCTTTCTCTGAGGCCTGGCAGAAGGCCGTGGAAAGTTCCTGGAAATATTTGGCTTGTGGGCCCTCTCTGTCGCTTAAAACAGCAGCTTCTTGGTTTTGGCCAGCAACTCCGGATCGTGTGAGATTCTCCGTGCGCTCTCTGTCAACCACTCGCCGGGACTGATCTCTTCCGAGGGGTTGTCCTCCTGCGGCTTGTCGCCAGGCTTCGATGGAGATACTGTCTCGCCGGGTTTCAAGGTGTCTTTCAAGTCTTGATCTGATTTGTTCATAGTTCCCCTCTGATTGAAGAACCGAAAGTTGCTGCCAGCCTTTCAATAGTACCGGGTTTGAGAAATCCGCCCGGCGATCCATGATTTCCAATTGGACCTGATCGCCAAACTTGTCACGTACTTCCGAAAGACCAATTGGCAGTTCTCCCATGATTTTTGCCAGCGTATATATGCCTGCCCCACGACCTTGTTCATCGAAGCGTTCTATAGTGTTGTCCAGCGCTTTCTCCGGCATCGGGTGTATCACCACGATAGCGGGCTTTAAGCCCGCATCCAACACTTGTTGTACCTTGGCCGATGTTGTTTCGGGTGTTGCTAATTGTCCCTCAAAGACTGCATGAATGTGCGGAGGAAACTGATTTTTTCCCATAACGGATGAGGTCTTTCCTGCGCCTGGAATGCCCGTAAGCAATATCACTGTATTCCTGCAGACCTCCGGAGGAAGTTGCAATACTCTACGAAACTGCTCACTGGCCATCACCGCCGCCGCGTTATGAACCGGTATGTTATACCGATTTCTTGATTCTTTCGATTCACTGTATTGATCGAAAGTTTCCTTGAAGAGGTCGGAGTTGACATATCGCCCGCCGAACGACTGCGGCAAAGCCTTATAGCGATCTATGAATTTTTGAGGGTCAGTCTCGACCGCGCTGATAACCTCGTCCTGCACCCGTTGCTGGTCAGGAGAACTGAATTGTCGTCGTTTGATGGGTTCCATGTTCACGTTTTTTGAGTTCAGACATCGGGTTGAAACGCCCTGTGCCTGCCACTCAAATAATAAATTTATCCTTGCGTGATCAGGTTTGTGTTGTCTATTTCCGCGCAGACTTCATTCCACCACATTTTAAACCGCTGACGGACCGTTATCGTCATTGAAGAATCGCAAACCGCGTCATAGACGGTTTTCCTTTGAGTGAACAACCCTTCCAAGTTTTTACCAATCCAAGGAATATTCCAAAAGTGCCAAAAGTTTTTGTTGACAGTGTATCTTTGGAACATCTTTTTTTTGTTTATTGGAGAAGCGTTGTTGTGTATCATAGTTAGCCCAAAAATAAAGTAAAATTTTTTGGAAATATCTTTTTCTGTTTTTTTGATGCGGGTGGAGAAAATCTGCTTAAAAGAAAAGTATTGACTATGGCTTTGTTTATCTCACGGCTGTGGTTGTGATTGGGCCAATCGGAAGGTGCTGTCGGCAAAGGTGGCCATCGCCCTTGAGGCCTGCCATGCCGTCGATGTTCTGCAAGAGACTTTCAGCCGTTATGGCGCGGCGGGGATCGTCAATACCGACCAGGGAAACCAGTTTGGCGCCGCCGAATTCGTCAAGGCGGTTCAGGGCAAAGGACGTCCACTCAGCATGGATGGCCGCAGGGCCTGGCGGGATAATGTTTTTGTTGAACGATTATGGAAATCTGTGAAAGGGGCTTGATTTCCCGAACGTTTTATTTATAATCGATGAAATCCAGATATATTGATCATATGTGCATGGCTGAATGGGAAACCGTATTTCCATGTCGTAGTATAATCTCTGGGGCATGGAAGAATCCTCTTTTATTCGGGTTATCCGAAAAGTTGTCATCTTGGCCTGCCGCCGGGCATCAAGTCTATCGCCCGGCTATTGGGGACCGCAGGATCCATGGGAGGCGCATCACCGAATTTTTACATTAAGGTATGTTGCTTGAAGGGCAGTATCCATGGCGGCTGTGCGCTTCCTTGTTTCTGTTTGATTTTTTTTCTCTCCCGCAAAAAACCACTGTGGTGAAACTTGCGTTCGCACCGCCCCATGATACGGCTTCCCGCTTGACTGCGGCAGCTTTGTGCCCGTCGTGCGTTTGTTTTCCGGCCCTGCTTCATGCGGCTGTTTCCTGTGCACAGCACTGTCATGTCTGTCACTTCTGCCGGCCGCAGATGCCGTGTGCAGGGAAGTGGTTCCGGAACACAGGATCGCCATTGAGACCTCGTTGTTGCAATGGCCATATCAGTAATGAACAGCAGGTGGGAGTATGGATGAGAAAAAAAAGAAATCCCGTGTCGTCTTCATCGCAGGCGGTATTGCCTTGGTGGTGGTGTTGCTGGCCGTGACGACGTACGGTCTGAAAGCCACCTCAACAGTTGGATTCTGCACGTCCTGTCATGAGATGAAGGCGCATGCCGAGGAACTGCAATATTCCACCCATGCCAAAGACAAGGATGGAAACGAAACGCGTTGCAGCGACTGCCATATCCCTTCCGGTTATGGCCCGCGCTACCTTTCCGTTAAAATCTATTCGGGCGTTAAAGACTTGTACGTGCACTTCAGGGAAGCACCGGAGAGCATCAATCGTGCCGGAGAGCAGTTGGTGGCTCGCCGTTTTCTTGACGACGCCAACTGTTTGAGATGCCATGAAGACCTCTACAAGGATGCCAAGGGCGAAGCCGACGTTTCCCGCGAAGGAAGGCTTGCCCATGACGCCTATTTAGGCAAGAACGGCCAGGCAAGGAGCAATTGCGCAGGCTGCCATATCAACATTGCGCATTTGCCCGATTTTGACCGCAGGCTGGATGTGAACACGGAATTCGCCGAGCGAATCCAAAAGCAGGAGGAATATCGCTGATGGCTGCTACCAAAAAATACCTGCTCCTTGGCCTGGTCGTCGTGGCTTTGGGTGTAGGCGGCTTTTTTCTGTATCTTGACAAAGCCTTTCCGGAAGACCGATGCGAAGGCGCCAAGCATCTGGACAGGCCTGAAGATTATCTGGACTGTGTGACCTGTCACGCCAAGGCGACCGCCAAGGTTACCCAGGACTGGCAGGAATCCAAGCATGGCGTGATGCTGGTCAAATGCGTTGTCTGCCACGGGGAACCCGACGGCAAGGGCTCGGTGCCCTTTGAACGCGTGCCGGATGCCAATCGCATCTGCGCCCAATGTCATGATCCGGCGATGAAACGTATGGAAGCGAAATACGGCGGCGATCTGGATTGCAATACCTGCCATCCGCATCACCAGAATCCCATGCACGGGGATGCCTATGAAAACAAAATTCCCACAACGAAAACAACTTTTTAGGCTGCCACGGCCAGAGTTTTTCCGTTGTTGCGGGAAAGATGCATAAGGAGTGACGTATGACACTTTCAAGACGAGCGTTTTTGAAAGGCTCTGCTGCGGCCATCGCGTTGTCTGCCTTGGGCGTGGGCGGTCCGTGTCTGGCGGCGGCCGGCAAGGATGGCGGGGATAAAGCAGACAAATGGGTGAAGGGCGTCTGCCGTTATTGCGGCACGGGTTGCGGGGTCATGATCGGCGTGAGAGACGGCAAGGCGGTTTCTATCAAAGGTGATCCCAACAACCACAACCAGGGTTTGCTCTGCCTCAAAGGCGCCATGTTGATTCCGGTTATTTACGCCAAAGACCGTATTCTGGAACCCAGAATACGCAAGAACGGCAAGCAGAGCCCCCTTGAAGTGGTTTCCTGGGATGAGGCCCTGGAATTTGCGGCCAAACGGTTTCGCACGGCTATTTCCGAAAACGGGCCCAATGCCGTGGCCTATTACGGCTCCGGGCAGGCGCTGACCGAAGAATCCTACCTTGCCAACAAGATCTGGAAGGGCGGTTTCGGTACCAACAACGTGGACGGCAACCCCCGTTTGTGCATGGCCTCGGCTGTGGGCGGCTATACCACCACCTTCGGCAAGGACGAGCCCATGGGCACCTACAACGATATTGATAATGCGACCTGCTTTTTCATTATCGGGTCCAACACCTCGGAAGCCCATCCGGTGCTGTTTCGCCGCATTGCCCGCCGCAAGCAGAACTCCCCGGACGTAAAAATCATTGTTGTGGACCCGCGTCGCACCAATACCTCGCGCATTGCGGACATTCACCTCACCTTCAAGCCCGGCACGGATCTGGCGCTCCTCAACGGCATGGCCCATATCATCTTTAAGGAAGAGCTGGATGATTACCGTTTTATGGACAAGCAGTGCGTTTTCAAGGGTGTCAAAGACGGAAACATTGTTGACTGCACTCTGGACGCGTACAAGGCCTTTGTTGCCGAGTACACCCCCGAAAAGGTGGAGGCCCTGACCGGCATTCCGGCGGATATGGTGGTCAAGGTGGCCAGAATTTTCGCCGAGTCGTCGGCAACCCTTTCCCTCTGGTGCATGGGGATCAACCAGCGCTCCAAGGGAGTCTGGGCCAACAACCTGATCCATAACCTGCACCTCATTACCGGTCATATTGGTAAACCCGGCGCATCACCCCTGTCCCTCACCGGCCAGCCCAACGCCTGCGGCGGGGTACGCGATACGGGCTCCCTGGCCCACCTGCTCCCGGCCGGGCGCGTTGTGGCCAATGAACAGCACCGGAACGAGATGGAGGACTTCTGGAAAATTCCCAGGGGCACCATCCAGCCCCAAATGGGTTACCATACCGTGGCCTTGTTCGAAAATATGGCCAAGGGCAATGTCAAGGCCGTGTTCATTCACTGCACCAACCCGGCCCACACCTTGCCCAACCTCAACAAATACACGCCGGGGCTTGAAAAAGCCTTTGTCGTGCAGACAGAGTGTTTTAACGATGCGTTGACGATACAATACGCTGATGTTGTCTTTCCGGCTGCATTCTGGTGTGAAACTGACGGCGTTTACGGGTGCACCGAGCGTCGCTACGCCCTGATCGAAAAGGCTGTGGAACCCATGGGAAACACCCGCCCGGTGGTCAACATCCTCATGGATTTTGCCAAGTTGGCGGGTGTCGATCCAAAGCTCATGCCCTACACCAACGCGGCTGACATCTGGGATGAGTGGCGGACCCTGAGTAAGGGGTCGGCTTACAACTTCTACGGCATGACCCGTGAACGCCTGCAGAAGGAATCCGGCATCAAATGGCCCTGCCCCACAGAAGACCACCCCGGAACGGATCTGCGCTACGTCCGCGGCGAGGACCCCCTTGTTCCGTCCGACCACCCGGACAAGGTCTTTTTCTACGGCAGTCCCAACCAAAAGGCGACCATCTGGCTCAGGCCTTATCAACCGCCTTTCGAACCTGCTGATGCGGACTATCCCTTTGTGCTGACCACAGGCCGGGTCATCGACCACTGGCACACCGCCACTATGACCGGACAGGTGCCTGAACTCAAAAAGGCCTACCCTTCGGCCTTTGTGGAAATTAATCCCAAGGACGCCGAAAAGCTGAACATCAAAAACGGAGACCCGGTTGTGCTGGAAACCCGGCGCGACAAAATGGTCTTTCCGGCCAGCGTTACAGACACCTGTATGCCCGGTCTTGTCTTTTGTCCCTTCTTTGACAAGAACAAGCTTGTCAACAAGCTCTTCCACGATGCCGTGGATGATATCTCCAAGGAGCCGGAATACAAGATTTGCGCGACCAAGGTGTATAAACAGGCATAGATATACTGTTTTGACTGGATTTCCTGTCATCCTCGGGCTTGACCCAGGAAATACGCGGGAATGGCGAGAGATGGATGGGGTCGCGTTCAAAATGGTCTTTGATTGAAAATGCACAGTATAGCTTTATTACCGTCCGGGGGATCGGCAATCGCCGCTCCCCCGGACAAATTACAGCCCGCCTATTTCCGGAAGGATCATACATGGCCATTATGGGGTTTCTTGTCCACACACTGCCGGAAGAAAGCCGCACGGTGGAAGCAACGCTTGGGCGGATGAAGGAAATCACGACCTACGGCATTCACCAGGAAGTTTATGTGGTGGCCGTGGCCGAGGCGCCGCATGAAGAAATGGAGAAACTGCTTGAACAGGTGAAAACCCTTCAGGGCGTTCTCACCACGTATGTCACCTCGCTTTCTATAGAAGACGAGCTTTTCGCTGATACGGACGCCTGCTCCGGAGAAAACAGCAGCGATGCGGTCAGGCGTGAGGATTCGGCATGAGCACTTTTTTACGGCCGCCCGGCGTGCTTTCGGAAGAGGATTTCCAAAAGCGCTGTATTTCCTGCGGACAGTGCGCCCAGGTCTGTGTCTTCAACTGTGTGGAACTGGTGCCGGACTTTTTTCTGGGCGGTACCACGCCAAGACTATACCAGCGCAAGAGCCCCTGTTTTCTCTGCATGAAATGCAGCGCCATCTGCCCGACCAATGCCTTGCGCGATGTGCCCATGGAACAGTCGGGCATGGGAAAGGCGTTTCTGGATGCCAAAAAATGCGTTGATTACCAGGAAGAAGCCATGGTCATGTGCTGGACCTGCTATGAACGCTGTCCCATGAAAGGTACGGCCATTGTGCTGGGCCGCGGGGGGTATATTCCGGAAGTTCAGGATGCCTGCGTGGGCTGCGGCGTCTGCGAATATGTCTGCCCTATCCATGCCATTTCTGTTGTTCCGGCCAGACACCTGGCAGGCGGTGGGTGATGAAGCCTGCATCCATCCATTTTTGGCGTCGGCTGGTGCAGTTGGGCTGTGCCTTGGCCTTTGTGGCCATTCCATTTTTGAACCGGGCTGAAATCAATGTGCTGGCCGGCAACTTTCTGGCTTTTAATTTTGCCGGCCTTCCCCTGGCCGACCCCCTGTCCGCCCTGCAGGTGACGCTGTCCAGCCTTTCTGTGGATGAGGTGGCGATGGGCGGGCTCATTTCCCTGGGCATTGCCTTTGTGCTCGGGCCGGTCTTCTGCTCCTGGCTTTGCCCCTATGGTCTGTTGTCGGAGTGGGTTCACAGCCTGAGCAGAAAAATCCTCCGGAAAAACCGGATAACCCCTTCCGCTCCCTTAAGCCCGGCCGAAAAACAGAAAAGCGGGATGCAAGGGAAGAAGCTGATGGAAAACCCCTTTATCGTCCGGCTTTCCATTGTGCTGGTCGGTCTTGCCCTGGCCGCCGCCATCGTTCCGTTTCCCCTGTTAAATCAGCTTTCCATGCCCGGCTGGTATTCACGTTTCTGGCAGCATCTGCCCATCGCGACGGCCATGCTTTGGGCAGGCCCTGTGATTCTGCTGGGCATGCTGCTGGTGGAACTTTTTACCCGCAAACGCCTGTGGTGCCGCTATGTGTGTCCGCAATCCGTGCTGATTTCACTTTCCGGGCTATTGCTACCCGCCCGTTTGCAGGTTGCCTTCAAACCCCGCTGCTGTACCTGCCCGGCCAATGACAGGAGCTGCCGTGCGGCATGCAGCCTGGAACTGGACCCGCGGCAGCCCACCAGCCTGGGCCAGCGGGTGCAGTGCACCAATTGCGGCGATTGTGTAGACGCCTGCCGCAGCCGGGGCAGGGCGCTGGGCTTTGGCTTCGGAAAGGCCGGGAAAGCAGAGGGGTGAGCCGGCGGCGTCATCTTCGGTTTTTAGCAATGCTGAGATCACGGTTTGCGTTCTTTCGGTGTTCGAACGCGGCATGGGGCAGGATTATATTGACCGCCTCTCCGTGGAAGGCTGATCCCCATTTTCTAATACGCGAAACTTTCCGTACACTATCGATCTGGCCCGCCTTTAGCGTGTATTTCATTGTCAAATTCACTACACTTGTGAAAACACACATCTGAACGAGGTGGAAACTTGGAAATATTCTTACCGGTATGTTTGGCTGATGGGGAATAGCCTGGATAAACGCAACCGCGTTTCTGAAAATACAACCTTTATCTTGACAATTATGGTGGCACTGCTATTTTAACCGTGATAATTCATGCGCTTCGTTTAGACGCCAGAAAATGGAGTCTGTTCATTGGAGAGACGTTCAATAACTGTGAAGAGATAAACCATCTGCTCGACTATATTCGATATATATATATATATATACTCCGCAACGCCATAAATAGTTCTTTTAAAATGTGACCGATCACCGTATATTCCGCCTTCCACGCACAGCAAGGAGGACGACGATGTTACGGGCAAATTATACGGCAGAAGAAGCTCAATTGTTTCAGAAATTACGATACACGCATCCCAATGTGCGAATCATGCAACGGTTTGAAATCCTTTGGCTCCATGCCTGCGGGAAATTTGCATTGGAAATCGCAAAGATCGTCGGGCGAACCCCTGTTACGGTTCGCAGGGTCATCAAAAACTATCAAAAGGTAGCATTGAGTTGGTATCCACGATCGACTCGAATCATCCGACAAGCGATCTGGAAGCCCATCGGGCTTCCATCGTCGAGGACTTCAAATCACGCCCACCTGCTCCCGCTAAGGAAGCCGCCGCCTGGATTGAGAAAATGACCGGCATCAGCCGAAGCGCGCAACGGGTACGTATTTTTATGAAGAAAATCGGAATAAGTTTTCGAAAGACGGCCGCTATTCCCGCCAAATCGGATGCGGAGAAACAGGACGAATTTAAAAAAAAGTCCTGGAACCTGAAATAGCAAGGGCGAAAGCGGGCGAATCGGTGTTGCTTATGGATGGCGTTCACTTTGTGCAGTCGGCATTCCTCGGCTGTCTTTGGTGCTTTTGGAGAGTTTTTCTCCGCAGCCCATCGAGATCGGGACGAAAACGGTGGAACGTTCTTGGAGCGTACGATGTCCTCACAAGGCATCTGACGGCAGTTGCAAGTGACGGTTACATTACGGCAACGACCGTTTGCGACATGTTGGGGAAATTGTCTGTTCGATATGCGGGCCGCAGGATTGTGATTGTTCTGGACAAGGCAAGGTATCAACATTGCAAGCTTGTCGAGCGTACGAAAAGTCTGGACTATTGAAGCAGAACTGTGCTTAATAGTATCCAATCGGGACAACGCGTCTATATGTGGTGTAAGATGGCCTCAATTTGGGTTGCGCAACAGGTTCTGAGCTGCATGATACAGCGCCCATTGGCAATAGGAAACATTCGAGGCCCCAAATTGACTTAACGGCCTGGGCATTTACAAGCCAAGGATGAAGACATTCAAATGAATATAAGTGTAAAGAATGAATTGGAAAAGTCGTTAAACCAATGGGCAACATGCTTTCTAAAGATAGAAAATGAATATTATTACAAAAAATATGACCATGGAGATGTTGTACTTCTTAACACCATTGGCGAGAGTATTTTTGCATTAAGATCTTTTCATTCTTTACTTATCACGCACATTAAAAAAATTAATGGGATTAAACAAACGATAAGATATATAAAATTTTTTGATGACTTGATAGCCTCAAAAGTGAAGTTGTTTTTTTTCAGAGAGGCAGCAGTGGAAAACCTCAATGGACCATATACAGATGTCAATTTATCCATACTTAACACTGGAAAAGAACTGATTGATAAGGTCATAAAAGGCAGTCCTGGCTCCATTTCAGATATTAATAATTCTTTATACAAACATTTTTATACCTGCTCGCTTCTCTACGCATTTCTTTATGAACCAGAAAATAATCAGGGAACCTTTTTGCACTTTGGTTACATCAAAGAAAAATATGAACTTATATCCGAACAGATAAGAAGACTGCTCAAAAATTATGCGGAGGCAAGAAGTTCCATTCAAAATATTCGCATGGTAGGGACCTATATGTTCCCTATTATTGCAGCATGTTATGTCGAGAACAAGGCCATTGAGATCAAAAAAATTAAAATACCGGATTGCTATAAAGACTTGATTCACAGCTACACAAAGGAAAAAAAAATTGAGCCATTGACTTATCATTTTGCAGATATAATGTGGAAAGTGGATAGCATTATTCACAATAAGAATGAATGCTTAGACGCGTCTGACAGAGCGATGTGCGAAGAACGTATCATTCAAATGATTCAAGAATTCGCAACAGATTATTTTAACTTGGCTGACAATGTATATCAAGAAGGAACTATCCCGTATAAAAAATTGTTTGAATTGGAAACAAACTTTATTGAAAAAATTCATTCTGACATTTTGTATATTGATGACTATAATGTCGTCACTTCCAAGATGAATCTTTTGAGCCATACGATCAATAATGATTTAAGATCAGAAAAAGGAGAACCTACGATAGAGTCCAAGTTAGAAATCGGGGCTTCTTTTCAGGAAATTACCTCTATATTTGAACAGCTAAAAATATCAAAAGTTAAAAACTACAAAATTGAAACATTGATAGAAATTTTAGATAAAAAGCAATTGCTCTCGTTGCTTATCAATTATGCTTTTCTGCTTCCCAGAAATATAAGTCCAAAAACTGCATTTGTTGGATTTTATAGTTCAGGTGTATTTTTGGGACATATTGTCAATTTCGTCAACAGAATAAACAGGCCAGTGTGGCTTTTTAAAGCAAAGCCCCATATTGCAACACAGCCTATTCACCATGATTCTGAGGGTAAAAAACAGTTTAATGATATTATTGCCTTTGACGAATGTTTCAAAACAGGTTTCACTTATTCTCTTTATAAATCATATGTATACCGTAATTTCCCCATATCGAAACCAAATGTTTCAATTTATAGTCTGTTTGACTATACTGATTTTCAAAAGATGGAGGCAATAAAAGAGTCTAAAGCCTATGCTTTGGTAATATTGAACGGGTCGCATTACCCGACTAATGTTGATGAATACAAAAATAATTCTGTGATTAATTTTGGGATTTATGAAGAAGAAAAAAGTGGTTTGATTTCGGATGGGATCCTTGAAGGGAACAATGATATTACCGATACAATTAAGGACCTTATATCAGATCTCGCCCACGACAAAAGGCTTTCTTATGAAGCAGAAAGAGGGGCGTTAAGAATCAATTTAACATACCTTCTTTCCAATACACGATTGATTTTTTCTGTGTGTAATAAATTTTCAGAAAAAATCAGTGAAAAAATCAGTGAAACTGGGAAAAAATCAGCTTTTTTTGTCGCACCCACACCAGAAGGGAAAGCCATAGCTCTTGTTACTGCTTTTTTGCTTCGTTTAGAAGATAAAAAAGTTTTTTTTCATAAAAAAGGCGAGGAACAAGAGCTAAATCGGGACGATGTGCTGATCGTCGGAGTGGATCTTTCTGTCATTACAGGTTTCACTCTTTCTCGTAGGTATGGGCTTTATATAGACCAGTATGACAAAGGTAGCCCTGATGATGAGGAAATTGATCTTGAAAAAAATAGACTTGATTCATTTGATTTGATATGTACAATCTTCACAAATCAAAAAAATAAGAATAATATCTTCGCCATTTATTCTTCTGAATACCAGTAAAATCTGAAAGTTTTATTTCTGTCTGTAGTCTTTTACTAATGACACCTGTGATTCACCTTACCCAAAAACTACTTGGTGGGGCGTAGGGTGGCTATGATCTTTTTGGCAATGGTCTCAAAAAATGACTATGAAAAAAAGTGATAACATTAATAAGTTTTTGATTGGTTTTCTCAATCGAATAGACAAAAATAAAAAAAGTTTTCTTTATTTTTTGTTAACCCCTTTTTGTTTAACAAGCGGCTCGGACGAAGGCAAACTAACCTCGCTTTGTTTTATTGAAAAATTTTCAGATGACTGGATTTTCCAATACGTTCTCTTTTTTAGTCCAGGGATTCAGGTCGGTTTTTTTGTTTCAACATTTACTTTCCTCGCATACCAAAATCCAACTGTATGGCTAATTGTTATTATTTCTTTTTTTTATTCGGTGAAGGCAAACATCCAACTTTTTATAGATTTTAAATACACTAAAACTACTATTGGCTTAGGTTCAGACAGAAATTTTCTATGGATACAAGATTGGGCGCAATCTATCATAAACTGTAAAAGATACTTTGCTGAGTTTATCTTTTTTGTTGTTTATTTTTTATTTTTCCCTTCCAGCAAAAACATCTTTCTCCCAATTTTCATGTTAATTATTTCGGAATTTCCACTTTTCGCTTTGTTGCTATATCTTAGATCAATCTCTTACCAACACCCCACACAGTCTGAAGAACGCGTTTCTATAATATAGCGCTTTTTTGGCTTCAAAGCCTTCCGGGCCGATATAGTCATTAATGCTGTGTCGACCGTCTCGAGTA
>JAJDJS010000039.1 GCA_030267325.1 Desulfosarcina sp. OttesenSCG-928-A07 | reverse complement strand
TGGCTTTCCAGCATTCAACCAGCATATCCCGCGTGATGATGGCTGCGGTATCGGCGACATGGGTGCGGATGGCGTCCATTCCCCCTTCCTGGCGATCCACCAGGACAATGGCCCGGACCACTTTGAGCCCTTCGGCCTGCGCCCGTTCAATGGCCTTGATGGTGGAGCCGCCGGTGGTGGCCACATCATCGATCACCACCACAGGGGTGCCCGGCGCCACATCGCCTTCAATCCATTTGACAATCCCATGATCCTTCTGGGTTTTCCGGATGGAAAAGGCATTGACCGGTTTTCCGGCCAGTTCCGAGGCAAAGGCCGTGGCCATGGCAATGGGGTCCGCGCCAAAGGTCAGGCCACCGATGGCCGCAGCGCCGCTCCCTGCCATGGCCTCGACCATGAGATTTCCGATCAAAACCATTCCCCTGGCGCTGAGGGTCGTGGGTTTGCAATTCACATAAAACCGGCTCATCCGGCCCGAAACCAGCTTGAAGGTGGGGGTTTCTGTATACTTGAAGGATTTTTCGCAAAGCAGCCGGATCAATTCATCCTTCATTCCGGAAAGATCATTTTTCATGGTTTTCTCCTTTACTTTCCATGTCCGGAAGGACATGCTTGTTTTTAAGGGGAGTTTCATATAAAAAAGCCTCCACCGAACCGGAAGAAGCCCGCTGATGGGGAATTCGGGGAGGCTTTGCCAGGGAAAACCGGAAACGGCACTCCCTCGTGCATCAGATGTCTTTTAACAGGCGGCTGGTTCCGGGTCAATTCTCTATCTTAAAGGTGACGGCAATCTTTTTGCTTTAAAGATCTGTTCTGTGTCGGGTGTTCCCGACGGGCAATTTTTAAGGCGGTTTTATTTTTCCGCTTTCTGTGGAGGCTCGATGGTTACCACAACCGAAAAAAGCGCCATCATCCGTATGTTTCATGTCCATAAGCGCTACAATACCAAACAGGCCTTGGCAGATATTACACTGGATATCCACAAAAACGAGTTTTTGTTTATCGGTGGCCCTAGCGGCGCGGGAAAATCCACTTTGCTCAAACTGCTCTATCTGGCCGAACCGGTCTCCTCAGGCCAGATTCTTGTGGATGGAATGAATTTGTCCCGGATTCCCAGGGGACGGATTCCCTTTTTGCGGCGCAAGTTCGGTGTGATTTTTCAGGATTACAAACTGATTCCCACCCGGACGGTCTATGAAAATGTCGCCATTGTTCTGGAAGCTTGCGGCCAGTCCCGCGGGGTTGTGGAAAAAAAGGTCCGGAACATGCTGCGTGTGGTGGGCATGGAAGATCGTTTAAAAGCGTATCCGCCGGGTCTGTCCGGCGGTGAGCAGCAGCGGATCGCCGTTGCCAGGGCGGTGGTGGGCGATCCGGACATCATTCTGGCCGATGAACCCACGGGCAGTCTGGATGACGAATCCGCCCATGTTATTTTTGAACTCCTGGCCCGGTTTTATCTTCGGGGGGCGACCGTGGTGGTGGCCACCCATGACCGATCCCTTATCGGAAGCGCCATCGGACGGGTGGTTCATCTCCGGGAGGGACGGCTTGATTCAGGCTCGGAATCCTGAAAGGACGAGAAAATGTTTTTTCATATCCGGAAAGCGCTGACCGATATCCGGGAAAACCGTTTTCTCAACACGGTAACCCTTTTCACCATTTCCCTGTGCGTCTTGAATGTCTGCGCGTTTTGTCTTTTGTATATCAATGTGCAGGACATGTTCGACAACTGGAAAAAAGGGCTTCGGGTCATGGTTTATCTGACGCCCGAGCTCACCGACGCCCGAAGGCAGGAGATGACCTCCCAGCTCAAAGATATGAAAGATGTCCAGGCGGTCCGGTTCATCTCCAAAACCCAGGCCCTTGCGCTGATGAAGGAAAGAATGCCCCGGCAGACCTCCCTTCTGGAAAACCTCCGGGAAAATCCGTTGCCCGACGCCTTTGAAGTCACTTTGACCCCCCAGGTCCACTCACCGGGAAAAATGGAATCCCTGGCCAAGACCATCGAATCTTTGGCAGGCGTTTCCGATGTGGAATACGGCAGGCCCTGGATTGAACGGTTTTCCCGGTTTTTCAATTTGTTCAAACTGGCGGGATATGGGCTGGGCGCCATTTTTTTCATGGCAACAATTTTTATCACCGCCAACACCATCCGGCTGATCCTGTACACACGACGGGAAGAAATGCAGATCATGCGGCTGGTGGGCGCCACCGACAGCTTTATCAATATGCCCTATTATCTGGAGGGCATCATTCAGGGCGGCGTCGGCGGGCTGGTGGGGATCGGCCTTTTATATGGTGTGTTTTCCCTGATGGGAGACCAGTTCCGGGAAACCCTGTCTGCGGAAATGGTAAAAATTCGTTTTCTTCCCCTTTCCATTTGCATATTGATGGTCTGCGGCAGTATGGCCACAGGTCTTCTCAGTGCCTTTTTTTCACTCAAGCAGTTTATGAAACGATAAATGGCCTGCACCCCACTTTACACCCCTCACTGGCGTTTTCTTTTCCGGCATTTTGTGCTTTCCCTGCTGGTTTTCGGACAGGTGTTTGCCGCAGCCGGATCGTCTGCTGCCGATGAAAAGGAAATGGTCACGGTGGTGACGGACCGGCTCAACCTCAGGTCCGGTCCTGGCACGGCGCATCCAGTTGTGGCCACACTGTCCAAAGGCGCCCGGGTTCGGGTACTTTCCCGAAATGGTGACTGGGCCCAGGTTTCTATCGGCGGGAAAACCGGGTTTCTTTCCCGTAGGCACCTTTCTCCTGTTTCTTCTTTGGGTTCGGGTGCTAAAAGCCCTCCTTCCACACCTGCCGCCCGGAAAGCGGAGTTGGCCCGGAAGCTGGACATTTCCAAAAAAGAAATGACCGCTCTGGTCAAGGAAGAAACCAATGTTTTCAAAACCCTGGAAGAAACGGAAAAAGAACTGAACCATACCCGCCAGTCCGTATCCCGGCTTTCGGCAGAGCTTTCGGCAGCCGACACCCAACTGAAGGCCAATGCGGAGAAATACCGGAAAATCGAAGCCCGGGCCCGGACTGCGGAAACCTATGCGGCCGACCGGCTGGTGGCCCTGTACAAGCTCGGGTGGTTTGGCCGGCTTCACCTTCTGGCATCGGCAGAGTCCACGGGGGATTTCTTTTTTCGAAAACGGTCCATGGAGACCATTCTCAAACAGGATGAGGCGGTGATGAGCCAACTGGCCACGGATAAGGCTGAAATGCAGGCCCTCATCCGCCAGATGGAGGTTCGAAAGGCCGAAAAACAGGCTGTGGCCCAAAATCTGGCAGACCGGATGAATGCGCTCCAGGCCCAGCGGTCCAGGCGGGCGTCCCTCTTAAAAACCATCCGCCAGAAAAAGTCGTTGCAACAGGCGGCCATCACCACACTTGAAGCCGCATCACAGGAGCTGGACCGGACCATCGCCGCTCTTGAAGCCGCGCAGCAGGCCCAGGCCAAAGAGGCGCGTGCGCCCAAAAAAGAAAGCCCCCACAGGGTCAGCGCCTCCAGGACCACAGCTGCGCCGTCACCGTCATCCCGCTTTGCCAGCGCATCACGGTCATCCAGGTCAGCCGCTCCGGTGCAAACCGCAGGAAAACCCTTTTCAGCGCTTAAAGGCTTGCTTCGCATGCCTGTCGACGGTAACATTGTTTCTTTTTTCGGACGATATACCGATCAAAAATTCAATGTGACCAATTTTAAAAGCGGTATTACCATCAAAGCAAACCGGAAGGCTCCCATAAAGGCTGTCCATGGGGGAAAAGCCCTGTTTTCATCCTGGTTCAAAGGGTTCGGGAATATGATCATCATTTCCCATGGTGAACATTACTACACGGTTTACGCTCATCTGGAAGAACGATACAAGGCAGCGGGGGATCAGGTCTCTGCCGGAGAAGTGATCGGCACGGTCGGCAATACCGGTTCTGCCAATGGTGCTGGCCTGTATTTCGAGATCCGTCACTACGGAAAACCGGTCAACCCGATCCATTGGATCAGAAAAGGCTGAACAAACGGATGCCTTTTAGATCGTGTCGTCTCGCGTTGGTAATGGTTTGACATCATTGCGTACCAGCAAAATCACGCGATCTTGTTTGATGCAATCAATGCAAATCGTTATCTTTCTTAAGGTGGCACTGGCTAAGGCCTTTTAAAAAAAGAGAATGGGATCAACGATCGTATAGTGTTTGTTTTGCCTTATGGTGTGACTGAAATCATCTAGGATTCTGCGGAAACCGGCTACAGCGATGCGGTGAAATAACAATATTCGGTTTTTTAGGTGCGGATGATCGCAAAAAGGCCAAGAGGAGAGAGAATGACCGCCAAGACAACCCGACGCATGAAACTGTGGGTCACCATGGTGGGTGTGTCCGTCGTACTGATTCTGGGGCATGGATTTTACCGAACCCTGTCTGCCAACAGTGAGCCATTTTACAAAGGTGTGAAACTGCTCACCGATACCATTGAGTTTGTTCAGAAAAACTTTGTGGATGAGGTGGACGGGAAGCAGTTGTTCGAAGCCGCGACCCAGGGCATGCTCCACAGCCTGGATCCCCACAGCGCCCTTCTGACGCCCGATGCCATGAAAGAGGTTCAGATCGACACCCAGGGTGAATTTACCGGTATCGGCATTCATATCACCCTGAAAGACAGTGTGGTGACGGTGATTGCGCCCATTGAAGGAACGCCGGCCTGGCGGGCAGGTATCAAGGCAGGCGACCGGATCGTCAAAATTGATGGGATCGTGGCCGAAGATCTCACCGATGCAGTCAAACGGATGCGGGGCCCCAAGGGCACCACTGTGAACCTGACCCTTTACCGGGAAGGTGAACCTGAACCCCTGGAGATGAGCATTGTCCGGGACGTGATTCCCATTTACAGCGTCAAGGCCGAGCTGCTCAAACCCGGATATGGGTATGTGTGGGTGACCAATTTCCGTGAAAATACCAGCGCGGATCTGGTTGAGGCCTTAAATGCCATGGAGTCGGGCGGAACACCGCTCAGGGGGTTGATTCTGGATCTTCGGAACAATCCGGGCGGCATCCTTCACCAGGCCATTGAAATTTCCGACATGTTCCTGAATTCCGGAGAAATTCTCAGTGTCCGAGGCCGGGATGGAAAAAACAACCGGGTCTATTACGCCCGTGCCAACAAGGTCAAACGGAACTATCCCATTGTGGTGCTGATCAACGGCGGCAGTGCCAGTGCGTCCGAAATTGTGGCCGGTGCGCTTCAGGATCACAAGCGGGCCCTGATTCTGGGAACTTCCTCCTTTGGCAAGGGTTCTGTACAGACCATTGAACCCATTGGTGAGGGGTACGGCATTAAACTCACCGTTGCCCGCTATTACACGCCTTCCGGTCGGTCCATTCAGGCCAAGGGCGTGGAGCCTGATGTAGAGATCAAGTATCAGGTCGTTGCCGAGGGAAAACAGGTCAAAGACCGCCTGATCAAGGAAAAGGATCTGAAAAACCATCTGGAAGCGGAATCTCCCCAATCTGACGAAAAAACAGATCCCCAAAACGGAAAGATACCTTCTGCCGCTGAAAAATCGGAAGATCCGCCTGCCCTGAAAGAATTCAAGGCCAAGCACAGTTCTCTGGAACGGGACGCCTTGTTCTCGGACAATCAGGTGTTGCGGGCCCTTGATATTCTGGTCAGCTACGAAATTTTTAAAGATCTGAAAAATGGCTAAAAAAGGAAGGGTCAGAAAAGCGCCCGTAAAACCGCGTTCCACTTCCGGGCGCTCCACTTCCAGACGCTCCACCCCAAAAAAACCCTTCGAATCCTTTGAACGCCAGATGCTGAAGGTGGCCGCCGGGCTGATCCTGTTGATTTGCGTCGTGATTACCGTCGCCCTGATCGCCAAGCGGCTGATGCCCGTCACACCGGACACCAAACCACCGGCGCCGGTCGCTAAAACAGCGCCTGGTCCGCCAAAACCCTCAACTGTCACCAAACCGGCCCTGGAAAAAATTCCGGCACCGCCGTTGACGCCGAAACCCGATCCCCTTGCGGTGCGCGTGCCGGACGACAGGCCCCCTCCCACGGAAATCGCGTCCATACCACCGTCGTTGCCCGTGATACCCAAGCCAGCCGAAAAATCGGAGACCCTTCCAGGTGACAAGCCCTTTCACGAAGAAACGCTTCCGCCGCCGCTGCCCATTACCCGGGTCAAACCTGTGACAGATGGTGTTCTTGTGGCCATCATCATTGATGATATCGGCTATGACCGAAAGATGGCCGACGGGTTTCTGGCATTAGATATTCCCATGACCTTTTCTGTGCTTCCCTATGGCCCGTTTAATTCAAGTATTATCGCAAAGGCCAAAGCAAAAGGGGTGGAGTTGATGCTTCACCTGCCCATGGAGCCTGTCAATTACCCGGCGGTGAATCCGGGTCCGGGCGCGCTTTTGTCCACCATGACACCGGATCAGCTGATTTCCCAGCTGAACACGGATCTGGGGAAAGTTTCCGGAATCAAAGGTGTTAACAACCATATGGGGTCCACGCTGACCACGTCTTCGCATCAGATGCGGCAGATCTTTACCATCCTTAAAAAACGCGATCTTTTTTTTGTGGACAGCCGGACATCGGCCCAAAGCCGTTGCCGCGCCTCAGCCGAGCTGCTCCAGCTTCCTTTTGCCGAACGGGATATTTTTCTGGACCATGAACGAACGCCCGCATTTGTCCGGAACCAGATCACTCTTTTGATCCAGCGGGCCAAAAAACAGGGATATGCCATCGCCATCGGCCATCCCCACAGGGTTACGCTCAATGTGCTGCGGGAAATGCTGCCTGAATTACAAAAAAATGTTTCCCTGTCCTATGCATCCCAAGTGGTGGCGCTTCAGGGCGAATAGGCCAAAGGACATCGTCAGATGAACTTTTTTTCCGGTATTCGGTACAATGTGAAAGGTCTTTTAATGGGGCTGCGAACGCCGCGGCTGTTTCTGCTGGGACTGGCCAGATTCGGGGTCATGGTGCTGCTCACCCTTGCCATGGCCTGGCTGGTGCTGGCCTGGCATGATGAGGTGCTCTCCCTTTTGTGGCACCGGCCAGCCAGTCCATGGCTGGTGTGGCTCTGGTACGGGGTTTCCTGGCTGGTGTTTCTGGTTCTTCTGGGAATTTCCGGGGTGCTGGCCTATCTTCTGGGGCAGGTGCTGTTTTCCGTTCTGATTATGGATCTCATGTCCCGCATTACCGAAAGGATGGTCACCGGACAGGAGGAAGCAGCATCGGGCCTGTCCATCTTGTCCCAGATGGTGTTTCTGATCCGCCAGGAGATTCCCCGCAACATCATCCCGGTCATTCTCACCATGGTGATCATGGTCCTTGGCTGGTTTACGCCACTGGGGCCGGTGCTGACCCTCATGGGTCCTTTGGTGGCGGTGACCTTTATGGCCTGGGACAATACCGATCTTGTGCCGGCCCGCAATTTCGAGTCATTTGGAGACCGCTTCCGGTTTTTGGGAAAAACTGTTTTCTTTCACTTGGGATTTGGGCTTCCCTTTTTGATTCCCCTACTGAATATTTTTTTTCTCAGTTTTGCGCCGGTGGGTGCCACCTTGTACCACATTGACCGGCATTCCCGCGAAACCGCCGCATCTTTACAAAAAACCGTCTGATTTTTCTGCCTGTTTTGCAGAAACCGCCACCCACCCGTCTTGTTCCAGAATCTTTACAATGGAAAAACCCGCGGCTGTCAGGGCCTCGCACACCATCTCCTGCTTTTCCTGGATGATTCCCGAACAGATAAAAATGCCGCCTTTTTTCAGCACCCGGTCCAGTGACGGAATCAGGGTCAGAATCACCTCTGCCAGGATATTGGCCGCCACCATATCCATGGGTTCAGCAATGATGTCCACCAGGTTCCCGGTAAAAAGCTGAAACCGGTCAATCCCGTTGACCTTCATATTTTTTTCCGCAACCCCGATGGCCACCGGATCGTTGTCCACGCCAAAAAGGTTTCCGGCCCCCAGTTTTTCCGCAGCAATCATGAGAATGCCGGATCCGGTGCCCACATCCAGAAAGGTGTTGCCGGGCAAAAGATGGGCCTGAATCAGATGAATGCAAAGGGCGGTGGTGGCGTGGCCGCCGGTGCCGAACGCCATTCCCGGATCTATTTCAATCACCATTTCGCCGGGCCGGGCCTCATAGTCCCGCCACGTGGGTTTGACCACAATTCGGTCGGTGATTTGCTCGGGCCAGAAATATGCCTTCCAGGCTTCTGCCCAGTCTGCCTCGTCAATGCGGGCGTAGGAAATTTCAATTGAATCAAGGGAAAGGGCATCTGACAGATCTGCGACTGCGGATTCAAGGAACCGGCATTTTTCCATGGATCCGTCTGTATCCGGGAAATACCCGGTCACGCCCGGCTTTTCCGGCGGCAAAAGGGCGTTTTCACCCCAGTCTGCGGCCGGATCCATGTCCGGATCGTCTATCACAACCCCTTTGAGATTCAGGGAATAAAAAATATCGGCAATCAGATCCGTGGCCAGTGCCCGATCCGGGCTGTCAAAGGTCACGGTTGCGGCAATCCACTTCACGGTATGTCCTTCTTTTAGGATGATGGTGTGGGGTTTGGGGAAAAATGTTCTTTGGGCGGGTTGAAGTACCCGTGGCAAAGACGGGGAAAGTGTGCCCGGACCCGCTTGATCAGCATTGCCATCCCCACAGGCGGTCCCAGGGGGGCTGCGGCTGACATGAGGCTTTGATAAAGGCGGGGATCAAAATTAAGGTTCCGCCATTGAATCAGATGGATGGGGTGCCTTTCCAGAAAAGCGAAAAGTGCGTCAACTTCCTCCGGCGCATCGGTGACGCCGGGACAGTTGAGATAATTCACCGCCACATGAATTCCCTTGGAAAGCGCCATATCAATACTTTCCAGTACATGGGAAAATTCGTACCCCTTGGGCCTGAAATAGGCCCGATACAGGGGCTCCCTGACCGAATTCAGGCTGACCCGGATACTGTCCAGCCCGGCGTCCAAAAGGGACTCCAGAACATGGGGAAGGCTGGCATTGGTATTGAGGTTGAGGGTGCCGGCGGTTGTTTCCTTCCGGATGCGTAAAATGGCCGGCCTGATCACCCGGGCCGCCATCAAGGGATCGCCTTCACACCCCTGGCCAAAGCTCACCACGCTTTTTTTGACCCGGCGGATATGGGAAAGCGCCACTTCGGCAATTTCCCGGGGTGACGGCGTAAAAGAAATCCTGTTCTGGCTGCTGATCAGAGCGGGATTCCGCTGAAGGGAAATGCAGCCCAGACAACGGGCATTACATGCTCTGGAGGTGGGCAGCGGCGCTTCATAACGGCCCAGAAAAAAATTTTTCCCCGCAGGACACCCATAGGTCAGGGCGCAGTGTTCCAGGTGCCGGGCCAGACGGTTGTCCGGCAGCTTTCTGCGCATGGCCTCAACTCCGAAAAGCACTTTGTCCCGGGGCATCTGGCGCAGATCCTGCCGGGGTTCGGTGTCCACCACCAGGGCTGCGCAGCGAAATCTGTTTTTGCTCCACCCCACAGCCCCATAGGCAAAAAGGGGCAGGGCAGGTGCATTTTCATTCGCTTCATCCACCTTGTGGGCACAGGTGTGGGTCAGTACCACCCCCGGAGAGTTGAAGGCCGCCACCGGGAAAATTCGCTGTTGGTGAAAACGAGGGTGATGGGAAACCGGTCGGATTGTTCCGGTGGACAGATCCATGAGAAGCGGTACGCGGTCCGGCAGAAACATGAGCTCACTGCCATGGGGAAGGGAAATGGTGTCAGATACCGTAAGCGGCGTGAGGCACGCGCCGTCCGCGCCAACAGCGGCAAACCCTTCCAAATCAAAAATTTCTCCCCTTTCATTGGCCACCACAGCAAAAAGGGGGGTGGGCTCATGGGATCGTTTTAAATGACGGCGGTTAAACAGGTGGGCTGGATGTGCGGGCATAGGCATGGCCAAGGCTTTATGTTTCTGAGGTGAAAACGAATTTTCCCATGCTATCCATAATGAAACGTAAGTCAAGGGCATAAATGGGGTATTCAGACGCCCGGAAAACTTGGTCCCATTAAGGCTCAACTCCTGTTTTCCGCATCTTCGGCCATATGGTAACCATTTCTCTTTTTTGGAAAAGATCAGCGGTTAACCCCATCCAGAAGGCTCCAGTGAATGAAAATAAAAAAATGTAATCGCCTGCAGGATTCAGCTTGACAAACAGATCGCCCATTTTTTATTGTAGCCAATAACATTGTTACACTTTCATGTTTCATAATCGGTATCAGAGTCTTGATAAACCGGTATTTTCACTTCTTATAAGCCATATTGTAGCGCGATATCAGGCCTCTCTTCTTCTGGAAACGGACCGTAATCATGTTACCTCCACTGAAACCCGATGTGCATCAACGACTGGAACAGGCGGTCCTGGATATTTTTTCCCATTCTGATTTTCACCAGGCCAATATCCGCGATGTGGCCAACCGGGCGGGGGTGAGTTTTTCAACCATTTACAAACATTACGGCTCTAAGGAAAAACTGGTGTTTTCCGTGGTGGATGTCTGGCTGAAAAGGCTCACTGAGCGGATTTATGATCATCTCCAGGGCATTTATGATCTGAAAGAAAAAATGCGTAAGGTTCTGTGGTTGCAATTGGATTACTACGAACGCCACCAGGCCCTGGGACGAATTCTCTTTATGACCCTGCCCATGAAAACCTGGATGGCTGATGAGACCTTCCAGCAGAAAAAAATGATCAACATGTATCTGGAAGTTTTGAAAAAAGGCCAGGATGACGGTACCCTCAATCCCAATGTGCCGGCGTCCGTACTGCTCGACTTTATGCTGGGCGCTGTCCAAAGGACCTTTTGCATGTGGGTGTCAAGGGGACAGAAAGGCTGTTTAACCGATCAGGCAAACATGCTTTTTGAAATGGTCTGGCGCGCGATTTCCAATCCTCTCCGCAATGGCGTCGAGGCTGTGGATTGACCACTGGAAAAATATCAATCATTTAGCGTTTACCGTGTTTTTTAAAAGGAGGACACCATGGCGGGACATCCTGATTTACAGAAATGGAACGCATTGACAACCAAACAGCTCAAGGGAAAATCCCCGGAAACCCTGAACTGGGATACGCCCGAGGGCATCCGGGTCAAACCCCTGTATACGGCAGAAGATATTGAGGGGCTCCCTGACACCAACACCCTTCCCGGATTTCCGCCCTATGCCAGAGGTCCCATGGCCACCATGTATGCGGGCCGTCCCTGGACCATCCGCCAGTACGCCGGGTTTTCAACAGCAAAGGATTCCAACGCCTTTTACCGCCGGAACCTTGCCGCCGGCCAGAAGGGCCTTTCCGTGGCCTTTGATCTGGCCACCCACCGGGGCTATGATTCTGATCACCCGCGGGTTGCCGGTGATGTGGGAAAAGCCGGGGTTGCCATTGATTCGGTTGAAGACATGAAGATTCTCTTTGACCAGATTCCCCTGGACCAGATGAGCGTGTCCATGACCATGAACGGCGCGGTGCTGCCCATTCTGGCCGGTTACATCGTGGCGGCCGAAGAACAGGGCGTAAAACCGGAACAGCTCACCGGCACCATCCAGAACGATATCCTCAAGGAATACCTCACCCGCAATACCTATATTTATCCGCCAGAACCCTCCATGCGGATTGTATCGGATATCATTGCCTATTGCTCCAAGCACATGCCCAAGTTCAACACGGTGAGCATCAGCGGCTACCACATGATGGAAGCCGGGGCCAACAGCGTGCTCCAGACCGCTTTCACCCTGGCCGACGGGCTGGAGTATGTCCGGGCCGCCATCAAGGCGGGCCTCAACATTGACGATTTTGCCCCGCGCCTGAGCTTTTTCTTTGGGGTGGGGATGAATTTTTTCATGGAAATCGCCATGCTGCGGGCCGCCCGGATTCTGTGGTACGAGCTGCTCAAACCCTTTAATCCCCAGAATTCCAAATCATCCGTCCTGCGCACCCATGTCCAGACATCGGGCTGGAGCCTGACCGAGCAGGATCCCTACAACAACATCATTCGCACCACCCTGGAAGCCCTTGCCGCAGTGCTGGGCGGCACCCAGAGCCTCCACACCAATTCCTTTGACGAGGCGGTGGGCCTGCCCACGGATTTTTCCGCCCGGATTGCCCGCAACACCCAAATCATCATTCAGGAAGAATCCCAGGTGTGCCATGTGATTGATCCCCTGGGCGGTTCCTATTATATTGAGGCGCTCACCCACAATATTATCCAGGAAGCCCGGAAGATCATTGACGAGGTGGAAGCCCTGGGCGGGATGGCCAAGGCCATTGAGACGGGCATGCCAAAAATGCGCATTGAAGAATCCGCAGCCCGCAAGCAGGCCCGCATTGACCAGGGACTGGATGTGATTGTGGGGGTGAATAAATATAAAATTCAGGAAGATAGGCCCGTGGATGTGCTGGAGGTATCTGAACAGGTGCGGGATGATCAGGTCGCCATGCTGAAAAAACTCAAAGCCGGGCGGGATGCTGGTGCAGTTAAAACCGCCCTTGACGCGGTGACTGAAGCGGCAAAAAGCGGCGGCAACCTTCTGGCGGTTTGTATTGATGCGGTCCGCGCCCGGGCCACGGTGGGCGAAGTATCTGACGCCATGGAAAAGGTGTTCGGCCGGTTTGTGGCCACCACCCAGTGTATTTCCGGGATTTATGCATCGGAATACACGGACCGGGCGGTGATCGACGCCATCCGGGAACGCACCACCCGGTTCATGGAAAGAGAAGGCCGGCGGCCCCGGATTCTCCTTACCAAAATGGGCCAGGACGGCCATGACCGGGGCATCAAGGTGGTGGCCACGGCCTTTGCGGACCTGGGATTTGACGTGGACATCAGCCCCATGTTCCAGACACCCGAGGAAGCGGCTAAAATGGCGGTGGAAAATGACGTGCATCTGGTGGGCGTCTCCAGCCTGGCCGCCGGGCATAAAGTCTTGGTGCCCCAGTTGATTGAGGCCCTCAAGGCAGCGGGTGGGGATGATATTCTGGTGATTGTGGGCGGCGTCATTCCGCCGGGGGATTATGATTTTCTGTACAAGGCCGGTGCTGTGGGCGTGTTCGGGCCCGGCACCGCCATCATCGATTCGGCCAACAAGGTATTAAACGCCCTGGAAGACCGGAAAGTCGCCGTCTAGGCGCTTACCCGCACGGTTCTTCGTTTCCGTATAAATGACTCACGTCCTTTTTCTCCCTCTCTGCCCCTTTCCGGTTTTTTAAGGGGAGAGCAGGGGAGGGGACCTAAAAAAGACCGCAAGGCATAATCTCCCATGGATGCAACATCACCGGAATTTTACATTGAGGGGGTGCGTTCCGGAAACCGCCGGATTCTGGCCAAAACCATCACCCTCCTGGAAAGCATCCGTCCGGCGGATCGTCACCTCGCCCGGGTGGTCATGGAGGGCCTTTTGCCCCATACGGGAAAATCCATCCGTCTGGGCATCACCGGTGTTCCGGGAGTAGGCAAAAGCACCTTTGTTGAGCGCTTCGGCATGGTGCGGATAAACGACGGAATGAAGGTGGCGGTGCTTGCCATTGATCCGTCCAGCACTCGGAGCGGCGGCAGCATCATGGCGGACAAAACCCGGATGGAGCATCTGGCTGTGGCAGAAGGGGCTTTTATCCGGCCTTCGCCTTCAGGCGGCACCCTGGGCGGTGCGGCCCGGATGACCCGGGAGAGCCTTCTGGTCTGCGAGGCTGCCGGTTTTGACCTGGTGATTGTCGAAACCGTGGGCGTGGGCCAGTCCGAAACCACGGTAGCGTCCATGGTGGATTTCTTTCTGGTCCTGATGCTGGCCGGTGCCGGCGATGAACTTCAGGGCATCAAAAAAGGGGTTCTGGAGATGGCCGATGCGGTTGTGATCAACAAGGCGGACGGCGATAATGTGGAAAAGGCCGAACAGGCCCGCCGCGCCTATGAAAACGCCTTTCACCTGATCACGCCGGAAAGTTTGACCTGGCATCCGCCGGTATTGACCTGCAGCGCACTGACCGCAAGTGGCTTTGACCAGGTCTGGGAAACCATTGTGGATCATCACCGCCGTCTTGAAAAAACCGGCGAGCTGGCCCAGAAACGTCGTCAGCAGGCTGTTTCCTGGATGTGGTCCCGTATTGAAGACGGACTGAAAGAACGATTTTTTGAAAATCCCGATGTCCGGTCCCAGCTGAAGGAAGTTCAGTCTGCTGTGGCCAGAGGTGACCAATCCCCCACGGCCGGCGCGGAAGCACTCCTTTTTTTGCTTGACAACGGTCGCTGAGTCGACAAATTTAAACGTTTGCGTGAGACTTTGTTTTTTAAAAAAACTGGATACAGATGATTGAGAAAATTCATCCATACTTATCCATAACCACGGTTGCCGGTGTATCATGGCCTGTCATCGGTGATTCAAAAAAGTGCCGCACTTCAGGTGAAAGGAAGGAAACATGGGTATTGTGAGGGAGAAGATCGAAGATCTCAAGGCGCGGGAAGCCCGTATCCTCGAGATGGGCGGAGACCGGTTGGTCGCCAAACACAAGGAAGGGGGAAGACTGACCGCCCGTGAACGCCTTGACCAGCTGTTTGACGAAGACACCTTCAGGGAAATCGACATGTTTGTCCGCCACCGATGCGTGAATTTCGGCATGGAAGAGGTGGAGATTCCGTCTGACGGCGTGGTGACCGGTCATGGCCTGGTGGATGGGCGTCCTGTGTTTGCCTACGCCCAGGACTTTACGTCACGGGCCGGTAGTCTGGGTGAGATGCAGGCCAAAAAAATCTGCAAGGTCATGGATATGGCCCTCAAAGCCGGCGTGCCCTTCATTGGTATCAACGATTCCGGCGGCGCCCGGATCCAGGAAGGGGTGGACGCCCTTTCCGGCTACGGCCAGATTTTTTACCGGAACTCTGCTGCTTCAGGTGTGATTCCCCAGATTTCCGCCATCATGGGCCCCACAGCTGGCGGCGCGGTGTACTCACCGGCCATGACCGATTTTATCTTTATGGTGAAAAAAACCAGCTACATGTTCATCACCGGCCCGGATGTCATCAAGTCCGTCACCGGCGAAGAAATTGATTTTGAATCCCTGGGCGGGGCCATGACCCATAACGAAAAAAGCGGTGTGGCCCAGTTTGCCTGTGAAAGCGACGAAGACGCCATTGAGCAGATCAAATGCCTGCTCTCTTATCTGCCGGCCAATAACATGGAAGATCCCCCCAGGATAGAGACAGATGATGACCGCATGCGCTATGAGGATGATCTGAACCGTATCATTCCCGACAGCCCCAGCCAGTCCTACGACATGCGGGATGTCATCACCGCCATTGTGGACAATGGCGACTATTTTGAGCCCCATGCGCATTATGCCCAAAACATCCTCACGGTTTTTGCCCGTCTCAACGGCCGCAGCGTGGGCATCATCGCCAATCAGCCCAAGGTCATGGCCGGGTGCCTGGACATTAATGCGTCGGACAAAGCCACCCGCTTTATCCGGTTTTGCGATGCCTTCAACATCCCGCTTCTCACCATTGCCGATGTGCCCGGATATCTTCCCGGCAGCCAGCAGGAATGGGGCGGGATCATTCGCCACGGCGCAAAGCTGCTGTGGTGCTACAGCGAGGCCACCGTGCCCAAACTGCTTCTGGTGACCCGGAAGGATTACGGCGGATCGTACCTGGCCATGTGCTCCAAGGATCTGGGCGCGGATTTCGCCTTTGCCTGGCCCACCGCCGAAATCGCCGTCATGGGTGCTTCGGGCGCGGCCAACATCATCCACCGCCGGGAAATTAAAGAAGCATCAGATCCCAAGGCCAAACGCGACGAAAAGATTGCCGAATATGAGGAGCTTTTCTCCAATCCCTACTGCGCGGCCCAAAGAGGCTATATTGATGCGGTGATCGAGCCGGCCGAAACCCGGATGCGGCTCATTGACGCCCTTGAAATCATGTGCAGCAAACGGGAACAGCGGCCGCTCAAAAAACACGGCAACATCCCCGTCTAGTCCCGGAACCTGTTAACCGAAAAGGTGTGAGTGATGGAAATAAATGAAAAAAAACGGGCCGCTGCCATCACGGCGGTCGTTGCCTATATTGAAACCGAAGAGGAAGCGATTCTGTCACCGCCCCCCCAAAGGCCGGCGCCCCGGGAGTTTGAGCAGGGCAACCTGTGGGGTCTTTCGGGCCGGCAGGGCATGATGCAGATGCGATCTCTCATGCAAATGAAAGCTTTCAACCGCCTGCGCTGATGGCCGGGACGGCGCGATATGAATGCCACTGACCATCCAATTTTTCTTTTTCAGAGGAGACACATACAATGAGTGACCATGATCAAGTCAAAATGACCCCCATGAATTACGATGTGAACCGGCCCAAGGCGGAGAATCCGGTCAAAGTGATGGATTTGTCCCTGCGTGACGGCCATCAGAGCCTTTTTGCCACAAGGGGCCGCACCGAAGACATGATTCCTGTGGCTGAATTAATGGACCAGGTGGGATTCTGGGCTGTTGAAACCTGGGGCGGCGCCACCTTTGACACCATGCACCGGTTTCTGAACGAAGATCCCTGGGAGCGCATCCGGACCCTCAAACGGTATTTCAAGAAAACCCCGTTTTCCATGCTGCTGCGTGCCCAGAACCTGGTGGGGTACAGCAATTATCCCGATGATGTGGCCAGGGCCTTCATGGATCGGTCCTGTGAAAACGGCATTGATATTTTCCGTACCTTTGACGCCCTCAACGACTACCGCAATTTTCAGACAGTTGTACCCAAAATCAAGGAATACAAAAAGCACTTCCAGGGCTGCATCTGCTATACCCTCACCGAGTCCCGGCTGGGCGGCGAGGTGTACAACCTGGACTACTACGTCAAAAAGGCAAAAGAATTGGAGGCCATGGGCGCAGACAGCATCTGCATCAAGGATATGGCCGGTCTTCTGTCCCCCTATGATGCCTACCCGCTTATCAAGGCCCTCAAGGCGGCGGTCAAGGCCCCCATTCACCTGCACAGCCACTTTACTTCCGGCATGTCGCCCATGAGTCATCTCAAGGCCATTGAGGCGGGCGTGGATATTATTGATACCTGTATGTCACCCTATGCCTATCGCACTTCCCATGCGGCCGTGGAACCCCTGGTGATGACGCTTCTGGGCACCAGCCGCGACACAGGCTTCAATATTCATCTGCTGGCCAAAATCAACGAAATTCTCGAAAAAGAAGTGATGCCCAAGTACAAGCATCTTTTGGATACGTCCAAAATGTCCGTTATCGACATCAACGTGCTGCTCCACCAGACGCCCGGCGGCATGCTCTCCAACCTGGTCAACCAGCTGCGGGAAATGGATGCCCTGGACAAGATCGACGATGTGTACAAAGAGCTTCCCAAGGTCAGAAAAGATCTGGGCCAGATTCCCCTGGTCACCCCCACCAGCCAGATCGTGGGCAGCCAGGCGGTGAACAATGTGCTGTTTGATTCGCCGGGCGAGCGGTATTCCAAAATTTCCGATCAGGTTAAAGCCCTGTGCTTTGGCATGTACGGCAAAACCGCAGTACCCATTGATCCGGAAGTGCAGAAAAAAGCGCTTCAGCATTACGAACGCGGATCCGAGCCCATTACCTGTCGGCCCGCAGAGCTTCTTGAGCCTATGCTGGAAAAAGACAAGGCCGCCATCGGCGATCTGGCCGTGGACATGGATGACCTCTTGATTTATGCCCTGTTCCCGGTGACCGGTAAAAAATTTCTCCAATGGAAATACGGCAAAGAAGATCCCCCTGCATCGGTGAAGGCCATCACCCTGGAAGAAGTGAAAAAACGGGATGATCTGGTGAAAAAAGCCCTTGCCGGTGAACTGGTCGAACCCAAGACGGTGAGTGGGCCTGAAAAAACAGATAACCTTCGGAAGTTTAACGTTTTTGTGGATAACGAATATTTCGAGGTGGGTGTGGATGAAGTGGGCGGCAGCCCGGTGATCCGGTATGCCCAGCAGATTCAGCTTGCCGGCGGTATTCCCATGGCCCCTGTGGCAGCCGCACCGGTTATGCCCATGCCCATGGCACCGCCGGTTGCCCCTGCACCGCCAGTAGCTGCCGCGCCTGCCGCTCCGGCTCCGGCAGCCCCGGCGGCTCCTGCGCCTGAGAAAAAAGCCGAACCTGCACCGGCTGCTTCGGGTTCTGGCACGTCCATGGTTGCGCCCATGCCGGGTATGATCGTCAAATATGAAAAGAAAGTGGGCGATACGGTCAGCGCCGGAGAAACAGTGGTGGTACTGGAGGCCATGAAAATGGAAAATGCCCTGCCCGCGCCGGCCAGCGGCACCATTAAAGCCATCAACTACGGCAGCGGCGACTCGGTGGCCAAGGGCGATGTGCTTTGTACAATCGGATAAATGCGCCTTTTTCCTGTTGGCGGTTTTGGATAGTGTCGTCTCAAAAAATATAACAACCTGAATTTGTAAGAATAAAATTTCTGAGTGGGTTGGTATACAGAATATCAAAACGGGTGCAAGATCGAGACCCCACTATCTATATCTCCCTTTCGCACGGCCGGAACAGTCTCAACGTAAACCCGGCCGTGCGTCTTCTCCCTTTTTTATTTTTTACCCCATCAATCCATGGATTCCGATGCAAAAGTAATTTTTCTGATCGGAACCCTGTTTTCGCAAAGGAGATCGGGTGTTATGAAAATCCATGAATATCAGGCAAAAACCCTGTTCCGGGAATATGGCGTTTCCGTTCCTCAGGGCGCCGTAGCCTTTACGCCGGAAGAAGCCAAATCCGTTGCCGCCACCCTGGGCGGATATCCGGTGGTGGTCAAGGCCCAGATCCATGCGGGTGGACGCGGAAAAGGCGGGGGTGTGAAGCTGGCCGGGTCCGCCGAAGAAGTGGAAGCACTTTCCCGGGAGATCATCGGAATGAACCTGGTGACCCACCAGACCGGTCCCAAGGGGCAGAAAGTCCGAAAAGTCCTGGTGGAGCAGGGTCTCAATATTGCCAAAGAACTCTACCTCAGCATTCTGCCGGACCGGGCCACGGCGACTTATGTCATCATGGCCAGTGAAGCCGGTGGAATGGATATTGAAACCGTTGCGGAAAAGACTCCGGAAAAAATCATCCGGGTTCATGTGGACCCGCTTCTTGGCATCCGGAGCTATCATTGCCGTGAAGTGGCCTTTGGGCTCAACATCCCCGATGCGGCCATGAAGGCGTTCAATGCGCTCCTGGCCAATCTTTACCGGTTGTTTGTGGAAAAAGACGGCTCTTTGGTGGAAGTCAATCCCCTGGTGCTCACAGCGGATAATCAGGTGATCGCCCTGGATGCCAAGATGGATGTGGACAGCAATGCCCTGTACCGCCACAAGGATATTGTGGCCTTCCGGGATACGGATGAAGAAGATCCCCTGGAAGTGGAGGCATCAAAATACAACCTCAACTACATCCACCTGGGCGATGGCGGCAATATCGGCAATATGGTGAATGGCGCCGGGCTTGCCATGGCCACCATGGACATCATCAAACTGGCCGGTGCAAAGCCTGCAAATTTTCTGGATGTGGGGGGTGGTGCCAATTCAGAAATGGTGGAAAACGGGTTCCGGATCATCCTGGGCGACCCCAATGTCAAAGGCATTCTCATCAATATCTTCGGCGGGATTCTGCGGTGCGATGTGCTGGCCAAGGGCGTGGTGGAAGCGGCGGGCAAGGTGGGACTCAAGGTGCCGGTGGTGGTGCGCATGGAAGGGACCAATGTGGAAGAGGGCCGACGCATCCTTGCCGAATCCGGATTATCTCTCATCACAGCAAAGGATCTTAAAGACGCGGCCCGGAAAATTTCTGAGATTGCCGCGTAACTTTCTGTTTCCTATGTATTTTTCGTTATTTGGCGATTAACATGTAAACCGTGAAAAACGCCAACACCGCGAAAAAACAAAAACGCCAAACCTTATTATGATGGAAGGTCTGCCATGAGCATTTTTGTGGATGAAAATACAAAGGTACTGGTCCAGGGCATTACCGGTCGGGAAGGCCAATTCCATGCCCGGCAGTGCGTGGCCTACGGAACTCAGGTGGTGGCGGGTGTCACACCGGGAAAAGGTGGCCAGAAAATGGACGATATCCCGGTTTTCAATACTGTTGCCGATGCCCGGAAAAAAACCGGCGCCAACTGCTCTCTCATTTTTGTTCCCCCGCCCTTTGCCGCAGATGCGATCCTGGAGGCAGCGGATGCAGGTGTGGAACTTGTTGTTTGCATTACCGAAGGCATCCCCGTGATGGACATGATGAAGGTAAAAAACCATCTGAAAGGGATGCCCACCCGCCTGATCGGTCCGAACTGTCCGGGCATCATTTCACCGGGAAAATGCAAGATCGGGATCATGCCCGCGCCGATTCACAAACCCGGCGGTCCCATCGGCGTGGTTTCCCGCTCCGGGACCCTGACCTATGAGGTGGTTCACCAGCTGACCGGGCAGGGTATCGGCCAGACCACCTGCATCGGTATTGGCGGCGATCCGGTCAACGGCACGGACTTTATCGACTGTCTGGAAGCCTTTCAGGCAGACCCGCAAACCACGGGCATTGTCATGGTGGGGGAAATCGGCGGAGATGCCGAAGAAAAAGCCGCCGCCTTTATTAAGGCCCATGTGACCAAACCAGTGGTGGGGTTTATTGCCGGCCTCACCGCACCGCCGGGTCGCCGCATGGGACACGCCGGCGCCATTGTCAGCGGCGGCAGCGGCACTGCCCAGGGAAAAATCGATGCCATGAAAGCTTGCGGTATTCATGTGTGCGAAAACCTGGGCA
>JAJDJS010000038.1 GCA_030267325.1 Desulfosarcina sp. OttesenSCG-928-A07 | reverse complement strand
GCGCTGGCAATTAAAGAGAAAGTCCTTGGAGCGGATCATCCAGATACCGCCACAAGTTGTAACAATATCGCCATGGTGTATTCCAAAAAGGGCGAGTACGACAAGGCGCTGGAGTTGTATAAAAAAACACTGGCAATTAAAGAGAAAGTCCTTGGGCTGTATCATCCGGACACCACCGTCACTTATAACAATATCGCCGGAGTGTATTTCCACAAGTGCGAGTATGACAAGGCGCTGGAAGGATTTGAAAAAACACTGGCGATCTGGGAAAAAGTCCTGGGACCGGATCATCCTTTCACCGCCACCACTTATAACAATATCGCCATAGTGTATTACAACAAGGGCGAGTACGACAAGGCGCTGGGATGGTACGTTTGTGCATTCCGTGTTTTTCTGGCAACGCTTGGCGATGATCATCCAACCACAAGAACCGTATACGAAAACATGTGCCAAGCTTATGACGAATCTGGAAAAACGGAAGTTTTTAAAGACTGGCTTGACGGAAAGCTTGCGGAATCCGACCGGTGTAACGAGAAGCTGTAAGTCCATATCCCAAATGGGAATTTGAATGCCAGTACAGAAAAGCTGATGAGCAGGCGATGGACGCATGAACACAGACCGAAAAAAGAAGCCCAGGAATTGATTGACCGGCGAAGGTCCGGGTGCGTTCCTCAATACAAAGTTTGAAATCTGCGGTAAAGACGAATAACGAAACTCATGGCCGCCCCTCGTTGGTCAACTCCTTAATGGACAGACCGCCCAACGTGGTGCCTTTGCGAATTTCAAAAAGTGTTTTTGCCGCTTGCATAGCTTTGGCGCGATCAAAATCGTGATCGGCCGGTACGAGCCGGGCAACGGCCTTTCCATGACGGGTAATGACAATTTGTTTTCCGGTGGCAACCTCGTCGAGCAACCCGCTCAACTTGTTCTCGGCTTCATATAGGGCAATTTCAAGCATAATGCCTCCTTTTTTACGGTTAGCCATATATCTGGACTATTTAAAAAGGGGCAAATCAGCAAGCGTTTTTTTCTCCTTGACACCCTCCTTGAAAACCCGACGGTTTTCGCCTCAAGGTGGATATGACACAGAATGAACTTGCGGAAAAACTTGGCATCAGCCAGAACCGCATTTCGGACATGGAAAAAGGCAGGCGGCCCATTTCCGACTTGTTCCCGTCATCCCTTTGCGCCTTCGCGTGTATTCCATCCCCTTGGGATAACCCGCCCTTTAAACCGCCGCTGTCCCGTCATTGACCCAAAACCCGAATTCTGATACCCACTAAAATTCTCATTATCTGACCCTCAACCGATTTTTTGCGGGACCTTTACCATGGATATGCTGCTGGAAGAAAAACATCGCGCGGTTCGCCAGTCGGTCCGCCGCTTTTGTGAACGGGAAATCAAACCCATTGCCGCTGAAATTGACCAGGAAGCGCGGTTTCCCTGGGAAGTGATCGAAAAAATGGGGAGATTGGGCTATTTCGGCATTCAGGTCCCTGAATCCCTGGGCGGCGCGAATCTGGACGCTGTCAGCTATGCCATCATTGTGGAAGAAATCGCCCGGGTCAGCGGCGCCATTGCCCTGTGCGTGACTGTCCACAACTCGGTGGCGGTGTTTCCCCTTCTCACCTTTGGGACGCCTGACCAGATTCAAAAATGGGTTCCGCCCCTTGCCCGGGGAGAGAAAATTGGCGCCTTTTGCCTGACCGAACCCAATGCCGGGTCAGACGCCGGCGGCATTGAGGCCACGGCCATTGCCGATGGCGATACATTTAAGGTAAACGCCAACAAGGTGTTTGTGACCAACGGCGGCGTGGCAGATACCTGCCTTATTTTTTGCAGAATCAATCCATCCCAGGATCCGTCTGCGGCCCGGACCGGCATCAGCGTGGTGGTGGCCGAGCGGGGAACGCCCGGTTTTACAACCGGTGATCTTGAAGATTTGTGCGGCATGCGGGCCAATCCCGTCTGCTCCATTCGCCTTTCCGACTGCCGCGTTCCCAAGGAAAATCTTCTGGGAAAAGCGGGAAACGGCCTTAAAATCGGTCTGGCTGCACTGGATACAGGCCGGATGGGCATTGCCGCCCAGGCCCTGGGTATTGCCCAGGCTGCCCTGGAAGAGGGAATCCGATATGCCAACCAGCGGCATCAGTTCGGCGTTCCCATTGCCAGGCACGCTTCCATCCAGAACATGATTGCCGATATGGCCACCCAGGTGGATGCGGCGCGGCTCATGGTGTATCGGGCTGCTCTGCTCAAGGACAAAAAGCAGCCGTTTTCCAAGGCATCGGCCATGGCCAAACTCTTTGCCGCTGAAACCGCCGCAAAGGTCACGGATCTGGCGGTTCAGATTCATGGTGGCTATGGATACAGCAAGGCGTATCCGGTGGAGCGCTATTACCGGGATGCGCGAGTTACCCGGATTTACGAAGGCACATCGGAAATTCACCGGATGGTGATTGCCAAAAGCGTTCTGCAGGAAGGCTGATCATCCGGTGGTTTCTTCCCTGCCACCCCTTATCCGGATTGTGGGGAAGGGCAGGGGACATCACACCAGACATCCTCAATCTCTAACAATGGAGTTATGCATTGCACAGCATTGTCTGCATCAAATCCGTGGTTCTGAGCACGCCCAAAGGAAGAATGTCCCGGTCTCCGGAGAAAAGCGTTCTCAATCCCTTTGACCGATGGGCCCTTGAAATGGCCCTGCAAATTAAAGAGGCCCATGGCGGCACGGTGACCGCTCTGTCCATGGGGCCGCCAGCCTCCGAATCCATCCTTCGGGAAGCCATGGCCATGGGCGTGGATCAGGGCGTTCTGCTCTGCGACCGGGCCTTTGCCGCCTCGGACACCCTGGCCACGTCCAGGTCCCTGACAGCAGCGGTGCGGCATCTGTCGCCCTTTGATTTTCTGCTGTTCGGTGTTTGTGCTGCGGACAGTGATACCGGCCAGGTGGGACCCCAGACCGCTTCGTTTCTGGATATTCCCATGGTGGGGCACGTGACCCGTGTTGAGAGCGCAAACGGTGTTTTTACCCTGCATCGCCAGCTTGACGGATTTCTCGAACAATACGAACTGGCCTCGCCGCCCGTTGCCATGACCATTCATCCGGCGGCTGTGGAGCCACGGGACCCCACCCTGGGCGCTCTCGGAACAGCCTTTGACAGCGCATTTCCCATCACCTGTCTGGATATTGCCGCTGTGGGCCTGGAGCCCAGGCAGGTGGGGGTTTTCGGTTCGCCAACGCGGGTTCTTTCCGTGAAACCAGTGGACAAAAAACGTGTTTGTGAGTGGATTCAAGGCGATCCGGCAATTCAGGCGGATATTCTGGTTGAAAAGCTGGTCAAGGCCGGACTGGTGGGCTGATGGCGGCACGTCAAGTGAAGATCTGATTTTTTCCTTTAGAACGGTGTTGGAAGAGGGAAAACCCCTGAACAGGGGATGACGCTTTGAACACATCACACACTGTGAAACCATGCCAATAACAAATGAAATATGGGTTTTCGGAGATTTGAGGACGCGGCCGCTGTTTGACCTCAGCCTGAGGGTGCTGGAAAAATCCGCCCAACTGGCCGAATCCACCCAGGACCGGGTTGTTTTGTTTGCCTTTCGCGCCGCTCCTGCAGAAAGCGGGTCCTTGGTGTCCGCTGAAGAGGGCTGCGAGCATGTGGCTGACATTGAAGACTTAGCCTTTGCCAATGGTGCGGACGAGGTTTGCTTTCTTGAGCATGAGGCATTTTCTACGCCCATGGTGTATTTGTTTGCCAATGCCCTGTCGCCTCTGGTCAAAGAAAAATCACCGCGCCTGGTGACTTTTCCCATGACGGATTTTGGCCGGGACCTGGCTGCACGGGTATCGGCCGCAGCTGAAGCCGGACTCATGGCCCACTGCGTATCCCTCAAGACGGGGAGAAGCGGCGAAGTTGTCGGCGTCTGTCCGTCCTGGGGGGGCGAGGTGATATGTGATATCTCTTTTGCATCCCATGACATCACCGGGTTTGCCACGGTTTTTCCCCACGGCATGCCGGTTGAAAAAAAATATGCCAAAGCCGGAGAAACAACCCGCATCACCATTTCCGATTCCCCGGTGGATCCCCGTATCCGATTGGTTTCAAGCCATCTGGTGCCGGTTTCCGATGAAGACCTGGAAAGCGCCAAAACCGTTGTGGTGGGCGGCGCCGGACTGGGCACATCCGCCAATTTTGCCAAGGTCCGGGAACTGGCCGCAGCCCTTTCCGGTCAGGTGGCGGCCACGCGTCCGCCTGTGCTGGACCACTGGGTGGAAGAAGACCGTCTCATTGGTCAGACCGGGAAAACCATCCGCCCGGAGCTTCTGATTTCCGTTGCCACATCCGGTGCGGTGCAGTACACGGCCGGCATCATGGATGCAGGAACCATTGTGGCCATCAACCGGGATCCGTCAGCACCCATTTTTTCCATTGCTGATCTGGGTATTGTTGCGGATGCGCCCACATTTTTGCCCCTTCTTTCCGAACGGATCCGAAAAACCGTCATGCGGAAGCTGGCCGATGCGGTATGTGCGGAAGCGGCCGGTCCATCTTCAACCCGCCGGGTGGGCGAGAAAATCAGCGCCCTCCGGAAAGCCAATGGATGGTCAGTGGAAAAGATAGCCGAAGTCACGGGACAGACCCCGGAATTTATTACCGGTGTGGAATCGGGCGAGATTTCGCCGCCTGTGGCATTTTTTCTGCGGCTCTCGACAGCTTACGGCGTGGACCCCGGCGTTTTTCTGCGGGATGAGGAAAAAGCCCGGATTCGTGACCAAAGAAACCAGGGCTATGTCAACCGAACCCGCAATTATTCTTACCAAACCCTGACATCCGGCGCAGACCACGATCATCTGCGGGCTTTCATGATCGCCATTGAACCTCACCACGACCACAAACCCGTGGCCTACAAGCATGACGGCGAAGAATTTATTTATGTGATGGAAGGAAAGCTGGAGTTTACTCTGGACAGCAAGGTTCATACCTTGAATCCCGGCGAATCCATCCATTTTCATTCCACGATTCCCCACAAACTCAAAAGTCTTTCCAGTGATATCACCCGCTGTCTGGTGATTCTGTACACGGTGTGATGTTAGATAGTGTCGTCTCAAGTTGATAACAGTTTGACATCATTGAGTATCAGAAAA
Organism: Desulfosarcina sp. OttesenSCG-928-A07; assembly: GCA_030267325.1. Classification (GTDB taxonomy): domain Bacteria; phylum Desulfobacterota; class Desulfobacteria; order Desulfobacterales; family Desulfosarcinaceae; genus Desulfosarcina. The sequence goes on along the minus strand of JAJDJS010000038.1, from coordinate 17,187 downwards.
TTACGAAATCTTATTGAATGTAACAAATTCAAATCGTTATATTTCTTAAGATGACACTGTCCAAGGCTGAAAGACACATCAATCAGACATCAAATGAGAATAAAACAGTGAATGTGCCTGAACGCGTCTCCATTCATGGCGGACACAGCGGCCAGTTCTGCTGTCATGCCAAAGATACCCTGGAAGCCATTATCAAGGCCTATATTCGGGCTGGATTTTCCTGGGTGGGCATTACCGAGCACATGCCACCGCCGGAAGACCGGTTTGTCTTTCTTGAAGAAAAAAACGCCGGTCTGGACGCTTCCGCCTTAAAGCGCCGGTTTGGAGCGTATATCCGGACCTGCCGCCAGCTGCAGGCCCGCTATGCGGAACGTATTCGGGTTTTTGTGGGTGTTGAAACAGAGGCCTGCACCGGCGCCATCTTACTGGCAAAAGCGCTGATTTCCGAATTCTCGCCGGATTATGTGGTGGGCTCGGTACATCATGTAAAGGATATTCCCTTTGACGCATCCCCGGCGGATTATGAAAAAGCAGCGGCCCGGTGCGGGGGCGTGGACGGGCTTTACACTGCCTATTTTGATGCACAATACGCCATGATCCAGGAGTTGAAGCCCCAGGTGGTGGGGCATCTGGACGTGATCCGCATTTACGATCCGGACTGGCGGGACCGGCTTTTAAAACCCGTGATATGGGAAAAAATCGAGCGAAATCTGGAATTGATCAAAAAACTGAACCTGATCCTGGATTTCAACCTCCGGCCGCTCTTTCGCGGGGAAAACGAACCGTACCTGTTTACGCCCATTTTAGAAGCCGCCGGAAAAATGGGCATTGATGTGGTGCCGGGCGACGATTCCCATGGCGTGGCGAACATCAATTCCCATTATCTGAATATCGCTATTGAACGACTTCGGGCCGCCGGAATTTCAACACAATGGCGGATGCCGATTGCTTGATGAGGCTGTTTTATTATACTGCGCACCGCCAATAAGTTGCTGTTTTCAGATCTTGAAACGTAGGGGCGCCTCGCGAGGCGCCCCTACATCGCGCCCTCGGTCGCCCGGTTGTTTGGGGAAGGGCGTGCTGGCTCCCCCGCCTGCGCGGGGGTGGCGATAATGGAAAATAAATGTTCGTCCAATGACGTTGCTGACTATAAACACATCATACCCCATCAGAAGATTTACCCCTTTCCACCTTTTGGGGGAAAGGGCCGGGGTGAGGGCTGCTCAACATTGAGCGCCATGACCAAGGAGAAAAACCATGATCGGTGAATACTCTGTTTTTGAACTTCTGCTTTTCGCCGTTCTGGTGATTGGCGCGTTGATTCTGGATCTTCATGCCCACAAATCAGACAGGCCCATTTCCATGCGGGATGCTGCCCTGTGGTCTGTGTTCTGGATTGCACTGTCCCTGGCCTTTGCCGTTTATGTCAGCATTGCTCACGGCCGTGCCCAGGGCATGCTTTTTCTGACCGGCTATTTTCTGGAAAAAAGCCTTTCTGTGGACAACCTTTTTGTCTTTATCGCCATTTTCTCCTCATTTTCCATTCGGCCTGAATTTCAGCATCGGATTTTGTATTTTGGCATTATTGGCGCGGTTGTCATGCGTCTTATTTTTGTCGTGCTGGGCTCTTCGTTTATTGCCCTGTTCGGAAAATGGGCGCTGACCCTGTTTGGTGTGTTTGTTCTCTGGACTGCCTGGAAAATGTGGCAGAGCAGCCGGCAGGAAGCCCCTGAAATTGAAGACTACAGTCAGCACTGGGCTGTTCGCCTGACCCAGCGGATCTTTCCGGTTTCTCCCCAATTGCACGGTCACAATTTCTTTGTTCGTCACGAAGGACGCTGTGCCGTGACCCCCCTTTTTCTCTGTCTGGTGGTCATTGAAATCGCGGATGTCATGTTTGCCTTTGACAGCGTTCCGGCAGTGTTTTCCCTCTTTGCCGGTCTCAAAGAGCCGCTGCCCCTGGGAACCCAGACCTTTCTGGTGTATACCTCCAATATTTTCGCTATTCTCGGTCTCAGGTCCCTGTATTTTCTCCTGGCTGCAGCCAACCGTTTTCTCAGCCGCCTGGAAGCGGCCGTGATTGTCATCCTGGTTTTTATTGGGATAAAAATGCTTCTTGGTGTTGTAGGCACCTTCCATGTGCCGGCGGAAGTCAGTCTGGCCGTTGTTTTTGGTGTGCTGGGAGCCGGTGTGGTGGCATCGTATTTTTTTCCGAAAAAATCCCCGTCCGATTCGGAGCACCCTATCCAATAGACAACAGCAGCCAGTCCCAGCCGGAAAAGATAGTGCTTTGCTTCTGCAGCCCCTCACCCCGGCCCTTGTTTGATCCCTGTACCCCCAGGCCCAGGCAAAAAACCCAGTAAAAAACGGGGGAAGCTTCAGACTTGAAACTTCCCCCGCATGAATTTATCGGTCCTGCAGAGCCTGCCTGCTGATGATTCTCTTTATACCATATTCTGCTCCACCAGCTCGGCAAGATCCAGGGTCTTGACGGATTCTTCCTTTTCCAGGGCCTTCATGCCGTCTTCCACCATGGTCAGGCAGAAGGGGCAGGCCACGGCCACATGGCTGACATCCTTGGCCACAATCTGCTCCGCCCGTTCCTGGTTGATGCGTTTTCCGATATTTTCTTCCATCCACATGCGTCCGCCGCCTGCGCCGCAGCAAAAGCTTTCGCTGCCGTGGCGGTCCAGTTCCTGGTAACGGTCGCCGGCAATGGATTTCAGAATTTCGCGGGGTTCATGGTAAACATCGTTATACCGGCCCAGATAACAGGGATCGTGGTAAGTGAGGGCGCCTGAAAAAGAGGGATCCAACTTGATTTTTCCGGCTTTCACGAGTTCTTTGATGAAGACGCTGTGATGAATCACTTCATAATTTCCGCCCAGATCCGGGTAGTCATGCTTCAGCGTATTCAGACAATGGGGGCAGGCGGCGATGATTTTTTTCACCCCATACCCGTTGAGGGTTTCGATGTTTTCCGTGGCCATCATCTGAAACAGCATTTCATTGCCCACTTTTCGGGCAAAGTCGCCGGTACATTTTTCCTCAACCCCCAGAATGGCAAAATCCACGCCCGCTTTCTGCAGAATTTTAGCCAGGCTCACCGACACTTTTTTGGTGCGGTCGTCAAAGGAGCCGGCACAGCCCACCCACAGCAGATATTCTGCATCGGGTTTTTCCGCCAGGGTGGGAATGTTCAGGCCCTCGGCCCAGTCCGCCCGTTTGTCGTACCCGATGCCCCACGGGTTACCGTTCCGCTCAAGACCCTTCAGGGCCACGTTCAGCTCTTTGGGATAGGTCTCGGCCATCAGGGTCTGGCCCTGGCGCATGGCGATGATGCGGGGCACATGCTCAATGGTGACCGGGCACACGGCTTCACACGCCCGGCAGGTGGTACAGGCCCAGAGGGTGTCTTCGGCAATCACGTCCCCCACCAGTTGGTTCGGGCTGTTCAGCATGGGGATTTCCCCCTTGAGAAATTCGATATCCTCAACCTGGTCCGGTGTTTTCTTTGCCAGCCGGGAAACCAGATCCGCCCGTTTGATGACTTTTGACGCATTGGCGTACAGCTCGTGCTTGAGGGCATCGTTGAAGTCAAACAGGTTCAGGGGCTTTTCCGTGAGATAGGTGGGACAGACTTCCTTGCACCGACCGCACTCGGTACAGGTGTACAGATCCAGGCCCTGTTTCCAGTTAAGCTGATGGATGTGGTTGATCCCCAGGCTTTCATTTTCCCAGGCAGATTCGTCTTCCAGATCCAGAAGCTTTGTTTTTTCATGGGGATAGCCCAGGCTTTTCAGGAACACATTGGGAAGGGCCGTGATGACATGAAAATGCTTTCCCGTGGGAAGTACATTGAGGAAGATGAGCTGGGTACAGATGTGAACCCAGAACATGAGGACCATGATAACAGCGCTGACTTCCGGTCCAATGCCGGAAACCAGAAAGGCCGCCACCAGGGTCACCGGGGTCCAGAGAAATTCAGAGCCGTATGCGGGGTTGTTGAAAAAGTGGATATCGGTCTGACCGTGCAGATAAATCAGATTGTACCGGATGCCGTCATAGGTGAGATCCGAGATCATCAGAACCGCGATCATCACCAGCACCAGATAGGCTTCAAAGGAGTTGTGCATCCGTTTGGGCCGGATCACCGCACGGCGGAAAATCGCCCATACCACCATCAGCAGCACAATTCCTTCCATGATGTCTTTTAAAAACAGGTAAAGATAGCCGGTGAGATGTTCCTCTCCAAAAAAGGGAAGCTGAAAACCCTGGTGAAATCCTTCTCCGTAAAGGGTAATGCTGCGGATCAGCAGAACGCAGAACCCCCAGAAGATCAGGGCATGCATAATACCGGAACTTCTCTCTTTGGCTCTGCCGATCAGCCGTTTCTGACCCACGGCAATCACCAGCATGCTCATCACGCGTTCTTTCAGGTGGTCAAGTCGGCGGGCCGGTTCAAGGGCGGCCAGCAGTTTGATTTTCCCGATCATGGTACGGGTGAAAATTGTCAATGCCACAACAAGCAAAACCGTCATCAACAGGGGATTCATGGATACCTCTTTGGCAGTGAATAAGGCGGATAAACAGATGGCATCAGGATGGGCCAAACTACGGCTGCCGCCTGGTTCCAAGTTTTTCCGGAAACAGGCGGCAGAAGGGTTATTTCCTGACTTTTTTGATTTCTTCCCGGAGAATCGGCACCACTTCAAACAGATCGCCCACAATGCCGTAATCCGCCAGATTAAAAATGGGCGCTTCCGGATCCTTGTTGACCGCCAGGATCACCTTGGCCCCGCTCATGCCGGCAATGTGCTGGATGGCGCCGGAAATGCCGAAAGCCATGTAAAGGGTCGGGGCAACGATTTTTCCGGTCTGGCCCACCTGCTTGTTGTGGGGCATCAGGCCGCTGTCCACCATGGCGCGGGAAGAGCCGAACCCGGCCTTGAGATCATCGGCAAGGCCTTTGACCAGATCCACGCCTTCCTGGTTTTTGGCGCCGCGTCCCACCGAAACCACGATATCCGCATCCGCCAGGTCAATATCGCCGCTGGCATCGGAGAGGATTTCTTTGATCACAGCTTTGAGGTCCGCAGCCGGCGCGGACAGTGAAACCACATTTTCTTTTCCGGTAATGTCCGACGCGGCTTCAAAGGCACCGGCCCGCACCACGGCCACGAGTTTGGGCGTATTGATCTTTACCCGCTGTTTGACTTTGTTGGCAATGGCCGGACGTGTGATTTCAATCTGGCCGCCGTCGATTTTCACATCCGTAATATCCGTGGCACAGGCCGCATCCAGTTGCTTAGCCACTCGGGGCGACATGGCTTTTCCGCTTTCGGAAAACCCGAACCATACCATGTCCGCGCCAAACTGGTTGGCTGCATCCACAACGCAGGACGCATAAGGTCCGGCGGAAAACATCGCAAGGCTCGGGTCATCGGCAATATATTGGGTGTCAGATCCGGCTGCGGCCAGTTTGGGGGCCAGTGCTGCGATTCCGCTTCCCATGGCCACAACAGCGGTTTCAGCGCCCATGGATTTGGCTTTGGAGAGAAGTTCGGATGCGCTGCCGCCCAGGTTTCCATTTTTGATATCCGCAACAACGAGAATTTTGCTCATGAGTGATTTCCTTCATATAAATTTAAAGGGTCAATGGATGAGGATGGGCCTACAGCACACCTGCTTCCGTGGCCAAAAGGCTTACGACTTGTGCCGTGATTTCCGCGGCATTGCCCTCAAATTTCTTTCCGGACTTTCGGGATTCGGTGGCCATGAATTCGGTAACCGTTGATTTGGGATGGGCCATATCGTCGGCCGATAGTCCCAGATCCGAAAGCTTTTGGGTTTCAATGGGTTTTTTCTTGGCCATCATGATGCCCCGCATTTGCGGCAAACGGGGTTCGTTGATGCTGTCACTGACCGTGATGACTGCGGGCAGGGAAACGGTGAGGATTTCGGTGCCGGTATCGCCGAGACGGGAAACCGTAAGGGTTTTGTCATCCACCACGGTAATGGACACCACATTGCTGACGCAGGGCAGTCCCAGATATTCCGCCAGGATGATGCCGGTCTGGCCGTTATCCGTATCCTGGGCCTGTTTGCCGACGATCACGAGATCAAAACCGCCTTTTTCAAACACCGCCTGAAGCACTCTGGCATAGGTAAAGGAATCTGCGCCGGAAATGGCCGGATCATCCACATGAATGCCCTTTTCAATACCCATGGCATAGGCTTTTCGGATCAGCTCGGCGTGGTCCCCAGAACCAACAGTTACCAGGGTGGTTTCCGCCTTGTTATTTTCTTTAAGCTGAACCGATGCCTCAATGGCATTTTCATCCCAGGCATTCATTACATACTGAAGTCCGTCTTCCACAATGGCGCCGTCCTTCACGTTGATGGTCAGCTCCACATCAACCACTTTTTTCAGCGTTGTCAGAATTTTCAAATCATCCTCCTCATCGTCGGTGGTTTGTTAGATAGTGTCGCCTCGATCTTGTAACAAATTGAAATCATTGAGTATTAAAAAAATCACGGGATCTTGTTTGATGTAATCATTCAAATCGTTATAAAGGTGACACTATCGAGTTGGCAGTAAAAGGCCAAAAAAATCAGAGCGTATTCACTATAAAGATAAGGGATGGTGTTTTTCACACGCGAAGAAGCAACTTGATATTTTAAATAATATATTGAATTTATTTAAAATTTTAACTACCGCGCACAAGCGGCCTTCGTGTGAATCTTTTCTATCCTTAGGTGAACACGCTAAAAAATTAATCCGGCGAAAAGAAAACTCATCGTCGGAATAACAATTTTTATATGTTTTTCATTCACCCTTCGGGTAAAAAACGTTGACTTGGAAAGGCATGACTCTCCAGTGCAATTCGTTTTTGCGGGAGATTGTTTTTGATTATAATAAAGCTAATAAATAGCTATCATGGGGTATTAATCCCATCACTCCGGGGTTGTCAATAACAAATCGGTAATGCAGTGTCTGGTTCGGCGCCTTGCGCATTCCGGACAAAAGCAATGCGCCGTCTTCGGGCGAAAACGGGCAAACCTTGCTCTTGAAACCCAGGGTCAATTAGATCGTGTCACCTTAAGCAATATAATGATTTGAATTATTGCATCAAACAAGATTTTGTGATTTTATTAATACTTAATTATTCCAAACTGTTGCAAGATATATACAACACTGTCTGCGGGATGATGCACTTTCTTTATAATTTGGAGACAGCATGTTGACGGAAGAAAAGGAAGGGACAGACCTCCTCAATTTAAAAGATGAATTCGTGAAACGCAAAAAGACAGTTTATCTGATCCGTGTTTTGGGTATCGGTGTCTTTATTTTTCTGTTGCTCACAATCATTCTGGCTGTTTACCTGACAAAAAGCCGCCACATGGTACGTCCTTTTCTGGTGAACAAAGCTCTCCGCACGTTTAAAACCGATCTGGACTATGATCGGCTGACCCTTGAATTTTTTCCGGTTCCCCATCTGGAAGTCCATGGGCTGCATCTGGGCCAACCCGAACGATTTGCGTTGAGCGCCCGAAAACTGTCCCTTTACCCGGATCTTTGGCCCATCCTGTCCGGCCGGTTCCGGATTCGGCGGCTGGTTCTGATCGATTCAGATATTCGGTGTTTTTTGCCGGAATCCCACTCGGTGTCTGAATCAGTTTCAGGAAAAGAAACATCTTTCGATCCTTCTGATGGAATTTCCTTTGTGTTCACGTTTCTGGCCAGCATTGATCCTGAAACCCGATTTCGGGTCCGCAACAGCCAGCTCTCTTTTTTCTTCGAAAACACGCTAGTGGAGAAAGTCCACTTATCCCATGCGGATTTTACTCACACCGGTGAAAAGCTATGGCTTGACATCAACGGCACCTCTGCGTTTACCGGTTCATTTTATGTGGAGGCTGGCGCCAATGCCACCATCACCCGCATCAACGGTGAGTTGGGGGTTACGGCCATGAATCCCGAAACCCTGATTTCCTTTTTTCCGCTGCCGGAACATATCAAAATTCAGGGAGAACCCGCATCTTTTCAGCTGAATTTCACGCTGGTCAACCCTGACAGGGTCTTTACCCAATTTAACCTGACACTTCCGGCCCTCACCCTTGCAGTGGCAGACCCGTCTCTTTCCCTGGATCAGATTCAGGCTTCCGGTTTTATCGGGTATATGGAAAAAAAATGGGTTTTGTCGGTGGATCGGTTTTCGGTTGAAGAACCTGAAATTGCCCTTTCCGGTCAGGCCCTGCTCAGGTCTGCAGCAGACACAGACAACCGGATTGTTGATCTTCGCCTGGGGGCAGATACCCTGGACATTGCCGTCGCAGGAAACATTGCCCGGGCCGTTTCCGGTAATGCGCCGGGTATTGACACCGCCTTTTCCGTTGCCCGCTCCGGTGTGCTCACGGAGCTTTCCTGCACGGCCAGATTTTCGAACACCACGGATTCAGCCGCATCAGGATGGACCCTTGACACCCTTTCCGCCGCTGCCCATCTTGACCAGGGACGCGTTACCCTTCCCGGTATTCACACGGATTTGACGGATCTTGCGGGTGAAGTGGCGTATGCAGATACACAGGCTGCCTTTCGCCAGATGCGCGGCATATTTCAAGGAATCCGATTTTCAGATCTTTCCGCTGATATTGACTGGACCGGCGATGCGGTGCTTTCCCTTGAAACCGCTTCCGCCGAGGTGGACGCGGGTGTTTTTTATCCATGGCTCACCGGATTTGAGGGTCCGGCTTCGGCGCGGTCCGTCATTAACACCCTTTCCGGAAAAGCGAGCCTTTCCTGGGTTCATATCAATGGTCCGCTGACTGATCCGGCAAAATGGCGTTTGGATGTCGGCGGTGTTCCACAGGACATTCAACTCATCACGCCCCATGCACCTTTTCCCATCACCCTTCAGGGCGGAGAAATCATCTATCATCCGGGCCGGGAGGAGACCCGTAAAGTGGGTGTCCGCTTTCTGGATGCGGTGGTAACGGTTTCCCACAAGTCCCGCGGCATTGTTCCACCCCAAGCGGTTTCATGCCAGATTGACGGAATTTTGGGGCAATCCGCGGTTGAGTGGTTGGCGAATCTGTTATCGGTCCCGACTGCCCTTGTTATCCGGGCGCCGGTCACCCTTTCGGGGATTGATCTTCAATGGGACGGGAAACAAGCTGTGGCGGTGGCCGGAAATCTGAAAACCGCCAACGCTGTGGAGGTGTATGGGGATATCAGCCGCCTGCAGGATACCTGGCAAGTTCGAAAAATCAATTTTTCCGATCCGGATTCAACGGCTGCGATATCGGCAAGCCGAAAGGATGCGGTTGTTTCGGTGACGTTTTCAGGAAACATTGACGCCAAAACCGCAGGTCGTCTGTTCAGCCGTAATGAAGTGCTCTCCGGGTCCCTTGCCGGCCGGTTTACAGCCCATATCCATTTGGACCAGCCCCTGTTTCCCGATTTTTCCGGAACCCTCTCCGGAAAGGGAATTCATCCAGTGTGGCTGAGGCCGGTTTCAGTGGATATCAACCAGTTCTCCCTTTCCGGAAGTGGTGGCCGGGTGAGTCTGTCCGACTCCGAGATTCGGATCAACGATGTCCTTGTCAAGGCTGAAGGAGAAGTGTTTCGTCAGAACCGGGTACCCCGGTTTGACTTGCGCCTTTTCACGGAAAGCCTGAACATGGAGTGGCTTCAGCGTCTGGTTGAACCGGAAAACACAAAAGAAAAGGACAAAACACCGGAGTTTCTGTCTTCTTCCAGCGGGACGGTGCATCTCAAAATAAACCGGTTTCAGGCGGGAAACTTTGTCATTATTCCCCTTGAGGCGGTAATGGCAGTTGAACGCTGTGACATTCACAGCCAGATAAAAGCAGCCACCGTATGCGGCATCACTGCCACCGGAGCGGTGAATTTCACCTCGTCAGGACTTTCACTGAATCTTGACTTTTCGGCCGAAGATGGGAAACTGGATGAAAGCCTTGCCTGTTTTCCGGATGTGCCCCTTAAGGCGGATGGCCGGTATCAACTTTCGGGACATCTTTCCATGCCGCCCGTAAAAGCGGATTATCTTGGGGCCATGACCGGCAATGTGATCCTGACCTCGGAAAACGGCCGGATTCTGCATGACCATGTGCTGATGAACATTTTATCTGTTTTAAACATCACTGAACTTGTTACGGGCAGTGCATCAGATCTGAATCAACCCGGATTCGGGTATCGTCTGTCACAGGTTCGGGCCACCCTGTCCGGCGGCCAACTCCAGGTGAATGAAATCCTGCTGGACAGCAGCGCCCTTAAAATAACCGGTGAAGGTAAAATTGATCTTGTGGCCCATACTGCGGACATGTATCTTCTGGCCGCACCCATGAGAACCGTTGACCGGATTGTTCGCCACGTTCCCGGACTCAATTACCTGTTCGGCGGATCTTTGGTGTCCATTCCCTTGCGCGTCCACGGCCCGTTCACAAATCTGTCTGTTGTTCCCCTGTCACCGTCCGCTGTGGGAAAATCCCTTCAAAACGCCATGCGGCGTGTATTGAACGCCCCCTTTCGTCTGATAGAGTATATCAGGGATTCCGGACCATGGGACGCGGCTCCGGAACAGGGGACGGGTAAGGCAACAGCGCCGTAATGCCCAAGGCGAAAAAAGACTTGTTTTGTGTAGACACAGGGCTCGGTTTTTTGTATATAATATCTTTTCCTTCCTGGAATGGGCTTATCTGTTGCCAGGAACCCTGTGATGATTTATTGATAGCGGTTCCATAGCGGCTTCCATTTTTACAATCATATATCCTTAACACGAGAGCGGGTTACGATGCGTTTATTATTCTATGTAAAGTTAACACTCTCAGTCTTGTGTGCCCTGCCCCTTGTCGGGGTGTCCATGGTTATCCCTGCGTACAGCATGGATCTCAGCGAACAAGGCTCACCTCTTCCTCTTACTCACGAAAAAAGACGCTATCTTTATGATTCGGCAGTTTCCGGGACCATTGATGATGCCTATCGCGAAATGCCGCCATTCATGTCCCGCGGAACCGGGGGGTCTGTTCTTTTGCACCTGGAAGAAGCCATCAGCGCCGCCGTGCAGACCCATCCTGCCATCCGTTCGGCAGTTGAACTGCTTGTCCAGCGGGGATATCTTGTTTCTGCGGCAAAAGCGGGATACCTGCCCCAGATTGGCCTTGAAATGCAAACAGAACGGGAATCCAGCAAAGATATTGCCTTTACGCCAACCCTTTACCTTTCCCAGTTGGTGTACGATTTCGGAAAAACAAGGAGTCAGGTGCGTTCTGCCCGGGCTGACCTCGGCCGGCAAACGGTCGTTGCCATGGAGCAGATGGATTCCATCATTCAGCGAACCGCAAGCTCCTTTATCAACGTGCATCGTTATCAAGAGCAACTGCAATCCGCAGAAACACAAATCACAAATATACGGCGTGTCGTCGGGATGGCGGAGCAGCGCGCCAGATCGGGTCTGGCATCCAACTCTGATCCGATTCAGTCCCGGACCCGTCTTGACGCGGCAATTGCTAACCGGCTGACGGTCCGGACATACCTGGACCAAGCCAGAGAACAATTGATCCTTTTAATGGGGTTTGAGCATGACGGTCCCACAGCCCCCATGGATGCGGAACTGTTGGCCAGGGCGGACATTTACAACACGCCGGAACTTGATAATATGCTCGTTGTCCTTCTGGCCCAGGCGGACTATGAGGCAGCAGACTCCCAATTGGATGCGGCAAAATCCGCATTTTTCCCCAGCATCAGTCTTGTGGCCTCAACGGAAAAAACACTTACCGGAGAAAACCCCAATACGGGCGTTGAGGAAGATGAATATAACCGCCTTGGGCTTAATCTCAACCAGACCCTCTATCAGGGTGGGAGAATCATGTCCCAGCACAAGGCTGCAAGCAGTGCTCGTGAATCCGCCACCCAGAGTCTTGATGCTGCCAGACTCCGTGCAAAGGAATCTGTCAATGTTTCCCGTCTGGAAATTGAAGGCCTGATCGCAAGACGAAAAGTCCTTGTCAGACGTACAAAGAGTATTGATGCCACGCGGGAATTGTACCAGGAACAGTATCAACTGGGAACACGGTCGGTTCTGGATCTCCTCAACTCGGAACAGGAATATTATCAGGCAGTCACAGAAGAACTCGCAGCTGATCACGAATTCTGGAACGCGCTGGTATATTATATGATCCTGAAAGGGGATGTCAGAAGTGTGTTCTCCATTGAGTCCGCTTCCAGATAGGGGACGCTTTCTCCTGTTTGGGTGACGGAAAATGCTTTCGGAACCCATGGCGGCCCTATGATGCTTTTTTTAAAAAAAACAGGTTTTTCCGATTAACCAACATCCTGCCGCTTCGAAAACATTTCTGAAGCGGCAAAGATGTTTTTTATGACCGTATATGACAGGAAATTACATGTCACAGCAAAATCCCTATGAACACTGGATCCAGGCCATGCTGGCGGTTGCACGCCATTATCGCCTGGAGGCTTCTGCAGAAAATGTACGAACGCTCTCAAGTTGGGAGAAAAAAAATCCGACGGATGATGTATTGCAACGTATGGCCCGGAATATGGGCCTGAATTTACGTGCGGTCCCCTTTTCAATGAAATTTCTGGACCCTTGGACATTACCCCTGGTCGCTGAGTTCAAAAACGGCCGTGTGGGCGTTTTGCAGCAGATGGACAGCAAAGGAACCGTGGCTGTTCTTTTCCCGAGCGACGAGGGACTGACACAGGATTTTCCCCTTGATGAAATAAAAACATCTGTGAGTCGGCTCATCATCCTCAGGCCTGTATCCGGTGTACAGGATGCCCGGGTGGACGAGTACATCAAGCCCTATAAAAAAGGTTGGTTCCGTACCATTGTCTTCAAGGACTGGCCCCGCTATCTGGATATCGCGGTGGCCTCCCTGATCACAAACATTCTTGCCCTTTCCGGTATCTTCTTTTCCATTCAGACCTATGACCGGATCGTTCCGTCACGCTCCATTCCGACCCTTTGGGTTTTGTTCGGCGGCGTCTTGGTGGCCATTTTGTTCGAATTCACCCTGCGCATCATCCGAGCCCGGATCACCGATGTGGTTGGTAAAAGGGCGGATCTTCGAATCTCCGATTTGGTGTACGGCCATTCCTTGCGCATCCGGAATCAGGACCGCCCCAAATCCACGGGAACCTTTATTGCCCAAATCCGGGAGTTGGAATCCATCCGGGAAACCATTACCTCCACGACGCTGGGCGCCGTTGTGGACCTGCCTTTTGTCATTGTTTTCTTTTTTATTCTCTGGCTCATCGGTGGCCGGCTGGTCCTTATTCCCCTTGCCGCCCTGCCGATTCTGATTATTCCGGGGCTCCTTGCCCAGAGACCGCTGGCCCAACTGGCCCAGGATGGAATGCGGGAATCGGCCATCCGGAACGCCATGCTGGTGGAAGCGGTACAAGCCATTGAAGACATAAAGCTTCTGCGCGCCGAGCCGCGATTCCAGAACCAGTGGAACCAGGTCAATGCGGTTTCTGCAGATATCGGCATCCGACAGCGCACCTTCATTGCCTGGCTGACCACCCTGAGCCAGGAAATTCAATCCCTGATCTTTGCCTTAACCCTTTTTGCAGGCGCCACCATGGTTATGCAAGGGGATATCACAACCGGTGTGCTGGTCGGGTCCTCTATTCTGGGAAGCCGCACCATTGTTCCTATTGCCCAGTGGGCCGGTGTTTTTTCGCGTTTACAGCAGGCAAAAGTGTCTTGGAAGTCTTTGGACGAATTGATGAGAAAGCCGGTCGATCAGTCCGAAAACGACAAGTTCCTGCATCGGCCTGTTCTTCACGGTAAATACTATCTTGAAAATGTCGAGGCGCTTCACAATGAAATGGACCCGAGACCGGCGCTTAGCATTAAGCAGTTGTCCATTAATGCAGGGGATAAAGTCGCTATCCTGGGAAAAATGGGCGCGGGAAAATCGACTTTTCTCCAACTTCTTTCCGGCATGATCCTGCCGACCAAAGGCAAAATGCTTTTGGATGATACCCAAATGGGACAGATTGATCCCTCTGATCTGCGCCGAGATCTCGGGTATCTGAGCCAGAACGCGAAACTTGTTTTCGGCACCATCCGGGATAATCTCACCATGGGTCGTCCTCTGGCATCGGATGCGGAGATCATTCAGGCGCTCAGTTTGTCAGGTGCCATTTCCATGGTTCAGTCCCAGGGGCAAGGTCTTGACTATGTCATCCAGGAAGGCGGACTGGGCCTTTCCGGGGGGCAGCGGCAGGCCCTGCTTCTGGCAAGGACTCTGCTTCTGGACCCACGTATTCTGTTGCTGGACGAACCCACCGCAGTCATGGATGACGTAACCGAACGTATGGTAGTGAACCAGATCAATCCTTGGCTGGAATCCCGTACGCTTCTTGTTGTGACGCATCGTCCCGCTGTTCTGGAATGGGTACAGCAAATTATGGTCATCAATCAGGGCCAGATCGTTTTGTATGGCCCGAAGGATACGGTTCTGGAAAAACTCAGATCCGGAGCTTGATACATCTCTATATAAGAAGGAAGTGACATGGGAGAAGCGCTTTTCAAGGGATCCAAAAGCGGTGCCTTCAACGTTAATGATGATGTAATGAAACGGAGCAGCCTGCTGACGTGGACCATTGTGCTCATGTTTTGTGCCTTTGGTATTTGGGCTGCCCGGTTTGAACTGGATGAAGTGTCCACAGGTATGGGAAAAGTGGTGGCCTCCAGCAAGGAGCAGAGCATCCAGTCCCTGGATGGCGGCGTTGTGAAGGAAATTCTGATCCGGGAAGGACAGATGGTGGAAGAGGGCGAGCCCCTGGTCAAGATGGATCCGGTTCGCGTTCTTTCCAGTGTTGAGGAAAACAAGGTCAAGCTTCGGGCAAACCTGGCGCGGGCTGCAAGGCTTCGGGCGGAAACCAACAACACGGCCCTTTCTTTTCCCGCAGAAGCCAGGCAGGATCAGGCATTGATACGCAGCGAAACCGCTCTGTACAAATCACGGAAAGATGCTTTGGCCAAGGCCCTTTCAGGCATTGACAAATCTTTGCAGCTGGTTCAGCAGGAGCTTTCGCTGACACGACAGGCCGTGGAAAAGGGTGCGGCCAGCAAAGTGGATGTCATCCGTCTGGAGACGCGGCTCAACGAACTGGAGACCCGGAGAAACCAGGAAAAAGACCAGTATGTGGTCAAGGCGCGTGAAGAACTGGCTGAGGTCAACGCAACCATCGAATCCCAAAAACAGATTACCGTCAGCCGTGAGGACGCATTGAAACGAACCACCCTTTTTTCTCCGGTTCGCGGCATCGTCAAACAGGTTTATATTTCAACAGAGGGTGGTGTGGTTCCTCCCAATGGCATCATCATGACCCTGATTCCCGTGGATGACCAGCTGGAAATTGAAGCCAAAATTTCTCCTCAGGACATTGGCTACATCAAACCCGGACTCAGAGCGACCGTCAAAATCAGCAGCTATGATTATTCCCTTTTTGGCGGGCTGGACGGAGAGGTGACCAAGATATCCCCGGATACCATTCAGGACGATGTCAGGCGGGATCAATAT
Source organism: Desulfosarcina sp. OttesenSCG-928-A07 (assembly GCA_030267325.1). Taxonomy (GTDB): domain Bacteria; phylum Desulfobacterota; class Desulfobacteria; order Desulfobacterales; family Desulfosarcinaceae; genus Desulfosarcina. The sequence goes on along the minus strand of JAJDJS010000038.1, from coordinate 1,605 downwards.
TATTACCGCGTCCATATCCGCACCAAGACCGATTATTTGACCAACAAAGAGGAAAAAAGATTCTTTATCACCCCCGGAATGATCGCCACCGTGGATATTCATACGGGAAAAAAAACGATCTTGCAGTACATCATCAAGCCTGTTAACAAAATGCGGGAGGCGCTCCGGGAACGCTAGACATATCCTGGTTTTCTTCCGTCTCCCCCCCAAAGGACGGGCATATTTTCGAAGCAATGGCCTTTTGGGTCATTGCTTCTGCCTTTCGAGAGAAAGATTTCCTGTCCGCATCAAAAACAGGATTTCCATGAAAAAGAAAAAAGGTTCATCCCCCAAAAAAAAACCTTTTGGCCCCCTTCTGGAAAAACAGCAGATACTCCTTCAAAACCTGAACAAACGCGCCAAAGAGTGTTATCGGGAAGGAAGGTACGAAGAAGCGCTCAAGGCTTGTCTGCAGGCTGTGCGGATTCAGCCGCAGATTTCCATGGCGTGGCACGATGCTGCCGCCAACTGCGTTCTGCTTCAACGCTGGGAAGACAGTCTCCGTTATGTGGAAAAGGCCATGCAGCTGGGAGACAACTCCTTTGGGGTCTATGATGTCTTGTCCCATGCCCACACCGGATTGGGTAACAAGGCGTTACGCACCCAGTACGGACGCATTGCACTGGAAATGCGCGATAAAGTTTTTGGCGTGGAGCCTCCTTTTCCCCATGACTTTCCGGCAGTACTTCCTCCGCCGCCATCTCCGGAAACAAAAAAGCGAAACATTATTGCTTTCTCCCTTTTTGGCGCCCTTTCCAGGTATTGTGAAACTGCTGTTCTCAATGCACAGGAAAACAAGCGGCTGTACCCGGGCTGGACCTGCCGTTTTTATCTGGATGAAACCGTTCCTTCCCATGTGGTCAAAAGACTTGCAGACGCTGGATCCGAAATCGTATTTGTGGACGAACAACATCCGGCAAAAAAATGGCCCGGACCCATGTGGCGTTTTTATGCCCTTTCAGATGACCTTGACCGCGTTACCTTCAGGGATGCGGATTCCGTGATTACCCAAAGAGACGCTTTGGCGACAGCGGATTGGGTTGAAAGTGGTCTTTTTTTCCATGCCATGCGGGATTCCGGTACCCACACGGAGCTTCTTCTTGCAGGTCTGTGGGGGTGTGTGACAAAAGCCTTGCCGCCGCTGTCCCTGTTGATGAAGGCGTATTTCAGCAAGCCCCTTGAATCCGCTCATTTTGCGGACCAGTATTTCCTGCGTGCCTTTGTCTGGCCTTATGCCAGAAAAAGTCTCATGCACCACGATTCCATCTTCGGCTTTTTTCACGCAAAACCCTTTCCGGACGGTCCAACGCCCACTACTTTCCATGTGGGTTGGAACGAAGGGGGAACCCGATTCAGTATCAAAACCAGTGAACCGGAAGGCAGTACCGTTCAGTGGGCACTTTATCTTCAGGAAGGAGAACAGGAAGTTTACATCTGTACCTATCCGGGAGTTGTGCAGGACGGCATGGTTTACGGACAGATACCGGATCGGTATGCAACCCGTATCCTTGAAAAAACAGCCTCTATCCGGACCGTTACGCCGACACCCGGCTAATTTTTAAATTA
>JAJDJS010000037.1 GCA_030267325.1 Desulfosarcina sp. OttesenSCG-928-A07 | reverse complement strand
GGCCTGTACAAAAAGGGACCCCCGGAGCGGCGTCTGGGGTCAGGGCTGGCGTGTGGCCAGCACCAGACCGCCCAGAATGAGTCCGCCGCCTGCAAAATGCACCCACAGCAGGGGCTCTCCCAACATCAGAACAGCTTCGAGTCCGCTGAACAGGGGCAGCGAATAATAGATGATCGCCGATTTTGAGGGGCCGATATCGGCGATTGCCCGTGACCAGCACCAGAAGGCGAGAAGGGATGCCCCGAGGCCCAGGTACAGAATTCCGCCGATCAAGGCCGGGCTGAAATGGATGGGTGCGGCCCGGCCCAGCTCCCACAGGGAAAAGGGCAACAGGACCAGCGCCCCCAGGCCGAAGGTGACGGTAAAGTAGGAGAGAAGTCCGCACCCATCGGGCTTTTTTCTCACCAAGAGGGTGTAGCAGGAAAAGCTGAAGGCTGCCGACAGCAGCAGCAGGTCACCGCCATTGAAAGACAGTGAGGCCAGGATGGAAAAATCGCCGTGTGAAATGAGGAGCAAAACACCGCCAAGGGCTGTGGCAATGCCGATCGCGGACATGCGGTGAAGGGGATCGCCGAAAAAGATTCGGGCGAGCACCAGGGTGAACAGGGGCGAGGAGGTGGAGATCAATGACATGTTGACGGCGCTGACCGTGTGCGCGCCAATGTAAATGGCCGTATTTAACCAGGCAATGCCCAGAACGCTCACCACCAGATAATACCGCCAATGAACACAAAAATGCCGCCATTCGCGTGCAAGTCCTGGAACGGCAAAGGGGAAAATCGCGGCAAACGCCACCACCCAGCGGCTAAGGGCCAGGGTACAGGGCGGTATGGCGTCTGCAAGTCCGCGTCCGGCAATATAATTGAAGGACCAGACAATGGTCGCGGCCAGGGCGAACAGCACGCCGCGCAGCTTGTGCGAGTCTGACTTTGGTTTCTGAAGGGATATGACCGGCGTCTGGTTCATGGATATTTCTCCTTTTAAGGCCAATCCCTAAATCCTTTTTGGGGGCAGAAATCAAGGGCCGAAAAACCGGCCGTTGAAGCGCGGACTGCCATGCAGAACCCCAACAAACGGGATTTTGAGGCATTGCAATTCCGGCCGGACAGCGACTTCATTGGGGTCCTGAACATAAAAAGGCTCTGGCTTTTTAGTGGAATACGCCATATGATTCAGGGGTTTAAAATGAAATCCGGCAAAATTCAACCGCTATACAATCAAAGTGATTCCAAACCCGTACACGCACCATGGCATCTGATACCACCCTGAAAAAAATTCTGCGGTTTACCAAAGTTGAACACACCATTTTCAGTCTGCCCCTGATTTTTACCGGTGCCTTTCTGGGCGGCGGCGGGCGTTTTCCCCGTTTTTCCATCATGGTGCTGATTGTTGTGGCAGCTGTGGGCGCCCGTGTGTTCGGCATGTCCATGAACCGGGTATTTGACCGTCATATCGACCAGATGAATCCCCGCACGGCAAACCGGGAACTTCCTTCCGGAAAACTCAGTCTGAAAATGGCGGTTTTCATCGCCCTTGCCGGACTTGGGGTTTACCTTGTGGCCTGCGGGCTGCTCAATCCCTGGTGTCTGGTTCTTTCTCCCATTCCTCTGATTCCGCTTCTGGGCTATTCCCTGCTCAAGCGCTTTACTGCTCTGTGTCATTTTGGGATCGGCCTGTGTCTGGCCATATCTCCCATGGGCGCCTATGTGGCGGCAGCCGGAAATCCGAACCTGCCGGCAACGGTTTTTATTTTTGCCGGATTTGTGTTTTTCTGGCTGAGCGGCGCGGATATTATTTATGCAATTCTGGATATCGACAGCGACCGCAAAAACCATATTTACAGCATTCCGGCCTGGCTGGGAGAAAAAGGCGCGCTCCAGGTGGCTGGTGGTGTGCATCTAACTTGCTGGATTTTTTTGGTGATTCTGGTAAAAATGATGCACGGCGGACCCATGGCCTGGGCAGCGCTTTTTATTTCCGCTGTGTTCCTCGTGATGATGTATGTTCCCCGGATTCCGGTGTCCCAACGGTTTTTCCCCATTTCCAATATTGCCGGTATTGCCGGCGCCATCGCCCCCATGGTGGCGTAAGCCGGCTTTGCTGCAAAGGGCCTGGCAACTTCCCGCCCCTGAACCTCAATGTTTTCGGTTTTCTTTTGTTTAGGGATACTTTAATATCGGGGAAAAATGGGCGTATCACCCATGGCTGATCCTTAGTTGACCGCCGCCACCCAACCCTCTTTACCCGAAACTGAAAACATCCCGTGATTTTTTCATCTTCCATTTTGTTTCGCTATCTGTTTCTGGAAATGCTGCCGCCGTTTTTTATCAATGTGGCGTTTTTTTCCTTTATTTTTCTGATGAAACAGATCCTGGACATCACCGACATGATTGTGAATTATCATGTCGGAATCGGATCTGTATGTCTGTTGATGATCTATACCATGCCCTATTTTTTGCAGTACGTGATTCCCATGTCCGTGATGATGGCAGTGCTGCTCACCTTTCTGAGAATGTCCGGCGACAATGAAATCATGGCGTTAAAGGCTGGCGGAATGCATATTTACCGGATGTTGCCGCCGGTTGTGGTCTTTGCTGTCGTGGCCATGGGACTGACCGGTTTTATGACCCTTGTGGGCGTTCCCGCAGGGGCTGAGCAGTCCAGAAACCTTATTTTTAAAGTGGTTTCCAATAATTTAAAGCTCACCCTGAAAGAGCGGACGTTTAACAACAGCTTCAAGGATGTGATGCTTTACGTGAACCGGATTGATCCCAAATCCGGTGGATTGAACCAGGTCCTGATTCAGGATGAACGCACAGCCGGAACCCGCAACACCGTGGTTTCCCGTGAAGGCCGGCTTTTTGCAGATCCGGAACGATTGGTCTGTCAGATACGGCTCTTTGATGGCATGATTACCCGGATGAACATGAAGGACCGCTCGTCCCAGTCCATCCATTTCAGTACCTATGACATCCTGCTGAATCTGACGGATGCCATCGCCAAGCCGGGCGTCCTTAAAAAGTCACCGAACGAAATGCGCATCCCGGAACTCAAAGCACATCTGAAAAACCTTGCCCCGGAAACATCGGACCATGCTGCTGCATTGATCAAATATTATAGAAAATTTTCCATTCCCGTGGCCTGTCTGGTCATGGCGATCCTGGCCGCCCCCCTTGGCATTCAATCCAGACAGGCCCCCAAAACCATTGTCCTGGGGCTGGGGGTTTCTTTTTTTCTCTTGTATTACATTCTTCTGTCCCTGGGCGCGGCCTTTAGTGAAAACGGATATTATCCGCCCCTTCTTGGGATGTGGATACCCAACATCATCCTTGGCATCATCGGCATTGTGCTGTTGATGCGGTCAGCCCGTGAAAAAAATGCTTCCTTTGCATGGCTGGACCATTTGGAAATGCGGCTGGAGGCACTGATCAAACAGATCCGGAGCCGAAAACCATGACGATTTTTTACCGGTATGTCACCCGTGAAATCGCCTTTTGCTTTTTGATTGTGCTGGTCTCGGTCATGGGCATTTATGTGGCAGTGGATTTTTTTGAAAAAATAGACAATTTCCTGGAAGCCGACGTTCCGGTGTATCGGTGCGGCGTGTATCTGCTTTATAAACTGCCCTTTATCCTTGTCCAGATCGCGCCCATGGGATTTTTGGTGGCGGTGCTTGTGGCCATTGGCCTCATGATCCGGAATCGTGAGGTGCTGGCCATGACCAGCTGCGGGATTTCCCAAATGCGCCTGCTCCAGCCGGTTCTGGGGGCAGGTGTGATTTGCGGGGTGGTGCTGTTTTGCATTGCCGAATGGATCATGCCCGTTTGCATGTCCAGGGCCAACCAGATCTGGCTCCAGGAGGTCCGAAAAAAAAACATCTACACAGATTCCCAGAATATCTGGCTTCGCAGCACTGATCGGATCATCCACATTACCCAGTATGATCCGGGTGCAAAACAGGTCTTTGATGTCACCGTGTACAGATTTGACGATCAATTCAACCTGATTGAACGCATTGATGCGCCATCTGGCGTATTTTTGAACACATCCTGGCGCATGACAGATGCCATGCGCCAGACCTTTGATGCCCACGGCACGGTGATGGTGGTGGAAACCCGGGAAAAACTGGATGTGCGCCTTGGCATCCAGCCCCAGGAGCTCACCGATGTGGTCAAGGGGTCGGATGAAATGAGTATGGCAGAACTGGGCCGGCGTATTGAAAAAGTAAAAAAAGACGGCAGCAGCACGACCCGATACCAGGTGGATTACGCCAATAAAGGAACCCTTGCCTTTGTCTGTGTGCTGCTGGGACTTCTGGGAACCGGAATCGCCCTGAAGGCCACCCTTCATGAGGCAATGGCCAGACGGATTTTATACGGCCTGGCCGCGGCCTTTCTGTACTGGACATTCGGCAGTTTCTGCCTGTCCCTGGGATATGCGGAAATGCTGCCTCCGCTCATTTCCGCCTGGGTGGCCAACGGGGTATTTTTATGCGTTGCCGGGCTGATGCTGCTAAGCGAAAGATAATAAAAAAATAAAGCTGTAAAGCGGTTTTCACTGTTCATCTAAAAAGAGGCCCTCTGTGTTTTTCTACTTTTACAACCTCTTGATGATGGTAGTCATGATCATTGCGGCGCCGGTTTGGATCGTGATGGGGATCGCTTCTCAAAAACGGCGGCATACCCTTTTCAAGCGGCTGTTCATGGCGCGAATCCGGCATCCGCATTGCAGCGCCGCGCCTTTTTCTTCCCCCATCTGGATTCATGCCCTTTCTGTCGGCGAGGTTTTGTCTGCAGAACCTTTGGTGATTGCCCTTAAAAAATCCATTGGCGCTGAAAACCTCATCTTTACCGCATCCACCCGAACCGGTTTTGAAACCGCCAGCCAGGTCATTTTTCCCCATGTGGCGGCGATTCGGTATTTTCCCCATGACACGGTTTTTTCCGTGCTCCGGGCATTTGACGTGATCCGGCCAAAGCAGGTGATTGTGGTGGAAACCGATATCTGGCCGAATTTTCTCATGCTGCTAAAGCATCGGCACATCCCCGTGTGTCTGGTCAATGCCCGGCTTTCGGATCGGTCCTTTGCCGGATACAAACGCATTTCATTTCTGATGAAGCCGCTTTTATCCGTGTTTGACACCATCTGTGCCCAGACCGAAAAAGATCGCCAAAGGTTTCTGGCCCTGGGGGTTCTGGCGGAAAAACTGGCAGTTCCGGGAAATCTCAAATTTGATCAGCCGGCCATCGGGGGTTCACCCCAAAAGCAAGACCAGATCCGGGAGAAGTGCAGAATTCCAAAGGGGGGTTTTGTCTGGGTGGCAGGCAGCACCCATCCCGGAGAAGAGGTGATGCTGGCCCAGGCGTTCGGGCTTCTCCAGACCCGGATGCGGGAAAAACAATCAGATATGAATCCGGAAAACCTGTTTCTGGTGGTGGTGCCGCGAAATCCGGACCGGGCAAGGGAGGTGGCAAATTTGTTCCAGAGCCTGAAAATCCCTGCAGCTACGCTGATGGACAGGGAAAGCAGGACCAGGTCTGAAATCTCTGTGCTTGTCATTGACCGGATCGGGCTTTTGCGGGATGTGTATGCGGTTTGCCATGGGGCATTTGTGGGCGGAAGTCTGGTTAAAGCCGGCGGACACAATCCATTGGAACCGGCATCAGCTGCCCGGCCGGTTTTATTCGGCCCTTATGTGGATGATTTTGGCTGGATCTATCAGGAGCTGGAAAACGCCGGCGGCGCGCTTTGCATCCGGTCTGTCGATACGTTAGCAAAATCTCTGGAATGGTTCCTTAACCATCCGGAAAAAGCCGGAATCATGGGAAACGCCGGACAGGCTGTTTTTTTTCGTCACCAGGGCGCGGTACAGCGGACATTGGACATCATCCGGCCTGACGGCAAAAAACCTGAGTGAAGTTGAATGATCCGTAAGAGGAAATGATGATGAAACCTTACATCAAAAAGATGGTCCTGCCCGCACTCGTTCTGTTGGGTGCAGGCGCTTCAGTGTATCTCTGGATGGCCACGCATTCGGGTGGTGACCCGGAAGGCTTCATGAAAGGGAATGGACGCATTGAGGCCACGGAAATCAACATTGCAACAAAGCTTGCCGGAAGAATAGACCGGATTTTGGTGGACGAAGGCGATTTTGTTGAGGCCGGACAAGTGTTGGCCGTGATGCAGACCCGCACGCTTGAAGCTGAGTTGGCGGAAGCCTCGGCAAAGCATCTTCAGGCCATTACCGCCGAAGCTGCTGCCAGGATGCAGATTGCCCTGCGGGAAAATGATAAACGGGCGGCGCAAGCCACCGTCACCCAGCGGGAAAGCGAGCTGGACATCGCCCGGCGCAAGCAGAAGCGTTCTGCTGCCCTGGCACCTTCCGGTGGGGTATCCCGCCAGGAACTGGATGATGACAATGCCAGGGTGAATGGCGCAGAAGCCGCGCTTGTCTCTGCCAACGCCCAGGTGGACGTGGCCCATGCAGCACTGGAATCTTCCAGGTCCGAGGCTGAAGGCGCGCGTGCGGCCATCCGGGCAGCTGCCGCCACAGTGGCCCGGATTCAGGCTGACATCGACGATTCCACGCTTTTGGCCCCGTGCGGCGGCCGCATCCAATACAGGATTGCACAGCCCGGTGAAGTGCTTGGGGCGGGTGGAACCCTGCTGAACCTGGTGGATCTTTCGGATGTGTATATGACTTTTTTTCTGCCCGAGCTGGTGGCGGGAAAAGTTGCGCTGGGCAGTGAGGCGCGCATTGTGCTGGATGCCGTGCCGCACCAAGCCATTCCGGCCACCATCTCCTTTGTGGCCAGCAACGCGCAGTTCACTCCCAAGACCGTGGAAACCGAGAGTGAACGCCAGAAGCTCATGTTTCGGCTCAAAGCTCAAATCAGCCCGGAATTCCTGCAGAAGAACCTGACGCAGGTCAAAACCGGCCTGCCCGGAGTGGCCTGGGTGCGTCTTGACGCCAAAGTGCCCTGGCCGGACACCCTTGGCGGAGTTCAACCATGAACGACAGTTCGCCTTCGCGTGTGTCAGCTGAAGACCGACCGGTAGTCAGGGTGTTCGGCGCATCCCTTGTTTACGGCAAAACCAGGGCCCTTGACGACATTTCCCTGGATATTCCGGCCGGATGTATGGTCGGACTCATTGGTCCGGACGGCGTCGGCAAGTCAAGCCTCTTGGCGTTGATCTCCGGGGCGCGCGCTATACAGGAAGGTGCAATCGAGGTGTTGAATGGGGACATGCGCCAAAAACACCATCGAAATGGGGTGTGTCCGCGCATTGCCTACATGCCGCAGGGATTGGGCAAAAACCTTTATCCCATTCTCACGGTGGAAGAGAATCTCCAGTTTTTTGCGCGCCTGTTCGGGCTTGATGTGGCCGAGCGCCGCAGCCGTATCGACTATCTGACCCAACGCACCGGCCTGTATTCCTTTCTGACCCGGCCTGCCGGAAAGCTTTCCGGCGGCATGAAGCAGAAGCTGGGGCTGTGCTGCTCCCTGATTCACGATCCTGAACTCTTGATTCTTGACGAACCGACCACAGGCGTGGATCCCTTGGCCAGAGCCCAGTTTTGGGAGCTGATCGCCAGTTTCAGAAAATCAGATCAGAAGATGAGTGTTGTTGTGGCCACAGCCTATATGGACGAAGCCCAGGGGTTTGACTGGCTTGTGGCCATGGATGCCGGGAAGGTACTGGATACCGGCACATCAGCAGAAATTCTTGCAAAAACAGCTTCCGATTCCCTGGAAGAAGCGTTCATCAAACTGCTTCCTGAAGAAAAACGGCGCGGACACGAACCCATCACCATTCCGCCACTTCACCTTGAAGAGACCGGAAAGGCCGATGACATTGCCATTGAAGCCAAAGACCTCACCATGCGGTTTGGGGATTTTACAGCCGTGGATCATGTGAGTTTCCGTATCCGGCGCGGTGAGATTTTCGGTTTTCTCGGCTCAAACGGCTGCGGCAAGTCCACCACCATGAAAATGCTGACCGGACTCCTGCCTGCAACCGAAGGCAAGGCCTGGATGTTCGGCCGCCTGGTGGACTCCCGCGACCTGAATACCCGGCGCAACGTGGGCTATATGTCCCAGTCCTTTTCCCTGTACAGCGAGCTGACCGTCCGTCAAAACCTGGTTTTGCATGCGAGACTGTTCCATATGCCGGAAAGCAAAATTCCCAAAAGGGTTCACGAGATGCTCCAGCGTTTCGGATTGGAATCCGTTCCGGACAGTCTGCCCGACAATCTTCCCCTGGGCGTGCGCCAGCGCCTTTCCCTTGCCGTGGCCATGGTGCACCACCCGGAAATGCTGATCCTCGACGAGCCGACTTCCGGCGTGGACCCGGTGGCGCGGGACAACTTCTGGCGTTTGCTCATTGAACTCTCCCGCCGTGACAAAGTGACCATTTTTATCACCACCCACTTCATGAATGAGGCCGAACGCTGTGACCGCATCTCCCTGATGCACGCCGGACGCGTGCTGGACAGCGATTCTCCAGCCGCGCTGGTTGCAAAGAAAAAGGCTTCCGGGCTGGAAGACGCCTTTATCCAATACCTGGTAGAGGCAGGGGCCGTTGACAAGGCGGGTGATATCAGCCCGGCCGGAGCAGCTGGAACAGCAGGAGCGAAACAGGCCGCCGGGCCCATCGCCGCCCATGCCGCACACTTCAGCCTGAACAGACTTTTAAGCTATATGTGGCGCGAGGCCCTGGAACTGCGCCGTGACCCTCTGCGCACCACCATGGCCCTTTTCGGCTCCCTGATCCTGATGCTCGTCATGGGATATGGGATCAGCATGGATGTGGAAGACCTGAGTTATGCGATGATTGACCGGGACGATTCCGGCATCAGCCGCAATTACGCCTTGAATATCTCCGGCTCGCGCTATTTTAAGGAAAAAGAGCCGCTCACGAGTTATACAGATCTGGACCGGCGCATGCGCGGCGGCAAACTTTCTCTGGTCATTGAAATCCCGCCGCGTTTTGGCCGGGACTTGCAGCGGGGCAGACCCGTGGAAGTGGGCGTCTGGATTGACGGCGCCATGCCCACCCGTGCGGAAACCATCAAGGGATATGTGGAGGGCATGCACCAGGGCTGGCTTACCGAACACGCCCGTCTTGGTGCTGCGGGCAGCTCCATGGCCCTGGCCAAGATTGAAACACGCTACCGGTACAATCCGGATGTGCAAAGCCTGCCGGCCATGGTTCCTGGCGTGATGCCCCTGCTTCTGATCATGCTGCCGGCCATGCTCTCGGCCCTTGCGGTCGTCCGTGAAAAAGAAATGGGCTCCATTTTAAATCTTTACACCACGCCGGTCACCCGTACGGAATTCATGCTGGGAAAACAGGTGCCCTATGTGATGCTGGCCATGTTGAACTTTCTGCTCATGACCCTGATGGCAGTGGTGCTTTTTGATGTACCGGTCAAGGGCAGTTTTATTGCACTGAGCCTCGGAGCGCTCATTTACTGCATTGTGGCCACCGGCATTGGTCTTTTGGCCTCCACGTTCACCCGCAGCCAGATCGCGGCCATGTTTCTCACCATGATCGGTACTTTGCTGCCCGCAGGCCAGTTTTCCGGGCTGACCGATTCCACCGCATCCCTTGAGGGGGCGGGCAGGATGATCGGAGAAGTGTATCCGACAACGCACATGCTGATCATCAGCCGCGGCGTTTTCAACAAGGCGCTCGGCATCACGGATCTGACCGGCGCCTATTTGGCCATGCTTGCCGCTGTTCCCGTTGTCGTGGGACTTTCCATTTTTCTCTTGAAAAAACAGGAAGCCTGAGTATGCGCCATTTGAAAAATATTTTCAGGCTTGGGGTGAAAGAACTGTGGAGTCTGGCACGTGATCCCATGATGGTGGTCCTGATTGTCTTTTCATTCACCTTTTCGGTGTACTCCGCATCTTCCGCCCTGCCGGAAACCCTGAACAAGGCGGCTGTGGCCATTGTTGATGAAGATGATTCCCCGCTTTCCTTACGTATTTTCTCGGCCTTTTACCCGCCGCAGTTTATCCCGCCCGAACGAATTCCCATTGAGGAGGGCGACAGGGGGCTGGATACGGGAAAATATACCTTTGTGCTGAATATTCCGCCGAACTTTCAGCAGGATGTGCTGGCAGGGCGCAGTCCGGACATACAGTTGAACGTGGACGCCACGCGGATGACCCAGGCTTTTATGGGGAGCGGCTATATCCAGCAGATCGTCATGGGTGAGGTGAGTGAGTTTGTTCAGAATTACCGTGGATCCAGTGAAAGTCCGGTGGTGCTTTCATTGCGTTTCCGTTTTAATCAGAATCTGACCAAAGCCTGGTTTGGGGCCCTTGTCCAGGTGATTAACCAGATCACCATGATCTCCATCATTCTCACCGGAGCCGCCCTGATCCGCGAGCGCGAGCATGGAACCATCGAACATTTGCTGGTCATGCCGGTTACGCCCATGGAAATCATGGTTTCCAAGGTATTGGCCATGGGGCTGGTGGTGCTTGTTTCGGCAGCTGCCTCAATGGTCTTTGTGGTGCAGTGGCTTTTGCATGTTCCGGTGGGAGGGTCTGTTGCCCTGTTTTTGGTGGGTGCTGCCCTGACGCTTTTTTCCACAACAGCCCTGGGTATTTATCTGGCGACCATGGCGCGCAGCATGCCCCAATTCGGCATGCTGATCGTACTCGTGCTGCTGCCCCTGCAGATGCTTTCCGGCGGCAATACGCCCAGGGAAAACATGCCCGAGGCCGTACAGCACATCATGCTGCTGGCGCCGACCACGCATTTTGTGGAACTGGGCCAGTCCATCCTTTTCAGGGCGTCCGGACTGGATATCGTTTGGCCGTCTTTCCTTGCCATCATTGTGATTGGTTCGGTTTTTTTCGGAATATCCCTGGCCCGTTTCCGAAAGAGCCTGGTTCAGATGGCCTGATCACAGACAGGCCAGGCCAGGGCAAATCGCCGTCATGGTGGGGTCCGCGCCCTTCATTCATCTGTTATTGATTTGAATCTGCGGCAAGGCACAGCTTCAAACGCCTGGGCAGGGTAAAGGGATGATGACCGCGTTACTCGCCTTCCCGCAGCATTTCAATATGTTCTTTGATTTCGTTCAGAACAAAATAGCGGGTCAGGGCATTGGCCAGTTCAGCTGATGTGGGTGCAGTGCCGGTGGTTTTCTCCACAAATTCCGAAATGGCGTCAAGGGCGGCCATTACCGCTGGATCATGCAGGGGTGCTGTCGGCATGGTCATGACTTTCGGTGCCAGCGGCATCTTCACCAGACGCTGATGCCGTAAGGTTATCGTCCCCGGATTCGGAAACAGATTTTCCGCATTCGCCGCACCGTCCATCCGGACCGATCACGCCGATGCAGTTTCCGTCCGGACAAAGGATCCGGTTTTTCCATTCAGGGTCCGGGACAGGGTCTTCACCGTCTTCCGGATCGGTTTCACTGAAAAAATCATCCCACGCCTCATCCCCATCACCTGATTGTGCCGCTGTATCATCCTCATCAGTCGGTCCATCACTTACAGGAAGCGGCAGATCGCCGGTGTACGCTTTGCCGCATTCTTTGCACTGCCCGTCCGGGCCGATCACGCCGATACAGGCGCCGTCACTACACAAGATGCGCCGGCTCCATTCGTCATCCGACAAGACCATTGATTTCTCCTTCCCATGGGTAATAAGCCTGAATTCTGTTGGGGCGCATTCCGATGCTGTGAAGCGCCCCTGTTGTATTTTCCATATCACACCCCCTTTTCATTCTCAAACCCGGACAATCCTTATCGTATTTCTTTTTTGTTGGGCGGTGATGCGTACCGGCCATGGGCAAGGTAGTAAAGAAACACACAGGCAAAGGAGATGACCCCCGCATACAGATAAATGCCGCGGTACCCCGCAAACGGAACGATCAGGCCAAAGAGAAACGGCCCGAGTCCCACGCCGATGTCCACAAAGATGAAATAAGTGGAATTGGCAAGTCCCAGCCGGTGTGAGGGCGTGATTTTCACGGCAATGGCCTGGCCCACGGATTGGATGGTCCCTGTACCAATGCCCAAAAGGACGCTTGTGGCCAAAAGGCTGTATCCGTGGCTTGCCTGGCTCAGCAGCACCATTCCTCCGGCGAAGATCAAAATAGCGGGATAAAAGACAATATTTTCCCCGCGAAGATCAAAAAGGCGCCCCATAAACGGCCGCGCAACAAAAACAACCGCTGCATACACAAGGAAAAAGAAGCTGGCTGCATTGACCAAATCCGCTTCCTGGGAAAACGGGGTGATAAAGGAAAGAATGGTGGAATAACAGAGAAAAATAATGGCGCATACAATGGCGATGGGAATGGCCCGGAATTCAAGAAACGTGCGCAGGCCAAAGCCTTTCATGTCATTGATCTGATCTGTGTTCAGCACCGGATCCTTCACATGAAGAAACAGGGCAATGAAAAGGCTCAAGACACAGGCCGCCGCGCTGGCGACAAAAATTAAGGTGAAATGCCCGTGATTGCCGAGAAGAATGCCAATGTACGGACCAATGGCCATGGCAACGGTGACGCTCAGCATAAAATACCCGAGCCCCTCACCATACCGGGAAGTGGGAAGGTCATTGACCACAATGGTGGCCGAGGTGTTGCTGGCAATACCAAACCCGGCGCCATGTAAAAACCGGACCAGAAGCAGGGTCGGAATGGTGTCACAAAAAAAATAAAACCCCGACATCCACAGATTGGCGGCCAATCCCAGGGCCAATGTCCGTTTGAGACCAATGGAAGAGCCCCATTTCCCGGCAAAAAGACGGCCGAAAAGGGTTCCGATGACAAAAATACTGGCGGCAAGCCCTGCTTCTCCGGGGGACGAACCAAACCGGTTCATGGCGTAAAAGGCAATGGTGACAATGAGGAGATAATAGCCCAAGGCAATGAAAAAATTGATGAGGGTGGCGAGCAGAAAATTTTTTGAAAAAAGTCGGGTGTCCACGGTTCATTTTCCCGGAAAAAATAAAAGCCGCCGCGTCAAGTCCCTTTATGGTGTTCCTGAACAAGGGGGACGAGTCTGTCGCGGCGACCCAAAGGCTTCCGAAAGAACCCTTTTCTTTCCGGAAGCGCCTTAAACGTCATTCCATTGCACACTTTAAAACTGATTTCAAATTATTAACGCCTCCAAAGGCCGGAAATTTATTTTTTACGACAGGGCGCGATGAATCACGCCCCTGCTTTTCAACAGCTGAAAACAGCAACTTATTGGCGGTGCGCAGTATATCTAGGCAGATAGGCGTTCCAGATACTGCTGCACCCATGAAAGGGCTTGGCTGCGCGTTGTCAGGGTTCCGGCAAGACGCGCTTCATCCACCTGTCCGAGGATGGTTTTGAATAGCGGGGAAGGAAACAGGCCGAAGGTTGTGATCAAATCATTGCCGCTGATCAACGGGGGAACGGTTTCCTGTCTGTTCAGATAAGCTTCATAATCCAGGGCCAAATCATGGCAGAACCGGATAAAGGGAATTTTTTCCGCATCCGGCTGCCTTTCCTTGGCAAGTCGATCTGCCATGGCATGAACCAGAATCATCAGGGAAAGGTTGCCGCACGCATTGAAAAACCTGATTTTTCCAGTTGACGTCAGGGCGTTGTTTTTGTTGGCCACAAAGAGAAAAAGCGGCCGGATATGGTAGCGGACAATGGATTTGGTGGTTTTGTGCTGATGGGCGGAAAGCTTCAGCCGTTGATTGATCAGACCGGCTATTTCCGCACTCTTTTTGTCATGTTCGGTAAAACGGATCCGGCCGTCGGAGTCCGTTGTCCGGGTGGCAGGCTTTCCCACATCATGGAGCAGGGCGCTGTACTTGAGCAAGGGGCCGCAGGATATAAGGTCAGTTTTTTCGGCAATACGGGAAAGTGCTGGAAAATGCGCGGCGAAATTTTCCACAAGCGCCTCAACATGACCATAGGCCGCAAGGGTGTGATCAAACACATCAAATTGATGGTAGCGGTTCTGGATACACCCCACAGCCGGTTCAAGCTCTGGAAAAATGGCTGTGAGGAGACCGGTTTGGGCCATTTTCCGAACCACGGGGGCGGATGAAAATGCCGAAAAAATCCGTATGAGTTCGGCCCAGATGCGTTCGCCGGAAACGGTTTGAACACTGCGGCGATGGTAGTGGATGGCCCCGCAGGTTTCCGGAGAAATGGAAAATCCCAGTTCTGCGGCAAATCGAAAGGCCCGCACCAGTCTTGCTGGATCGTTCACCAGGGCAGCCGGAGACACCATCCGGATAGTGCTGTGCCGGATGTCGGAAAGCCCATTTGCCGGATCCAGCAAACCACCGGTGCCAAGATCAAGGCAAAGGGCATTGAGGGTGAAATCCCGGTTCAGCAGATCCGCTTCAATGGTGCCGCCCGCCACAGGGGAAATGTCAACGGTCAGGGTGGGTGATGCCACCCGGATCAGGGGAAATCCTTTTTTCCCCAGATCCACCAACCGGCCGTTGATCTGTTTGGCGATGGTTTTTGCGGTGTGAAAAAGATCGCCCAGAACCACAATATCCACATCCCTGGGCACGCGGCCCAGGAGTATATCCCGCACAGCCCCGCCGACCAGATAAATGCCCATTGTCCCTTTCGGGATAAAATCCAGATGAAATTCTCTTAGCCGATCTGTTTCAATTTCCACCATGGGGGCCTGCTGATCTTTCATTTTGTCGCCAAATCTGCTTGACACAATGAGACACATGGTATACCAACCCAGAAAATTAAGGTCAGCCCATCTGGCAAGGTCATTCAAAAAAAGACTTCTATCACACAAACACGCCAATTTCTCCGAAAACCGACATCCGAATTGATTTGCATTCCGGAACGCGCTGTTTTGCATGAAACGCTTATCATGTACAGGGTGAAATGGCGGCGCCATAGCAGGCGACCTCGCAGCCAGTTTTGACATGGATCTGTCAATGCCGATCCAGCCTATTCCATAACCACCGAAACCTTATATGATTCCTTTTTCCAAACCAACCTCCTGAGAATCGACGTGTCGCATTATTCCGGTATAATGCCGCATGAAAGGGCGCGGCCCATGAACACGGGGATTCTCGCAATGCCGCCTGAACACGATGTGGATACCATCTGAGACAATCTATCATGCTGTTTGGTCAGAAAAAATATCGAATAGTGGACCCGATTTCCATGGAATGCCGGAACCTGTCTCCCATATTTGACGAAACCGGCCATGCTTACCTAAAAACGGGGTATGTTGATGAACATTGTTGAACTGAAAACCAAAAAAATCAGCGAACTGGCCAAGATGGCCAAACAACTTAATATTGAAGGCGCTGCAGGGATGCGCAAACAGGAGCTGATTTTTTCCCTGCTCCAGGCCCAGATCGAAAAAAACGGGCTGATCTACGGTGAGGGGACCCTTGAAATTTTACCGGATGGATTCGGTTTTTTGCGGGCGCCCACCTACAACTATCTGCCCGGTCCCGACGATATTTACGTATCCCCCTCCCAGATCCGCCGGTTCAACCTCAGAACCGGTGACACGGTTTCCGGCCAGATCCGCCAGCCCAAAGAATCCGAACGGTATTTTGCCCTGCTCAAGGTGGAGGCAGTCAACTACGAAGACCCGGATGTGGGCCGTGACAAAATCCTCTTTGACAACCTCATCCCCCTTTATCCGGACCATAAAATCAATCTGGAGACGGATCCGGACAACTACTCCGCCCGCATTATGGATCTTCTCACGCCCATCGGATTTGGCCAGCGCGGTCTGATTGTCTCTCCGCCCCGTTCCGGAAAAACCATGCTGCTCCAGTGTATTGCCAACTGCATTGTCAAAAATCATAAAGATATCATGCTGTTTGTCCTGCTCATTGACGAGCGGCCCGAAGAAGTGACCGACATGCAGCGGTCTGTAAAGGGTGAGGTGATCAGTTCAACCTTTGACGAGCCGGCCGAGCGCCATGTACAGGTGGCGGAAATGGTCATTGAGAAAGCCAAGCGCTTGGTTGAACACAAGAAAAATGTGGTTATTCTGTTGGACAGCATCACCCGTCTGGCCCGGGCCTACAACTCTGTGATGCCGCCAAGCGGAAAAATTCTTTCCGGTGGTGTGGACTCCAATGCCCTGCAGCGGCCCAAGCGGTTTTTTGGCGCGGCCCGGAATATTGAAGAGGGCGGAAGTCTCACCATTATCGCCACAGCCTTGGTGGATACCGGCTCCCGCATGGATGAGGTGATTTTTGAAGAGTTCAAGGGAACGGGCAACATGGAAATTCAACTGGATCGTCGCCTGGCTGACAAGCGTATCTTCCCGGCCATTGACATCAAGAAATCCGGAACCCGAAAAGAAGAACTGCTTCTGGATGAAAATACCCTGAACCGAGTCTGGATTTTGAGAAAATTGTTCGCGTCCCTCAATCCATCGGACAGTCTTGAATTTTTACTTGAAAAAATGAATGGAACAAAAGATAATAATCAGTTTCTGGAGTCCATGAACGGCTAACTACTTTACAGGGGGCTTAAAATAAAATGAAAAACGACATCCATCCAGATTATCAGCAAAGCACCATCCAGTGTGCCTGCGGCAACACAATTCATGCGGGATCCACCAAACAGGATATCCGCGTTGAAATCTGCTCCAAATGCCATCCGTTTTTTACCGGAAAACAAAAACTGGTGGATACCGCCGGTCGTATTGAACGATTCAGAAAAAAATACGAAAAATTCCAGAATCAGTAGGGCCCGATCCCCTCTTGTTCCGGCTTCCTTCACGGTCCGCATCCGGCTCCGACACCCTTTTGGGCAACGGTGCCGGAGCTGGCCGCCTTGTCCTGTTCCCGTCTTTGTTTTCAATTAAGCGGCCGAAGATCCGCTGTGTTTCCAATTTTCCGGTGTCTGTGACACTGGCCGGTGACGGATATGTTTGACAAATTAAAAGGTGTTGAAGATCGTTTTCAGGAACTGGAGCAACTGCTTTCGGACCCGAAAGTCGTCCAGAATATGGACCTGTATCAAAAATATGCCCGGGAACACGCCGAGACCGGACCGGTGGTGGCTGCATTCCGGGAATACCGGAAAGTGGATCAGGAACTTTCCGAAAGTTTTGACCTGCTTCGCGATGACGATCCAGACATCAAAAAAATGGCGGGTGAGGAAATTGACCGGCTTTCAGCGGAAAAAGATCGACTGGCCGATGAGCTCAAAATTCTCCTGATTCCAAAAGATCCCCTTGACGACAAAAACGTGATCCTGGAAATCCGGGCCGGCACCGGCGGTGATGAGGCGGGTCTGTTTGTTGCGGATCTGTTCAGAATGTACCAGCGGTATGCGGATTTCAGAGGATGGAAAGTGGAGATCTTAAATCTCCATGCCACTGGCGTGGGGGGGTTCAAGGAGATCATTTTCAGCATCAATGGCAACAAGGCCTACAGCCGCCTGAAATTTGAAAGCGGAACCCACCGGGTACAGCGGGTGCCCACCACAGAAACCCAGGGCCGAATTCATACATCTGCAGTGACCGTGGCCGTGCTTCCCGAAGCCGAGGAAATCGAGGTGAGCATTGATCCAAATGATCTCAAAGTGGATGTGTTCCGGTCTTCCGGACCAGGCGGCCAAAGTGTCAACACCACGGATTCGGCAGTCCGCATCACCCATCTGCCGTCCGGCTTGGTGGTGATCTGCCAGGATGAAAAATCCCAGCATAAGAACAAGGCCAAGGCCCTGAAAGTCTTGCGGTCCCGCTTGTTGGACCAGATGGTGCGGGAACAGAACGAACAACGCTCCCAGGACCGTCGTACCCAGGTGGGCAGCGGTGACCGGAGTGAACGCATCCGGACGTATAATTTTCCCCAGGGCCGGGTAACGGATCATCGCATTGGGCTGACCCTTTACCGGCTGGAGTCCATTTTGCAAGGTGATGTGGACGAGGTGCTCAATGGCCTGATCACCTATTACCAGAGTCAGGCGCTTCAGAATGCCGAACGCGCAGCCGGTTGACCCCGCCACCTGGACCATTCTGGATCTGATTCGGTGGACCACCCGCTATTTTGCAGACCGCGGCCTTGAAAATCCCCGCAGCGAAGCAGAAATTCTCCTTTCCCATGCCCTGGGAACACGGCGTATTGAGTTATACCTGAATCATGACAAGCCTGTCGGCCCAAATGAACGGACGGTTTTTAAAGCCCTGGTCCGACGGCGGGCAGCCGGTGAGCCGGTGGCCTATATCACCGGTGTCCGGGAGTTCTGGTCCCTGACCCTGAAAGTAAATCCGGCGGTTTTGATTCCGCGTCCGGAAACCGAGTGCCTGGTGGAAGCGGTACTGCCGTTTCTGGAACGTGCCGGGAAAAAAAAGGTGCTGGACATGGGTACCGGAAGCGGCGCCATTGCCATCGCCCTTTTCCATGAGCATCCCGAACATCAGTATACAGCCATGGACCGCTCCATGGACGCGCTTTTGCTGGCCCGTGCCAATGCCCGGTCCCATGGGATGGAAAACCAAATTCAATGGTTCTGCGGAAACTGGGACGAAGCCCTTTCCCCCAAGGCACGCTTTGACCTCATCATCTCCAATCCCCCCTATATTCCCACAGCCGATATTTTGACATTGCAGCGAGAAGTCCAGGACCATGAACCGCGACAGGCTTTGGACGGAAGTTCCGACGGACTTTTTTGCCTGCGCCACATCATTTCCATTGCCCACCGCCATCTTTTTCCATCCGGCCTTCTTGCCCTTGAAATGGGGTGGGATCAGGCAGAGGCGGTGCGATCCCTGGCAGCGGCCACAGGAAAGTATGAACCGGCCCGCATTCTCAAAGATTACAGCGGCCACGACCGTGTGGCGATTCTAGTGCGGAAGCCTGATTCCTAAACCATGTGCCCTATACTTGGCGCCGGATAAACCCCCTGTGTCAGGGTATAATTGTCGTGTGATCCAAAAAATCGTTATAAGGGGGCACAGGAGGATGAACCCTGCAATATCCAGAAGAACGTAAAGCGTCTTCAAAACAATCGGGATTTTACCGTGTTGGCCCATGCGGAATATCGCCGCCGCAAGGGTCATCTCAGCAAGGCCATGCGCCAAGCACTTTTGCAACCGTATCCGCGATGGAAGCCAGTTTCTCCCCGATACCCAGCACGCTGTCCATGGCCTCATCGGTCTTTTTCAATCCATCAATGAACGAATTGATGCTCCTAAACGCGGACTTGACTCTCTTATCGTCCTTTTTAGCCTTCTTGTCCTGAAGGTCGTAGAGATCATCCAGTTCATCTTTAAGATCATCAAACCCATTCTCCAGGTCATCCAACTGCTCCTTGCGTTCAACTGGCGCGCTTTCATTCTTCCTTTTGAAGGATTTTGTGGCTCTTACAAGATCTTTGATCTGGTTTTTAGCATCAAGGAGTTCCTGAAGGTTCCAAGAAATCTGAACATTTATATTGATGTTAATATTGAGGCTGCCTAATTCTCCTTCGATTTCTTTTGCTATTATTTTTTCATAATTACCTCCAAAGAGCTGTTTCAAAAGATCGATAGTCGTATAAGTTCCCCAAGTTTTTTTCCCATGTTCTTCGCTGTCATATCCATTTTTCAAGTAACGAATTTTTAAGTCTTCCACATCAAATCCATCACCATTTTTCAATACAATGTAGGGGCGGCAGAGGACTTGTTTATCGTCAGAATGAATAATATCCTGAATTCGTTTTAAAATATCGTTAAGGTATTCACCCGGATCATCACCTTGCGCGTAACATTCCAGGGTGCGTTGATATTTGTTGTATTCAATGAGAAGGCGATTGATTCCCTGTCCGAGAATGACCCCGTTGCGCCATATCAGGCCATCGACTATCTCCCGGCTGGATTTAACCACAAAACGATAAAAAAGTTCGGGGGACAAAAAGGTAAAAGTCAGCAAAAGATGCAGGCTGTCTTTACGGGAAACCATGTGGGGCGGCTCGTTGATGGGGGCCAACATGGGAACATAATACCGGTTTTCTGGTCCTGGAAGAGAAAATACCAATTTGAAACTTTGCATCAACTCCAGCAGAAACAGGCATTTGTCATCCGGAATTACAATATCAAAGTCAGGATCGTTTCGTGCTTTGGCAAAGAGTTGTTTCATTAGCTTTTCGGAAAGTTCTCCGCTGAAACCATCTTTTTTTTCACAAGCGCAGATAATGTGATAAATGGCTTTGGTGATCCATTCCGGATTCAGGACAATGTCGGTATGGGTTTCGAGTTCCGGGAAAGAGGCAACAACCCCCAGCGTATCCAGCATCTCCAACATGGTTTTTTCTGATTGTTCGTTCAATTTCTGATCCTGGCAAATCTGGTGAAACTCCTGCCGCGGAATAAAGTCCTGATTGCCCCTTGTCAGCGCCTCTTTGACCCGGAACCATTCAAGAGGCCTGTCTGTCTTTAAAATATGATCGGAGCCCAACAGTTCATATAGTCGCGTCTGAAAGGCGTCAAACCCTTCTCTGTTTTTGCATGAGAGGCAAAAAACCGGATCAATGACAAAGGAATATTGCTTACGGATACGTTTCAGATCAAAGGACGGTTGCGGCAGGGGCCCTTGCGGCAGCAGGTCAGTTTTGTTCAGCACAATCAGGGTAGGGGATCCGTCTGCAAAAGTTTTTATATGGTTCAGCCAGGATTCCGGAGAATCGTCTCGCCGGATATTCAAGACCACGACATACAGCGCATTTTTCCGGAGAAAAAACTGGTGGGTGGCATGCATGACCACCTGACCGCCGAAATCCCAATAATGTACCAGCACTTTCTTGCCTTGGATCTGTTCAAGGCGTTGCCGAATGGCGACCCGTGGCGTGGCCGGTTCACCGGGACAAATCGGTTTTTGATCCAAACAATTGATGAGGGAGGTTCTACCTGCACCGGGTGCCCCCAAAAACACGATGCGGGCCTCGCCCACAGGCACTGTCTCTCCCTGCAGATAACTCAACATGGCATCAACCCCGGCATCAATAAAGGACTGAGGCATGAACAGGCATCGGTCCAGTTTAAAGCTGCTGAATTTGCCCACCCGCCATTCCGCATAGGTCTCGGCCCAATAAGCCAGACCAAGGCTCCTCAGCTCTTCAACAAACTTTTGTTCCAGTTCATCCCATTGATCCGGCAGCTTCTGCCCCTGCCATAAATCCGGCCACTCCGGCAGGCTTGATATGCTTTTGACTAAATGCAAGTCCGCCACAAAAGATTTATACAAACCCCCCTCTTTGCTACAGCTTACAACGGTGCTGAAGACAGATATGTAAATTCTTTTGGCATCGTCATCGGTGGGCTTGGCGGCGGCGCAGGCGATTTTGGCTGTAAAAGAGGCAGCAACTTTAGCTGCGGTATAGATGGCATCAATGGCATTGACGGCTGTGCGGGCGGCATTGGCGGCGGCATTGGCGGGTTTTTCAATCGAGTAGGCAGCATTGACGGGTTCTGCTTTTACAGCCGAATAAGTGGCATTGATGGCACGAAACAGACTGAAGAGATGGATTGTTCTTTCTTTTTTTTGCCAAAAACAAAATATGTCACTATGAAAAGCCCCCTTCTTCGAGGCGGCCAGAACGCGTAGTGTACGCAGGGCACAGCGGGTAGCCAGCCAACAGCATTGCTGTCTTGACAAGGTGTTTAATCCCTTTTTCAACGCCCTCTGATCAAAAGCGATGCCTTGTGCCCCCATGACTCACCTTCTTTTTTTATTTTTTTAGTTTTGCTTCAGTTTTGAGTCTTTGGACAGAAAGATAACGTCAAATCGACTTCTCATTTTTTCGATGGCGCGCTGCACAAATTTCCGAGATACCCCTACGGGATCGCCATCGGAAAGGGCGATCTCAGCAAGGCCAAGCTCCAAGCACTTTTGCGACCGTATCCGCGATGGAAGCCAGTTTCTCCCCGATACCCAGCAGGCTGCTCATGGCCTCATCAATCTTTTTCAAGTCTTCCATGCATGAGCCGATGCGGTCGAACACGGATTTGACTCTCTTATCGTCCTTTTTAACCTTCTTGCCCTGAAGGTCGTAAAGATCATCCAGTTCATCTTCGAGAGCATCAAACCCATCCGCCAGGTCATCCAACTGCTCCCTGTGTTCAACTGCCGCGCTTTCATTCTTCCTTTTGAAGGATTTTGTGGCTCTTGCAAGATCTTTGATCTGGTTTTTAGCATCAAGGAGTTCCTGAAGGTTCAAGTTGATCTGGTTGGTGATGTCTATGGTGATATTCGTTTCGTTATGCACATGGATTTTGTTTGTGATGGTAACACCCTGATTTGCTGCCCTTGCCTTTATTTCTTTTGCTATGGTTTTCGCGAAATTTTGTCCCAAATGCTGCTTTAAAAGATCACCGACCTTGTAGGTCCTTCCAGTTTCTTTGCCGTATACTTCATCTTCATATCCTTTTCGCCGATAACGGAGCTTTAACTCTTCCACATCAAACACATCACCGTTTTTCAATATGATTTCGGGACGGTAGGGAAGTTGTGTATAGTCAGAATGAATAATCTGTCCAATTCGATACAAAATCTTGTTCAAATAGTCGCCCGGATCGTCACCTGGATCGTCACCTTTTGCGTAACATTCCAGGGTGCGGCGATGCTCACTGTATTCAATGAGCAGGCGATTGGTTCCCTGCCCAAGGATAACCCCGCTACGCCATATCAGGCCATCAACTATTTCCGGGCTGGATTCCACCACAAAGCGATAAAAAAGTCCGGGTGGCAAAAAGGTAAAAATAAAGGAAAGGTGCAAGGCCCCTTTACGAGAAACCATATGGGGCGGTTCGTAGATGGGGGCCAGCATGGGC
>JAJDJS010000036.1 GCA_030267325.1 Desulfosarcina sp. OttesenSCG-928-A07 | reverse complement strand
CCAGCCGGCACCGGCACCTTTTCGCCGGAAATGCCGACGCCAGACATGCACGCGGTGGGCATCCGCATCAGCCCGTATGCCGGCGGCGTTCGCATTGAAGTGCAGGATACGGGAGGCGGCATTGCCCCTGACCGAATCGCGCATATTTACAATCCTTTTTTTTCCTCACGGCCGGTGGGCAAGGGCACAGGCCTGGGGCTGACCGTCTGCCACAGCATTGTCACTGCCCTTGGCGGCACGATTGATTATGCCCCGGCCCCGGGCAGGGGTGCGGTATTTACAGTGGACCTGCCGGGAAGAGAACCACACACGCTAACCCAAAAGGAAGACTCATGAAAAAGATGAAACTGCTCATCGTTGATGATGAAAAGGCCCTGTGCAAAGTACTGTCCGACCGCTTGAATGTGCTTTATGACATTTCTCCTGATTCCTGCAACAGCGGGGCCGAAGCCCTGAAGCTGATCCAGGAAAGGGATTACGATGTTGTGGTGCTGGATATTGAGATGCCTGGCATGGACGGCATGGAAACATTAAAACGCATCAAGGAAATAAAGCCCAAAACCCAGGTGGTGATGTTCACCGGCCACGGCTCCGAAGACCGGCGGGTGTTATCCCAGACCCTGGGGGCTTTCAACTATGTGGACAAGATTGACGGCGTGTCCAAACTGGCCCCCATGATCGAAGGGGCCTATCGCCTCAGAAAAGCCCTGGAAGACGCGTATGCCGATGTGGCGCTGAATGAGTATAGTCGGTAAGGCTATTTTCAGAAATCATTATTACCCATCAGAATTTTTCTCCCTCTCCCCCCATAAAAAACTAAATGGGGAGAGGGAGAAAAATGGCAACGCATTTCGTGCTTTTTTATCCGCACCCCGCACTTTCAGAAGCTCAAAATTCACTTCCACCGTCGCAACAGCGCCGTCGGGCGCATCATCGGAAGCGTCCCCTTGTGTCAGGGTAGTTGTCGCATGATTCCAAAGTTCGTTTGCCCTCTTGATCGGACCGACCGAGTTCCGGCTGCACGGAGAGCTGGTGACCTTTATCGACCCACAGCACGATCTGCCGTCCATTGATCGGCTGGCTGGAAGGATTTCGGCCCGGCGGGCACAGGCACAGCATGTACCAGCGGGTGATGATGGCAGTGTTGGTGAACAGAAAGCCCTGCGCCGCCTGAATTTGCGACGGGTCGCCGATGCATCCAAGTCTATTCGGAAAGGGAGCCGAAAGGATCTGGACAGGGGCTTCATTCGGACAAACTCGGTTAAAAAGGCAAACATTGCTTTGACATTTTCTCACCCGCCACGTAGTTTTATTCCGTTTTAGTCCGACCAAATCGGATGAGAACGGGTATAGCCCCCAAACCTTAAATATTTGGCTTTGTCACCCTTTGAGATAGCGGCGAGAACCAGGAGTTAAGATGATGGAAGACAGATGGCTATCCGTAGATGAGATTAGCGCCTATCTCGGCATAAAACGAGACACAGTCTACAAGTGGATCAGCGAAAAAGCCATGCCTGCCCACAAAATCGGTCGTCTCTGGAAATTCAAGAAAGATGAAATCGACGAGTGGGTTCGCAAAGGCGGAGCAAGCCAAGAAGATAATAAGGCACAGCGGTGAACATGACGGAAAAGAATAAACAATTATCCCGATTCGGGTTCAGCTTCGAACGCGGAGGCGCTCATACGGCTCGCACCATGATGCTTACGGAGCTGGGGGCCTTATTGGCCTATGTCGACCGGCCCGAGGCCGAAAAGAGCGATTACCTCCGGGCGATAGATGATGAGAACTGCCTGGGCAAGCGTTCTGGCAAGACCCGCACGCTCACATATCGACATCTCGTTGATTTTTACTCGCTTGACCGCACCAACGTCCTTTTCCGGGCTCTTCTCTACTTTTGGAACCGCGACATTGATGGACAGCCATTGCTGGCACTGCTCTGCACATTCGCTCGGGATTCCATTTTTCGGTCTACGGCACCGTTCATTCTGAAATTTCCGGAAGGCGCAACGATTACCCGTGAGTCTCTTGAAGCGTTTATTGACGCCCAGGAGCCAGGCCGTTTCAGCAAGGCGACGCTGAAATCAACGGCGCAAAACATCAATTCAACATGGACCAAGTCCGGCCACCTTTATGGACGCGCCCGGAAAGTGCGTTCCCGCGCCACTCCTACCGCCGGGAGCGTCTCTTACGCCTTGCTCCTTGGCTATCTCGCAGGCAGTAGAGGACAGGCGCTTTTCCAAACGAAATACACCCAGTTGCTCGATTGCACGTTCGACAAAGCCATTGAACTTGCCGAAACGGCCTCTCGCAAAGGCTGGATCGTGTTCAAACGCGTGGGTGACGTTATCGAGGTTCTGTTCCCGAACCTGATCAATCAAGAAGAAATGGAGTGGCTTCGTGAGCAGAGTTAAGCGGCTGATACAGTCCTACAGCAAATACATCTCCGTTCCGTGGCGCGATGATGCCGCTGCTGCACAGCGCGTGATTTTCTGTGTTTACAACGAAGCGGAGGAACGCTGGCTGCGAGCCAAGGTCGATGAATTTGAAATCGTCACGCGACAGGCAGACCACGAGTGGGCCATGTTCGACCTGACGGATACCTTTGCCATTTGGCTCGCCTCGCAACGATACGCCAAGAGCTACTTTCAGAAGCCGCATCTGCTCTCCACACTGCTGCCGAAATACCTCGCATTCATCACCGATGAATTCGAGACATTCCTCCAAAAGAACGAGATCGGACCCGATTCCGTCGTGGCAATTAAAGGCGTCGGTTCGCTTTTCGGATTTCTGAAAGTGAAAGAGGTCGTCGACAAGTTGGCCCCGATGGTCAAGGGACGGCTGCTGGTCTTTTTCCCGGGCAGCTATGAAAACAACAACTACAGGCTGCTGGATGGCTATGACGGGTGGAACTATCTCGCCGTACCGATCACTGCGGACAAGGAATATTGAACGAGGGGTTGATGATGAATAATCGCGATATTTACCAAAAAGATCCGGCCACCCGAAAGCTGGTCAACGAGGGTGTGGCAAACGTTAACGACGAGAAGACCAGTCAGGCCCTGGCGGTACTCCGTTACGAGCTGGAGACCTTCGTCTGTGACGGCCAATACGAGAAAGGGATGTCACACGTCCTCGAGACCTACCTGAAAAACATCGACCAGGCACAGCAACCCGCTGTCTGGGTCAGTGGTTTTTACGGATCAGGTAAATCGCACCTCGTCAAAATGCTTCGTGCGCTTTGGGTTGACACGATCTTCGAGGATGGCGCCACGGCTCGCGGCATTGCCAACCTGCCTCAAGGCATCACTGATCATTTCAAGGAACTGAGCACCCAGGCCAAGCGCCATGGGGGCTTGCACGCCGCATCCGGCACGCTGGGAGCCGGTGCAAGCGGAAGTGTCCGTCTGGCACTCCTGCGCATCATCTTCAAATCCGCTGGCTTGCCTGAGCAATACCCGGTTGCCCGCTTCGTCATGTGGCTCAAACACGAAGGAATTGAGACTCAAGTTCGCGCTTATGTTGAACAGAATGGTTTCGACTGGGACGAAGAGCTGGATAACTTTTACGTTGCTGAAGGCCTTCACGTTGCCCTGGTTCAGGCCAAGCCCAAGCTTTTTTCATCACCCGCATCCTGCGTCGAGACCCTGAACAATCTCTACCCCTACGTTCAGGACGTCTCCAGTGATGACATGCTCAAGGCGATTCGGCAGGCCCTGACGAAGGATGGCAAATTCCCCCTGACGCTTGTCGTGCTCGACGAGGTTCAACAGTACATCGGCGAAGACAGCCAACGCTCAATTGATGTCCAGGAGGCGGTGGAAGCCTGCAGCAAAAACATTGGCGGCAAACTCCTCTTCATCGGCACCGGTCAGACGGCCGTGACCGGTACCAGCAACCTGAAGAAGCTCGAAGGACGTTTCACCATCCGTGTGGAACTCTCCGATGCCGATGTCGATGCGGTCATTCGTCAGGTCATTCTGGCCAAGAAGCCGGAAGCCAAGACGTCCATTGAGCAGATCATGCAAACCAATCTGGGCGAGATCTCCCGGCACCTGGCGGGCACAACCATCGGCCATCAGCAGGACGACATTGCTTTCTTCCCCCAGGACTATCCCATTCTGCCGGTGCGTCGCCGTTTTTGGGAAAACACCCTCCGGGTTCTGGATCAAACCGGAACCGACAGTCAGCTCCGCAACCAGCTCAGTATGATTCACAAGGTCATTCAGACCAATCTCAACGAATCTCTGGGGAGTGTTGTACCGGCTGACTATCTCTATTTTGATTCTGCCGACAAGCTGTTGCAGTCGCGCATTCTGCCCCGCAAGGTCCATGAAAAGACCATGAGCTGGAGCAAGGGGTCGGATGACGAACGACTCATGGGGCGTGCCTGCGGTCTGGTGTTTCTCATCAACAAGCTCGCCGGCAGCAATAACGAAATTGGCATCCGCGCCACTATCGACACCCTGGCCGATTTACTGGTTGAGAATCTTTCCCGTGGCTCTGGTGCCCTGCGCAGCCAGTTGCCTGGATTGCTCGACAAGTGCGAACTGCTGATGAAGGTCGGTGATGAATATCGCATTCAAACCGAGGAAAGCGCGGCCTGGAGTGATGAGTTTCTGAGCCAGCGCTCCGCCTTGTCCAACGAGGCCCACCGTATCGAGGCCGAACGCGACGACCGCATCCGAAAGCGCTTCGGCGAGATGGTGCGCAAGCTCTCCCTGACCCAGGGCAGCTCGAAGGTCACCCGCGACATCTACCCGGTGTTCGACGCCCAGCTTCCCACCGATGCCGGGAAGCTGCTTTGCGTCTGGGTTCGCGACGGTTGGAGCATTGACGAAAACTCGGTGCGGGCCGATTCAAGGCAAGCGGGCAATCAGTCCCCGACCGTTTTTGTGTTCATTCCCAAGCGTTCGGCCGATGACCTTCGCCACCACCTCATCGATTACAAGGCCGCCAGCGCCACGCTGGATAAGCGCGGTGTTCCCAATACTCCGGAAGGCACCGAAGCTCGTGCGGCCATGGAGACCACCAAGCAGACCGCCGAAGGCAAGATTCGTGAACTGCTCGAAGAAGCCTTCTCCGGAGCCCGCGTCTTTCAGGGCGGCGGCAATGAAATCCTCGGCAACGATCTGCAGGAGATGGTGCTCGAAGCCTCCGGCAACGCGCTGCAACGGCTCTACCCGCAGTTCCATACCGCCGACCACGTAGGCTGGTCCAAGGTTTATGAAAAAGCCCAGAAAGGCGCTCCTGATGCGCTCAAGGCCATCGGTGACGAAGGCGAACCTGCGAAAAACCCGGTATGCAAAGCCATTCTCGGCTTCATTGCCGGTGGCAAAAAAGGCGCGGATATCCGCACTCAGTTCGAGTCTTCACCCTACGGATGGTCGCGTGACGCCGTGGACGGCGGCCTGCAAGTGCTGTTGGTGGCCGGGCTGATCCGGGCGCAGGACGAGCGCGGGCAAACCGTCGACCCCAAGGAGCTGGAGCGCAAAACCATCGGCAAGGTGAAGTTCAAGGTGGAATCTGCCACCGTCACCACTGCCCAACGCATCCAGATCCGCAAGCTGTTGCAGAAGGTCGGCCTCTCCGCCAAACAGGGCGAGGAACTGGCCTATATACCGCAGTTCCTGCAGAAAATGGTGGAGCTTGCCGACCAGGCAGGCGGCGAGGCACCGAAACCGGCCCGGCCGGACACCACATCCCTCGACGAAATCCGCCTTACTGCGGGAAATGAGCAACTGCTTGCCCTCTACAACCGGCGGGAAGAGTTGGGCGGCAACATCGATAGCCGGACCGATCTCGCCGAGCGCATCGCCAAACGCTGGCCCAACTGGACCGTCTTGAAGCGCCTGATGGCCCACGCCTCCGGGCTTCAGGACGCCGAGGTAATCCTGGCCCAGGTGAAGACCATCGAGCAGCAGCGCCAGCTACTCGAAGAGCCCGACCTGGTTGGACCGCTGATTGCCAACCTGACCCAACTGCTGCGCGATGAGCTCAACAAGCTCGATGGCGAATATGCCTCCCGTCATGCGGAAGGTCTCAAGCGCCTGGCGGATGACAGTAACTGGCAGCAACTGGAACCGGAGCAGCGCTATCAGCTCATGTCCGCCCAGTTCTTGCACGAGTCCGCTCGACCCAAGGTGGAGGTGCAGTCAACCAGCAACGTGCTGACCACCCTGGACAACTGCGCTCTGTCGATGTTTGGCGACCGCGTGGCGGCCATGCCCACCCGCTTCGACAACGTCGCCAGCGGTGCCGCCGAATTGTGTGAACCCCAGGGGCAGTTCATTCAGGTACCGCGCCGCACGCTGAAAACCGACGAAGAGATTGATGCCTGGGTCGACGACGTGAAACAACAACTCAAGGCCGCCCTGCAAAACGGGCCGATAGTGATTCGATAGGAGGGCTTGGCATGCTAGAAAAGATCAAATTCGAAAAATTTACCGCCTTCGAAAAACTGGAAGTCAAGTTTTCTCCAGGAATTAATGTCTTTGTCGGTGAAAACGGAACAGGCAAAACCCACATCTTGAAGGCTGCCTATGCGGCATGTGACATTGCCAAAAGCAAGGGAGGGTTTGCCGAGAAAACAAACAACGTTTTTTATCCCTCCAACAAACAAATAGGCCGCTTAGTCAAGCGATCATCAGTAAGTAGTAATGGATCACTGGAGGTTGTACGAAAGCTTGATAATGGCAAAAAGATTGCGTTACGACTCTCCCTTTCCAACCACACTACAAAACCTGAAAAGGCAAAAATATCAGGTTCTTCAAAGGTATGGACAGAGAGCCCGATGGAAGCGGCCTATATCCCTGTCAAAGATATGATGGCCAATGCCCCTGGGTTTCGTTCCCTTTATGAGGAGCGTGAAATTCATTTCGAAGAAATCTATGTCGACATTATTCGTAAAGCCTTTCTCCCCTTGCTTAAAGGTCCGACAGATAGGCCAAGAAAACGGTTGCTGGAGAGTTTGCAAGATGCCATGGATGGCAAGGTTGTCGCGAAAAATGAGGAATTTTTTCTGCGCAGCAAGCATGGCGAACTTGAGTTCACCTTACTGGCAGAAGGATTTCGCAAGATGGGTTTGCTCTGGATCTTGATCCAGAATGGCACTTTGTTGAATGGATCAGTACTTTTCTGGGATGAGCCGGAAACCAACCTCAATCCCCGCCTGATGAAAACCGTCGTGGGTATTTTAATAGAACTCCAAAGACTGGGTGTGCAGATATTTCTCACCACCCATGATTATGTGATTCTGAAAGAGTTCGATCTCCAGGCTAAAAAGGACGACAACATTCTCTTTCACAGTTTGTATCGGACGCAGGATACCGGTGAGATTGAGGTGGCTTCGACCGATGACTATTTGAAAATCTCACCGAACGCCATCGACGACACTTTTGGGGATCTGGTTACCCGAGAAATTCAGAAAGCATAAAGGGTGAAAAAATATGATTCTGCAGGAAGGAATGCTTCAGTTTGATTTTGCCGGTGCGGTAGACGCCTTCAAGTTTGATGAACAGGATCGAGCTTTGGCGACCTATCATGGTCTGTCGCACTGCATGAAGGCTGTCGATTTTGTGGTCGAGTATCCCGATCACTATTTGTTCGTAGAAATCAAAGATCCTAAAAACTCAAACCGATACGGTTCTGCGCAAGACAAATTGACACTCATTAAAAATCTGACCACAAAATTTCGTGACACTTTTCTTTACCGTTGGGCAGAGAACCAACTCGATAAGCCAGTTCGTTACCAGTGTCTGGTGGAGTTGGATAATGCCCAGACGCTTTACTTAATGAACCAGCTCAAGAATCAACTGCCGACAAACAAACACCCTGCGCGATGGCAGCGCCCATTAGTGCATTTATGTGCCGTTGCGAATCAAGCAACCTGGAATATCACCTTTCCCAATATCCAGATAAACCGTGTCACGTGAGGTGTCGCATGATGCAACCTCTCGATAAATTCCTCCGCAACCGACTCGAACGCACCATCAAGGATGCGCGTGATATTGCCGAGAATGCCGCCCGTGCCGCGCTGGAACAGCTTGGTGTAGGTGAGGCCGCGCCCTTTGTCCACCTGAGCGAACAGGACCGGAAGCTGCGCCGCAAGCTGCGCGTTCACGGCCGTCAACTGGGCGATTCCCTCAATGGCGGCAAGATCCAGACCATGGACCGCCTGATCGAAGAGGTCGCCTACGAGCACTGGCACCGCATGCTGTTTGCTCGCTTCCTGGCCGAGAACAATTTGCTGATGTATCCCGACCCGGACGACCCGGTGGCGGTCACCTTAGAGGAGTGTGAAGACCTCGCTGCCGATGAAAACGCGGCCAACGGTTGGGAGCTGGCCGCCCGGTTCGCCGCCCGCATGCTGCCGCAGATCTTTCGGCTCGATTCGCCGGTTTTTCAACTGGGCTTGCCGCCGGAGCATCAGCAGAAATTAGAACGCCTGGTGGCCGACCTGGAGCTTCCGGTCTTCACCGCCTCCGACAGTTTGGGGTGGGTCTATCAGTTCTGGCAGGCCAAGAAGAAGGACGAGGTTAATGCCTCCGAGGTCAAGATCGGCGCACGGGAGCTACCTGCCGTCACCCAGCTCTTCACCGAGCCCTACATGGTCAGCTTCCTGCTCGACAACGCCCTGGGAGCCTGGTGGGCGGCACGTCGCCTCACCGAATCGGATCTGAAAAACGCCAGCAGCGAAGAGGAACTGCGCCGCAAGGCAGCGATCCCCGGTGTGCCGCTGGACTATCTGCGCTTTGTGCAGCAGGAAGACGATGCGGGGAACAAGCGCTGGACACCGGCGGCCGGAACCTTCGATGGCTGGCCGGAGCAGCTTGCCGACCTGAAGACCCTCGACCCCTGCTGCGGCTCGGGCCACTTCTTGGTGGCAGCCTTCCTGATGCTGGTGCCGATGCGCATGGAGCGCGACGGTCTCTCCGCCAAGGCGGCGGTGGACGCGGTGCTGCGGGAAAACATCCATGGCCTGGAACTGGACCAACGCTGCGTGGAGCTGGCCGCCTTTGCCCTGGCGCTGACCGCGTGGAAATACCCGAACGCTGGTGGTTACCGGGTGTTGCCGGAATTGAATGTTGCCTGCTCCGGATTGTCCGTGAGCGTGGCGAAAGAGGAATGGAAACAGCTCGGCCTATGCAAAAAGAATCTCACCATCGCTCTCGACTGGATGCACGATACCTTTAAGGATGCGCCGGCACTGGGTAGTCTTCTCAACCCTGCCAAAACCGATGCCGCCAAATTGGTGCCATGGAATGAGCTTTCCCTTGCCCTGAATCAGGCCCTGAACCAGGAACAAAATGAAGAAAATCGGGAAGCGGCTGTGGTGGCTCAGGGACTGGCCAGAGCCGCCACCCTGCTTGCCGGAAAATATCATTGGATTCTCACCAATGTTCCCTATCTGGCCCGTGGCAAACAAGATGAGGTGCTGAGAAATTTTTGCACTAAACATTATCCTGAAGCCAAAAACGATCTGGCCACGGTTTTCCTTGATCGTTGCCTGGAGCTTGCCGCACCTCCTGCAAAGAAGAAGCAGGCTGGCGGGGAATTTCTGCCGGGCGGTACGGTTTCTGTGGTTTTGCCCCAGAACTGGCTTTTTTTGACCAGCTATAAAAAGTTTCGGGAAAAGTTCTTGAAAAACGATACTTGGCATTTGATTGGGCGATTGGGGCCCGGAGCCTTTGAAACCATCAGCGGTGAAGTGGTGAAAGCCATATTGCTCACCCTGAGCCGTGGAAACGGAGTAGAAGAAGCTTCAAACCTCTTTAAGCGGCAAGATGCGGCTTCTATTTCTACGCTGATTCGCGGCCTGGATGTTTCCGAATTTCGTACAGCAGCGGAAAAAGCAGTTCAATTGACGACAGCGGAAATTAAAAGCGTTGAGCAGGCGAAGCAGTTAGAGAATCCAGATGCGAGGGTGGCGTTTGAAGATGTACAAGGAGAATTACTTGAAAAATATGGTCTAGCATATATTGGTCAGCGTAGTGGGGACGGTCCAAGATTTATTGTTTTTCATTGGGAATTCGATATTGTTCCTTCAGGCTGGGAGTTATTCGGAACAACAGTAGATAACATCACTACATACTCTGGAAATACACAAGTATTTTTGTGGGAAGATGGTAAAGGAAAGTTAGCTGAATACCAAACAGAGCTTGCTCGAACACAGTATGCGAGTGGTGGTTGGAAACAAGGATGGCAAGCATGGGGTATGCAAGGAGTTCGTGTTTCACAGATGCGTATTCTTCCCGTAACAATTCATTGTAAATCGCATTTTGACAACAATACCGCGACAATTGTTCCCAATGATGGATCTTCTCTCCCCGCCATCTGGTGTTTCTGTTCTTCTCCCGAATATAACGAAGCTGTGCGGCAAATTGACCAAAGTTTAAAAGTCACCAACGCCACTCTGGTGAAAGTCCCCTTTGATTTGGATTACTGGACCCAGGTCGCCAAAGAAAAATACCCCAACGGCCTGCCTAAACCTTATACCAACGACCCCACCCAATGGATTTTTCACGGTCATCCCTGTGGCTCGGTAATCTGGGATGAAGAAAAAAAATGGGCCGCAAACGGCTATTTGCGTTGCGATGACACTGTGCTGCACGTCGCTGTGGCCCGCCTTCTCGGCTACCGCTGGCCAGCCGAACTGGATACCAATATGGAGCTGGCCGACGAACAGCGCGAATGGGTCAAGCGCTGCGAATCCTTGGCGGGCTACGCTGATGATGACGGCATCGTCTGCATCCCGCCGGTGCGGGGCGAGGCGGCAGCAAGCGACCGCCTGCTGAACCTGCTGGCCGCCGCCCATGGCGATGCCTGGTCCAATGACACCCTGGCCGCGCTGCTCAAAAGCGCAGATCACGCGGGCAAATCACTGGAGACCTGGCTGCGGGAGAAGTTCTTCACCCAGCACTGCAAGCTGTTCCAGAATCGACCCTTTATCTGGCATATCTGGGATGGCCTTCAGGACGGATTTTCCGTTCTGGTCAACTACCACAAACTGGATCGTAAAAATCTGGAAACCCTGATCTACACTTATCTTGGAGACTGGATCATCCGCCAGAAGCAGGACATTGCAAGGGGTATGGACGGGGCCGAAGAACGTCTTGCCGCAGCAAAATCCCTCAAGAAAAAGCTGGAGCTGATCCTCGAAGGCGAAGCGCCTTACGACATCTTTGTTCGATGGAAGCCGTTGGCACAGCAGCCCATCGGTTGGAATCCTGACCTCAATGACGGTGTTCGCCTCAATATCCGCCCCTTCATGACTGTGGGAGATGTAAAAAAGAAAGGTGCAGGCATCCTGCGAGATAAACCCAACATCAAATGGGAGAAAGACCGTGGAAAAGATGTTGCCTCTGCCCCTTGGTATCGCCTCGGCTTGCAATATGGTGGAAAAGAAGGCGACCGCATCAATGACCACCATCTGACTCTGGCTGAAAAGCAAGCTGCACGGGAGGCCGCCGAATGAGTGCAGCCGTCAAGATCGCGAAATGGGTTCAGGAGAAACCCTTGATTTTGATACGCTTCGATGAGGCGTTTTCAGAGTCTCTGCACAATTCTCGGCAGGGATTCGAACACCTCACCATTGTAAAGCCACACTCCGTCTTCCAGGCTATCAAACTGCCAACGCTTTGTTTGCTTGAGATTCAAGAAGGCGATGCAACCAAGTGCTATCTGGCCACTGCCACCCGTAAAACGGCAGTGAGCACTTTCGATTCTCGTCTAACTATCAAGAAACTGCGTGCCTTGCTCCCTGATTCTCTGCAGGCCATAGAGGCGTTGATCTCTGACTCGCGGATGAAACGCTTGCTGGGTGAGCGCCTGCCTGATGAAGGGGGCATTACAAACCTCTCCCCCAAACTCAGTGCTCACTTGGTCGAAGTTTTGGCCAAAAATTCTGAAAATCAATCAGCCCTGGATGCGGTTCTCTCTCTTTTGCCACGGTTGAGGCGTGTGCCGAATACCCCATGGGCACAAGAAGATGCTATTCAGTCGGCAATGGCTGCCTTTGGAATTCGGGGCAATGCCATACCGGATCAGGTTGTCCTCAAGAGGGGCGCATCATCCGGCCTCAGTCTTGTCGGAGCTCACCTCTATGAAGATAACGTGGTGCATTCAGATGCATCACGGCTGCCCGGCTTCGAAGCGATCTCCGCTGACGTGACAGGGCGAGCCGTTTTTCAAAACCGCGATGAGAGGCTGGTGATTTACACAGCCAACAAACTACCCTTGGAGCAGATGCTGGGTGTTGACCTCATCTACATCAACGAAACCCGGGGCAACATCATTATGCTCCAGTACAAGATGCTTGAAGAAGACAAGCAAGATAGTGACAACCATGATTGGCTGTTTCGTCCTGACCAGCAGTTGCGTGATGAAATAGCCCGCATGCGACTTCCGGACTTTTATGGTTCCTTGAGTGACTACAGGCTGAGCCGCAACCCATTCTTCTTCAAGTTTGTGAAGCGCAAGATCGTAGACGACACACATCAGTCGTTTCTTGTCTCTCTCGACCATTTAAACCAGATCCTTGCCGCCCCTGAAGCCAAAGGCCCGAAGGGAGGAGTTCGTCTCAGTTACGAAGCTCTGGATGGAACCTATCTCCGAGAGGCCGACATGCTCGGGTTGATCCGTTCTGGCTATATCGGAACGCACAAGGCCGAGACAGCGGCATTGGCAACGATCATTCAAGAGGCGGCCAAGGGGAACAAAGCCGTGGTGCTGGCGTGGCAGCAGAAGGTTCAGGAGGCAGCGCAATGAGAAAACGGATTCGCCGTGTTGGTTCCATCAAGAGCGAACTGCTCAAGAAGTCACGAGAAGCGGCCTTGGCAGCCGTACAGATTTTCAACAACCCCAATATCAGCTTCAAATCGGAATCCTACGTGGTGTTGATGATTATCGCTTGGACCTATCTACTCCACGCCTATTTCCGCGATCAAAAAATCGAGTATCGATATTGGCAACAGAACGGCAAACGGCGTCAATTCGATAAAACCAAGCATGGTGCATACAAGTACTGGGAGCTTGAACGCTGTCTGAATGACGCCAAGTCACCTATCGATAAGGACACAGCCAATAACCTGCGCTTTCTGATCGGGTTGCGCCACGAAATCGAGCACCAGATGACAACCCGGATCGATGACATTTTGAGCGCTCGTTTCCAGGCGTGTGGGCTGAATTATAACGAGTACATCAAGAAATTGTTCGGTGCCGATAACGGAATAGAAAAACACCTGTCGTTCAGCCTGCAGTTTTCGACGATCTCCACCGAGCAAAAGGAATTGCTTGAGGAACATCCTGGGTTGCCTGCAAACATCCAGGGTTACATTAAGGATTTTGATGCTGAATTATCTGACGACGAATTCTCAAATCCCCACTATGCCTATCGCATATTGTTCATTCCGAAAACAGCCAAT
Source organism: Desulfosarcina sp. OttesenSCG-928-A07 (assembly GCA_030267325.1). GTDB lineage: Bacteria > Desulfobacterota > Desulfobacteria > Desulfobacterales > Desulfosarcinaceae > Desulfosarcina. The sequence goes on along the minus strand of JAJDJS010000036.1, from coordinate 9,646 downwards.
CGTAAAGGTCAGGCGGACCGCGTCATTGAGTTTGTAAAAAGCGATTCGGCCTTGGCCGAGGCGGTGAACAAGGAGTACGCAGTAATCAAAGAAACCGAAAAGAAGAAATATCTGCCCAAACAGGTTGTGGATTTGATGAAAGCTGAAGGCTACCCAGGTTTTTCAGTCCATTACCACACACAACTTTGGCAATCCCTTGACGCAAAGAATGCCGCCAGTGGCTATGGTACTCTGGTGGCGGGAAAGGCCTGGCATTGGTATGACCGCTGGGTCGATGTGGTACGAAAGCATTGCCGCGATAACAATGAACAGTATTTATGACGAGATTAAAACGAGAGCATTGCGCATGAGAGTACTTGACCATCTCCTGAAAGCAGTTCGTGATGCCGCCGTCTTCAACCCGGCGGTTCAGGTCGCTCCGGCCTGTATTCTGTGGCCGGATCGTGACCATCAGTGGGAAGCCGTCATACCCGTTCTTCAGGTCGAACTGCCTGAACTCATGATTCTGGGCGACTATGCGCCCGAAAAGCGGATTGGGCCTGCCATCTGGTTGCGTTGCGTGATTGCCGGTCGAGCCGAGGATGTTTCGCTGCCCAAGGATCGGATGCCGATTTTTTATCTGCCGGGCGTCAGCCGCCAGGACCTGCGGGCTGTCGAAAGCTGCCCGGATCACCTTAAAGCCCTTGCTGAACTGCAATACCGGGGCGTGATCTGGTCACAAATCAATGCGAAAGACTGGACGATCCTGGCCTATCTGAAATCCGATCAGGGGGGGCTTGGACTGGATGTCGCCCAAGACAACGATGCAAAGAACGCCATGCAGCTCGCGTTGTATCGGCTCCTCGATGAGGATGTCTCCTTGCTGAAAGGCAAGCGTTTAGACAAGGACTACTTCAACACTCTGTTGACGGGTGGCGACCCGATTCGCGACCTGCTGCAGTGGCTCGATCAGGAGGACGCATTCCAGGCGAGTCGTGGCGAGAACGAATGGAAGGCCTTTGTCGAGGTCTGCAAATCTCAACTGGCCTTCAATCCCCAGAACGAAGGCGTCTTGGCCGGGAGCACAAAGCTCGCAAACCATGAAGGGCCGTGGCATGCCGCTTGGGAGCGCTACTGTGAGGCACCTAAGCGCTACCCCAACATTCCGGCAAAAATCAGAAAATGTCGTCCACCGAGCAACACTATTTTCTGGTACATGGGAAATGGTTCTTGTGACGGCTGGCCTCAGTGGAATGATGACCAGGAGAAAAACCTTCACCGTGATTTGATGGCCCTTGCCAAAGCGCCCGCCCACGAAGCGAGGGCGAAGATTAAGGAGCTGGAAAAACAGCACGGACGCAGGCGATCCCTGGTCTGGGCCGAACTGGGTGATGCCCCCTTGGCCTGCGCAGTGGAACACCTGGCGACCATTGCCGAGATCACCAAAAGTGGCCTTGCCGCAGGTTCGGTGGACGACCTCGCAGCGGGATATCGCAGTCACGGATGGCGGGCCGATGACGGAGTGATCCGGTCTTTGGCACAGGTCGAAAGTTCTGCCGACGTTGATGCCGTGACGACCGCTATTCGATCTGTTTACCTGCCATGGGTGGAAGAATCAGCCCGCTATCTCCAGAAATTGGTAGATGGTGCATCCTACCCAGGAGGCACCTGCCTGACGGCAAAGGCAGCGCCTTTCAACTCCGGAGACTGCGTTCTCTTCGTCGACGGACTCCGTTTCGATGCTGGGAAGCGTTTGGCTGGCTCTTTAGAGGCGTGTGGGTTTGAGATTTCTGAGGAACCTGCCTGGACAGCCCTGCCGAGTGTAACGGCAACCGGAAAGGCGGCGGTAACCCCGGTACGAGACAGGATTCGCGGTGAGGATGGCAGTCCAGATTTTGAGCCGTCTGTAGCAGTTACCGGTCAGTCATTAAAGGGCGGCTATCACCTGAAGAAGTTGCTGGCCGACGCGGGATGGTCAATCCTTGAGCGCTCTGCTGACGGCGATGGCCAGGGTATGGCCTGGTGCGAGTTTGGAGACATCGACCGCGAAGGCCACGACCGTGGATGGAAACTTGTCAAACATATTGATGCCCTGATTCTGGAAATCACAGATCGTATCACGGAGCTTCTGGCAGCAGGATGGAAGCGTGTTCGGGTTGTGACAGACCATGGCTGGTTGCTGCTGCCTGGGGGATTGCCAAAAATCGATCTTCCCAGCGCCCTTACTCATAACAAGTGGGGCCGATGCGCCTCATTAAAACCCGGGGCCACTTCAGAGGAGCGGCTTTATCCATGGTACTGGAATCCAAACCACTATTTTGCCCTTGCTGATGGCGTGAGCTGCTTCAAGAAAGGCGAAGCGTACACCCATGGCGGCCTAAGCCTGCAAGAATGCCTGACGCTGCAATTGACGATAACGCGAGGCGAATCCGCTCAGGCGGCGGCATCTGTCGAATTTACCAACGTGGTGTGGAAGGGGCTGCGCTGTACCGTTGCCGTGGATGGCAACTTCTCGGGTTTATCACTTGATGTTCGTAGCCAAGCTGGCAATTCATTGTCCAGTGTGGTCGTAGGCGCTAAACCGCTTAAAGACAACGGAACAGCCTCCGTGGTCGTCGAAGACGAGGACATGGAGGGGCGTGAAGCGACGGTGGTTCTGATTGATGTCAATGGATCGCCGGTTGCGCAAATCGCCACAGTAATTGGTGGAGGTAATACATGATTGAAATGGACCAGATCGACAAAAAAGCGGCCTCCTCGCTAGAGGGGTACTTGGTCCGGAAGGATCTGGTCCGGACGTTTAGCCGCCAGTTTCCAGTGCCGACCTATGTGGTCGAGTTTTTGCTCGGCCGGTACTGCGCCAGCACCGAGCAGGACGAGATTGATGAGGGTCTCGAGATCGTCCAACGGCAACTCAAGTCGCGAACGGTCAAAGCCGGGGAAGAAGAGCTTTTCAAGGCTCGGGCCAGGGAAAATGGCGAGGTCAAAATCATCGACCTCATCACCGCTCGCCTGGATGCGAAGACCGACTCCTACATCGCAACACTGCCCAGCCTGCGACTGACCGATGTCCGCATCAGCCCGGAACTGGTGAATGAGCATGAGCGAATGCTGACCGGCGGCTTTTATGCCGAAATCAATCTGAACTACGATGCGGCTATTGCCCAGGAAAGCAAAGGCAGGCCGTTCGGTGTTGAGTCGCTCCGGGAAATCCAATTATCCAAACGAGATGTGCTCGACATCCTGGCCGAGGCTCGCAAGTCCTTCACTACCGACGAGTGGAAGGCATTTCTGCTTCGATCCATCGGCATAGAACCGAACGGATTGTCCCGGCGGCAACGCGATGCCCTGATGCTGCGAATGGTTCCTTTTGTCGAGCGCAACTACAACCTGGTGGAACTCGGTCCCAGAGGAACGGGCAAGAGCCATCTCTTCCAGCAGGTTTCTCCGTATGCGCATCTGATTTCCGGGGGTAAGGCCACGGTTGCCCGGATGTTCGTCAACAACGCAACCGGCCAGCGCGGATTGGTCTGCCAATACGATGTGGTCTGCTTCGACGAGGTGTCCGGCGTCTCTTTCGACCAGAAAGATGGCGTGAACATCATGAAGGGATACATGGAGTCCGGTGAATTCAGCCGTGGCAATGAAAGCATCCGCGCCGATGGCAGCATCGTCCTGGTTGGCAACTTTGATGTTGATGTTGAACATCAGCAGCGCATCGGACACCTGTTTGGCCCCATGCCCCCCGAGATGAAAGACGACACCGCTTTCATGGACAGAATCCACGCCTTTCTGCCCGGCTGGGATGTTCCAAAAATCAGCAAGGAACTGTTGACGAATCACTTCGGTCTGGTGAGCGATTTCTTGTCCGAGTGCTGGAGCCAGCTTCGCAATCAAAGCAGAGTGAGCGTACTGCAAAACCGGGTGTTCTTCGGTGGCGCTCTGTCCGGACGCGATACCAACGCGGTCAATAAAACCGTGAGTGGATTGCTCAAGCTCCTCTATCCCGGTGAAGGTGAGGCAGCCGATGAGGACATCGAGTGGGCCGTCCATATCGCCATGGAGGCAAGACGGCGCGTCAAGGAACAGCAAAAGCGCATCGGCGCGGCGGAATTCCGTAATACCCACTTCAGCTACGTGATGGGAACTGATGGCGTAGAAAAGTTTGTCTCGACTCCAGAACTGCAAAGCGAAAACAGCATTGGTGGAGATCCCCTTGAGCCAGGCCAGGTCTGGACCATCTCGCCAGGTGGCGGTGAAGAGCACCCGGGACTTTACCGTATCGAGATCAATGAAGGCCCGGGTCCGGCGTCAAGGTCCTCAACAAACCCGTTCCGTCTGCCTTCAAGGAAAGCATGGGCTACGCAGAGCAAAACCTCTACGCCCGAGCAATGCAACTGGTCGGAGACAAGGCCCCTCGTCACCACGAATTCACCGCCCAACTCAGAGCCTTTGATGCATCCAAGTCCGGCGCGAAACTCGGCATGGCATCACTCATTGCGCTCTGCACGGCTCTCTTGAAGAAGAGTGTTCGCGGCGGCCTCATCATCGTGGGAGAGATTAACCTGGGCGGATCTATTGAGCCTATTCACAACCCTGTCACCATTGCCGAGATCGCAGTTGAAAAAGGTGCTTCGGCTCTCTTGATGCCGGTTTCCTGCCGTCGGCAGCTTTTCGACCTGTCCGACGATATGGCAACGAAGATCGACATCCAGTTTTATTCCGATACCAAGGATGCTCTTCTGAAGGCCATGGTGGCGTAAGGGCTGATCATCACCACCAGTGATTTCAGTGCCGGAGCCATCAAAGAAGCGGCTCAGCTCAGCAAGACTCCCATCGCCCTGATGAACAGCGAGCAACTCGTGATGCGGCAGCCCTCATGACCGGCATCGGCGGATCCTGCAACACCGGACCCGGACACATCGTTCTGCGGTTTGCGCCTGCTCCCCAAGGGGGGGCTGCGGTGAAGATTCCGGGCATGGAGGGATTGCGGGTCCTGATTGTGGATGACGAAGAAGGCTTTGCCCTCACCCTGGCGGCCCGTCTGGAACTGCGGGTCATGCGGGTCATGATCCTGCCCATCGTAGACGGACACCCTGTTAAGCGAGTATGTACCAAAACAGAGGTGACCTATAACAACAAAAGAAAAAACAAAATCCATCCGAAACCGGTATTCCCCGGAATACAAAACCGAGGCTTTGGCGTTGAGTGAGAAACTGGGAGTTCCGATTGCCCTGAAGCGCGGTAATGGGGGTGCTTGCAAATATGCCAAACAGTTGCTATTTTTTTAGCCTGTAATAAAAAAACTAAACTAGTGCTCCATAAATTCTAAAATTTCGGGTACAAATGCTTCAGCTTTATTCTTGCATCAACGGTGGCGAATTGCCATTCAACCTTCTTTGTCTTGTTATTCCGTTCCGTAGCCCAGGCCTCCACTTCCCGGCGCATTGTATCAATGTCCGGGATACGGCGATCCAGGCATTGACGGCACAGGGCACTTAACTCACATTCGGCAATGTTCAGCCAGCTGCCATGCTTGGGCGTATAGTGGATTTCCAGGCGTTTTGCCAACGCACGCGCTTCCTGTGCCGGAAACGCTTTGTATAACGAGCTGGTATCATGTGTATTGAGATTGTCCATCACCAAGCAAATACGCGGCGCTTCTGGGTAATGCACGGTCAGCAGCTCCTTTATTTGGTGAGCCCAGTCCACCGCCGTGCGCGTTTCGGTGACGGAAACGAATCGACGGCCGGCGAGAGGCTCAACAAACACAAAGATATCCACGACACCGTTGCGTTTCCATTGGCTGTCTTCGCACCGGATCTGACCGGGACCCGCCGGGATCGGCTGACGGATTTCAATAGAAAGCTGCTTGTTGGATTCGTCCATGCAGACAACCGGACATTCCGGATCAAAAGGACGCTGATAGACATCGAGCACATCTTCCATGCGGGATACAAATTCGGCGCTTTGGTCATCCGGGATGCACCAGCATTTTTTCAGATGAGGCTGAAATTCGTTTTTTTAAAGCCTTGGCAACGCTGGTGGGCGAAATGGACTCAAACACCTCGAGTTCCACCAGCTTTTCCGCAAGCAGCGACAAGGTCCAGCGCGCCCTGCCGTCTGGTGCGGGCGAGCAGGCCAGCGCAATGATATGCGCTTCTGTATCTCCGGTCAGTTTCGGTGGCACTGGCGGGGTCTCACGTTTTTTGCGTTCCAGAGCGGCATCAAATCCCAGATCAATCAGCCGCTGGCGGATTTTTTCCACTGTGCGTTTGGTGACGCCAACGGCCTGTGCGATATTTTTGTCTGTCCATGCGGGCCGTCAGGGGACTGGTCGGCCAATAACAGTATATGAGCATGTTTTCGGCGATACGATGGAACGCGGTCCTCTTTCTGAAGGCGTTCAAGGTGAGATCGTTCTTCAGAAGTCAATTCGACAATATATTTTTTTGGCATGATACATCTCCTTGTAGATATTGGTACAGGTTACATGGAGTATATATCAAATCTGTCAACGATTGTCGAATGTTTAGTGTTTGCGGAGCACTAGAGGTGCTACCGAACAGAACCGCATAAAAACATGGAGATGGCACATGAACGCAGCCGCGATGACCAGACACGATATTTACAACAAGCTGGATGGACTTTCCGAAAAGGACTTGGCCTTCATCGCCGATTTTGTGGATTTCATCCGGCACCAACAAAACATAAAACCCAAAAAGATACTGAAGTTGCAGGGTATTCTGAAGAACCACGCCATTGACTTTTCAGATCTGAAATCCTTCAAAACGCAGACATGGCAGCATGTCGAAGAAGAACTGGGCGATGCATAAATATGTGACAGATACCCAAGGGCTGGTCAAATTCATGATGGGCAAAAAAAGGCAAAGGGCTCACAACCAATTGGGAACAAGGGGAGCCAAAGCCAAAACCAACGTCTCAAAATATGCGGCAAGTATGTTGACAAACGCCGCCCCCCTCACACCACATCCTTCAGAAACTGCCCGGTATAGCTTCCCTCCACCCTAGCAACAGCTTCCGGTGTTCCTTCGGCCACCACCCGGCCACCGGCGCTGCCGCCTTCGGGTCCCAGGTCGATGATCCAGTCTGCGGTTTTGATGACATCCAGGTTGTGTTCAATCACCACCACGGTGTTGCCGCTGTCCACCAGCCGGTGAAGCACGGAGAGCAGCATGCTCACATCTTCAAAATGAAGACCTGTGGTGGGCTCGTCCAGAATGTAAAAGGTCCGGCCAGTCGCCCGCTTGGCCAGCTCCCGGGCCAGCTTGATGCGCTGGGCTTCCCCGCCGGACAGGGTGGTGGCGGATTGGCCCAGCTTGATATAGGAAAGTCCCACATCCATCAGGGTATCCAGAATCCGCCGGATGGCCGGAAGATTTTCAAACAGGTCCCGTGCCTGCATTACAGACAGATCCAGCACGTCAGCAATGGAGTGATTCTTGTATTTGATTTCCAGGGTCGCGTCGTTAAAACGCCGGCCATGGCAGGTTTCGCACGGCACATACACATCGGCCAGAAAATGCATCTCCACCTTGATAAACCCGTCACCGCAGCAATCTTCGCACCGGCCGCCCTTTACATTGAACGAATACCGGCCTTTTTCATATCCCCGCAGGGCAGATTCCGGCAGTTGGGCAAACAGGTCGCGGATCAGGTCAAACACCTTGGTGTAGGTGGCCGGATTGCTGCGGGGCGTCCGGCCGATGGCTTTCTGGTCAATGTTGATCACTTTGTCCAGGGCGGAAATCCCGTTGATGGCCTTGTGCCGCCCGACCTCCATGGCTGCGCCGTTGAGGCGGTTGGCCAGGGCCGGGTAGAGAATCTGGTTGATCAGGGTGGATTTGCCGGCCCCGGAAACACCGGTCACTGCCACCAGAACGCCCAGCGGGATATTCACGGTCAGGTGATCCAGATTGTTTTCCGTGGCCTCCACAAGGCTCAGCCGGCGATCCGATGACCGGCGTTGGGACGGAACCGCAATCTTTTTCTTGCCGCCCAGATACTGCCCGGTAAGGGAGTTTTTCTGGCCCATGATCTGTTTGGGCGTGCCCTGGGCCACCACCTCGCCGCCCAAATGCCCGGCACCTGGACCAAAATCCACAATCCAGTCCGATGCCATCATGGTTTCCGGGTCATGCTCCACCACAATCAGCGTGTTGCCGATGTCCCGCAGATGGCACAGGGTGTTCAGCAGCTTGATATTGTCCCGCTGGTGAAGGCCGATGGACGGCTCATCCAGAATATAGAGCACCCCGGTCAGCTCGGATCCCACCTGGGAGGCCAGCCGGATGCGCTGGGATTCGCCGCCGGAAAGGCTCGGCCCCTTGCGGCTCAGGGTGAGGTAGGAAAGCCCCACATTGATGAGAAAATTCAGGCGGCCGGTGATTTCCTTGAGCAGCTCGGCGGCGATGATGGCGCGGTTTCCCGAAAGGGTCAGGTCGGCAAAAAAATCCCGCGCCCCCTGAATCGTCATCTCGGTAATATCAATAATGGACTGCCCGGCAATCTTGACCGCCAAAACCTCGGGTTTCAGGCGTTTTCCGCCGCAGGCCGCGCAGGGCCGGGTGGACAGAAACCGGCCGTAGTAGGCCTTGGCGCTTTCCGATTCGGTCTGGTGATACCGCCGCATCAGGATGTTGACCAGACCTTCATAGGCCACGGTAAAGGATCCCTGACGGTTTTCACCGTTCCAGGCAACCGTCAGCCCCTTTCCCCCGGTACCGTACAAAATCATGCGGCGCTGGCTTTCGGGCAGTTTTTTCCACGGCTTGTCAAAATCAATACCCCACTGGGTTTCCATGGCCCGGAGCTGCTCGGCGGTCCAGGATCCGGAGAGATTTTTCTTTCCAGACACATACCCCTGCCACGGAATCACCGCGCCCTTTCGGATGGACAGATTCGGATCCCCGATGATTTTTTCCTCGTCCATGGAAAGGGCGGACCCCAGGCCATTGCAGACCGGGCACATGCCCAGCGGCGCGTTGAATGAAAAAAGGGGCGCGGTCAGCTCCGGATAGGCCACGCCGCAGCAGGACCGGGCCTCGTTCAGGGGAATGTCCGCTTCCTCCAGCGGATGGACAATGATCCGGCCTTTTCCCGTCTTGAGGGCGGTTTCCACAGAATCGGTCAAGCGCTTGCGAAATCCAGGATCCGGGCTGATTTTCAGGCGATCCACCACCGCCTCGATGGTGTGTTTTTTATGGCGGGCCAAGGTCTGCACCGATTCAATGGGCTGCACCACGCCGTCCACCCGAAGCCGGGCAAATCCGTCCTGCTGGAGCGTGGCTATCACGTCACGATGTTCGCCTTTGCGGTTTTCAATCACCGGCGCAAGGATCAGAATCCGGGTGCCTTCGGGAATCTCCAGGATGCGGTCCACCATGCTCTGGGCGCTGCCCCGTCCCACCGGCTGGTGGCAATGGATACAGGTCTGCTGACCCACCCGGGCATAGAGTACCCGCAGGTAATCGTAAATTTCCGTGATGGTGCCCACCGTGGACCGGGGGTTTTTGCTGGCCGCCTTCTGCTCAATGGAAATGGTGGGGGACAGCCCGCGAATGGTGTCGTAGCGGGGTTTTTCCATCTGGCCGATAAACTGGCGGGCATAGGCGGAAAGGGATTCCACATACCGGCGCTGGCCTTC
>JAJDJS010000035.1 GCA_030267325.1 Desulfosarcina sp. OttesenSCG-928-A07 | reverse complement strand
CAAATCATCACAATTAAACCCCGAATGAGCTACTTTGGTTGTTCTTGGTGTGTCCTTGGCACGGAGAGTTGGTGTCTCTGTATAGGTGTTTCATAAAAACAAATTGATTCAGAATGATATACTCAGGAACGCCATTAAACTTATTTTTTCAGACAGGACGCGATGAGCCCCCCCCCCTACTTTTCAAGACCTGAAAACAGCAACTTATTGGCGGTTCGCAGTATATTCTGCGGCGCTGGCAAGATGATATTTTCAGATTTTGGGAAGGCGGTAACCGGGCGACTGAAGGTATCGTTGAATTTTTACGTTTCAATAGCTCTTGACAATGAGTTTTCTGTGGGCATATTGCAGGACGTGCAAGCGTATGAAAGTTTGTGAATATTTTTGCTTAACTTTGCAAGGAAATGATAGTTTGCTTAGCAAACTATAAGGAGATGAGCTATGGAGATTGATCTGTCTTCTGTTAACGGAAAAGCGGCGTTCCTTGAATCTATTACTGTGGAAAATTGCGGCACTAAACTTGGGCTAATCAGGGATGCGATGATGATGACGAGACGTGATCTTGCGTCTGTCATTGGCTGTAGTGAAGCCACGATTAGTCGCATAGAGGCGGGAAAGACACGACCAACTGCTGATTTCATGAATCGGCTTCTGGCACTGGTTTTTATCGGACACGCAAAATTTCAATCTTTGACGTCAGCGGAACGGGATAGCCTGCTGGAATACATTCGTGCAACGGGGAAGAACGGAGCAGGAATCAGTGCCGCGTTGGCAACGGTTGCCGCCAGTGGAACCATTGCTGGTTTGTCGGCCGTTGGAGTTACATCGGGGTTAAGCGCTATAGGAGGGGCGCTTTTGGGCAGAGCTGCCTTGGTTGCATCCATTCCAATGGCAGCCGGAATAGCCACATTCGGTATTTTCAAGGCGATCAGAGCTATTTGCGAGTCCAATCGACTTAATTGCGAGGAGGTGGACGGGAATTTCGAGATCACATCAAGTCAAAAGGAGTCAGAGTAGATAGTAGGCGTGTCAATTAACTATAGCGCAATGTACAGACAACACAATCGTTCAAAACGAAAGGAACAAAGCATGGCTTATCGATACGACAACGACCTGGAGTTTTTGCGGCACCTCAAGTCAGCGGATCTGAACGACCTCGTGTATTGCCTCATCTATGATAAAGATGGGGACGATAGGCTTACCGAGGAACTCACCTACACAGAGGCCTACAAATCTTATTCTCCAGATCATAGCAAATATTGGGATTTGATCGCCGCTGAAATACAGTGCTTTGGAGCCAATACTTTTGCAACAATCTTCCGGGGTGGGAAAGGGGTCATGTACAAAGAGGTCTTAACGGATGTGGCTGATAAAATGAAAGTTAACTATAATAAGGCTTCTGACGCAGAAAAAATTGAAAACCACCTGCTGATGAAAATCTTGACTGATGCCCTGGAAAAAATGACGCCAGAGGAATTGGCGGAGCTTGCCCAATCCATAGGCATTAAAAACACCAATAAGATAACATCTGAAGCAATGGTCGGACTGTTTCAAGCCGTATTCCGCGCAGGCGGTTTTAAATCATACCAACTCACCGTGATAATCGTTAACGCTGTCCTGAAGGCCCTCATCGGACGCGGGCTTTCCTTTGGTGGTAATATACTTTTGACTAGAACGATGTCGATTTTAACTGGGCCTATTGGGTGGGTTATCACTGGGCTCTGGACAGCAATTGACATCGCTGGCCCTGCGTATCGGGTTACTATACCTGCGGTCATCCAAGTCGCAGCTTTACGGCAGAAACACTTGTACGGACAACAAGTTCAAGAGATTTCATTCAGTTAAACCAAAAATCAGGAAGCGCCACATTCAGTACTGCAACCCCCTGTCTGTAGCGCTATTCTTTCACCGTAAGCGCTCACGGGGGTAAACATATTGAAATTATTTTATAAAACTGAAGCGGTAAAATTTGTACGAAATCTTAACATGTTGAAGTTTATACATTTAAAAAACAAGAAGAAAGTACGTTTTTTCGAAAACATAATAAATCCAAACACATTACCCCGTGAGCGCTTACCTTTCACCCACACGATTTAAAAATAGTATAGTGGGTTATTTGATTGATGGTTATGCCTTTAAGGCTGTTGGGCTAAAAGAATATACCTGTCGATGGTGTTTTAAGGGTACGTCTGCTTTTAAGCCCCTCACCCCGCCTTCTCCCTAAAAAGACCACTTGGGGAGAGGAAAACCGGAAAAACCCCACCGCCTCCGCGACAATACTCATCCCGCGCCGGAGAAGAAACCATGATGAAATTCATTGGTATTGTTGTTCAGGAAGTGCTTCTGTTTTTGTTTTGGTTCATCATTGTGACCAATTTTATCCCCATGGCGGATACGGCCTTTTATGCGCTGGTTGTGATTTTTCTGTGCCTGCCGCTGGTGCACCAAAAAAACAGAACGAAAAGGGTAATGGCGTCTGTTTTCCCAAAGAACGCAAAAAACGCCAGGCGCCCGTCAGAAACGGGCGTCTGGACAGAACGGTGAGGTTCGAATCAGTTGGAGGAATGTGTGAAAAGATGAATCAGGCGGTCCTCATTTTTTCCGTTTTGGACCAGGAGTTCGGGGTCATTGATGACCATGATGGGACAGGCTGCCCGGTAGCTCGTCCGCTCTACCGCGCTTCCTGGATACCATTTTCCGGCCTGGTCCCGGGTGTGGGAGCCCATGATAATAAGATCCGTGCGGGTTTGGTCGGCAGCAGCCACAATGGCCAGATGGGGCAGGGCGCCGGCCTGAATCTGGTAGGTGTGGTCAATGCCGTCCAGGTAAGGGTCACAAAAATCCGCCAGCCGCTTTTGGGCATTTTCCATGTCAGCCGCATAATCGGCCGGTGTGTATTTGGGATAGGGCGGAACCGGCAGCATGTGAAAGACCGTCACCTGGCTGTGGTGCAAGACGGCAAGGCGCGCCGCAAAACACACGGCGCATTCGCAGGTTCGCGAAAAATCAACCGACACCATGATCCGCCCAAAGCGCATTTGCTCAGGTGTGGCCGGCCGGTTCACCACCATGACCGGACAGGTTTCCCGGGTGACCACATGGGCCACAGTGGTTCCCACCTTTCCGATGATCCGCTCCTTTCCCTGGGTCGCGGTTTCCACTGAACGATTTCCCAGCACAATGAGATCCGCATCCGCCATGGCCGCTGTTTCCAGAATCGCCTGCCACGGCACACCTGCCGCAACATGAATCCGGAAAGAGAGGTTGCTGAGCAGCGGCGCGTAGGTATACCGCAATGCCTGTGCCACCTCGGACATATAGGCGTTATCCAGCGCTACCGGCGCGCCGGTAGCAAAATGATGCGTTTGTGGGCTTGGTGATGGTGTTTCCGGAATGATCACATGCAGTATCACCAGATGGCCGCCTTGCTGACGGAGCAGTTCAACAGCCGACAGGATGGGTGCGTCCGGCTGGGTGATGACATCTGTTGCGGCCAGAATGTGTCTGAACATAAAAAGCCTTTCGGTTCATGGAAGGTGCTTTTTTCTTTTTTATTACAGACAAAAATGGCTGTAAATCAAAACGGTCAAAAATTTTAAGCTCTGTTTTTTCCCAGCATGGGCAGGGCATACCGTTCCACGGGTGCGAAATCATCCACCAGCGGAGGCGTCTTGTGGGGAAGCAGAAGGCGGATTTCTTTTTTCAGCATGGCCGCAAGCTCAGAATCCGTTGCCCCTGGAATCGGCCGGGGTGATTTGAGGGCCATGACCATGACATTCTGAATCTCTCCCAATCTGTCCGGATAAATGGGAAAAATATGGGTCTGGGGAAAAACCTGATCCAGTGCGCCGTGGATGGACTGGAGAACCCGGCTTTTGTCACCGGTTACCGCGGAAATGATATTGCAGATAAAAACACCGTCGTCCTTCAACAGCATCCTGATTTTTTCTGCGCATTCAACGGTTCCGAGATGAAAGGGAATGTTGTAGCTGGACGTAAAGGTGTCGCCCATGATGATATCATAGGGTTCCTTGGGTTCCATACGGGCCTTTTGGTTGAGAAAAACCCGCGCATCTTCATGGAAGATCCGTATCCGGGGATCGGGTTTCAGCGCCAGAAAGGTTTCTGCTGCTGCTGTGATGCCCGGATCAATTTCAACCACATCCACAACCGCTGCCGGCCGGGTGGAAACCAGATACCGGGGGACGGAATATCCGCCGCCGCCCAGCATCAGAAAGGTTTTTGCCTCCGGCACCATGTGCCAGGCAATGGCATAATGCCGGGTATAATTGAAAACAAGGGCATCCGGGTCATCAACAAACATGCAGGACTGGGCCATTCCGCCGGGATCCGTAAACAGGCACCGAAGCATCTGGCCGTCGGCACTTTCCCCTTCCTGAAGTTTGATATGGTTGTACCGGGTGTCCTGTTCAATTCCCACGGCAAGGTCTTTTTCAGCGGTCAGGGCAGAAAGAACAGCCATACACAGGCAGGCGGAAAACAAAAAAATACCGGGATTTTTCCGGCCCATTTTCGGTGCGGCCATCACGGCGGCAATGGCCAGGGTGGCTGCCACCACATATAAAATCACACGGGTGCCGAACCACGAAATCAGCCAGTACCCGCCCAGAAACGTGCCCACAATGGAGCCGATGGTGGAAAGGGCAAAAAAACGGCCCATCACGGTTCCGGTCCGGCGCTCTGGACCCGTGCTGGTTAAAAGTCGAACCTGAATGATGTAGGGGGAAACCATTCCCAGGAGAATGCTCGGAACGGAAAAAAGAACAACTGCCGCCGCCACCGCACTGACCTCAATGGGCCACTTCCATCCAGTGATCAGATCCAGTATCGGCGAATGAAGAGGGGCTGCCACCAGGACAAAGCCGGAACCGCCGGCGATCATTTTGGCCAGGGTGGCGGCCGATGGATTTCGGTCTCCCAGCCGTCCGCCGGTCCAGTATCCAAAAGACAGGCTTGCCAGAATCACACCGATCAGGGCGGTCCAGACCACAATGGACGTTCCCAGATACGGCGCCAGCACCCGGGCGCCGGCCATTTCCAGCACCATGACCGATGCCCCGCAGATAAATGCAACCCCCTCCAGCATTCAGAAAATCCTTTTTCCGGCTGTTTGACCGCACCCGCACCGCCTTTCGGGTTTCGTCAACCGGCTATTTTTATTTCATGTTTGCCCGATTCGGCAGCCAGGATGCGCTATTCAAAGGCCCTTGCTGCCGGAATCGGACAGACATTTCACATTATTGTGCCTGGGGTGCAGAAAGACGATTATTCTGGATAGCGGTTTTGATCCATTCCGGCACCACTTTTTCCATGAACCCGGCTTTCTGTTCTTTCAGCGTCGCCATATCCAGCCCGATCCAGGCCTGGGCTTTTTCTTTGGTGGAAATATCCGGCAGGGTCACTTCCGTTACCCCATGGCGGTAAAGTACGTCTTTGAGGGTCAGTTGCGCCAGCAGCGCCTTGTCCAGGCCGTGGGACAGAACCCGCTGGGTTTCAATGGGCGCATGGAAAGACGCGCCGTGGGAGGCAACGCCGAAATCCCACCGCCACTGGGCCTGCCGGATCAGCTTCTGGGCATCGGCCATTTCTTCCTGGGTTGCACCGCTGTCCCAGGCCAGTTTGGCCAGGATATGGGCCTTTGCCAGTTCAGGCTCCAGCCGGTTCCGGATCTCCAGCACCTTGTCCTGACGCTCATACACATAACCGATCAGGTTGTCTTCACTGTCCCGGTGACAGGTCTGGCAGGTGGAAGACACATTTTTAAGCGGGCTCATCACATGATGATCCGAGTACTTCACGCCGCCCTCTGAAATATACGGCATGTGGCAGTCCGCGCAGGACACGCCCCGCTGACCATGGGCGCCCAGAAGAAACAGCTCATAATCCGGATGCTGGGCCTTGAGCATTTTGGTTTTGCTGACCGCATGGACCCAGTCCGTCACTTCGTTTTTGTCGTAATAGGCTTCCATGGCTTCCATGGTGATGCCCCCGTCCCACGGAAAGGTGAGGTATTTTTCATCCCCTTTAAAATAATATTCCACATGGCACTGGGCGCAGACCAGACTCCGCATTTCCTGGAGCGTGGCGTTGCGGATATCTTTTCCATGGCGCTCAAAGGCTTCAATCAGGGCCGGACGGGTAATGGTCAGGCTCATGGTGTCCGGGTCATGGCAGTCCGCGCATCCGATGGGGTTGACCACTTCAGCGCCGAAATCACTCCATTTCCCCTTGTAAAAATTTTCAACGCCCACTTCCTTCATCATCCGGGGAACATCGGGACTCTTGCAGGTCCAGCAGGTACCGGGCTGAAGATCGGGCGCACCGTCCACGGGCGCGCCGGTGCGAAGGGTTGCCCGCATGTCGTCAATGGCATACCCGTGCCCACGGGGTGCGGAATAATCCCGTGCAAAGGCATATCCGGCCCAGAGAATCGCCATGTCCGGCCGGGCTCCCAGCGCATCTTCCGGCATATTGCCCAGATACTTGCTTTTAAAGTCCATCTCCTGGGTTTTTTTCCAGGTTTCCCATTCCCGGGGATAATTCTGTCCCCAGATATCACTGCGGGACTCAATACCCGTTATTTTGACTTTCACATTGTTGTAGATGGACGCCACTTCGGCCCGGCGAAAGGTGATGCTGGCCGCCAGCATGGCCAGCAGCAGAATCGCCACCAGTCCCACAACAAAGACAATGGCAGCGGAAAAACCGGGTTTTTCTTTTATAAATTCGGTCAGTTTCATACGTTCTGGTCTCCTCAGGAAGATGATGACACGATGAGATCGTGTGCTGAAAACCGCATTTCTTTTTCAGGCAAAAAGCGATTCCGGGCACAACCGTCACCAGACATGTTTGGTTAAAGGCACACGGTTAGGGTGCCCTGGTTTTCAACCAATCCGGAACCGGATTTCCCGGAACCGGCGCCGCAATGGCGGTGGATGAGGCAATATTGCTGATGGAAGTATGGGGAACCTGGGTATGACACTCCCAGCAGGGTTTGCCTGCACCGGCTTTGGCCTCTTGATAGGAAATTCCCATTTTGACAAATTCGGTCACCAGCGGGGTATGGCACCGGATGCAATTGTCCATGATGACGCTATAACTGGCATCTTTGGGACGAATCACCTGTGGCTCGGCACCTGCCGTAAACACGGCGGAATGGTATAAGCCATCCATTGCCTTGAACCCATAGGCTGCCACCACGTTGTCGCCGGGCACATGGCAGTCATTGCAGGTGGCCCATTGACCATGGGAACTGTGACGCCAGGCTTGATAATACGGCGCCATGATGTGACAGTTCACACAGGTCGCCGGATCGTCTGACGCATAGGACCAGGCTCTGGACATATAGGTGGTGTAAATACCGAGCCCTGCCAGTATACCGATGATGGCGGCGGCCAGTACACCGACCTGTCCGGGTGTCCATTTTTTAGAAGCATTCATCTGCGCATCACCTCCTTTCGTCCTGAAAACAGATGGCCGGGTATCCGGTTCTGCCCTGAAGTTGCAAAAATTACTTTTTGTTCAGGGCCTCTGCTATTTTCTGGTCGGTCTTGTATTGCGAAAGGGCATAAACAGACCAGATGGCCGCCGGAATCCAGCCGATCAGGGTAATCTGAAGCACAAGGCAGATAAGGCCGGCAAAGGGCCGGCCAATGGTAAAAAACTGGAACCAGGGAATCAGAATGGCAAGCAGCAGTCGCATAAAACACTCCATTTTATTTTTTTGAAACGTGGATACAATAAGGCTGGCGGTGAACAGCGAGTTTACCCCATGATGAGCCGGATGGCCAGCCCAATTTCCAATCAGCTCTCAACAAACAGGTGATTTTTATGGCTGAAGTCAAATCACTTGCAGATGCCCTCACATCTGCTTTAAAAGACGCCGGCGCTGTTCTGGTGGGATTTGCCGACATGGCGCCGGTTTCCTTTAATCCCTTTCCTGTGCTTGGACGCGGGGTTTCCATTGCCATTCCCTTTGTTCCGGAACTGGCCCGTCAGCCCGGCACACCTACGGCAAACCCGGCCTATGTGGACGCGTATTTTGAAATGCAGCACCGGCTCAATCCCATTGTTGCGGTGGGACGCAAGGTGATCCGTGCATATGGATTTAATGCCAGTGGATACGGATTCCGGCCTTTTTTTGACGGCTCGGATGACGACATGGATGTGGATCGCTACCTGACCTCGCGATATCCCCACAAAACCACAGCAACCCTGGCCAACCTGGGATGGATCGGCCGGATGGGGGTGCTTGTGACCCGAAAGTTCGGGCCCCATGTGTGGCTTGCCACCATTTTAACCGATGCGCCGCTGCCCGCAGCCGAGCCGTGTGTCACCTCATTCTGCGGGAAATGCCGCAGATGCCAGGACGCCTGCCCGGTGGGTGCGATTCAAGGCGCATTGTGGAATCGGTCTTTAACCCGGTCTGATCTGGTGGATATCCGGGCCTGCCAAAAGCATCGCCGGGAGCGAGGAAAAGCTGTTCGTGCACCCATGTGCGGATTGTGCTTGGCAGCCTGTCCGGTGGGGCTGGGGAAGGAGAAGCGGAGCCTTTCCGGCATGGGTGGGTAGGCGCAAAGGGCCGGCGGTCCATTAAAAAAAGCCCTTACGGCAATAAATCCGTAAGGGCTTGATGTTTTGGTAGCGGGGAGAGGATTTGAACCTCTGACCTTCGGGTTATGAGTCCGCCGACTACCATAAAATCAGCGTTTTCACACCACGTCACAGACCATCATTTTTTGATCAAATATTCCTTGTTTTTCAAGTTGTTATTGGTTATTCTGATCATCACCGATGTTCATCGGTTGTCACCCGCCTTCACGAATATTTGGGGGATATATGGGGGATAAGCTTGATCGACGGAGTCCTTTAATCTTTCAAAAAAAGGGGGCAGAGACAATGGCGGTAAAATGGCTTTCGACAAAATTTCCAAATGTGAGGTACCGACAACACGCAACACGAAAACATGGTGTGAACTTCGACCGGTGTTTTTCGATCCGCTATTATGTGGAAGGCGTGCGAAAGGAAGAAGTGGTGGGCTGGGGATCACAAGGTGTGTCGATGGAATCCGCCTATAAAGTGCTTTCTGAAATTCAGGAGAACATTAAATTCGGACGACGGCCACAGTCCATAAAAGAAATGCGCGAGCTGAACGAGGCGAAAACTGAAGCTGATACCAAGGCCCAACGCCGAAAAGAAAAAGAATCCATCACGGTGGCGGAATTCTGGGAAGCTACTTATCTGCCGATTGCCGAATCCAACAAAACAAAACATGTGGTAACCACAGAACGTGGACGGTTCAAAAACTGGATTGGACCGGCCATAGGCGACACGCCGTTACGGAAACTCACTGTTGCCCAAGTGGAGGGGCTGGTTCTTCATTTGAAGAAGTCCGACAAATCTCCCACAACCATCCGCCACGTCCTGGCCGACATCTCCCAACTTTGGTCTATGGCGACAACCCATGGTGTGGTGGATCAAGAATGCCCCGTTCGTCGAGTGAAAAAACCACGGCAAGATAATCGGCGGATGCGCTTTCTCACACAGGAGGAGGTGCGGGCTTTGTTAGACGCCTTAAAGCTTCGGTCCGTGGACACCCACGACGAAGCAGTGTTATCTCTGTTTTGTGGGCTTCGCCTAGGAGAAATTCATTCCCTGTGTTGGGGGGATATTGACTTTGAAAACGGTACGATTCTTATCAAAGACACAAAGAACAAAAGAAATCGTCATGCCTTTATCCCGGAAGAAATCCGCGACATGCTCAAGCGCCGTTTCACTGACCAAGCAAAGTCACAACTGGTGTTCCCTGCTGCTCATGGTGGGAAGCGAAACGAAATCAGCGACACTTTCAACCGCGTGGTCGATGACCTGGGGCTGAACGATACCGGTGAAACCACAGCAGACGGAACCCCTGTGCGCATTACGGACCGGCGGCAGCGGATCGTTTTTCACAGTTTGAGACACACTTTCGCCTCTTGGCTGGTGCAACGCGGCACGCCGCTTTTCACCGTGGCCGAACTTTTGGGACATTCGTCTTTGGAGATGACAAAGCGATACAGTCATTTGGCCCCTGATACAGTGCGCACAGCGGCATTGAGTTTGGAAGGAAGCCTGGAGCCAAAACCAGCAGAGGTCATCCCGATTCGAAAACATATGGCGTGATATGCGCAGTCCTTGGTGGGTGGGGGCTTTTGGACGCGGCTCATGTGGGTAGGGAGTGGATTATATATACCTAGGGGTGGGTATAAACTTGGCATCATTCCATTTTTAAAAGCTTGTCATTTATTGACAAGCAAGGGGCGTGACATATACTATGTGGGAAATACGATGGACACCCAAAGCCCGGAAAGCTGTCCACAATTTACCGTTACCGGTTCAATCGGCGGTGTGGCTTCTTGTGGGTGACTTGAGAACCAACGGCCCAGTAGCGGGCAACTGGCCGAACTATGGCAAGCTTGGGAAAAACAAACACCATTGCCACCTGAAAAAAGGGCGTCCGACCTATGTGGCGGTCTGGTGGTCAATCAAAGAACAGGAAAAATGCATTGAGGTGACCTATGTTGGAACCCACGAAAAAGCCCCATACTGAACCCACTCAAGTTTTTTTGGGCGTCTTGTGCCGGCCAGAGATGGTTTCTGAGGTCAAAGCGTTGCTGACATCAAAAGGTTGTTCCATTCAGCAGGAAACGCCGACCACTAAAGAAAGGGAATGGTATACCACGGAAGAGGTGTTCCCTGGCTTTCATGCCGGTCATGCGCTTCGTGGGGCACGATACCGGGAAGACGTGAGCCAGCGGCAGCTTGCCAAACTCACCGGCGTCAGCGTCCAGAACATCAGCGCCATGGAAAACGGTCGGCGGCCTATTGGAAAGGAAGTGGCCAAACGGCTGGCAGCTGTTCTGAATGTCGACTGGCGGCAGCTTTTGTCCTGAGCTCCCCTACAGGGGGCTTTTGGACGCGTCTCATGTGGGTGGGTGGTAGAGGAACCAGGAAAGGTACCCGCGTACAAACAGAGGTGTTTATGACAGAAACGACAATTGGAAAAATCCGGTGGCTTTACAACCTCCAACTCGAGGCCGCCACCAATATGGCTGCCAGTGTAAAAGCTCGCCTTAATGTTCCTTTCCTCCAACAGTACGATGATGAACCATTTTCTATAAAGCGTATGGAGAAGATACTAAAGGTCATCAACGAAGAAGGATCGAATAAGGTTTTTCGAGAACCGCATACAATCCCACCGCTTTGTGATGGCAATGAAAGAAAATTTCATGGTGTGTGGAATTGGATACATTCCACTGAAGCCGATGCACTTTTCAAAAGAGCACGATCAGAAAGCTGGGATCAATATTACCCTGTATATCCATCCCTGCGTCCTCTCTCTCCAATTGGTACGGCAAATCGTGACTACAATATGGTGGAATACTTCAGAACGAATCACCCCTGTGATGTTATCTGTCGCGCCATGCTTGACACAGCCGTGATATCGCTTCATTCCGCAGTTGGTTATTTGAAGAAAGAAGGATTTGACTTCCCGGCCCGACAAAAAATATCACAGCGAAATGATCTGGGTTTTGATTGGGGATCTCTCCAACTTGCACGACGATCCCTTTCAGATATACTGAAAAAATGCGTGCTTCCAGAGGTCAGCAAGAACGACGCCAAAGCTCAGGAATATATAAAGATGGCCATTGCGAAGGCGAAAGGGCTGTCTCATGAGAAGGCTTTTGATGAAGCATACCCGGCCAAAGCAAAGAGTACCGACGCAGAGACCAAACGGAAGACCATCAACAAGAAGAAGCCTGATGTGAAAAAGCTGCTCGAACCGTACAGCCGGAAGTTTGGTTTTGACCTGATGCCGAACTGGGACACCCGGAAAAAATAATTTTTTTGAAAGAAAATATTTTATGCTGCATACTTCCAATTTTATGGGGAGTATGCGGCATTTTTTTGTGACAAATGAGGCTGTCTGTTTGGCGTATTTGCTGGGTGAAATTGAGTTTTTCGGTGACAAGTTGGGGGCTTGTTGAAAGTAGAATGAGGTGTATTGTTAGGGGTAGAATCATTCGACGTGATAATGATTTACCCTTAAAAATGGAGGTTAGAAATGACGGCAGAAATTGTCGTGAACCTGGAAAAAAACGCGCCCGACTTTTTCACAAGAGTCGAGGCAGCGAGAATGCTGAACGGTTTGATCTGCCGAGGCACCCTGGCGAATCTTGACAGTCAGGGGAAGGGGCCGGGCGGAAAGGTAATTCGTGGGAAGCGCATTTACTTTAAGCCCGAGTTTATTGCTTGGGTGAAACTCTTTTTTGGAGAGGAGAAAAACCATGCCTAAATTCGAAAAAGACATGTGGATAGCTGACGGTACCGCTGTTTTTTGCGGGAACGAGTGGGAAAATGGATTTGGTCGCGAGGCCGATCTGCAACGCGCCGTGTGCGAACAATGCGGGTACCATGTGTACCACCCACAAACCGGGGAAGATATGTGTTGCCATCGCGGAAAGCGCGGAAATGTCTTGCGTAATTTGTTTGAACGCCGGGTTTGCACACACAATACCTTGCCTAAAGAAGAACTCCGATACCTCTTGAAAGAATACGAGAATAGTCATGCATAATCTCATCTTTCCGATTGTCGAAAATATTCCTGAAGAACTGAAAAGCTTACCGCAATGGGTACCGTGGGAAGCAGTGTCGAATCCACAGAAACCAAAACCAGACAAGTTTCCAGTAAACCCGCGAACCAGTAAAGGCGCGAGCACGAACAAATCAACAACATGGGGAACATTTGCTGACGCTGTAGACTTTTATAATCAATGGAAAGACAAGGCACATACCCACACGATAAAGGGCAAAAACCCCGGTGAATGGATTGAAAAGAATGGTTTAATACTGGGAGTTGGCTTTGTCCTGACTGAAAATGATCCTTATGTGGGAATTGACCTGGACAACTGCATCACAGATGGTGTGGTTGAATCATGGGCACAGGGCATCATCGACACGATGAAGTCTTACACGGAGAAATCCCCCTCGGGAAAAGGGCTCCACATTTTTGTGAAAGGCCGACTCCCACCGGGCGGAAACCGCCGTGGCCCTGTGGAAATGTACGCAGACAAGCGATATCTAACAGTCACGGGGGTTATTCCACCAGGGATGGATCTGCTTCCGATCATCGAGAATCAGGCTGGGATTGATGCGGTCCATCAGACGTTTATTCGGGAGCAGGACTCCCCGTCCAAAGCCCCCCCTGTGGTCGCCACAGTTGGGGCGCCGCCTTCAGAAGACGAAGCGCTGCTTGCTAAAATCGGCGATTCAAAACAAGGTAAGAAATTCAACCGCTTGTGGGCAGGAGAGACCACAGGTTTTTCGAGTCAATCCGAAGCGGACCTTTCCCTGTGCTCCATACTGGCCTTCTGGACAGCGAAAGACGCGGACCGAATGGATCGCCTGTTCCGCCGGTCGAGGTTGTACCGCCCGAAGTGGGACGAACAACACGGCGATCGAACCTATGGCATGATGACGATCGCCCAGGCGATTGCAAACACCCAGGATGTTTACCGAGAGGTCGCAAAGCCTGTGGAGGAAGCCTACTGTTTGACCGTCCCGCCGCCTGTTCCCCTGGAAGCTTTCCCCGTCGGGGTTCGAGCCTTGCTGGTCGAAGCTGCCGATGCTTTTGGCGTACCATCGGAGATTCCTGTGGCCGCTTTCTTGGCACTGCTGTCGTGTCTGGTCGGTCGGTCACGGATGATTCAGGTCAAACCAGGATGGTGTGAAGCGGGTAATCTTTGGCTTGCTGTGGTGGCAAAATCGGGCATGGGGAAAAGCCCCGTCATGACGGAATTCTTCCGCCTGATCTACAAAAAAGAGTCGAATGGAAAACAGGCATTCGACATGGAAATGGATAAATTTAAATTTGAAGAAAAAGTTTACCACGCGAAGGAGAAAGCGTTCATTACCGCGCAGACCAATCCACAGAAGCGCAGCGGAACCACTCCCCTGACGAACCCCATAGTGCCGGTCAAACCAGTGTGGAAACAGGCCATCGCCGATGACATCACGCCGGAAGCGTTGGGCGACCTGCTTCAGGGGAACCCGAAGGGCGTCCTGTGGATGACGGACGAGTTGGCCACCCTTGTCATGAACCTGGACCGGTACACGGGAAGGGAGGGCGGGACGAAAGCGCGTCTACTTTCCGCCCACAACTCCGGCCCATGGAAAGTGAACCGGTCGAGCAAATCGGAGCGCAATATTCTTATCCCCCACGCATGTGTGGGAATCTTCGGTGGCGTACAACCCGGCGCGCTTTCAAATATTTTCCAGGGCGGGGCCGGCGGACTGGACGAGGAGACCGGCCTGCTTCCTCGGTTCATCTTTATCCAGGCTGTGGCGGAACGCCCATCGTATTTTTCAAAAGTGTCAATTTCCAAGAACAGTCGAGACCTTCTTCAAAAGATCACCGATACGTTGTGGGGCTGGGATGTTCTCACAGGGGGTGACGGGGCCGAGATTGAACAGCCCGTCATGCTGTCTGTCGACGCTGAACACCTTTTCATTGAATGGTATGATCGAATTGCCGCCGAGGCGTTTATGGCACCCCACGCTGCGCGACTTAAAAAACTTCAGGCTCATGCTCTGCGCCTGTGTCTTCTGCTTCACTGCCTTGATGCGGTCATTTCCGGGAATGACGGAAATGACAGGATGACACAGGTGTCTGAGGATTGCATGAGGCGGGCACTGCTGTTGGCGGACTGGATCAAAGCCCATCAAGAACAGGTTTGGCCTCTTTTTGATTCAAAACAAAAAACGGTCGAACCGGTTGAACGGGCGATTATGGAAGTTGTGGTTGAACACAGTGTTGTTATTGCGGCGAATGGATGGGTGATATCAAACGATGAATTATTTCAACGTGTGAACACAAAGTTGGGAATACCTGTTCGCAAACCCCACGTCGGCAAAGTTGCGATAAAAATCGGTTTGGAAGAGGAAAGAACAAGTACACAGCGGGGGAAAAGGGTGACGCCGGAAGTTCTAAAAAAATTCCAAGACTACCTGTCACGTCTGTCACCTGTCACTAAACCAGAAAAATCAATGCTTTCTGAGGTGACAGAAAAAAAAGACATCTGTCGCCCACCTGTCACCCCTTCTGTGTCTCCACAGGTTTTTGATTCTCTTTTCGCAAAAAATGGAGATGACCTCCCTACGCTTTCTGATGCTGATAACGCTTTGACGAAGAAATTTATAGAGGACGCATTTTCTGGAATGTATTGAGGGTGACAGGTCAAAAAAACTGTTGTCACCCAAAAACCCCCATTTTTACTGGGCCAGTGACAGGTGACGGGGGTGACAGCGATTTTCGGAGAATCATTGAAAACATCAGGAGATTATCACCATGCAATGGCAAAAAGGACAAAGCGGTAACCCGGCCGGTCGGCCGAAAGGTTCAGTGAACAAACAGCTCCGTATGTTGCGTGACGCTGTGGAAATTGTTTTACCCTTGGTTGTGGCGCGTGCCCTTGCAGGTGACCATGAAGCACAAAAATTGATTCTTGAGCGTGGATTGCCAAAACTTAAACCGGTTGATGTACCAGTAGAATTTGAAATGTCTGATGCTGACCCCGTGAAAGGTGTTCTATCCCAAGCATCCCGTGGCGAATTGCCATTACCCGCCGCAAAGGAAATCATAGGTCTTTTACCAAGGGTTGAACAGGAACCAGATGAACTTCCGTTTATAAATTCATATATAGCATCGGTGGTGACGGCGGGTAGGAAAACCTGAAGGGACTTCAACTCTCCCTGTTGGTCAGTTGGGGAGCAGTTCACTCATCACAGTTAAATCCTGTTCGGGCTGATATGAAAATGAGTCTGTTTTAATGGCCTGCTATTATTAACACAGCGGATCTTTCAAAACGCTGGATGATTTGATCCATTGGCATGGGTTTTGGTTGGATTTCCCGATAAGGGATTTTAATGTTCGCTTCCTTCAGGAGTTGGTGGAGACAGGCTACCTTCACAGCATAATTCACGTTTTGATAGTCACCTTGCAGGCGAGCCGTAACAATACCTATGACTTCGCCTTTGGTATTCAGCAATGGCCCTCCAGAGTTCCCTGGTTGTACGGGGAGATCGACCTGAAAAAAACGTGCGTCATCAGAAAAACCTGTGGTAGCATTAATACGGCCAAAGGCGGCTTTTTGTTGCACTCCCTGAATCTCTGGGCTGGGATATCCCAATGTGAGCACTTCATCGCCCCGCTTTGGACTGGCTGTTATTGCAAGGGGTATCGCTTTACTATAAACATTTGTCTGTAGAAGAGCCAAATCATTGAATGTATTTGCATATATGATTTGGGCCAGAACAAGGGATTGACGCTGGTGGTCAAAAATAGCCTGAACGGTAGTGCCAGCGACAACATGGTAATTTGTTGCGATCAGACCAGTATTGTTAATGAAAAAGGCGCTTCCAGTTTTAGCGCGCGGCTGTGGTGGAACGGATCGCGGTTGCATTGGAGGCGCTTGATTTCCTCTCATCATCAATTGGAGCAGGGCCAAGCCGTACATCTGAGCCGTTCTATTCGGGTCGTACCCGTAATTACCGCCGTCAACAAGAGCATCGAGGCCACCGGGTGGCAAATACCGATCAGCAAAGCTCCGTCTTTCAGGAAATGATTCCTGCGCCATTGAATTCTCAACAGCACAGTAGCTACAGCAAAATATAATAATGCAACAATAAAGAATGCAAACAGAAAAGCCCGGCCCCAACTTGTTTTTCGCAGAAACATTATTCACGGCATCACCCCTATTTTTTTGGAGGCGAAAAAAGATTGATTAAAATACCGATTAACCCAAGCACCAAAGGAACAATAAAAGTCGCAATTACCGCAACTGTAAAACCAGCAACAAAACTTTCCCAGCCCCCATAGACTATATACCCACCGATACCGCCAAGAATCCAGAGCGTCCACATAACTACCTCCATATCCAATACGATACACACAATATTCCATTTATAAAATGGAATATTCAATGTTTGGAATGGTTCATTCTTTCAAGTCAATACCGTAAATTGATTTTTCAGGAAGGAACCATGGACAATACAAAAAACCATAACGATCAACGGTATGTCGAAATTGGGCTGAAGATCGCCTATTATCCAAAGCGCCATGGCTATACCCAAGAGCAACTCGCTGAAAAGATTGGGATCAATCCCAAGTATCTATCCAACATTGAAACCCCGTCCAGTGTTCAGCCCATCTCCCTGAAGACCTTGTTTTCCATCGCGGACACTTTCCAAGTTCCACCCCACAAATTTTTGGAATTTGATTGATCTGTTCCTCATGGTGACGGGGCTACGGTTTTTCAACCCCCACCTCACCAAGTGGACGGCGTTTCCACCTGCCTTTTTGTAATACGGTTAACCCGCCAAACTGGTGAGACCTGTCCACAGACCCGTGACCCATGGAACCAACCAAACGCATTCCCGGTCCGCTGCCGCACAACAAATTTGTCAGGGCCTGGACTTGACCTTTTGGCTGATTCCTGTGGGGTGCCGGGCTATTGAAATTTTTTTATCCCCGGTCACAAACCCATCACAGCTTTCATCCCCCAACCCTCACCTGTGGGGGATACCTGGGGGATAAATCACCCCCAAAACAAAAAAGGGCTAAGCGGAATCCGCCTAACCCTTTGATTTTGTTGGTAGCGGGGAGAGGATTTGAACCTCTGACCTTCGGGTTATGAGCCCGACGAGCTACCAGGCTGCTCCACCCCGCATCAGGAATTTAGAAGGATAGATGAGCGCTGAATGTTTGTCAAGGGTATTTTTTTAAATCAGCGCGGAAACAGGCGGGAGCCTTTCCAGCCATGGACTTCATCCACATATCATCCATGAGAATTTGACAAAACAAAAATGACTATCCTGTACCTGAGGATTTCAAAATAAAAAGAGTGGGTTTGTCTATACCCGGGAAAGCGATAAGTGAATCGAAGCGATTCTTTTGAAAAATAACATTCAAATTTTATAAAATATCAAAGCTTATTATAATTAGTTTATTTTATTTATATTATTTTATATTTATAACTTTATCAGGGTCCTCCTTTTTGATAGAATCCACTCCGAAAGTCTTTCACCAGACGTGATATTTCGGATTTGTCTTTTTTTCTTATTCTTTCAAAACAAGGAGAGTTATTTATCAACCATTTGTTATTTTTTTAGTATTTTTTAGCTAATCACACAAATTCGGTTGAGATCCATTTTGCCGCAGATGCGGTGGTCTGAAAACATTATTTTTATTGTATCTGTGAAAAAAATTAATTTTTTATACAAAAAATTACGTCCAGGGCCTTTTTGGAACCTTCCGGGAAGGCGGATGAAATAGACAGGAAAAACAAAAAAGCAACTCTGACACAAAGGAGAACCGACCATGCAATTGACAACCCACATTGTGCGCCAGGCGCTTGATCACGCCCTTTCGGTCTCAGCCGCCGATCATTTTAACGGAAAACCGTTCAGCGCAGCTGTATCCGATGCAGAGGGCAACCTTTTGGGATTTTTGAGAAAAGAAGTCGCACCGGCCATGACCATTGAACTGGCCCAGCGAAAGGCATACACGAGCGCCAGAATGCGGGTCACGACCAAGGCGCTGCTGGAACGCCTGAAAAAGGAAAACCTGGAAATCCACTATTTTGCGGATGCCCGGTTCACTGCCATACCGGGCGGAATCCCCTTGTTTGATGCGGACGATGTCTGCATTGGCGCGGTGGGCATGGCCGGTCTTTCCGCTGATGGCGGCAATCACAACGCGGCGGAAATGGTCGCAAGGTTCATCATGAACGAACTGTCCAAAAATTGAGATGACGCTGACGGGGTTTCGGTGGCCTACCCACCGAAGCCCGGAATCTGTTCGGGTTGCAAGCCATCGCCGTACATGGCAGGATGCGTCATGCGATAACAAACAGTTTCTATTTCGCCATTTCCACACAAACTCAGGGTGGGACAGCTTGACCAGAAGCCGTTTGCGTAAACGGATTTTACGACGCAATTTGACATCCCGGCGCGTTTGGTGTTGATTCAGGGCCTTCGGCCAGTCAAATCTTCTGTGCGACAAAGCGCTTCCCACCCTGGTGCTGTTTTGGCCTTGGCGCATCAGCCGCAAGGTCACTCCTCATTTCTTAACGGATGGATGGACAAGGCAGGCGGGTATCCGGCAAAAGGACCTTTCAGGATGAGTGAACTGGATGATCTGAAAATTGCTGTTTTGAGCGAAGAAGACCTTGAAACCATCCGGCTTCTGGAAAAAAAACTCGGCCCCACCATCCGCCTGGTGGCGGTTGAAAGCAACAGCCTCCTTTATGTCCTGGAAGCCAAAATGGGGCCCAACCAGTGGGAGCGGGTGGATGGTGTATACCCGGAAATCAGGGGGCTGAAAGCATATTACCGGAGTCTGGATGCCGTCAAAGAAGCAAAGGGCTGGCTCAAGGGCTTTCTGATCAACAACACGCTGAGCCCCAAGCCCAAAAAACGACCCATCCGGATCCGCGAAGTGGTCAATACGGAAACCGCCCTGTAAACACACCTTCCTCCAAAACATCCCTTTCCCATAAAATCGTTTCGACTTGATTCTGACATCGTCCAAACATCGGGGACATTTTCAGGCTGCTGCGGTTAGGGTATGAGAGATTGGTAGACCTTCTCTGCCATGGCTGCCACCTCCGGCGCGGCCGTCCTGAAAACCGCTGTTGTATTGTGTTCAAGGGCCTCCAGCACCAGGGAAAACGGCCTTAGAAAATCAGCGTGGAAACTTCGGTTGATGGCATCACGCAGGTTTTGGCCAAGACCTGCCGGATGACACTTTCTGACCTGTTCTTTGATGCGCCACAGCGCGAATTTGTTTCCCTGAACCGCCTCTTCCGCCAATTTGTCCAGGGCCTGGATCGCCATATCTGTATTGCCAAGGCAAAGGTGGGCCTGAAGCTGAAGTGCGGATATTCCGGCTGGGTCGTATCCTTTTACGATGGCGCAAAGGTCAAGGACTTGGCGACAGTATGGGCTCACATCTGCATGACTACACCCCTGACGGAGAAGAAGGCGGGCATAGTTTGCAGGTGGATAAGGATTATCCGGATCCAATTCAATGGCTTTTCTGTATGCTTTTTCCGCTTCATCATAGCGTTTGAGGTCTGTCAGCAGGTTTCCCAAGTCATTCCACGGGTATGGATCGTTTTGATCCAGTTCAATGGCTTTTTTGTAAGCTTTTTCCGCCTCGTCATGGCGGTTGAGATGGTCTTTCAACAGATTTCCCAGACCATTCCACGGAGATGCGTATTTTTGATCCAGTTCGATGGCTTTTTTGTAAGCTTTTTCCGCCTCGGCATAGCATTTGAGATGGTATGTCAGTAGATTTCCCAATCCATTCCACGGGTCTGCGTATTTTTGATCCAGTTCGATGGCTTTTCTGTAAGCTTTTTCCGCCTTGGCATAGCATTTGAGATGGTATCCCAGTAGATTTCCAAAACTATTCCAGGCAGTTGGAATGCCTTGACCGTGATCCGTCTCAAAGAACCGGTGATAAGCTTCGGCCACCTGCTCATCCTGGTGTTTGTTGCCCCACAAAGAAAGCGCCGCCCAAAATACCGTTGGATGTTCGATGAATGCCGCCACAATCTGTTTATATGCCACCTGAGAATCCGGAAAATCCGGGAAAAAATCGCCTTTAAGGGTGGCATGACGCAAGGCTTCGGCTTCTTGCGGGCCCAGGAGTTCGACGAATTTTTCTCTTTCTTCCGCAAACACCTGCATTAACTCTTCGTACTGCCCTTGCGACAACGTGGCTGCTGCCTCGGCGACACGCTCTTTTTCCCCAAGGGAAAGAGAAAATGACCCCTTGACCGCCTGAATCCAGTCTTGGGCTGTTTCTGTATTTGTATGGGCGCATTTCGCCAGTTTGTCATCAAGGGCGGCAAAGCGTTTCCAATAATCATCCAGGGTGGTAAAAAATTGATCTTCCCTGCTGTCGAAATCAAAGAGGATGGTATTCAGCTTGTGATGCGCCTGGCATTCAATTTCATGAACAACGGAGGCAACCCGCATTTCCAGCTTTGCCCTTTCGGCACTTTCTGCCGGAAGGCTTTGGGCCAGTACCCGCGTGTATTCAAGCGCATTCACATCTCTGTACTTTCCGCTGTCAAGTCCGGTGATGCGCTCCCGTGAAAGCTCCTGAAGCTCATCTTCACTGAACCATATTCGCATAAACCCCACCAGCCACAGAAAGCGAAGTCTGAAGCGCCGGGGTGCCAGTCGCATCAGGTACCAGATATTGAAGAAGCGTTCTGATACCTGATACATTTTTTTTCCTTTGCCCGGAGCGGAACATTTCTCGATATAACCGCCTGCCTCCAGGCGGGAAAGCTGGCCGCTGATCGTGGTGACGGCAATGCCCGCAGCCTCACTCAGGTCTTTGGCGCTTGTGGGCTCCCAGGCCTCCATCAGGTGGGCCAGTATTTTCCGGGCCTGGTCGCTGAAAAGACTTTCCATTCGGGATTTGTACAGCGGGGTCATGATATCCAGCAAACTGTTCAGGTCTGCCTGGATGTCCGTGCTGCCGCCGCTGGCAAACAGATCGTAAAGCATAACCGTTGTGCGGGGGTTTCCGCCCGTCAGGATCCGCAGGGCTTGCAGACGGGCGGGGTTTGCCTTGAGCGCCGCTTCCATCTGTTTTCTGGCTTTTTTGCCTTTGAGGGTGGCGCCCATGCCAAAAGATTCGGACAGGGTCAGCATGGCTTTTTGCATTTCCGTAATGGCCAGGGGACGCAGCTCCAGCAGCTTGAAGAAATCATGAAAAGCGCCCTGGTATTGATTGCTGCTTTCAAGGGCCAGATAGCTGCTGCCGATCCAGAAAATACCGGGTTCGTGGCTCAGCACCTGTCGCAGCCGCCACAATGCCGTTGCGCTTGCGGTCTTGTCATCCGGATCTGCGGCCGCCAGACTGGAAAAAAGCAGATCTGTGCTGTCAACCAGCAGTACCAGTCCCTGCCCTCGCATATGGATCACTTCCCGGATCAGTTTGAACGCTTCTTCTTCCTGTTGTCCGGGCGGCATTCCGCCAAGCGCGGCAAGGGCTTTTTCAAGTTGAATCTGTTGGCGGTCCAGGAGGCTTCCATTTTCACGCTGATCTGTTTCAGACTGGTCCAGAAACGCGTCCAGCACGTTTCGCCACAATTCAGCCAGGGTGCTGACGGTGTACTGTTCTTCGGGAAACGTCAGCGGAAACCATTTTGCGGCCATATCCGGCGTGTTTTTGATTTCAAGGGCCAGGCGGCGGAGAAGAGTGGTTTTGCCCATGCCCCGCTGCCCTGTAATGAGGATATGCTGGGGCACGGATTCAGGGGCGGACCGGCGGACCAGACGGGTCAGTTCCTTTAATTCAGCGAATCGGACCACAAAAATGGCGGCCAGCTCTTCTTCGCTCCACAGGTGCGGGTTGTACCTCAGTGAGGTTTGCATGGCCTGGATACCTCCGGGCGACATTTTTGTTCGCGTGAAACGCTTTTTAATCGGCATGGTGCTTTTTCCAGTAATCTCTCAGTAAAAACGACAAAAAACAGACCGGGTCGTGTTGGCTGAGGTATCCTTCTTCCTCAAGGTAGGCCAGAATGACGGACAGTTCGCTCATCGTTGGAATTTGAAGGGCGAGTCTGTTTTTGATCTGCTTCCGGGTCAGTCCTGCGTCGTGTTTTGCCACCAGGGCCAGCACCGCCTTGGCCTGGGTCAATTGGGGCTCCGGCAAATACTTTTCAAGGCGCTGGTGCCAGTACACAAAGCGGGACCCCCGAAAAAGGAGGCGTTCATAAGCAGCGTCCACATCCCCGGGAAGAAGGGCCTGATCCGTAACATCCTCCATGTATCTTTCCCGGCTTGTCCGAAGCGCCTCGTCCAGCATCAGGTTCAGATAAAACGGGGAAAGCCAGCCCACGCGCCTGCATAAATACGCGAGCGTGTCTTTTTCTGTTTTGATGTTTTCGTCTCGCACCTCTTCGAAAAGCATTTCAAGAGCCGCCTCAGGTGAGAAAGGGCCGAGATGAAATTCATAACAATCGGAGAACGCCGTTGTCAGCGTATGGGCTGCCAGAAGCGCATTGATACCAATGGAGCCGCAAAAAATAAACCGGCAAAGGGTATCTGACTGTCTCCACGCCCGGAGCCAGGCCAAGAGGTCTTCTGTTTCATCCCTGTCGCGTTTGATCATCTTGTCAAGGCAGACGGTGAATTCATCAAGGCAGATCAACACCTTCTTTTCAGAAAGGCGTTGCTGAAGCGCGTTGGCTTTTTCAAACCAAGGTGGTGCTTCTTTGTTTTTGAATTCAACGCTTACGCCGCAGGTGGCGCCCGAGACACCCACCGTCAGGGCTGACGGTGTGAGACCGGAAGCCGCAGACCAAGCTTTTTTTGCCGCGCGATTGAAAAATCCGTCAGGAATGCTTGCATCCATGGTGTCAATCATTGACGCTCCGCTCCGGCATCCTTCAAGATCAATAAAAACCCCATGCAGGTCCCGGTCGGACGCTTCTTCCACCAGGCGCTGCACCAATGAGCTTTTCCCAAGTCGGCGCGGCCCGCAGATCAGAATGTGTTCTTTGGCAATATGTTTCCACAACTTTTCCCGTTCGGTTGTCCTGTCGTGAAAATCCGCCCCCCTGGCAATTCCACCGACCATTGGCGCCATACGCACCTCCAGTTCAAATTTGTTTTTATTCAAAATTGAATTAATTCAATTTCGAATAAATGTA
>JAJDJS010000034.1 GCA_030267325.1 Desulfosarcina sp. OttesenSCG-928-A07 | reverse complement strand
ACAGAAAGATTCAAATCCCCAGGACCCCACCAAAGGTATGATCCTTGTGATGCTCTCCGTAGCCACCAGCATTGATGCCCTTGCCGTGGGTTTCAGTCTTTCCCTCATGCATATTTCCATCTGGATGCCGGCGTTGATGATCGGTGGGGTGGCCTTTTTGTTTACCGCCATCGGAATATCCATCGGCGGGAAAATCGCTCAGGCGAACCGGTTGCGGCGATGGGCGGAAACCATCGGCGGGTTTGTGCTCCTGGCCATTGGCCTCAACATTTTGAGAACCCACGGGGCCTTAAGTTTTCTATAGCAGTGTATATATCGCCCCCTGCCGCAGTCCCCGGGTCAAGCCGGATGAGATTCCTTGCGCAGAGGTGACGCATCGAGACGGTGAAATGCTTCACTTTGTTCAAGCCACTGCCCGTGTATCTCATCCGCGATAAAAAACGTCAGTGCATCATCACACTGCTTTTTCCGGGTAAGTTATAGCCTTCATAGCCAATAAGACGCTCGCCCTGGACCAGCGTCGATGGGCACGTTGACACTTCCGGATCAACAGTGATATGGATTACCTTTATTTTTTGGCGTCCTTGATGCGTCTTTTTCGCCCCTGTCCATACCAAAAGGCAGACAGCCGAGGTCTTTGAACGCCGCGCAACGAATTTTTTACCGCATGGGAAGCTGCTATGGGAATTGTTATTTCCCTTGATCAAAAACGCAAAAGCGCACAACATCAGCATCAGATAGACATCCTGAAAAAAAAACAGACGGCAGCCAGAAAATTTTTCCAGTGCGCCCGCTGCGCGGTGAAGTGTGAAAAATGCGGCGCCGAGATCACGCCCAACAATCAGCCGCCGCTGGACAGCGTCCGGCTGCCCTATTGGTTTTGTGCCAGTTGCGCGGAAGAATACGCGGACTACATTGACGCCCTCACGGGAATCCGGAAAGATGATCATTACTGGTACAACAACGCCTGGATGCGGATCTGGTCTTCGTGGATCGAGTACCGGGGGGCCATTGACAGCTATCTGAAGTCAAAAGCCTTCAAGCAGTTGATTGATGAGTTGAGCGCCGACCCGTCCTGATCTTTTTTCTTTCTTTGCCATGGACGCCCGCCTGAACCCAAACCACTGGCGTGTTTGAACGCTGAAGTTTTTTCTCTATAACGAGAACATTCAATCGTAAAACGCTCTGACAGGAGACAAACATGTTTGGAATCGGAGTCACCGAACTCATCATTATTCTGGTTATTATTCTGATTGTATTCGGTGCCGGAAAACTGCCGGAAATCGGCGGCGGCATGGGAAAGGCGATCCGAAATTTCAAGGATGCCACCCGGGGAACAGATGCAAAGGAACCGGAAAAACTGGAAGATGACAAAAAGGCGTAGACCGTGTCGCCTTAAGGGCGTAACAGTCCAAAATAATTTGATATATAATTAAGTTTAAATTGTTTTTCAGGGGACTCTCCCAAAGGCGGCTTATGGAGCGTCCCCATCCCCCGCCCCTTTCCCTATCGGGAAAGGGCGAATCCCAGCCGAAAAACGTCGTTCCGCTTGTTATAATCGATCAGGGTCTCACCATATCCACTGAAATACTGGGCCTGGAGATAAAGATTCATCAGCCCTGAAAAAATCCGGGTCATGGGATAAGACAAATCCAGTTGAATGGATGGTCCTCTTCTGGCCCACCACAAATGGGATTGCAGAGATATACCGTCAGGATCGGTAATGCTGGTAACCAGGTCAAAATACCCCCGGTACGCCTCCAGATCGCCGTTGGTGTCATCTTCGTTGTTCACATAGGTAAAAATCCGGGGCGCAATCCTAAGATAATAGTCATCGGCCAGATGCATCGCCATAATGGGCTGGACGTAGAGATAGTTGGTGCTGCGGGAATCATCCCCGCCATTTCCGTTGGACTCATGCATGAAGCCGAAACGGGCGCCAAAGGCCACAACCCGGTCCATATTCAGATTAATCAGGGGGATTTCGTAAAACATCTGCGGCATGTAGCTGGTATCGTTAAAGGGCTTGGAATCACTCTTCAGATCCCAGAAGGAACGCTGGGTATAGGCGATATAAATCGATGAGAGGGATGGGAACTGACCTGCCGGATCATCACCCGAGCCGAAAAGCCGGTATTTGAAACTGAACTGAAATTTTGTTTTTTCCAGCCCCGGATGCACGCCAAACAAAAAATAGGTGGGTTCATAAATCGAAAAATTATCCAAAAACGTCTGAGCCAGAACCGATCCCTGGTCAATGGGAATCTGGTCGCCGGCCCATGTTTCCGGCTCTGCTTTTTTCACCGTCAGGGTCAGGTCGTTGGTTTGAAGCGTCATCAGCACCACCCGCACCATCCCCTCTTCATATCCCGGCAGCTCCACCCGGTACTGGCGGCGGGAAAACCCATTGGCCGGAATCTCCACCAGGGATTCCGCCTCTCCGCCGATCAGTTCAGCCTGAACTGTTTTCCGGGTGGAGGCAGCTTCCACCTGACAAGGAACACGGGCCGGAAGCGTTTTTACGATATCGTGATCCGTATTGTTGTGGATGTAAAGTCGCAGAATAATGGTGTCTCCGCCCGTTACCGGACCATCCGGCGGCGCAGTCAGGATATCCACATCCGCTGCCCATACGCGGGTGTGAAGGACCATGACCACCACCATCAGTGCCCCGACAAAACGGAATTTTGCCATTACGATGTTCCCCTTTTTCTGTTTTTTGGATTATAAACGACGCTCTGCAGACATGGGCAATGCAGAAGTTTCTTTCGGCGCAGCGATTCAAAATAGTTCACGCAAAACAATATGGGAAGAAGTTTTTTGCATGAACGCCTATATTTGAAAAGCCATTGACAGCGCCGGACCTGCCGTCTCATAAGCGGCCCATGAAAAAAGGAGACATACAAAACCCCATGCGCCCTCAAAGTCACATCAAAGTCATTGTCAGGGATGTTGTCATCGGCGGACCGAGGCCCCTTGTCTGTGTTCCGCTGGTTGCGGAAAATTTTGAAGATCTTGTTGGCCAGGCTGAAAAAATGGCTGCGTCGTCACCCGATCTCATGGAATGGCGGCTTGACCATTACCGCTGCCCTGACACGGCTGACACTACCGGCCACTGGCGGAGCGTACTGGAGGCCTTACGCGACTGCCTGGGAGATCTTCCCCTGATTCTCACCTGCAGAAGGACGGACGAGGGCGGTGTGCAGCCCTTTTCCCGGGAAAAACGTCTTTTTCTGATCAAGACACTGATCCGGACCGGCCATATCGATCTGGTGGACATTGAAATGGCCAATGATGATGAATTTATCCGGGAAGTACAGGAAGCATCAGATGCCTGTGGTGCCCGGCGGATTTATTCGTTTCATGATTTCAGCGGAACGCCGGAACTTCCCGCCATGATCCGAAAAATCGAAAACGCCCGAAACAAGGGGGCCCATATTGCCAAACTGGCGGTCACCCCCACCTGCCATGAAGATGTGCTCACCCTGATGCAGGCGACGTTGAAGGCCCGGACAGGCGGCATCTCCATACCCCTGATCACCCTGTCCATGGGCGATCTGGGACGCATCACCCGGATTGCCGGCGGCCTTTTTGGCTCTGATATAACCTTTGCCGCCGGTGAAACCACCTCCGCGCCCGGACAAATGCCCATCTGCGCGTTGCGTCAGGCCATGGCACCGCTTTATTCCTGATTCAGTTCTTCTGGGTCCGTTGTTTTGAAAAACATTTTAACCCCCGGGCTCTGGGCCTGGCGCGCTGCATAGGCAGCCGGCTGGCCAATGGAAAATCCCAGGTGGGTATAAAGGGCCTCCAGCCGGGGGTTGTTGGTGAGGGAAATAAAACGGGTATAGCCTTGGGCGCGCATCCGTTCCATAAAGGTTTTCACCGTATAAACACCAACGCGCTGGTTGACAAACCGGGCGGAGATGGCAAGTGCCCCCAGCTCAACGGTTTTATCATCAATGATTTTCCGTTCCACACACCCCACCACAATGCCGTCAATCATGGTGACAAAAAAAGCGTCCCGGTGCTCCCGAATATAGGCCTTGCTGCGGGGCTTTAAAAACCGTTCACGCCGGTACATCGCCAGAATCCGGAAAACAATATCGACCTGGTCATCAGTTTCCACCGGGTGAAAAGATTCCTCAAAGTTGTTGGCGATCAGGGTTCCGGTGCCTTCCACCGTAAACAATTCGTGTTTGACAGTATCTTTGCCCGCCGGGAGAATATGGGCACGGTCACAATGGCCGGACTCGATTTTCTGGCAGATGCGCGTCATGGCGCCCTTGAAGTTCACGTTGGCAATCAGATCGCCGAAATCCTCCAGGGTCTGGCGCACCCGGCTGGTGGTGATGGAGTTGATTTTA
Organism: Desulfosarcina sp. OttesenSCG-928-A07; assembly: GCA_030267325.1. Classification (GTDB taxonomy): domain Bacteria; phylum Desulfobacterota; class Desulfobacteria; order Desulfobacterales; family Desulfosarcinaceae; genus Desulfosarcina. Next base: position 20,193 of record JAJDJS010000034.1, on the reverse strand, counting down.
TCGCCGCGCAAATCAATGAGGGCATGGCGCTCCAGAAAAATCACCTTGTAAAGGGTGTTTTGGTAGTCCAGCACAGCCGCGTAAAAATCCGCTTCCGGACTGATGCGGACAATGGTGGTGCCGGGCAGACGGCTTTCCAGTTTCCGGATCAGTTTCTGGTTGGCAAACCGGTTGGGCATATTGTGGAAAAGTACGGTCCGGGCGCCGAATCGGGACAAAAACTTGATGTCCTCAATAATGTATTGAAAATTTCCGCGCAAAATTCCCTCGCGGCAGGCAATGAAAATCGCCTGGCCGGAAATGGCGCGTGCATATTCTTCCAGATAAAGTTTTGGCATGGGCGCTGTCCGGTTTTCAGAAACCGATGAAAAAGGGTAAAAACGGTTTAGAAACCGGGAATGCCAGTGTAGGTTTCCGGCGTGAGGGCCAAAAGTTCAGCTTTCACCGCGTCAGAGAGGTCAAGCGCGTTGATGAAGGCCACAAGGGTGTTCTGGTCAATGGCAGACGGCGTACGGGTCAGGGAAAGCAGGGTCTCATAGGGATGGGGATAACCTTCCCGTCTCAGAATGGTCTGGATGCCTTCGGCCACCACCGCCCAGTTGGCGTTCAGATCCGCCCGCAATGCCGCCTGGTTGAGGATCAGTTTGTCGAGCCCCCGGCGAATGGACGTTAAGGCAATACACATGTGGCCAAGGGGAACGCCGATGTTCCGGGTCACGGTGGAGTCAGTCAGGTCCCGCTGGAGCCGGGAGATGGGAAGTTTGGCGGACAAGTGGGTCAAAACCGCATTGGCAAGACCAAGGTTTCCTTCCGCATTTTCAAAATCAATGGGGTTGACCTTGTGGGGCATGGCGGAAGAGCCGATCTCGCCTTTTTTAATTTTCTGTTTGAAATACTCCATGGAAATATAGGCCCACAAATCCCGACACAAATCCAGCAAAATGGTATTGATCCGGTTCAGACCGTCAAAAAACGCCGCCAGGTTATCATAATGCTCGATCTGGGTGGTGACGCGACAACGCTGAAGCCCCAACACGTCATTTACAAAGTGATCCGCAAAGGCAGCCCAGTCCAGTTCCGGATAGGCCGCGTGGTGGGCGTTGAAATTTCCCGTGGCCCCACCGAATTTGGCAGAAAAGGGAATATCCGTCAGAAGCTTCATCTGGGCCTTGAGCCGGTCCACAAAAACATACAATTCTTTTCCCAGCCAGGTCGGCGACGCAGGCTGGCCATGGGTGCGGGCCAGCATGGGAATGGTTTTCCACTCTTCTGCCCGGTCCGAGAGCAGGCCCATCACATCCACCAGCATGGGCAGCACCACCGCCTGCCATCCTTCTTTGAGGCCCAGGGGGATGGCTGTATTGTTGATATCCTGGGAGGTGAGGCCAAAATGGATAAACTCCCGGTAAGGGGAAAGCCCTTTTCGGTCAAAGACCTCTTTCAGGAAATACTCCACCGCCTTGACATCGTGGTTGGTGGTTTGCTCAATGGTTTTGATCCGGCCGGCGTCATCCATGGAAAAATCCAGGGCCACCTTTCGCAGGTGGTCCAGATCTTCTTGTTTCACTGCTGCCAGTTGGGGCAGGGGAATTTGGCACAAGGCGATAAAGTACGCAATCTCCACCCGCACCCGGTACCGGATCAATGCACCCTCACTGAAATACGGGGAAAGGGCCGCAGTGGAAGCATGGTATCGGCCGTCTAGGGGTGAAACGGCAGTCAGTGGAGAACGCTGCATGACAAACTCCCTTTATCTGTCAATGTCCGGCCCGCTTGGAATTCACTTTCCAATGCTTTTCCCGGGTCCTGTGGACATCCATGGTCTTAACAGGCGCTTATAAAAAAATGATCCCCCATTGTCAAACGAGAGATGCAAAAATCGACCCCTGGCTTGACAATATCCCGAGAACACCGATAAAAACAGGGTCTTTGAATCGAATTGGGCAGTTCCTTGAAGGCAGGAGAAAAACCCCGTGGAAAAAGATTGCCTGTTCTGTCAGATCGCCAGCGGACAGACCGATACCGCGTTTTTATTTGAAAATGAAAGAATTGTGGTGTTCCGGGATATTCGTCCCTGTGCGCCGACCCATCTTCTGATTGTTCCCAAAAAACACATCCGCAGTATCAATGACATTACTGAGGCAGATCAGGATGTGCTGGGAGAAATGCTCTTGGTGGCCAAAGAGATGGCCCGGCTGGAAAAGGTGGACGCTTCCGGATACAAGCTGCTGGTCAATGTGGAAAAAGGAGGCGGCCAGGTGATTTTTCACCTTCACCTGCATCTGGTGGGTGGAAAAAGCTGGCGTTTTTGAATGCCGTCCGTCAACTTCCCGCCCGTTACGCCAAAAACCAAGGAAAACAGCGCACCATGCCGGTTACCGTGATTATTCCATCGCGTTACAGTTCCTCTCGATTTGAGGGAAAGCCCCTGGCCGCCATCAAGGGAAAACCCATGATTCAGTGGGTATACGAAAGAGCCGCCCGCTCCCATTGCGTTGAAAAGGTCTTTGTGGCCACAGACGACGCCCGTATTGAGACCGCTGTCCAAAAATTCGGCGGAAATGCGATCATGACCTCCAATGCCTGCCGGTCCGGAACCGATCGGGTGGCCGAGGCAGCAACGCGCCTGGGATTGGGGGAAAAAGATGTGGTGATCAACATCCAGGGGGATCAACCCCTTGTGGATCCACGCTGTTTTGATGCGCTGGTGCAGCCGTTTTTGCTGGATCCGGAAGTGAAGATGACCACCCTTGCCTTTGCCATTGTGGATGAACGGGAAAAAACAGATCCCAAGGATGTCAAGGTCACCTTTGATCATAACGGCGATGCCCTTTACTTCTCACGGGCCCCTATTCCCTGGAGCCGGGACGGCGACGTTCCGTATCCCATGTATAAACACCTGGGCGTTTATGCGTATACTCATGAGTTTTTAAAATGCTTCCAGAATCTTTCCCCCGGACGACTGGAAGAGATCGAAAAACTGGAACAGCTCCGACCCATGGAACACGGGCACCGCATCCGGGTGGTGGTAACGCCCTATGATTCGCCAGAAGTGGATCTGCCCGTGGACATCCAGCGCATTGAAGAGAAAATGGCGGGAATGGGGAAATAATTGAAGGCCCGGCGCTGTAATTGCGTAACTGCTCAATAAGTCCGGGCAGAGGTCGAATGATCCTGCCCGTCATAGACGGACAGGATCAGTATGTTGAGGATCATGGATGAGACGCAAATCCAAGAAATAAAGAGGTACCGCAGGTTAAAGTAGTATGTGCCCGGGGCCGGTCCACTCGGGCAGCAGTCTCACAAGGGCGCCCGGAGGTGAGCGTCAGACCAATGCGTTGTAGCGTTCCGGGTGCGGGCCAACAATAACATGGGTTTCGCTTCCTTTTTGGGGTGTAAAAATGCTGAACCCGGCCCGCACGGCTTCGTCCGGCCGGGTCAGCGAAACATCTTTAAGGGTCACGGCCAGTCGCGTTTTGGCCACTGGCGCTGCGCTGACAATGTTGTCTCTGCCGCCGAGCAGAAAACGCAGGGTGTTCACTTCTTCTTCCGAGGCCTCCGGCACCGCTTCCCGCTCCATCATCGGCTTGTCTTCCGCAAGACGGGGCGCAGGATCAGAGCGGCCCGGGTCTTCATCCGCCCCTGAGCGGAGCATGTATTCCTGCATGTCTGTCATGAGATTGCCTGCCCGGGTGCCAAACACCGCCTGCACCGCGCTTCCGGCCTCCACCACGCCAGCCGCGCCCAGTTCCTTGATTTTCGCGGCATCCACCTTGGCGGGATCCGCCACCGTGACCCGAAGCCGGGTAATGCAGGCATCAAGATTGACGATGTTTCCTTTTCCGCCAAAGGCCAGCACAAGCTGGCGGGCCATGTCCGAGCCCCCGCCATCTTCTGCCGCGCCTGTCTCCGCATCTTCGCGCCCCGGCGTTTTATAGCCCATCACCTGGATCAGAATGCGGAACAGGGCGTAATAGCCCGCAGCGTAGAAAGGCCCGACAATGAAGGTCAGCCAAGGCTTTGTGTCGATGGCGTAATAGAGAATGAAGTCAATTCCGCCCTGGGAGAAGGTGTAGCCGATGTGCGCGCCGAGAAGGTTCATGATGGCAAAGGCCGCTCCAGTAAGGACAGCATGGACCAGATAGAGAAACGGCGCCACAAACATAAAGGAAAACTCGATGGGCTCGGTAATGCCGGTGAGGGCGGAGGTCAGGGCCGCCGAAAGCATGATACCGCCAACGCGCGTTCTGTTTTCAGGCCTGGCCGCATGCCACATGGCAATGGCCGCCGCCGGCAGCCCCCACATTTTGGTCAGGAAACCGCCGCTGAGAATGCCGGCCGTGGGGTCACCGGCAAAAAAACGGCTGATGTCACCGTGCACGACCTTTCCGGTGGTCGGGTCGAGGTAGGTGCCGATTTCGAAAAAGAACGGCACGTTCCAGGCGTGGTGCAGGCCAAAGGGCAAAAGCAGGCGCTCTACGAAACCATATAAACTGCCGGCCATCACCGGGTTTGAATAGGCGGCCCAGTTGGAAAAAACAAGAATTTTGGACTGAATGGGCGGCCAGACGTAGCTGAGGATAATGCCGAGAATGATGGCGGCAAGCCCCGTGACAATGGGAACGAACCGTTTGCCTGCAAAAAACGCCAGATAGGCCGGGAGTTCAATGCGGAAAAAACGATTGAACATGGCCGCGGCAACCCCGCCGACGATAATCCCGCCAAACACCCCGGTTTCAATGGACTGGAGCCCGATGATGCTGTGCAGTTCCCGGGCTTCCGGGTTGGGGTTCATGCCCAGCACATGGATGGCCATGACGCTCATGGTGGCCACCATCACCAGGTAGCCCACCACGGCGGAAAGCGCGGCTGTACCGTCGTTTTTGGTAAAGCCGAGGGCCACACCCACGGCAAAGATGAGGGAAAGGTTGCCGAAGATGACGTTTCCGCCAGCCTGCATGACGCGGGAGAGCACTTCCGGCATCCAAGCGAAATTAGAGGAGCCCACCCCCAGAAGAATGCCGGCGACCGGCAGAATCGCCACAGGAAGCATCAGCGATTTTCCGACCTGCTGCAAAAAGGCGAACGCGTTTTTAAACATGGTCGACCTCCTTGTTTGTCTGGGCAAAAGCGGCAAGACGCGCGCGAACTTCAGAAACCGTGAGCATTCGCAGCACTTCTGCAGCAAGTTGTTCGCAGTCTGTCAATTGCTGCCGCCGTACAGCGGCCTTTACAGCGGGAATAGCAGAAACACTCACGCTCAGTTCATCCACCCCAAGGCCCAGCAGCACCGGCACGGCAGGGATTTCCCCGGCCAGGCCGCCGCACACGCCAACCCATTTGCCGTGCGCGTGTGCGCCCTTGACGGTTTCGGCAATCAGCCGCAGCACAGCAGGGTGCAGGGCGTCAGCCATCTTGGCCAGACGCGGGTGCCCGCGGTCAATGGCCAGGGTGTACTGGGTCAGATCATTGGTGCCGATGGAAAAAAAGTCAGCTTCTCTTGCCAGGTTTTCCGCCAGCAGCGCGGCCGATGGCACTTCGACCATAATGCCGACCTGCACCAGGGCTGTGACCCCCTGGGCCCTTTTTTCTTCTTCCACAATTTTCCGGGCATCGCGCAGCTCTTCCACGGTCGACACCATGGGAAACATGACATGCAGTCGGGTAAAGGGGGCGGCGCTCAGAATGGCCTGCACCTGGGAGCGGAAAAGATCGGTGCCCAGAAGATTCAGCCGTATGCCCCGCACGCCGAGAAAGGGGTTGACCTCTGCCGCCATGGGCAGATAGGCCAGCGGCTTGTCCCCGCCCACATCAAGCGTGCGCACCACAAGGTCGCGGTCCGGGCCGAGCGTTTTGGCAATGGTCTTGTACACCGCCGCCTGTTCATCCGTGTCAGGCGCGTCAGCCCGCTGCAGAAAAAGAAACTCTGAACGCAAAAGGCCCACGCCTTCCCCGCCAAGCGAGGGAATTTCTTCTGCCTCAGCCGCGCCGCCGATATTACCCACCACCTTGATCTGCCGGCCGTCTTTTGTAATCGCCGGCTGTTTCGCTTCGGCCAGCTCTATTTTTCTCGCTTCGGCCGCTTCCTCCTGCAAACGACGAATGCGGGCGACCTCCTCTTTTGAAGGGGACAGGCGCAGCTCGCCCTTTTCGCCATCCAGCACTGCGCTTTGGCCGTTGGGCAGGTCCAGGGCCCGTGTTTCAATAGCGGCAATTGCCGGTATGGACAGGGACCTGGCCAGTATGGAGGCGTGGGAAGTGGCGCTGCCGGCGGTGGTGCAAAAACCCGCCACCCGTGTTTTATCGAGATTTGCCGTGTCAGAGGGAGTCAGGTCTTCTGCCACAAGAATGGCGTTGACAGGCATTTCGTGCTTTTCCGGGCTTTCCCCGCTCAGCCGGAGAAGCACCCGACGACCAATATCGCGAATGTCGTTGGCGCGCCCGGCCAGAAGTTCGTTGTTCAGGCCTGAAAGGGCGTCGGCCTGGCGGGTGAAGGAGGCTTGCCAGGCAAAGGCGGCGCTTTTTCCTTGCTCAATGAGCGCGGCTGCCGCATCCAGAAGTTCCGGATCTTCCAGCAGTTCCTGATGCGCGGCAAAAATGGCCGCCTTGTCCGTATCCGCCCGTTGCCGCATGGCGTTCTGCAAATGGGCAAGTTCGCCTTTTGCCGCGGACAAGGCCGCCAAAAGCGCCTGATTCTCGGCTTCTTTTCCTTTTCCCCGCTCCTCCACAGATATTGCGGCGTGGCGCAACTGGTAAATTTGCCCGGTCACCAGACCCGGGGAGGCGGCAACCCCCAAAAGAAGATGGGGATCCGAGGATTCTCTGCGGGAAGGCACAGGCGCGGCCTTGACCGGAAGGGTGTGGAGGTTTTCCCCCAGACCGGAGGAAATAAGCGGAACCAGGGCTTCCAGCGCCGCAGAAGCGTCAGGGCCGCTGGCCGAAAGGATGACCGAGTCGTGCTGCTTGACCGCCAACGTCATGATCGCGACCAGGCTTTTGGCGTTGGCGGATTTGCCGTTTTTGGCGATGCGCAGGTCTGATTGAAACTGTTTGGCAGTGTTCACCAGCACGGCGGCGGGCCTGGCGTGCAGACCCGCCGGATTCAGTATGACAATCGGCTCTGACGCAACTGCTGCAAAATGATCGTCGGGAGCGTCTTTTCCATTCTGGACCGCAGCGTTCAAAACCAGCTCCAGCACAGGGGACCGGCCAGCTTCGGCCATGCCGGAGGCGGGCCGGTATTCAGCCACGCGATCTTGGTTTACAACAAGCATCAGGGTGAGGAGGCTGGCCGCATGATGGGCGATATAGGACGCGTCAAAGGCGATGAGGGGATCGCCGGGCCTGACCCTGTCTCCAACCGCTGCTTTGGGGGAAAATCCCTTGCCTTTGAGCAGAACGGTTTCCAGCCCGATATGCATCAGTACGTCCACACCTTCGGGCGTGGCAATGGTGATGGCGTGCCCGGCGCTGTGCAGCTGTGTGACCGTACCTTCGCAAGGCGACAGCAGAACTTCGCTCACAGGGTCAATGGCAATACCGTCTCCCACCATTTTTTGCGCAAAGGCCGGGTCAGGAACCTCGGTCACAGGCACAATGGGGCCGGACAAAGGGGCCAGCAGAACAATGACATCAGGGGAAGCGCTGTCGGCATGCATGGGCGACTCCTTTCTGCGGCGATCGGGCGCATGTTTAAGGGCTATACGCTACACGCCAATAAGGTTACTTCTCTTCCGGTTTTGAAAACGCAGGCGCATGAGCGTGGCAAGTTCGTCCTTATCAATAGTGGACAGACCGTTTTCGCAACATGTCGCAAACGGCCGTTGCCGTAATGTAACCGCCATTGGCGACCATCGTCAGGTGTCCTGTAATCGTATTGTACGCTCCCATGAGGCCGGTCGACAATAGCGGACTCCCAATTTTATGCTGATGATTGCGCTTTGACAAACTTCCTTCCCAGAAACGCTCAATGGGTGCATTGTCATAGCAGTTGCCACGACGGCTCGTGGATGCCTGCATGCCGCATTGATCCAGTAATTTTCTGCATCCATGAACACGATATGGCTTCCCCGGTCAGAATGATGGATCAGGCCAGCTGCTGGCCGTTTTCAGGATCAACATCGAGGCGAGGCGTAAAACTACGGCGCGTCGGTGAGTATCTTGCGGATAACAAGGGGCGTATTTTCCAGGGCTTTGGAGCGGATGTCCATATCGCAGGGAGGCATGGCCGGGTTTGGCGCCGTATCGGCAATCATGATTTGGCTGATGTGATTACGAATTTGCCTCCCGCCGGTAATGCTCCAAAATCATTTGAAACCTTTCTCTGGCCAAGGCCAGATCACGCGCATCCGGATGTTTTTCCGCTTCCAGCAGCCGCAAACGGCGTGCTTCCGTCATCGGATGCCGTTCATCAGCCTGCTCTCCCCCCAGGCGTTTGGCCAGGCGCTCAGGCGCCAGCCTTCCCTGGCAGAGGAAGAAGTCCAGTATTCTGTTGCCTGATAAAAGTGTCTCTGCCTTGGCAATGACCCGGCGTGCGTGATCCGAATCCGGGTATGCGGCCAGCGTTCCAAAAAAAGCCACATTGCGGTTGCGAACCGTTTCCATATACCGGGCTGCCGCAGGATCGGGACCCGCCCTGTACGTCCAGAAACCGATCATGACGAGGTCGAAGTCTTCCGGGGGCGGGGCTTCGGACACCGGACAAAAGGTTGTATCTTCGGGCAATATCTGATGGATGGCGTCAGCAACCTGACGGGTGTTACCCGTTACGCTTGAGTAGGTCAGCAGGAACCGAGACATGTTGTTCTTCATTTTCATTATCCGTAAACGTCGATTGATGCATTTGACTTCTTTCATCTGGTATTGGGCTGATCCTTATTGGAAAAAAGATTTTGCCAGGGTGAATGACCCGAGGCCCAGGAAAGTCATGCACAACGATCCAATATTGTGCAGCGCTATTGCCGCCAGGGCCACGAAAAAGCGCTCCTGCTGCAACAGGGTGGCAACTTCCGCCGAATAGGTGGAAAAGGTGGTCAAGGCCCCCAGGAATCCGGTGATGACCAACAAGCGCCATTCAGGCCCAAGCTCCGGGAAAGCGCCGAACACGCCGAGCGCCACACCGATGCAGTAGCCGCCAAGCAGATTGGCCACCAGCGTTCCCAGAGGGATGAGGGGAAAAAGCGTATTCAGCGTCAGCCCGAGACTCCAGCGGAGAACTGCCCCCATGGACGCTCCGGCGCTGATGGCGAGAAGCGATCTGACCATAGTGTTTCATCCTTTCCCCGAAAGGGAAGTTGCAACAATAAAAACCACGCTATTTCCTTGGCAAGGATGTTGGTTGGTTGAGGCGTATCTTCTGATCTTAAGGCGCAAAATAGCATAAACATGAACTGAATACATTGAAGAAGACAAATGGCCTTTGGCGCGTTGATCGTCAAGGAAGAACGACACGGGATTTGACGCTTCTGGCCTGATGTTCGCATTGCGTGAAAAACGTCTGATGGCGAATACAGGCCGCCCTAAAACGCCTCCTTATCAATACGCGCAAAATGCGCAACCAGGTAATCAATGACCAGCCGCACACGTTTGGGGATCTGGCCGGGCATGCGAACAAGGTAGTAGGCGTGCTCGGGGCCGGTCCACTCGGGCAGCAATCTCACAAGGGTGCCGGCCCGGACGTGCGGTTCGGCAAAGCCGCGCCTGAGCATGGCAACGCCTCGTCCGGCCAGTGCGAACTCGTTGCAGAGAAAAATGCTGCTGAATTGAAAAGCGGGCTGGAAGTGCAGTGTTTCCGTCCGCTTGCCGTTGCAAAGGACCCAGGCATTTTCAGAGCGGTTCAGGCGGATGCAGGGCATGGCCAGCAGATCCTCTGGTTTTTCCGGCAGCGGACAGGTCTTCAGCAAAGAAGGGGCCGCGTATACCCTTGGGCTGATGGTGAAAATTTTTCGGGCGATGAGGGTGGAATCAGAAAGCGGTCCGGAGCGGATAATGACGTCAAAAAGGCCATCGGGACTTTCGTCCAGATGCTCGAAAAAGCTGACCTTCAGGTTGATGTCCGGCCATTTTTCGCTGAACCGGCTGAAAACACCGCGCAAAAAGGTGTGGTAGAGGGCTTCCTCGTGAACCGCAATGCTCACCGGGCCGCTCGGATGGGTCATGTTCCGTGTCACCGCGTCCAGGGCGGACGCGATTTCAGAGGCAAGATAGTCCCCGCGTTTCAGAAGCAGGCTGCCGCTCTGGGTCAGTTCCACACGCCGTGTGGTGCGCGTAAAAAGGGCAATGCCGAGCTTCTTTTCCAGTTCGGCGATTCTTCGCGACAACGTGGCGATATTCATGTCAAGCCGATCAGCGGCCCGGGTAAAACTCCCGGTTCTGGCGGCTTCGACAAAAAGCGGCAGATCGCACAAGAGCGCCCGTACTGCTGCTGCCTTTTGTTCTTCCTGGCGGAAGTGCTTCATTTTTCTCCCCAGGCTGCTGAAACAGTCTTTTCAATATGTTCCGCCAATGCCTCTACCCGCCTGGGCGCCTGTCTGTTTTCCAGGGCGATATAAACCTCACTGACCGGACCGGACCAGTCCGGAAGCACCTGAATCAGCTTTCCCGTCTTCACCTGCCTTGATGCGGTTGCGGGAAAGAGAAAGCACACGCCAAGGCCGGCGAGCGTGAAGTCGTGGCAAAGGCGTGCACTGTTGGCGATATGGGACGGCTGTATGGGAACGTCCTGCGTTGCGGTGCTGCTGTAAAGCGTCCAGACCGGTTTTTTGCCGTGCATCTGAATGCAGGGCAGGGACTGGATGTCGCGCGGCAAAAGCGGAAAGGGCCGGCACATGAAGAGTTCCGGCGAGGCGTAAAGCTGCGGCGCGCCGGTGAGTATCTTGCGGATCACAAGTGACGTGTTTGCCGGGGCTTCGAAGCGGATGTCCATGTCGCAAGGGGGCATGGCCGGGTTTGGCGCAAGCGCGGAAATGATGATCTTCAACTGAATGGCGGGCCATCTGGCGGCAAAATCTGTCAGCGGGCCCGCAAGATAGTCGTGGTAGATGTCCGGATGGATGGAAAGCCGAACCTGACCCCGCAGTTCAGACAAATCCTGTTGCATGGCTTCATAGGCATTTTCTGCTTCTGACAGAATAAACTCACAGCGTTCAAACAGCATTTCGCCAGCCGCCGTCAACGCCACATTTCGCGTATCCCTGAGAAAAAGCGTAACCCCCATCTGTTTTTCCAGAATACCGATCCGCCGGGAAAGGGTGGAAACCCCCATTTCAAGACGCCTGGCAGCCTTTGTAAAACTCTTCAGCCTGGCGACTTCATGAAACAGGGGCAGCGAGCAATGGGGCGCATCCATCAATATTTCTCCATCGGTGTTCCGCTGGCAGTGTTTCTCTGATTGTTCCTTTTTTGAGAAAGTCTTTTCGCTTTATGGCCGAGACTGCGGTATCCAGTCTGACGCCAGACAAAGGCATGTTGAACCCTGTCCAGAGACCATCACCTGGCAACCCCATCCAGCAGCTTTTCCAAAAATCACGCCGCTCATGCCTTGTCCCCTTTTTTGCGGCTTTCTGTCTTGGCCCTTTTTTCAATTGCTGCAATGGCTTTCAGATAGTCTTTTTCTACATTATTCAATACGCCGGCTTTGTATTTACGATATTCCAGTTTTGCTTTTTCCTCGGCACGCTTGTGTGAAATACGACCGGCGTTGTCGAGCAGTTTACGTCCGGTTGAGCGCAAAATATTGTCCAGCTCGCGCACATAATCCGCCATGCGCATTTCGCGCTGTTCAATGGCGTTGAGTTCGGCCAGATCAAAATAAGCCGAAACAAGATTATTCAGCACTCGCAACTCTTGCTCACTCAAATAGTTTTTGGCAATCATGGCTTCGGCTTGGGTGGGCTGGCTGCCTTTGAAATTGCTTAATCCGGCAAAGGGCTTGTCGCTGTCCACCCGCAGGTAGATGACTTCGCTGGCCGTGTGGCCATGGGCTGCATAGTGCAGTTTGTTTTGTACGATCTTGAAAAAGCTCAGGCTGTCTTCACTTTGGGGGCTGTAATCGCTTGACGTGGCATACAGGTCTAACACCTGCCGGTACATGACTTTCTCGCTGGAGCGAATGTCACGGATTCGATCGAGCAGCTCTTTCCAGTAGCTGCCGCCGCCCAGATTTTTCAGGCGTTCATCATTAAGCGCAAACCCCTTTTCCAGATATTCCTTCAGCACGGTGGAGGCATAGCGCCGGAATTGCACACCGCGCACCGACCTGACGCGGTAGCCCACCGCCAAAATCATGTCGAGGTTATATAGCGTAAGCGTGCGTGTAACTTCCCTGTTGCCTTCCTTTTGAACTGTCAACTGTTGGTTGACAGTTGCCGACTCATTCAATTCACCATCGTCATAAATGGCCTGGATGTGCTTGCTGATGTTTTGTTTGGTGGTTTGAAACAGGTCGGCAATTTGCAGTTGCGATAACCAAACCGTGCCTTTTTCCAGGCGCAAGTCAATTCTGGCAGCACCGTCATCAGTGGTATAAATAACAACATCACTCATACCTTATTTCCTTCCAGCTTTTTAATTGCGGTGTCTTTGGCCTCGACGTAGCTGCTGACCGACATGTTGTTCTTCATTTTCATTTACCAGGCTTCCAGAATAACGGTCAGACCTTCACCTGATGTGCCGCCCACCATTGTTCCTTTTTTGAGAAAGTCTTTTCGTTTTATCGCCTACACTTCTGATTATCACAAGAACTATGATGGAGCTAACCGGAATCATTGTGGCGAAACTCGACGCATACCAAAAGGAGCCTCATATGAATACGCATGATCGCTTTAAAATACGCGGATGTATCAGCCTGATACTGCTGTGTCTGGCGGTTTCGGGATGTGCGGATTCCCGGGAGGCGCCGCATCCGCCGCAGGCCACGGTTCGCTTTGAAACCCTGCGGGGTGAAGCTGCCACGCTGACCCGTGAACTGCCTGGACGGGTGTCGGCCTTTACCGTATCCGAGGTGCGGCCACAGGTCACGGGCATTGTCAGGGAGCGCCTGTTTGAGGAAGGCACGGATGTGACGGAAGGCCAGGTTTTGTACCATATCGACCCCAAGACGTATCAGGCGGCCTATAACAGCGCCAGGGCCAATCTGGTCCGGGTGAAGGCGTCCGAAGAAGCAGCGCGCCTGCTCATGACGCGCTTCCAGAAGCTTGCAAAGACCGGGGCCGTCAGCATGCAGGAATGCGATGACGCCAGGGCCGCCCACAACCAGATCCGGGCGGAGATTGACGCCTGCCAGGAGGCCCTTGAAATCGCCCGCATCAATCTGGCCTATACCCGCGTTACCGCTCCGGTCAGCGGCAGGATCGGCCGGTCCTTTGTCACGCCAGGCGCCCTGGTCACGGAAAACCAGCCATCGCCGCTGGCCACAGTGCAGCAGATCAGCCCTGTTTATGTGGATGTGACCCAGTCCACCACCGAGCTTATCCAGCTGAGGCGTGATCTGGCTTTGGGGAGAATCGCTGCAGGCGGTCCCGGAGCAGCCAAGGTGCGTCTTTATCTTGAAGACGGCTCGCCCTACACCCGCATGACCCGCACGGAAGAGGCGCCCATTTACGGGACCCTGCTTTTTTCAGACATCACAGTGGACCCTGGCACCGGCACGGTTTGCATACGGGCATCGTTTGACAATCCCGACGGGGTGCTTCTGCCGGGCATGTATGTGCGCGCTGTGCTTGAAGAAGGCGTTCTTGAAAACGCCCTTCTTGTGCCGCAGCGAAGCGTGATGCAGGGCAATCGCAACCAGCCTTTTGTCTACGTGCTCACGCAAAGCACCGGGTCTGAAGCGGCCGCCGGAACAGAGGCGGTTTCCGGGTCCGGCGGCTTTACCGTGGAAGCCAGAGCCGTGACCCTCGCACGCAGGCACGGCAACCGCTGGCGGGTGTCATCAGGCCTTTCTGCTGGTGAACGAATTATGGTGGAAGGCTTGCAGCACGCACGCCCCGGCCAGGTGGTGGCGGGTGTGGAAGTAAAAAGCGCGGACAAGGTTCCGGGTGATGCGAACAGGGCTGACAAAACCTTTACCGCGCAGCAGGGGAGGTAAACGCCATGTCCCGATTTTTTATCCATCGCCCCATTTTTGCCTGGGTGATCGCCATCCTGATCATGATGGCCGGGGCCCTTGCCCTGTCAACCCTGCCCCTGGCCCAGTATCCCGACATCGCGCCGCCCCTGATTTCGGTGACAGCCCGCTACCCCGGCGCGTCTGCCAAAACCCTGGAAGATACCGTTACCCAGGTCATTGAGCAGCAGATCAGAGGTATCGACAACCTGCTCTACATGTATTCCACCAGCGACTCATCGGGTTCGGCGGTTGTGAATTTTGCCTTTGAAATCGGCACCGACACGGATATCGCCCAGGTACAGGTACAGAACAAGGTACAGCTTGCCCTGCCCATGCTGCCTGAAGCGGTGCAGCGCCAGGGCCTGTCTGTCACCAAGTCGTCGGCCAGCCTTTTTCTCATCGCAGGCTTTGTGTCGGAAGACGGTGTCATGTCCGAAGCAGATGTGGGCGATTATATTGCCAGCCACGTCAAGGATTCGCTGGCCCGCATCCAGGGGGTCGGCGATGTTTCCCTGGTGGGGGCCCAGTATGCCATGCGCATCTGGCTGGATCCGGGAAAGATGGAGCAATACGGGCTCAATCCCTCGGACATCATCGCCGCTGTCCGCCAGCAGAACAATCAGGTGGCAGGCGGGCAGGTGGGCGCGTATCCGGCCCGGGCCGGGCAGGAAATCAATCTCACGCTCAACGCCGCGTCCCGGCTGCGTTCTGCCGAAGAATTTGAAAATATCCTGCTGCGCGTCAACCCAAGCGGCGCCACCCTGCGGCTCAGGGATGTGGCCCGGGTGGAACTGAACAGCGAGTCCTTTACCTGCGAAGCCAGAACCCTGGGAAAACCAGCTGTGGCCCTGAAGTTCCAGCTTGCCTCCGGGGCCAATGCCCTGGATACGGCAGATGCGGTAAAAGCGCAGATTGCCTATCTCTCGGAATTTTTTCCACCAGGATTAAAAGTGGTGTACGCGCTGGACACCACCCAGTTCATGTACGTTTCCATCAAAGCTGTGTTTGTGACCCTGGCCGAAGCCGTTTTGCTGGTGTTTCTGGTCATGTATCTGTTTTTGCAGAACATCCGGGCAACGCTCATTCCGTCCATCGCCATCCCGGTGGTGCTGCTCGGCACGTTCGGGGTTCTTTCTGTCGGCGGATTCTCCATCAATACCCTGACCATGTTCGGCATGGTGCTGGCCATCGGTTTGCTGGTGGACGACGCCATTGTGGTGGTGGAAAATGTTGAGCGCCTGATGCGTGAAGAGGGGCTCGGCCCCAGGGAAGCGGCCGAAAAATCCATGGGCCAGATTACCGGCGCGCTGGTGGGCGTTGCTGTGGTGATCAGCGCGGTCTTTGTGCCCATGGCGTTTATCCAGGGATCCACGGGCGTCATTTACCGCCAGTTTTCCATCACCATTGTAACGGCCATGACCCTTTCCGTCCTGGTGGCGCTTGTCATCACCCCGGCGCTTTGTGCCACCCTGCTCTCGGCCCCTGCGTCCGCGCCGCATGGATCCGCGCCCCATGGGCTCGGCCGGGCCGGGTTTTTCTTCCGGCATTTCAATCTGTGGATGGAACGCGTGACCAGCGGCTACGGCCGCCGGGTGGACGCGTCTCTGAAAAGACCGGCCCGCTGGCTGGCCTGTTTCGGGATCGGCCTTGTTGTGGTGCTGTTCCTGTTTGTCCGCCTGCCCAAGTCGTTTCTCCCGGACGAGGACCAGGGCATTATTTTCGTTATTGTCCAGCTTTCTTCTGGTGCGACCTTTGAAAGAACGCGCCAGGTTCTGGCTGATATCGACGATTATTTCAGAGCAAACGACAATGAGGCCATTGAAACCCTGTTTGCCGTGGCCGGGGACAGCTTTTTCGGCCGGGGAGAAAACACAGGGCAGATTTTTATCAACCTCAAACACTGGGACACGCGAACAGACGATACCAGGCGCGTTCAGTCCATCATCAATCGGGCCAGGGGCGCGCTTGGCCGTATTCCCGAAGCACGGGTGATTGTTTTCGCGCCCTCGGCCGTGCTTGAGCTCGGGGCCTCTTCCGGTTTTGTTTTTGAATTGCAGGATCGCACGGGCCAAGGCCACGCAGCCCTGATGGAAGCCAGAGACATGCTTCTGGCAAAGGCAAGGCAGCACCCGGACCTTGGCTATGTCCGCCATGCCGGGCTTGAGGATGTGGAAGAATACACCCTTCATGTGGATCTTTCCAAAGCCGGCGCCCTGGATCTGGAAAAAGGCATTATTGACGATGCGGTATCAGCCTATTGGGGCAGCGTGTATGTCAATGATTTCATGGACCGGGGCCGCACCAAAAAGGTCTATTTGCAGGCGGATGCGCCGTTTCGCATGCATGCCGATGATTTTAACCGCTACTATGTGCGCAATGCCACGGGCGGCATGGTTCCTTTTTCTTCTTTTGCTTCCATTTCCGCTTCTGCAGGATCGCCCCGTCTGGAACGCTACGACGGGCTGGCGTCTGTGGAGATTCAGGGTGAAGCCGCACCAGGGAAAAGCACCGGGCAGGCCATGAAGGTGATGGAAGCGCTCGCAGCAGAACTTCCCGCAGGTTTCGGGCATGCCTGGACAGGCCTTTCCTTTCAGGAACAGCGGGCCGGGGCCCAGGAACTTGTGCTCTACGCGGTATCCATTGCCGTGGTTTTTCTGTGTCTGGCAGCCCTCTACGAAAGCTGGTCCATTCCGCTGTCGGTCATCCTCACCCTGCCCGTGGGGGTGCTAGGCGCACTTCTGGGCGTCTTCTGCATGGGCATGGACAATGATATCTACTTTAAAATTGGCCTTTTGACCATTGTGGGACTCTCGGCAAAAAACTCCATCCTGATCGTGGAATTTGCCAAAGATCTGTACGCGCGAGGAACAGATATTGTGGAAGCAACAGTAACAGCCGCGCGCCTCCGGCTGCGGCCCATTCTCATGACCTCCCTTGCCTTTACCATGGGGGTGGTGCCCCTTGCCTTAAGCCGTGGCGCAGGCTCGGGCGCGCAAAACGCGGTTGGCGTGACCCTGGTTTCCGGCGTACTGACCGCAACAGCCCTTGGCATTTTTTACACGCCGGTTTTCTTTGTTTTGATCATGCGGTGTGCGCGCTGGCTGAAACAAAAACGCGGGTTCAGGAACGCGGCCGCCGGGCAAAATGCTGTAGCTGCAGAATAAGCAGACAACTGGATTTTGGAATTTCAGACCGGATTGGGGTGCAATACAGGTTTCATCACCGATCAAAAAATCGTAAAAATATTGACTTTTAAAAATGGTTGTGGTGCGGCCTCCAGAAAAGAACAGCTTCTTTCCTTCCGGAAAGGATATTTGTCTGCCCAGTTTCTCAAAGGAAGCGCTGTATGAAAAAACTCCATGTCCCCTGTCTGTCCCAACTGGAAACGCTTCCCATGGCGAAAGCGGAAAACGGTCTTCGTACCTCCGGGGAAAAGAATGCGCTTGATTGCGTGAACTGGAAGGCTTTTCCACAAAAACCCGAAGTTCACTTTGTTGCAGCGCATACGGGAAAAAGCATCCTCCTCGCCTTTACGGTCAGGGAGGATGTTGTTCTTGCCCGGTTTGAGGCGGATCAGTCGCCCGTTTACCGGGATTCCTGTGTGGAATTCTTCTGCAGAAAACCGGGAACCGCCCTTTACACAAACCTGGAATTCAACTGTATCGGCGCCTGCCTTGGGGCAAGACAGAGGGCAAGGGATACGGAACGCACCTTTCTCTCAGAAAAAGAACTGTCCGGAATTGAGCGATATGCTTCTTTGGGGAAAAGGGCATTTGGAGAGAAAAAGGGGAAATGTGCCTGGAATCTCATGGTCCGGATTCCCCTTTCCATCCTTGGCATGGAAGAAAAGGATCTTGCTGTGGGGCTTGGCGCCAATTTTTACAAATGCTGCGATGATGCCCCGGAAAAACATTATCTGAGCTGGAATCCCATACAAACAGAAAGCCCGGATTTTCACAGGCCCGAATTTTTCGGTCATCTTGTTTTTGCGTACTGACCGGTTCAGCAGACTTCCACCGCCAAGCCCGTGCGCCCTGCCGGGCGCATAGAAGAGAAACCCCGAAAGTCGTTTATTGAGACTTTCGGGGTTTCAGTGTCCTCTTGGGATGAAAAAATGGTGGAGATGAGGGGGATCGAACCCCTGGCCTCAGCGTTGCGAACGCTGCGCTCTCCCAGCTGAGCTACATCCCCGGAAGCTGTTTTAGATGAATTTTGTCTTTTAGGCCTTTTGCCCTTCTCCGTCAAGACAATAATCAGTGGTTTTTTCGGTGACTTGTTCTTTCCCGGCATATCCTGTATCCAGATTATGGCCGCACGGGGATGTGCGGAAAAACCACAGGTTTTGGCAAAACCGGCACATGCCGGAATATGGACAGAAAGGAAAGGGAATAACCGATCATGTACGTCACCTTTTACGGCGCGGTAAGGGAAGTCACCGGTTCCATGCACCTTTTGTGCACAGAGAAGGATCGGATTCTGATGGATTGCGGGCTGTTTCAGGGCCACCGCCGATCCGCCAATGAAAAAAACCGGGTCATTCCCTTTGATCCACGAATTCTGACCAACATGGTGTTGTCCCACGCTCATGTGGATCATTCCGGACGAATCCCCATTTTGGTCCGGGACGGATTTTTGGGAAGAGTCTACTGTACCCGGCCTACTGCCAGCGCCTGCGAATACCTGCTTTTGGATTCCGCCCATATCCAGGAAAACGACGCCGAATATCTCAACTACAAAACCGCCCGGGCCGCCCTTTCCCGGATGCGGTCAAATGACACGGGAAAAAACGGCAAACGGGACATGCAGGAAATCAAAGCCATTTTAAAAAAGGGGAAAAATGGGCTCAACGCCGAGACGATCAACCACTATATCAAACAGCTTCGTCTGGAGTCCGTGGAACCGCTTTACACCGTGGCCGATGCGGAGCGTGCCCTGCCGTCCATTGAAGGGATTCCTTACCGGACACCGATGACCATTGGCCAGGACACCACGGTCACCTTTTATGAGGCCGGGCATATTCTGGGATCAGCCATTGTCATGATCCGGTGCGAAAACAACGGAAATCCCAAAACCGTCTGTTTCTCAGGAGATATCGGACGGTACGACAAACCCATTTTGCGCAATCCCGCCAGCCAATTCAAGCCCGAGCATCACAACGTGGACCTGATGATTCTGGAAAGCACCTACGGCAACCGGGACCATGCACCGGTGGTGGATATGCGGCCCCAGCTCAAACAGGCATTGGTGGATAATTATAATCGGGGAGGGTCCATACTGATTCCGTCCTTTGCCTATGGCCGGACCCAGGAACTTTTGTATGTGCTGCACGAATTATATGACAGTAATGAAGTCCCCCGGCTTCCCATCTATGTGGACTCCCCTCTGGCCACCAACATCACCAAGGTGTTCGGCGAGCACCCGGAAGTCTACGACCAGGAAACCCATCGAAAATTTCTTCAGCAGGGGAAAAATCCGTTCTCCTTTCGTCAGGTATCGTTTGTGGAAAGCGTGGAGGCGTCAATGGACCTGATGCGGGATGAAAGGCCCCACATTGTCATCTCCGCATCAGGCATGTGTGAGGCCGGACGAATTCTGCACCATTTGCGATACAAAATTCACGATCCCAAAAGCACCATTCTGATTGTGGGGTATATGGCGGCCAACACCCTGGGACGGCGCATCATGGAAAAGGCCGCTGCCTATGAGGCGGCCGGCAGGACAGGTGAACCGCCGATGGTGAAAATTCTCAACAAGGAATATCCCCTTAAAGCCCGGGTGATACGGCTCGGCGGGTTTTCAGCCCATGGCGACCGCCATGAGATGCTCCGATTTCTTCAGTCATCCGGTCTGTCCATCAAGCAGATCGCCCTGGTCCATGGCGAAGAAGACCAGAGTCTGGCCTTTGCTGATTTTCTTAAAAATGCCGGATTTGCGGCCAAGGTTCCCCAGCTTGGAGAGACGTGGACGGTCTGATATACTCAGCAACGCCATTAGACGGATATTTATTTTTCATTATCGTCGCCCCCGTGCAGGCGGGGGCCCAGGAAATAAAAAAGGATAATATCCATTTTCTACTGGATTCCCTG
>JAJDJS010000033.1 GCA_030267325.1 Desulfosarcina sp. OttesenSCG-928-A07 | reverse complement strand
AGGAGCGGGCTTTATGTCAAGGCTTTACATGTTTGGGGGGATTTTTTCCGGAGGACACTAAAGGCGTGCGCGCAAAAAAGGCCTTTGATGCCGCAGTTCTGACCTTAATTTGACGCCCTTCATTTTTCTCTTGCAAAGAAATTTAAAATGCATATAGTCCCGCGATTCGTCCCCGGCATCACAGGGGATCTGCCACCCTTTTTCCTGACACAAAGGAACGTTGCATCCCATGAACACACCCATGCCGCAGTCCCATTCTTTTATTTCCGATACGTCCGAACCGGCCCCCCTCATACCGGAAGGAGAAGACGAACCTCCGGAGCCCGGGGCCCTTGCGACAACCCCTGTTTCCCGTCCGCATCGCCATACTTTCGGACAAATTGTCCGTTTTCCCATCCACCGCGCCGGCATCATCAACCCGGCCGCCCGATTGTTCAGAAAAAAATTCTTCCCTGGAATCAGCACCAAGCTTTGGAATGACTGGCAATGGCAGGTCCGCAACCGCATTCATACGGCAGCGCGGCTCGAAGCCATGATTTCCCTGTCCGATGCGGAGCGTCTGGCGTTCACCACAGCCGCCCGGGCCCTTCCGCTGGGCATCACACCTTATTATATGAGTCTTGTGGCAGCACATGATCCAGACCAGCCCATCCGGCGGACCGTGGTGCCCACCGTACAGGAAAGCATTCACACGGCCGGTGAAGCAGATGACCCGCTCGGCGAAGATGCCATGAGTCCGGTGCCGGGCCTGGTTCACCGGTATCCGGACCGGGTGCTGCTGTTGCTGTCAGATTTTTGCTCCACCTACTGCCGGTATTGCACCCGTTCCCGGATGATGGGACACGCCGCCCTTTATCCGAATCGCAGCCGGCTGGAGCAGGCGTTTGCCTATATTGAGCAGGCCCCGTCCATTCGGGATGTGTTGATTTCCGGCGGGGATCCCTTGCTGCTGGGGGATGAAAAACTGTCCTGGATCCTCTCGCGGCTTCGCCAGATTCCCCATGTGGAAATTTTGCGCATCGGCACCAAGGTGCCGGCGGTGCTGCCCCAGCGCATCACGCCCCGGCTGGTGCGGATGCTGCGGCATTACCATCCGCTGTGGGTGAGTGTGCATTTCACCCACCCGGACGAATGCACGCCCGAGGCCACCCGGGCCTGTTCTCTGTTGGCAGATGCGGGTATTCCGCTGGGATCCCAGACCGTGCTGCTGAAAGGGGTCAACGACAACCTGGACACCATGCGGCAGTTGGTGCACGGACTGCTCAAAATGCGGGTTCGTCCGTATTATCTGTACCAGTGCGATCCGATTTCCGGCTCCGCCCACTTTCGCACACCGGTTCAGACAGGGATCGACATCATCAAGGGCCTGCGCGGGTTTACCACCGGTTATGCCCTTCCCACCTATGTGATTGACGCGCCCGGCGGCGGCGGGAAAATCCCCCTGATGCCGGATTATGTGGAAGGGCGGGAAGAAAATGATCTTGTTCTCCGGAACTACGAAAATCAGGTGTATCGTTACCCTGATCCCTGCGCTGCGTGTTCGATTTCCTGATGCGATAAAGCGATTTGCAGGGAAAAATAGTCCAACTGATGGGGGTGTCTGATGTTAAGCCCCCCTCACCCCGGCCCTCTCCCCCCAAAAAGACCGCTTGGGGGGAGAGGGAGAAAACAAAGCTCCCTTACACCTTCAACGCACAACGCACTTTAAGGAGATGCCGACCGATGTCCCTTACCATCGGACTTGCCTATGACCTTCGTTCCACGTATCTGGCCGAAGGGTTTTCCGTTGAGGAAACCGCTGAATTTGACCGTGAAGATACCATCGAAGCCATTGAGTCCACCCTCAAGGCCCTGGGATACAGGACTGATCGCATTGGCCACGGCAGGGATCTGGTCCAGGCCCTTGCCGCTGGCCGGCGCTGGGATCTGGTGTTCAATATTGCCGAAGGCCTGTACGGCATCGGTCGGGAAGCCCAAGTGCCGGCGATTCTGGACCTGTATCAGATTCCCTATACCTTTTCAGATCCGCTGGTCATGAGCCTGACCCTTCACAAGGGCATGACCAAGCGGGTGGTGCGGGATGCGGGCATTGCCACTGCGGATTTTTATATTGCCGAAACACCGGCAACCGATTTTTCCGGAATTTCGTTCCCGCCACCCTATTTTGTCAAACCCGTGGCCGAAGGAACCGGCAAAGGCATTGGCCGGGAAAGCATCGCCGATGATCGCCAGCAGCTTTCCGAAGTCTGCAAAAAGTTGATTTCCGCCTTTCGCCAGCCGGTGATCATTGAATCTTATCTGCCGGGCCGGGAATTTACCACCGGCATCGTGGGCACGGGTAAAGATGCCCGGTCTGTCGGCTCCATTGAAGTGCATCTGCTGGAAACCGCCGAGGCTGGCGTGTATTCCTATACCAACAAGGCGGAATATGAATCCCGGGTGCGGTATGCGCCGGTTTCTCCCAAAGACGATCCCGTGGTGGCCGAAGCAGAAGCCATTGCCCTTGCCGCCTGGTGCACGCTGGGATGCCGGGACGCGGGCCGGATTGATCTCAGGTGTGACCGGAACGGCCGTCCGCAGTTTATCGAGGTGAATCCCCTTGCCGGCATTCATCCGCAACATTCGGATCTGCCCATTATCTGCCGGCATCACGGCATTGCCTATACAGATCTCATCGCCTGGATCATGGCGTCCGCCGTCACCCGGATCAACACGCCACTGGAGGTTCGCTGATGCATATTGCTGTGCTTCATGACTGGATACGGGAAACCGATGGGCCGGATGCCATGGATGTGTTGGATCAGGCGGATGCGGTGGAAGCCGCACTGACGGCGTTGGGCCACACGGTGTATCGTGTTTCCTGCGATCTGAATCTGGTAGCCGTGTACGATCTACTGAACCGCGACAAAACAGACCTGGCCTTCAATCTGGTGGAATCCATTGGCGGACAGGGCCGACTGATCCATTTGTTTCCCTTTGTTCTGGATGCCCTGTCCCTGCCCTATACTGGCGCACCGGCCGAGGCCATGGTGCTGACATCCAACAAGCTTATCGCCAAAAGCTGGATGACTGCGGCCGCTATTCCAACGCCCACCTGGATTGATCCGGGTGCCGGCAAAAAATCCATTTTAAGGAACAGGCCGGAGATAGCGCCGGAGGCAGCAATGGACTGGATCGTGAAATCTGTCTGGGAGCATGCGTCCATCGGCATGGGACCGGACAGCCTGGTCCGGAATGCCGCCCCGGACGCCGTGCGGAAAAGGCTGGCCGCTGCCCCGCCATCTCCGGTCGGACCCTTTTTTGCCGAAACATTCATTGCCGGACGGGAATTCAATGTTTCGCTTCTGGCAGGCCCGGAAGGCCCCATGGTGCTGCCGCCAGCTGAAATCATGTTTGACGGGTACACGGACGACATGCCCCGCATTGTGGATTACAAGGCCAAGTGGGATTCGACTGCTTTTGAATATCATCACACCCGGCGGCGATTTGGCGCTGACGCATCTGATACACAGCTTCTGGAATCTCTTAAAACCATTGCCCTGGACTGCTGGTATCATTTTGGTCTGGCCGGATATGCGCGGGTGGATTTTCGGGTGGATGAACAAGGAAACCCGTTTGTCCTGGAGGTTAACGCCAATCCGTGCCTTTCGCCGGATGCAGGATTTGCGGCAGCGCTGGAACAGGCGGGTATTTCTTTTGAAGACGCCGTGGCCCGGATTCTTGAGGATGTTCGGCAAGTCATATGACAACGCCTGACTTTAAATTCAGCCCCCCTCACCCCGCTCCTCTCCCCCCAACGGGTGGTGAGGGAGAATATGGCGTTGATCCTGTTCCCCAAGAAGGTGGGGAGGGAGAACATGGCATCAATTCTGTTCTCCCGGAAGGCGGCGCGGGGGAAGTATATCAATTCGTCCCCGCCCTTCCCTCCAACGCTCCCAATGCTTCCTTCACTTCTTTTCGAGACCGTCTGGTTCCGGAAGATGTGGACCGCGTCCGCGAACTGGTGGAGCGCACGGGATTTTTTTATCCGGCTGAGGTGGAGGTGGCGGCCGAGCTGGTGTCAGCGCATCTTCAGCACGGCGATGCATCAGGGTATTTTTTCATCATGGCAGACGGCGGGGATGGAAAGCTTGCCGGCTATGCCTGTTTTGGCCCTGTTCCCTGCACAGTATCCAGTTATGACCTGTACTGGATCGCAGTGCTTCCGGAAGCCCAAGGCAGCGGACTGGGACGGCGTCTTCTGGTGGAGGCCGAACGCCGCATCCGTATCCAGGGGGGCACCCGGGTATATGTGGAAACCTCCATGCGGCCCCAATATGATGGCACCCGTGCATTTTATGAACGCTGCGGGTATGGCCTTGAAGCCATTCTTGCGGATTTTTACGCGCCTGGAGATGGAAAAGGGATTTACTGCAAACCCCTGACGCCCCCGGACAGATGATCCTTACCGATCAAAAAATCATGCCGAGTCTGTTGCTTCAGGCATGAATGGGCGTCTGGGCGCGCAGTTCCTGACGGTACCGGTCCAGGAGGGTGACCTTTGAAATGAACCCCTGAAAACAGCCGTCTGAAACCACGGGCAGGGTGAACAGCCGGTAGTCATCCATTTTTTTGAGCACATTGGCCAGATCATCATCCGGTGATACGGTTTCCACGGGGCTGTCCATCAGCTGGCCCACGAGCACCGCGTGGTGCATGGTCGGCTCGAACAGGTAGGGCCGTATCTTGTTGAGGTCAATCATCCCGAGAAACTCCCCGGTATTCGGATCTTCCACCGGAAAATAATCGCACACTGAGTTTTCCACCCGGTCAATAAGGTCCACCAGCCGCAGGTGGGGATTGAGCCGGATGCAATCGGTTTCCATCACTTCTTCCACGGAAAGATCCGCCAGCACACGGGCATCGGTTCCCATCCGGAGAAGTTTCCCCTGTTCCACCAGATCCCGCAGATAAAACGAAGCAAATTCAACATAATGGCAAATGGTGGTGGAAATGGTGGACACCACGATCAGCGGCAGAATCACCCCGTAGCCGCCGGTGACTTCAACAATGAGAAACATGCCGGTAAGGGGCGCCTGCATCACGCCGCTCACAAGGCCCGCCATACCCAGAAGGGCAAAACATCCTTCATTGACCCAGGGCACGCCCGGCCAGATGGCAGCGATGAGCCGGTGAAAGGAAAGGCCGGTAAAGGCACCCACCACCAGGCACGGAGCAAAGATCCCGCCGCTTCCGCCGGATCCCAGGGTAATGGCGGTTGACAGGATTTTGATCAGGGCAATGCCGGTGACCAGCAGCAGACCGGTAGGAAACCCGCCGTCAATGGCCAGCCGGATGCCCGGATACCCTTCTCCCAAAATATCGGGCAGCACATAACCGATACCGCCCACCATGCACCCGCCCACAAAGGCCCGGACCCAGATGGGCAGCGGAATCCGATCCGCATAATGGTGGGTGGCCCGCAGGCTGCGGGACAGGACAATGGAAATGACGGCGCAGAACACCGCCAGTCCCACGCAGGCCAAAATGTCGTGAAAATGGATATCAAAGGCCCGGTGGGCAAAGGCAATCTGATTTCCATGGAGCGCGCGGCTCAGCTCGGTTCCGGCCACGGCGGCAATGGCAATGGGAATGACGTTCAGGGTGGTCCATTCCCCCAGAATCACCTCCACCGTAAAGACCATTCCGGCGATGGGGGCATTAAAGATGGCGGAAATCGCCCCTGCGGCACCGCATCCCACCAGGGCCACCCGCTGCCGGTCATTCAGCGAAAAAAACCTGGCAATATTGGAGCCGATGGCCGCGCCGCTCATCACCACCGGGGCTTCAGGACCGGCTGACCCGCCGCTGCCGATGGTCAGACACCCGGAAACAAGCCGCGAAAAACTGGACCGGAGCCGGAGCTGCCCGCCATGCTGAGATACCGCATCAATCACTTCGGGAATCCCGTGCCCAGGATTTTCCCGAACAATCTGATTGAGGAAAAAAGCCGCCAGGGCCGCACCAATTCCCGGCAGCACAATGGCCCAGCCATATTCCCGAAAGGGCTGAAGCCGGGCAATCATGAACTCCAGGCCCTGATTGAGGAGAAGTGCCGCCGTACCACTGCAGGTGCCCACCACCACAGCCAGCACAATGAGCAGCAGGCGGTCATCGGATCGAAAAAGCGGCCAGCTTCCCGGCGATTTCAATAGTTTAAAAAAATGGGTCATGGAATTTACGGGATCAGGGCAGTCAGTTTGGGTCAGGCTTTATCCAGCTGGGCTTCAATGGCCGATACCTTTGCCACCAGGGCGGCCGCATCTGGCCGGGTTTTGAGAAATTCGGCAAATGCAGCGTTCCGGATGCAATAGGAAAGCCGGGACAAAAGATGAAGATGGAGCTTCACCGTAGGGCTGATAAGCAGAAAAAGCGTGTTCACGGGCAAATCGTCAATGGCGCCGAACGCTACCGGGCGGACCAGAAAACAGGTGGTCACCATGGCCTTTTCAGGAGGCGGGGAAAGGGGATCCCGGGGATGGGGAATGGCAATGCCGCCGCCGATTCCGGTGGATGCCAGCCGTTCCCGGTCCATGAGCCGGAAAAACAATTCGTCCCGGACATCCGGGGAAAGCCACGTCATCCGGTCAACAGCCGCTTTCAACACCTTGTCGACACTTTCGCCCTCCACATCAGAATACACATTTCCCTGGGCCATGGCAGCAGAAAGGGTGTCCGGCGGTGCTGTAAGGAGCGGAATCGGCTGGGTTTTTTCCATGTGAAAAGAAAGGTTGTGGGCAGCAGCCCATTTCTCAAGAGCAGGCCGGCTAAACAGCACTTCATCTCCGCTTCGCTGAACCGGAATGCGGCCCTGGCGAATCCAGCGTTCCAGGGTGGGAACGGGAAGATCAAAGGCGCTGGCGATTTTTTTGAGGGTGATTTTCATGGCGCGGCTTTCGTCAACTGCGAAGGATTCCTTCGGGGTGCCTAAAAAGGGACAACAGATACCCCGGTTTTCGCAATTAATCAAGGAACACAACAAAGGGCCGCGGAAAACAGGACGCCGCCGGTTGTGACCTGATTTTGCTGTGCAAGCACAAAATCAGTTGTCAGAGATTCCGGCATCCGCTACTGTCGGGTCATGTGTTGGGATTCGATAGTGTCGTATCGAGTTTGTAACAATTTGAAATCAATAAATATTAATAAAATCATAAGATCTTTTTGGATGTAATAAATTCAAATCGTTATATTTCTTAAGGTGACACGATCTAATCCCTGTCCGCTGTTTTAACGTACCATTTCATACCCAGAGGATTCAATGGCGAACACCCCATCTGACATACTGTCCCGTCCGGCCAAATCCGTGGACCAGAGCAAAGTGATCCTCGGCCATGTCATCGAACCCCAGGATGCCAATCCCGCTGGCATTGCCCACGGCGGGGTCATCATGAAACTCATTGACAATGCCGCAGGTGTGGTGGCGATCCGCCACACCCGCTCCAATGCGGTCACCGCTTCCATTGACCGGCTGGATTTCCATCATCCGGTTTTTATCGGAAACCTTGTTATTCTCAAAGCCAGCCTGAATATGGTGGGGACCACATCCATGGAAGTGGGGGTACGGGTGGAAACCGAAGACCTCATAACCGGCGAAATTCGGCATACGGCATCTGCCTATCTCACCTATGTGGCCCTGGACGCAAATCATAAACCCACACCGGTACCGGAGCTTTTGCTGAACACCGATGAGGAACGGCGGCGGAATCACGAAGCCTGTGAACGCCGGCAGGTTCGTCTTGCTGAAAAGAAAAAGGAAAAAGCTTTCCGGATCGCGGCTGGTGCGTGTTGACCGGTGCTGATGCGAATCAGGCTATTTTCGGGCATATTGCCACCTTCACTAAAATGCCGTTTTAGACACCGCTTTATCCGGTTTCCATCATTTCCGCGAAGGGACATCATTCTCGTGAAGACGGGGAAGGCAGAAGTCGGAGAGCCAGCCAAAAATGAACAGTCATTTTTTCTATCCTGGCGAATATCAGATACACTGCCAAAAACCTGCTTTTTCCTTGACACGATGGTGTCCTGTGGTATCTAAATGAGATTGCGTTTCCCCATGCATCATCTTTATTTTAATGAGGAAAATAAAACAAAATGAGTTTAATTGATACCATCAAGAGCATTGTCGCGTTGTTTCCGAAACCACCTGTTCACACCGAAAAGGACAGACGGGAAGCAAAACGCAAAATCGTTGCCCGGTTCGCCACGGGGAATCTGTCTCTGCAAGCCGGAAAGTACTTGACCGAAAAAGATATCAACAAAAGAAGAGAAAGAGTTTTGTCACATACCTTCTGATTCCGGATTTTACCGTGAAAAACCCCCACGCAGAAATCGATCAATTATTCAAACTCGCTGAAGAAAAAATAAAACTTGTTGAGAATCTTGATGGATTGCCTTTTCCAGCCGTCAATCAGTTGCGGTACGTGGCGTTTCATTTGCTCAGAGCGGAATTTGCACCCGATGAAAAACACAGGGAAAGTGAATTAAGAAAAGCAAAAAATCATTGTCAGAGAGCCATATATGACGCTTCCGAGATAGGTATCATGCATTATTTGAACGAGTTCGCTCTTTTTCAAAATGATTACCGAACAACAACAATAACTGATGTTGTCCCTGACTATCTGGAACACAGACGATTGGCGAACGAGGCGAGGAACTTTGCAGCGTCGATTACAAGAAAAAGCATATCCGATCATTGCGAGAACCAGGATGATCAATATCAGAAAAGCGGGGAATATTTTGAAGCGTTAAGAAAAAATAATGAAATACTGCAGGAGGCCCGACCTGAACTCGGGAAAAAGATTCAGCGCAATAGACGTTACTTTTTATTCGCCATTACAGGGTTGACCGTCGCTATCTTAACCCTGATCGTCACTATTTTGAAATAATCTCCCTTCGCTCCGCATCACCCCAACGCCACATCCAGAATCATCATGAGGGTAAATCCCAGGACCGTCCCGATACTGGCCAGATCGCTGTTGTTGCTTTGCTGGGATTCGGGGATAACCTCTTCCACCACCACAAAAATCATGGCGCCGGCGGCAAAGGCGAGCGCAAAGGGCAAAAGGGGATAAAAGAAGATCACCGCCGCCGCGCCCACCACACCGGCAACCGGCTCCACCATTCCGGAAAGCTGGCCGTACCACAGGGCTTTTCCGCGGGAAATGCCTTCCCGCCGCAGGGGCAGGGAAACGGCCATGCCTTCGGGAAAATTTTGCAGGCCAATGCCGATCCCCAGGGCAATGGCCCCGCCCACGGTGGCGGATCCCATACCTGAGGCGGCCGCGCCAAAGGCAACGCCAACGGCAAGGCCCTCGGGGATATTGTGCAAGGTAATGGCCAGCACCAGAAGGGTTGAACGCTGCCAGGAGGTTTTGGGGCCTTCTGCCTTGCTCATGGGAAGTCCTGGATGCAGGTGGGGCAGGATCACATCCACCAGCCGCATGAACAGCGCACCGCCGGTAAAGCCAATGGCCGCCGGCATCCACGGGATCATTCCCGCCTCCGCAGCCATGCTGATGGACGGCGCCAGAAGGGACCAGAAACTGGCGGCAATCATCACGCCGCCGGCAAACCCCAGAGACACATCCATGAGCCGGACATTGACCTGTCTGGTAAAAATGACCACCCCTGCGCCCAGTGCGGTCACCCCCCAGGTAAAAAGAGTGGCCACAAGGGCCTGAAGAACCGGATTGAGTGAAAAAACAGCGTCCATCATGGCGGCAATCAAATCCCCGAAAAACAGTCAGGTGTTATCGGTCAATCTCCCAGCCGGGCCATATGGTCATCGTAAAGGGTCTCGAAGGTCTGTTTGTGGCGGGCTTCTTCCTGAGCCAGCATCCTGAACAACTTGACGCACGCGGGATCCGTGGTCCGGGTCGCCAGAATGTTGTAGAGCCGCAGGGATGCCTCTTCCCGTTTAATGACCAGTCGGAGAATTTCCGCAAAATCCATTCCCGGTGTGTATGTGACAGATACCAGATAGTCACTTCGTTTCATGTCCGGAATCCATTCATAGGCATAGGTTGCCAGAGACCGGTCCTCATTTTTAAAATTTTCCAGCAGGGCCTGGTGTTTCCTTTCTTCTGCGGCAAGTTCGGACCACATCTGCCGCGCACCGGAAAAGGTCTCTTTTTCGGCCAGATTGCCATAAAAAACCGCTGTGTCCTTTTCCTTGTCGATGGCAAAATCCAGAATGTCTTCAAATGACTGGAAGTTCATGTGCGCCCCCTCATGTCGGTATCCGTGTCAAACCCACAAAAAACAACTGCAACAAGCTGTGGATATCCCTCAGCATACTCAAAAAAAGCGTCAGAGACCACCATTTAAATGATTCGGCCACCAGCAAAAGACAGCATTATTGACGACCAGTACCATCGCAACCGTTTTCCTGTGCGCCCTGTTGGAACGCCAAGCCTTTTGCAAAATCCGCTTTCAGGATCGGCCGCCCCTTTCCCATTCCACCCACAGCCCGGTCTGGCGATGAATTTTTCGCTCCAGGGCTGCCTGGAGCACTTCTTTTTTGCCGTACAGAATCAGGCGCCTGGCCGCACGGGTGACGGCTGTATAGATAATTTCCCGGGTGAGCAGACGATGGCCGGGATCGTCCGGCAGGATCAGCCAGGTATCCTCAAATTCCGATCCCTGACTTTTGTGGACCGTCATGGCAAAGGCCGGTTCCCAGTCCGGCAGGGTGGATGCGGGAAAGACAGAAAATTTGCCGCTCCGCTCAAAATACACCCCATATGCCCCATCCGCGCCCCTGAGCACCAGGCCCACATCACCGTTGAACAGCCCCCTTTTGTAATCATTCCGGGTGACCAGAATGAGGTTTCCGCTAAAGAGCGGGCTTTCCGGATGGGCCGCAGGATCCAGGCGGGCACGCAGCACCGCGGCAATAAAGGCGTTGATCTGGCGGGTGCCAAGCGGGCCTTCCCGAAGCAGCGTCAGGATCCGGCTGCGACCGGCAAGGCGGAACAGGAGCTTCAGCTGCGCCTGGCGGGTCGGGGATAAAAGGGATTCGGAAGAACCCAGAAGCCGGCTAACCCCGTTCACATAGGTATCATCTGCCTTGTTTTCGGTTGGCGTGACCCCATAGTGATGACCGATCCAGTGATGCAGGCAGGTTTCCAGTGCATGGAGATCGCCGGCCGGGACAAAGGCCCACTGTCCGCGCGTCATTTCCATGGCCTGGTCAAATGTCAGGGGCTCCGACCAGATAGGATCACCGGCATTGATTTTTCCGGACAGCTCAACCAGCCTGCCCTCGGCACGGTATACGGTTTTAAGCGTGACAAAGCCGGAAAAACGCCCTTTTTCCGACCCGCTTTCCACACCTGCCGCCGCATCCAACGCCGACAGCACAGCGCCTGCCTCCACCGACGGAAGCTGGTCTTTATCGCCCAAGAGAATCACACGGGTGCGATGGGGATCCACGGCCTGAAAAAACCGGTCCATCATCACCACATCCACCATGGATACCTCATCCACCACAATCACGTCCGCCGGGATCGGATGCTCCGCATGGTGCAAAAAGCCGCCGGTCCGAGGGCTGTAGTGCAAAATTTTATGCAATGTGGCGCCAGAAAGCCGCATCAAGTCCAAATCCTTCGGGTCTGGCTGCAAAATGGTGGACAGCCGGCTGGAGAGGGATTCGGTCATGCGTTGGGCTGCCCTTCCCGTGGGCGCGGCCAGCACCATGCGAGCAGGGTCTGCGCCGCATCGGGCAAGGGCCCGCAGGATATTGACCAGAAGCGTTGTTTTTCCGGTTCCGGGACCGCCGGAAATGATCACAAGCGGTGCTTTCAATACCGCAAGAATCGCCTCCACCTGATCCGTATCCCGGGTGATCAGCGGGCCGTTTACGCTTTTGCGCACCCCCCTTTCTTCAGTGTACAACTCGTCAATGAGGACCATGGGATTTTGCGGGACAGAAAACGGAAAGCCAGTGTGCGCATCTTTGTCCAGAGATAAAAAGCGGTCCAGGGAGGCCGCCAGACGGCGCTCATGAAAGTAAAATTTCTGGAAGTAGAGAAGTTCGTTTCCGCCTATGGTGTCTTGTACCAAAGGCTTGAACCGCTGCCCCAGGATGCCCCCAGACAGATCCGGATGGCGATCCACCAGCATGTCATAATGGCCGCTGTTCAGACGATCCAGAAAATGGAAAACCAGATCCCGGCTGTCCGGCATGCCTGCCTGCCCAAGACGGGATTCCAGGTTTTCCGGTGAAAGAAAAAGGCAGAGGCTTCCCTCTGCCAGGGCCGCCATCATGAGCAAAAGAATGGCCATCAGGCCGGGATCTTCCGGATCCGGGGCGCATGCCAGAAGGTCCGTCACAATCATCCGGTCCAGACCCGACAGATCCAAATCAGACAAGTCCAGTCTGGACAAGGGCGGAAGAAGTTTTGAGACTGGCCGGCTCATGGGGAAAGTCCTGCAAGAAGGGTGTGGATTTTTTCCTCAAGCGCGGCAAGGGGAAGTAGTCTTTCAGGCGGAACATGAAAAACACCTTCCCCGGATCCGGGCTTCATGCCCCGGATAAAAAAGTAAAGGACCCCGCCAAAATGCCGTTCCGGATCGAAGCGTGTTCCCCTCACCTTTTTCAGCCACCGCAGTGCCGCCACCGTATAAATCTGGTATTGGAGATCGTATCCCGCCTCGGCCATTTCCCTTTCCATGGCAGCTGTCCCATACCCATCGGCAAGGCGGTTTGACTTCCAATCGGCAATGTAAAATTTCCCCCGCCATTCAAAGAGAAGATCCATAAAGCCCCGGATGGTGGTGTGGCCATATGGCGCCTTGCCGTCACCCTGGGGGGCCGGGAAAAAAAACGCCACCTCATGCTGGCGCTGATCCGGCGAAAGCTTTCCCAGAACCAGGGTCCTGCCGTCCAGGTCAATGGGCGTGCGCAGGACCGCAGCCACGCTTTCGGCGATTTGAAACCGCCACATGGGGTCAATCCGGAACCGGGCCAGGGCATCATCCACAAGGGCCGCATGGGGCGCGTGCGCCAGAATATCCTTGGGTCCGGTCATGACCCTGTCAAAATCCATGTTTTCAAACAGGTAATGAAAAAGAGACCCCATCCGTGCGCCGCCGGGAAGTTCTGCCGCTGTTTCGGCCAGATCCGGCCATGCGGCAAAAGCCGGTTCATCATCTTCCCGCCGAAAGACACCGGACAGATGAAAGGGGGCCGGTTCCAAGCCACCAGAAAACCGGCTGATTTCACGGGAAAGGCTGGAAAAAGACGCAAGGCTCAGTTTTCGCGCGGTATAATCCTGATCTTCAAAAAGCCAGGGCCCCTGAAAGCGTTGAATATCCACCACCGTCTGAGGTGCTGGGACGGGTGCCCGGGGCTTTATGGTGTCATGAACCATTTTCCAGTCCACCCCCTTTGCCGCCTCCAATAGCGGCCGGGCCGCATCCACGCTCTCCGCCACAAAGCGGCAAATCGGGCCGACCCAGTGGTGCTTTCCGGTTTGGGGAAAATAAGGCAGATACAGCCGGAACCGGGCACGGGTCAGGGCCACATAAAAAAGCCGCCGGTCTTCATCTTCTGCTTCTTTTTTTGCCGCCTCCACGCCAGTTTCACCGGAAAGATCAATCACTTTGCGAAACCCCGGATGGGTCGGGTCCGGATTTTTCTCATGATAAACAGGGATGCGATCCTGAGCCGGCCGGGTCAGGCCGCCGGCCACAAACACAATGGGAAACTCAAGGCCCTTGCTCACATGCAGGGTCAGAATCCGGACCTTGTCCCCTTCATCGGCAATCTGATGCAGATCCGCATCCGGGTCTGGATTTTCGTTTTTTTCCCGCAGCCGGTCCAGCAGATCTGCCATGCCGGCCAGATCCAGGTTCTGGGCGTGGGCGGAAACAATCAGATGGTCAAAAATCTGCTGAAAATTAGTTTCCATACGCTCCCATCCTGGATCCGTACAATGCCGAAGCCACAGTCCGGAATCGGCTGTCAGCGACTGAAACAGTGCGCCCCACTGCCGCGTTTCTCCCAGATAAAACCAGCGGCGCATCAGCTGCCGGATCGGATGATCTGCCGGAAGTTCCGTCATCCGGACAAGGGCTTCAGGCGGGACATCAAAAAACGGGGTGAGGAGCGCGATGTTGAACAGTCCCGTGTCCTCCGGCCGGGCCACGGCCCGCAGCACCAGGGCAAGCCAGTGGGCATGAACGCTCTGGAAAAGACCGGGCTGCCGATAATAGGCATAGGGAATCTGCCATTCCAGCAGCACTTTCTCCATTTGGAAAAACTCGCTCTGACTGCGCACCAGAATGGCCATATCCCCGAAGCCCGGTTTTCGGACCGTGCCGTCCCGGTCCTGGATGCAAACATCCGATGCGTCCACCAAATGCCGAATTTCCCGGCAGATAAAACCCGCAAGGGCGGATTTGGCCTGGGCAGCTTCCGAATGATCGGTGAGATCCGCCACCACAAAAGGCGCCTGAAGGCTTTGGCCGGAAAGGGCTGCGGGAAAGAGATCCGGCGGCGGTGACAGGGCTGGTGTGTAGCTGATGGCAAAAGGATCTTTGCCAATATCCGGGCCAAACCACTGGGGGGTGGAAAACAGAAGGTTAAAGACGGTGACCAGTTCCGGAAGACTCCGCCAATTGGTGGAAAGGCTGTACAGCTGGGCTTTTCCCTGGTCCGCCAGCTGGATCATCTCCTGACGGGCGGAAAGGTAGGTGAAGACATCCGCCCCGCGAAACCCGTAAATGGCCTGCTTGGGATCGCCGATCAAAAACAGCCGGTTATTAAATCGGGTATTTCCGCCATCCAGAAAAAGGGTTTTAAAGATCCGCCACTGCACCTCGTCCGTATCCTGAAACTCATCCACAAAAGCCACCCGGTAGCGATCCCGGATGGCGTCAATTCCGGGACCCGCGTCTTTTCGTCCCACAAAAGCCGCCACCCGGCCGAGCATGTCCTGATAGCTGATCCACCCGTTTTCTGCTTTTTCCGCTTCCACATCCTCCCGCAAGGTCTCAATGGACTGGCGCATCAGCAGGCAGGACAAACTCACAAAAATTTCACGAAGGTGCAAAAGCCTGGCCTGAATATCACTCAAGCCCGGACAGGCATCCAGGTTTTCGCCGGCTTTAAGCCATTTTTCAGGTACAAGAGAAGTAATTCGGTCAGATTGGGTTTTCAGCAGGTCCGCCAGCCGGAAAACAGCATCCAGGGAGGGATCATCCGGATCGATCTCCGTGAGAATCGCCTGAAGGGGCGCAATCACCTGGGTGATCATGGATTTGCGGGTGTTGGCGTGGATGTTGAGGCGATCGTAGCGATGGGCCAAGTCCGGCGGGTCGCCCATCAGGGATTTGACGGCAACAATCCGGGTCTGGAGAATTTTCCACAGCTCATCCGGGTCTTTGGCCGCTTCCTGGGGAACCCAAACTTCAGTATTGGAATCGCCGGTCACCTGCCGAGCGATCCGGATGGTTTTTTTGATAAAGGCGTCCGGCGAATCGGAAAATCCGGAAAGGCGCAGCAGCATATCCAGATGATCACCATAACGCACCGGCCACTGGGTCCGGACCTGGCGTCTCATCCATTTATCCATGAGCGGGCCGTCATCCACCGGTTCCTGCTCAAAAAGCGCGCCGGTTTCGAAAGGAAACTCCCGCAGCAGGGTGTAACAGAACCCGTGGATGGTGAAAATCGCCGCATTGTCGAAACTATCCAGTGCGGCCTGGAGTGGTTTGGCATCACCCATGGCAGGGTCATCATGGGCGATGGCAGCTTCAATGCGCTGCCGGATGCGTATTTTAAGTTCGCTTACCGCCTTTTCCGTAAAGGTGACCAGAAGGATGTTTTCTATGGAAAGATCCGAAGCAGACGCCAGGAGCCGCACCACCAGATTTTCAAGGGTATAGGTTTTTCCCGTGCCGGCGGATGCCTCAATCAGGGCATGGCAGGACAGATCCACTTGGGAAAGCGCATCAAGGGGAATCAATACACTCACGGAAAAGTTGCCTTTATGCCGTATGACATCAAATTTGGGAGATGCCCCAGCCATGCCGGGGCCAACTGGTGCACAGCAAGACTTTGCAAGTCACCCCTTCCGCTGTTGTCGTTATTCCACAACACATATTCCACATCCCCCGGCGGCGTGCCATAGGCCCCATACACCTTGGGCATGATGGGAATATGATCCCCATACCAGCACAAGGAGGCCGGATGATTGAGATTTGCCATTTCGGTTTGCAAATTTGCGATCATCTGGTTGGCATTGCGGATATGCCGCAGATACACGGTAAGGTCATGAAAATGGGGTTCCGGCAGACGGGCATATAATGCGTTAATATCCGTGGGCGTTATTTTTTCCAGATGCAAAGGCCCGTGATTTTCCATGGTGATGACAAACAAGAAGACTGGCTGCAGGGCGTTTTTCAGGGTTTCCATGACCTTTTCACCCACAGCGATGTCGCTTGTATACGGGCCGAATCGCGCAGTGCCCGCAAACGCACCCGCATCCCAGAACTGGTCAAACCCCAAAAGGGGTAAAACCCGATCGCGCAGATAAAAGCGTCCCTCATACGGATGAATACACAGGGTCCGGTACCCAAGGGACTTTAAAAACATCGCCAGTGAAGCCACATGCCAGCCCTGGGCCACAGCCCGGTACGGTTCAAACCGGTGTACGCCCAGATGGGCATTCGGGATGCCCGAAAGAAAGGCAAACTCGGTGCGCACCGTATTGGCTCCCCAGGCCGGGACATGCAGCTTGCCCCAGCTTTGGGCCTGGGTTTTCAGGGTGTCATAGTCAGTCAGAAGATCAGCGCGGATATCCGGGGACAAGGTTCTTGGATCAACGAAAGACTCGCTTTGCACAGCCACCAGGTGAGGCAAAAAGGAGCTGGAACAGCTCGCTTTGGTGGCCATAAGGCCGGAGAAAGGGGATGTTTCAGCCGGCAGGGTGCGACCGGAAAGGTAATAATGCCAGAGGCAGGGTAAAAACCCCAATTGCCGGATATCTGCTTCAGGTTCGAAGGATCCGGGAAGCGGCGATTTGGCGGAAGCACACAGGAAAAGCATTCCCGCACCGATACCCCCCACGGTGCCGCCCCACACATGGGCCCATGGGGCTGGCCGGATGACCGGAAAGACAATGATATAGCCGACGATGACCAGCAGCACACCTGCTGCTGCAATCAAAAAATTCTTCCATCCGAAAAATGGCAGGTACAGTCTGGGATACCGAATTGTATCAAGAAAATACATGTAGTCCTGAAAGACAAAAGGCTCCTTGAGGAGGTCTATCTTGGCATTGCTGACCTGAATCAGAATAAAAAACACAGCCACCGCAAATCCTGCGGCAAACCAGGGATGGCCCAGGAAAAGCGTGCACAAACCATATGCGCACAGCCAGAGCCCCACGTGGATGATCCATGCCCTGCGGGGCCTGAAAAAATTCGGAGCCGGACGCAGAAAGCGCTCAAGGCCCACCGTCACACAAAGGCCGGAAAAAGCTGCGGCCATCACAGTCAACAGGGGTTCAGTCACCTGCATAACCCAGCCAGCGAAGGATGCGGTGGGACAGGACCGCAGGAAGTACGGCCAGAAACCAGGTTCCCAGGTTAAGGGGAAAGGGAAACGTAATGCGGGGTTTGTTTTTTGAAAGCCCCTTGCGAATGATCTCGGCCGCGTGCCGAGGCGTCTGGAGAAAAGGCTTGGGGCCGGGCATGTGATCACACATGTGAGATTTCACATAACCCGGCATAATGACGTTGATTTTGATGCCTTCCGGCGCCAGCCAGCCGCGCAGGGCCTCGCCGTAGGCTTTGAGGGCCGCCTTGCTGGCGCAGTAGGAAGGGGTGAGCGCCAGACCAAAATATCCGGCAAGGGAACTGAAAATCGCAATCTGACCGCAACCCTTCCCGCGCATGGCGGGAATGAGGCTGTCTATGGCCACCATTGTGGCCGTAAGGTTCAGGTCCATGAGGGCTTGGGTATGGGTCCAGGATTCTCCCTGGTGGTCAGGTCCGATATTGCGGTTGATCCCGGCGGCCAGAATCGCCAGATCAACCGGTCCCTGTTCGGTGATTTCTCCGATCCAGGCGCGCAGTGCCGGTTCATCGCGCAGATCAAAGCACCGGACATCAACCGCAGCGCCCAAAAGGCGGCAACGATCCGCTACCGCTTTTATTTTTTTGACATTACGGCCGGTGAGATACAGCATGAGGCCTTTTTGGGCATAGGCTTCCGCCAAGGCTGAACCCATGGCGCCGGTTGCGCCGGTGATGAGAATCCGCCGCAGGGGCAACCTATTTTTCGTCCGCATGATCATGATGGGCATTGTCTCTCCAGCCCCAGTACAGCACCAGGCCAAAGGCCACACAGGCGGTGATGTTAAAGGGAAGGAGCATGTAATAGTCTTGATAAACCGCAATTCCGATGGCAGCCCATGAATAAAAAAATGAGAACACTTCTCCCCAGAAGAGAAGCGTATCCACCTTTGGCTTTTCCCCCAAAACTTCATCCCGGCCTTTGGGTGTCTTGTTGAACTCGTTAT
Organism: Desulfosarcina sp. OttesenSCG-928-A07; assembly: GCA_030267325.1. Lineage (GTDB taxonomy): Bacteria > Desulfobacterota > Desulfobacteria > Desulfobacterales > Desulfosarcinaceae > Desulfosarcina. The sequence continues at coordinate 7,466 of JAJDJS010000033.1, read as the reverse complement.
GCACCCCGAAAAGCGCGCGCATACCTCCCACGGCATAGTAAAGGGACATGGGCAGAAACATGGCAATATAGCCATACAGGCTTCCCAGTCGCTGTAAAAAGGAGCCGTCTTTTCCAAGGGATTCCCACATCTGCGAGGCCATCACATTGGTATAGCCCCATATGGCCACCAGTGTAAAAAAAAACATGCAGGTGATCATGAAGGTCAGACCTTCAAAGGTTTTTCCCCAGGTCAGGGGAAGGGTCAATAAAAACAGGAAATAAATGGAAACCAGCAGCAGAGAAGAAAACATCACGGAGATGGCGTACAGGCGTTTTGCCAGAGACATCTTCTGCCTGAAGAGCTCTGCCCCGTGTTTAAATGCGTTGTGGAGCAGCCCCCGCCCCCAACGTTCCCGCTGCACCCGATATGCACTGAGGGTTTCGGGCAGGATGGACAGGGACACCACCTCCTTGAGGTACCCATATTTCCAATTCTCCAGCTGGGCTCTGTAGCCGATGTCCACGTCTTCTGTGACCGTGGTGGCACTCCAGCCGCCAAGGGATTGGAGACAGGCCCTTCGCCAAACACAAGAACTGCCGCTTAAGGAGGCCATTTTTCTATCTGCCCGAAGGCCGACGGTCACATATTGCTGGTGCAGCATTTCCGCTGCCTGGAATTTGGTCAAAAACGAAGTGTCCCGGTTGATATAGCCGATACCGGTCTGCAGGTAACCGAGCTCGGGAGCTTTGAAGCAGGGGATGGTTTTGAGAAGAAAATCAGAAGGCGGCATAAAGTCCGCATCAAAAATGGCAAAAAATTCGGCCTCGGTCTGATTGACACCAAACGTCAGATTTTCAGCCTTGCAACCCGTACGCGGCTTGCGGCGCAGATAGCGGATATTGATGCCTCGAGCGGCCTGGAACGATACCAAAGAACGGGCCTTTTCGCTGGTATGGTCAGTGGAGTCGTCCAGGACCAGGATTTCCAGGTGATGTTCCGGATACTCCAGCTTGCAAACCGCTGCAATCAGCCCTTCAATGACGTTGGATTCATTACAGATCGGCAAAAGCACGGCCACTTGGGGGCAAAAATCCAACCCTGCCGATGCCTCCATACACACAAGATTCCTGCGCTGAACAGCGCGCGAGATCAGCATCGTTCGCAATTCCAGCAGCACATAGACTGCGAAACAGGCGACAACCCCCAAAAAAAGGATCTCCATCACGGCAACAAGATACTGCATATTCCATCCTGCCTCATACCCCTGCAATGTCGCAGATGGTTTTCAGCCTGTGATGCCAGGTATGGGTGGATCGGACATACGCCGCGCCTGCTGCTGCCCGCTCCTTGTCTTCCTTGCTCGGGCCCGATTTAGCAGCGCGAACAAACAGCTCTTTTGCCTCTTCGTCAGTGGCCACCACATGACAAAACGCGCCAAAATATTTGCTTACGCACAAGCTTGGATTGGTCACCGCAATGCCGCCGCAGGCCAGTATTTCCAAGAGCCGGCGCGAGCACATGGTTTCCGAATCCACCACCGAGTTGACGTTAAGCGACAGACCATGCTGTTTATAAAGCTTGGCCGTATCCTGGTAGTCCACCCCAGGGTGAACCGTCAGTCCCGACATCCTGGGAAAGCGAAACTCAAAATGCCTTGAAAAACGGTTGTGGTTACGGTCAAAAATGTTGATGCGCATACCGGTTCCCCGGACGTTTTCAAATATCATATCCAGATACCGTCGGCGGCCGGTCAGTATTCTGCGGTAATAGCTCCCTGTAAAACAGGCATCTGCCTTTTCAAAATGAAACCCGTCAAAAAAATGAAATGCCGGCTGGTAGGCCATCATCAGCACATGCACCGATGTGGTCGCTGGAACATGGTCCCGATATCGGGGGATGCAATTGGCGTCAGTGGTAAAAACATGATCAAAGGACTTGGCCACATCCACAAAGGTATCAAAAAAAATCCCGTCATCCTTGTTCCAGAACACTGTCGGAATCCCCCGGCTTCGGGCGTATGCCACCACCTTGTGAATGGTCTTGGGTTTTGTCAGCCGCAGCCAGAGGGGTTGTTTGGCAAGCCGGTAGCGCCAACTGCCGCCCGCCCCATGAAAAGTGGATTCCACAAAAAGGATATCCGGCTTCCAGGAATCAATAATTTCTTTATAATTCCATGGTGTTATATTTTTTATACGACATTCCATGGACAGGCACGCCTCGGTAAAATGATCCACCACCAGTGCCATCTTCAGATGGCTGAATTCGCCGGAAGGGGAGTCGGTTTCCTTGGTTTGGGGATATGTGTAGAACGTCGAGCTGAATGTACGAATCAATGAAGCCAGCATCTCAATGCTTTTCCATTCTGCAGGATGCTGCAATCTCAGAGACAAACAACTGCCAGTTGCGCCGGGTGCTCACATGGTCGCGGGCGCATTTCCCCCTTGCGGAAAGTTCCGCATCATCGCCAAGGGCCTCGGCCATCACCTCGGCAAGGGATTCGGCATCACCGGGTTTAAAAAACCAACCGCTTCGGGAATCGCCCAGTTCGTCCCGAAATACGGGAAGATCCGGTACAATCACCGGTTTTTCCAGGGCCAGGGCTTCCGCCAGTTTGATGGGGGGAATCATTCTGCAGACAGTAAAGGGTCTGCGGGGAATACAAACCACTGAACAGTCACTGATCATTTGACGTGCAGCGCCCGGCGGCAGCACCCCCAAAAAATGGATGCGGTCCATCAAGCCAAGGCGCTGTACCTGGGCCTCCAACTGCGGACGCGCCTCGCCACTACCTGCAATCCGCACCTGAATGTCCAGTCCGTTCCGGGTCAGGATATCCACCGCATCCACCAGCACATCAAGGCCTTCATAGTTGATCAGTGACCCCGCATAGCCGATAACGCCGGGCTGCGCGGGCGTGGTTTCCGAGAGAAAGATGCGTTCAGGATCCACGCAGTTCGGCAAAAGCGCCATACGATCTGCGGGAACACCCCACTGTTCCGCCAGATACTGTTTCAATTGCTCCGAGATGACATACACCCGGTCCGCATGATGGGCCACCAGAGCCTCAAGGGCCAGTCCCTGCCGGTACGCCTGGGAGCCTTCAAATTCCGGCATGCGCGAAACCCGGGTCAGTTCCCATAATCCGCGCATCTCATAATGAAAAGGAATGCCCAGCCTGCGGGCCGCCAAAAGGGCCGGAAGCGCATTGGTATGATTGGACGCCGCATGGATGATTGCTGCCCGATGCTTCCTCGCAGCCCCGGCAATCACCGGCGCAGCCTGCATGGTGTATTGAAATACAGGTCTGTTGTTGGATGGGCGGCGTTCATGGGCGTAGAAGACATCTTCAACCTGTGTCATCTCCAATGCGGGATCACAAAGCCGGTCCCTGCGATCCCACGGATAACCGGGGCGCGTCAATACGACCACATCCAGCCCGGCTGCCTTTAAAGCACGAATCACCTCATGGGTTCGCGTGGTATAACCGCTGGTGTGAAAGGGAAGTGAACTCGCCGCCACATACACGATGCGGCCCGGCAAGGGAACATATGCCGGATTACGCCGTCGTTGCCGCAAGCATACGCCTAAGCCCAGAACAGTAAATATTCGGCTGATGGCCAGCCATGGCTCACCGATCATGGCATCGAATCCTTTTTTCAGCCACTGCATCCGCAATCCTGTGTCTATCCAGCAGATTATATCTTTTGTGTCATCTCAATTAAACGGCCTGTTATCATAGGCCAAGTTGTTATAATAGTCAAACTTGTAGAATGGCAGTAAAACTGCTGTTATCCAAACAAACGCAATTCCGGCCTGTTTTGCGGTCTACCGGGCGTCCTTCCGGCGCGGCATGGACAGCATCTCCGCCAAGGAAATATCGGTGGTATGGGTAGGCGTAATCTTGCCGCTGGCGTACAAATCCAAAAACTCTGCAGTGGTGATAATGTCGTAATCTTTGGCCAACTTGCGGACAAGTTTGCGCAAACCTTCAATGCGCCGATCATTCCGGTATACGGCATGGCCCTCGGCATCCCAGTACAGCAAGGACCAGGAGTGCAGAAGAAGGACCAGAAATGTTCCGCCTTTATCGTTCGCAAACGGTTTCAATACGCGCCAGAGCGTCTTTCCGAGAAGACCATCCACCGGAAAATGAAAACGGCTCCAGCAGTCTTTACCGAACAAAGGGGAAAACTTGTGTTCAGTGATGGGCACCTCAATAATACCGTTTGACCAGCGATAGGGTAAACTGGTCGGTTCGCTGTACACACATTGCTCAGCATGCAGGGCGGCCATGGAGTTATTAAAAGAAAGGGAAATTCCGACTTCGTGCAGCGCGCGCAGGGTATTTGCATTCCAGCGAAAGGAGCCGGCACGAAAGGCGCGTACCGGTTTTTCGGTGATGCCTGACATGAAATCGCTGAAATACCGGAGGGTAAACAGTGCCTTGTCCGCATCGTATTGATTGAGGAAACGCGGCCGAGGTTTAAAACCATGATCCGTCCAGAATTCTTTTGGAAGATAATCTGAATGGGTGTGTAACTGCACATCATGGCCGGTCGCACCCAGCCAGAGAATAACTTCCGCGACCTCCTCCAGCCGGGTGTAGGCGCCGCACCCGTCCACAAAGAACACCAGCTTGGCGCCAACTTCATCCCCGATGGCGCATATTTCGCGAATGCCGGCCGTGCCGTTTTCGTGCTCTCCCCACATCAATCGCCGAACGTGGTCATCCATTGCCCGCTTGGGCAGGGCTTCGGTGTCAACAGTGATGATGGCGTAACGCGGCTTGTTGTACTTCATGGGCTTGGATACCGATCCATTCAAGTTCTTTTTCGATCATAAACAGCGCATCGCTCTGTCGGCGTACCCGTTTGGCTGCGGCACGGGACATCTGAACAAATAATGCGGGACTTTCATACAGGCGTTCGATGGCAGATGCAAGCCCGCAGGCATCTTCGGGATCAGCCAGAAACCCACACCGTTCATCCACAAACTCCGGAATCGCGCTGACCTTGTTGGTAATGGGAACCAGTCCGCACGCCATGGCCTCGTCCCTTGAAACTCCCTGGGAATCCCACCGGGTCGGATTCAGAAAAACCCCATATTCCAGATACAGAGAAGCCATTTCGGTTTGGGTCACAAACCGGCGTTCAATCCTGACATTGGGAAAAGCCAACACAGGTTTTACCGTTTCATCAAACAATTTCCCATCCCCGATGAGCCGGAATTCCAGTTCGTGAAAAAATGGACGGGCCGACAGTTCCAGAATCGCCTGAACGGTCAGGTCGTTGGCATATTTGGGTGAGGCATAAGGACGAATGGACAAAATACGCATACGCTGATGGGCAGGCTTGGGGTGATACCCAAAAAGCGTGGTATCGATGGGATTGTGGATAATGGTGTAGTGATCTTCCGGGAGCCTGAACCCCAGATCGTCCATCACTTCTTCGGCCAGATACCGTGAGACAAAAACCAGGCCAAGATAGGAAGGCAGGGGATCCAGCGTCTCTTTCCAGAATTGCATTCGTTTTTGGCTGCTGTGTTTGGCTTTCTCAAGGGCCTGGGCATCCGAGTAATTGAAGGCACGGCGATGCCAGGGTTGAATTTCCGAACCATGCACCCAAACTGTCATTTTAATCTGTGGATAACACCGAAGAATCGTCCACATGGCGGACGACAGAAAATGAACCAGAACACGGGAAATGCGTCCACTTCCCAGCAGTTGATGCAGTGCGTCTTCTCCGCCGGTAATCACATCCACATTCTGGAATGCATGGTAATGAACAAACTCACCTGATCGAAACCGGAAGACGTCCACAATAACACCCCGTGCCTGGTACAGTTTGACCCGGCGGTGGACAAAGGCATTGCGATACAAATCATCATCACTGGGATAGTGGTGCGTCAGCAAAAGAACAGAACTTTGGTGTAAAATGCGTTCTGGCGCCAACCTGCAATGCTGCCAGAAAAGGCTTCTGACAACCGCCTGCCCACCACCTTCAACACGGAGCCAAAACCGAATAAAGGTCGTCCCATCCGGAAAAGCATAGGTATTGTTTTTGTCGACCGGATGAATAACATGGCCGATTCTTTTTTTTTCTTTGTCAAAACAGATCAATGCATACTGAATATGCAGTCCCGGACTGACATCCAGATACGTTTTGATCACGCCGTCACGTGCGATGGCACCCACCGGAATATCCTGTGAGGCGCAAAGATAATCATGCCTGCCATCCGGCAAGGTGGATTGAACAAACAGGCGGTTATCCTTTCTGTCAATACTTGTCCGGGACCGTTTTTCCTTCTTCAGCAATGTGTACAGGCGATCGCCGTCCCATCTGAATTCATCATTTTTCTCAGAATCCAAAGGAGGATCATCCACCTGCGGGTCAATGCGATTGAGTCTGTCGGCTGGAAACTGCATTCCCATCTGCTCCCCCCTCACCCTTCCCTCTCCCCCCAAAGGGTGGAGAGGGAAAAAAGATTCCGGTGGGTCAGAAAAATGCAGGTTGCCCCCCTCTCCCCTCGACTGATCTTTTTTTAATGGGGGAAGCGGGTCGGGGTGAGAGAGGCTGAAAACAGGCATATCATTCTTTTTTGGAATGATATGCGCCAGTTTCATGGATGCGGAAAGTTTGCGTTCTTTTCGCGCAAATCGGATGATGTTCTGTTTCAGAACAGCTTCCCGTGGAGAAAATGCCATTGGCGTGGGAAGCACCGCCAGCAAGACATCCGCACCCGTCACATCTCCCGCATCATGGCGGCGGAAAGCCAACCACTTTCGGCGGCAAGGTCGGGGATCAGCCTCATAGGCAAGGCTTGCGGCTTCGCAGGCACATTCAGGATCAATGGGCATCAGGTACCGTGACAAGGCAATGTAGCCGTTGGCCCTGATGCCGGGTGAAACCGCACTCTCGGTGAGCAGCGTTTTCACCGCGTCAAACCCACCTGTTTTATAGGACGAAAGAACCGCATCAAAAGAGGCACCGCCCAAAAGTCGGGACGACCGGTTTGATGTGATTTCGCGCCACAATTTGTATAAGTTGAAGGGAAACTGAAAAACTGAAAAAGGCGAGCGCATGACGTGGGCCATGATTTCTCTGAATTTAGAGGCCCAGGTGTTGGAGAACTCAAGCTCGAAAATTTCGGATTGTGCCTGGCGGATAGCGGAAAGCCGTTCATTTTCCGCCATCATATCAATCATCATGTCCTGCATGAGGGTATGCTTAAACGTATAACAGGATTCGGGAGTCATGTGGCACATATTCTGGCGTGAGGGAAGGTCAACGCCCGTAAGCTTGCAAAAATGTTGAATATTGACCAGCACCTTTTGCTGTCAGTGTAATCTTAACTCATTGAAAAAAAACACTGTATACAACATCACACAGGGAAAAAAAATTATTTGCGGAAACCCACGATGACAATCAAAAACCGAACCGGAAAAAATTTCAACAAACGTAAAGTCTTGACAAAAACCCGTTTCT
>JAJDJS010000032.1 GCA_030267325.1 Desulfosarcina sp. OttesenSCG-928-A07 | reverse complement strand
TCAATTTGTGCATCTGTCGGGTTTTTCACGCCAAAAAAATCCGCGGTTTTGTTTCTCAGGTAGCCCTGCGTGTCAAAAAGGGCATTGGGGCTGACCCCCTCGCTGTTGCCATAGTCAACAAAGTGGCGGTACAGGCCCTGGGCGTCAAGGGAATAGCCGGCTGCAAGCAAGGCCGTATTCAGCCCCTCTTCGCTCCACCCTGCACCAAGGGAAGTCAGTTTGTTCTGGTAGTAAACATCGGATTGAAACCAGGCAGGAATCATAAACGTATTCATCGGAAGACCTCCATCGGGTAAGAAATTGGCATTAAATCATATACCTGCTGACGGGGATGCTGAAGGGTGACATCTGATTTCAATCCCCCCTCACCCCGTCCTTGAATGTTGACCTCCCATGGTGAACGATGATGGCCACCACCGGCGGACATCGTGTTTTTTGTTCTGAACAATCAGGTTGATGTTCTGTGACTCCAAATCCGCGCTTCCGGCCGCATTACGGCAGATGAAGGGCAGGATTCATTATAAATAAAAATACGGGGTTTTCAAATCGAAAACAGAGAAGGATGAAGGTTGTTTGAATGTATAAAATAAAATACACTTTCGCCCTGTTTGGAAACATTGTAACAGGAAATTTTCTGCGAAATTCTGTTGTTTTGGGAGATGCAGAACTGCCGAAAAAAAATCAGGGCGCGCGGGAAAAGATAAAACTTCTTTCGCTTCCCGCGCCCCCTGATTGGACAAGCCCTGTCTTTTATTTTCTGAAATCTTCAAGAAAACGAACACTACATGAACGCGTTGCTGCAAAACCGCATGCCGATCATCCGGTAGATGAGTTTGGCCACGGCAAAGGGGGAATTGGGATCGGTTTCACGGGCGGAAAGCTCCACCACGTCAAATCCCACCACGGTTTTGGTGCGAAAAACAGTTTCCAGAAGTTCCATCATTTCGTCCCAGACCATTCCGCCGGGCTCGGGTGTTCCGGTGCTGGCGATCACGCTCCAGTCAAACACATCCACATCCACCGTGATAAACAGCTTTTCCGGCAGTTTGCTCAGGGCAGCAGCAAGATCAAACCCTGATTTCCGATAGCGGTGCAAGGTACACAGGTTGATGTTTTCCGTCTTGACAGTTTCCGCTTCTTCGGAAGACATGCTGCGGATGCCGATCTGAAGGGTGTGGGGGGTGATTTCACGGGTCCTTGCCATAACACAGGCGTGACTCAGGGGATCGCCTTCATACTGATCCCGCAGGTCCGCATGGGCGTCCAGCTGAAGCACGCCAAAGGTCTCATGGCGCGCAGCCAGGGCCCGGACATAGCCGGTGGTAATGGAATGATCACCGCCCACCACCACCACAAACTTGTTCTGGTCCAGAAGCTCGCCCACGGTTTTTGAAAGGGTGTCCAGCATGGCCGCAGGATCATCCGGGATATCGGGCTGGACGATAGTGGCAATGCCGACCTGGCACGGCTCCGTATCCAGCACTTCATCATAAAGCTCCAGATAATGGGAGGCGTCTATCACAGCCGCCGGCGCATCAGCAGTTCCGCTGCCATAGGATATGCCGCCTTCATACCCGTAAGGCACCACCACCACAGCGGCGGTTGAAAGATCGCACTGGTCTTCCGGCGGCGCAAGAAACGGCGCGGGATGGGGTGTCATCGGGCGGCCTCCAGCTCTTTGACCCAAGTGTCCATGCAGTCGCAGACCCGGGACAAGGGCCGGGGCGGGCACAGATCCATCACATAGGCCACCAGCAGCGGAAAAATAATGCTGTATTCGCCCCACACCTGCACCAGGTTGGCTTCACTGGCTTCCTGGTATTTTCCCCAGGTCACGGCCTCGCCGAATGTGCAACTGGACAGGCTGCCCTCCCGCTCCACGGCAGTGCCGATCTGGATGCCCCGGTCCGCGCCCTCAAACTCAATCCCCAGAATCTGGCTGATGGTGGGGCCGGTCTGCTGGATGAAGTTTTTCGGGCCGCCCCCGCCCAGTTCCAGAAAACCGGTCTGTTTGGCGCCGTAAGCAATGGCCGATGAATGGATAATGTCTTTCTGGGCGGAAAGGGTCACGGGAAACCCCTCATAATCCGTCTGAACCAGGTTCATGGAAATGGAATGATTGGCAAGCGAATCCCAGAACACCGGCACCCCGCACCGGGCTGCGGCAGCGACGAAACTCAGTTCCGGACGGGGAGCGGTTTCATTCACCCACAAGCCCATCTGCCGATTGAATTCCCATGAGGAAACAGGGCCCTGCAACCGGTCGTGGCGTTCTTTGACAAATCGCTGCACAAGGGAATCCTGAACCTCAAGGGTCTCTTTTTCACGGATGCCAATATCGTAAATGCGGGTATCGCCATGAAGGCGCAGCTGGTCATCATCCCAGTTGGGGGAGATGGCCTTCACCGGCAGGCCAAAGGCAAAATGCAGGTCGTGGTAAACCTGTGCGCCGGTGGAGCAGATCACATCCACAAACCCGGACTCGATCAGGCTGATGACCATTCCGCCCATGCCGCCGGCAATGCCCGCGCCGGCAATGCCCAGCCAGATGGTGTCTTTCTGGTCAATCATCCGTCTGTAAAGGGAGGCGGCCCGAAACACGTTCCGGGCTTCAAAACAGGTGCGCCCCATCATTGCGAGAAGTTGGGGAACCGTCATGCCTTTACCGGGTTTTTCCGGCACAATGTCCGGCGCGTGGATAAATAATGAGTCGTGGGTCATGGGAAATTTTCCTTTACACAATCAGCATCACTGCCAGGGCCACCACCGTGGTCCACAGGCCGTCTTTGTGGCCGTGTGCGGATTTGGCAACACTGCGGCTGGTGAACTGACTGTCTTTTCCCGCAATATAAAGTTGTTTGCGTTCGTCCCAGGCCTTGTCCGGGTCCAGTTCAAATCCCAGGGTTGAGGCCAGCATGGTGGCGGCCAGGTCTTCGGCAAAATCACCGGACTGCTGACTGTTCTGGCCAAACCCGTGATGTTCGGAGAGATAGCCGTACTGATTCGGACTGGTGGGCTGGGCCAGGCCGACCGACGCATGTACCAGACGGGCCGGTTCATTGGTTTCTTCCCGGGCCATGACCACAAAGGTAATCTGACCTGGAACCAGGTCCTTGATCCCCTCCTCGTGGGGGATAATTGTGCATCCGGGCGGAAGAATACTGGAAATGGTCACCAGGTTACAAATCTCCACCCCAGCGTCCCGAAGGGCAAGCTCAAAGCTTTGCAGCTTGTCCCGATGATAGCCGACACCTTTGGTGAAAAACATACGTTTGGGGATGATTTTACCGTTCATGGGCACCCTTTCTTCATGGAAATAAAATCATACAGAATTGTTGCCGCCCATATATCAAAGTGAAATGAATTACAATTTGAAAATTCAAGGGCGCGCCCGGTTTTTCACTTTGACATTTATGGCCGATTCCTCTTAAGGTAATTTTTTGATGGCGCCGGACAATGTTTCCGATCCCAAGACAAATGCCGTTTCCCATTGTTTTTTTCTTTGCAGGAGGGTTACACGCGTGAACACCCAGACACTGATTTTAACCGTTCTGGTTTTCTGGTTGATCATGGGACTTGCTTTTTTATCCACCCGTTCAGAAGTAAAACGGACCGGCGGCACACCCCTTGATGTCATGAAAAAAAATGAAACGTTTCTTTTCATCCTCAGCATCGTCATCGGCCTGGTGGTCATTGGTTTCAATCTGACAACCAAAAGATAATCCCTGGCCTTCCCATCTGTTTCTGTTGTATCATGAAAATCATTTAATTCCTCCTCCAACAACCCAAACACACCCAACAAAAGGAGATTTGTCATGTATCGCAAGCTAGCGGCGGAATGCATCGGAACATTCTGGTTGGTCGTTGGCGGCTGCGGAAGCGCCATTTTCGCAGGCCACCAGATCGGATGGCACGGCGTGGCCCTTGCCTTTGGTCTGACGGTTCTGGTCATGGCCTTTGCTATCGGCCATATTTCCGGGTGTCACCTCAACCCGGCAGTTTCAATCGGATTGTGGATGGGTGGCCGATTCTCCACCAGTCATGTGATCCCCTACATCATTGCCCAGACCTTGGGCGCCATCATTGCAGGCGGCGTCTTGTACTTCATTGCCACGGGCATTGAAGGCGGATATTCCATTGCAGAATCGGGGTTTGCCCTGAACGGATACGGCAACGTCGGTTCTCCGGATCACTATTCCATGTCAGCGGCCTTTGCATCGGAATTTGTCATGACCATGATCTTCCTTTACGTTATCATGGGGGCCACTGATGAAAAAGCGCCCAAGGGTTTTGCCCCCATTGCCATTGGTCTGTGTCTGACCCTGATTCACCTGATCAGCATTCCCATCACCAACACATCCGTCAACCCGGCCCGTAGCACAGGCGTTGCCCTTTATGCCGGCATGGGCAGCCTTGCCGTGAAACAGCTCTGGTTCTTCTGGGTGGTGCCGATTCTCGGCGGCGCTGTTGGCGGCATTCTTTACAGAGTCTTTAACGCGGATTCAAGATATTAGCGTGGATCTCAACCCCCAGATAAAGCCCTATGAAACCTGCCAAATCGTATATTGTTTTTCCGCTGGACGTCCAGAATCCGGATGAAGCAAAGGCGTTGGTTGCGCTTTTGGCCGATGAGGTGGGAATGTTCAAAATCGGCCTTGAGCTGTTCATCCGCTCAGGGCCGGATCTGGTCAGATGGGCCGCAGCCGCCGGAAGCGCCAGAATTTTTCTGGACCTGAAACTTCATGACATTCCCATAACGGTCAAACGGGCCATGGCCCAAATTGCCGACCTGGGAGTCTTTTTTACAACCGTGCATTGCGGAGAAAGCCGGGCCATGCTGTCCGCAGCAGTGGATGCCGCGGCAGGAAAGGTCCATGTTCTGGGTGTAACTGTACTGACCAGTGTGTCGCCAAAAGATATTGAAGATGCCGGGTATAAAAACCAATATGCGGACAATATCCGGGAACTGGTGATGAAAAAGGCAGCCATGGCCGCCGATGCCGGATGCAGCGGTGTGGTGTGCTCAGGTGAGGAGGTCAGGTTTGTCAAAGAAAGATTCGGGCCGTTATTTCAGGCCATTACACCGGGCATCCGGCCGCTGTCCCAAGTGGTGAAAGGGGATGATCAGTCACGGGTGGTCACACCCAAAATGGCCATTGAGCGCGGCGCGGATTATCTGGTCATTGGTCGGCCCATAAGGGATGCGGCTGATCCCAAAGCCGCGGCCCGTTCAATTGCCATGGAAATTCAGGATGCGCTGGAAGGGCTGCCGCACACTTGTATCAGCCCTGGATAATTTTGGGAAATCGACGACTGTGCCTGCCGTTCTCTCCCGGACTCGGACTACTTCTTCACTGAGCATGCAAGCCGGAACCCAAGGCTGCTGATCCGGTGATCGGGCGAGTTGAAGTTCCGGTTTGCGGACCGACAGTCCTCCGCAGAAAAAAACCAGCTGCCGCCACGGATCACCCGGTACTTTCCCGAAGACGGTCCCTGGGGATCCTTACCAGGATTGTCGGTATAATAATCTTCCTGGTACCAGTCTGCCACCCATTCATACACGTTGCCGTGAACGTCATATAATCCCCATTTATTGGCCCGTTTCTGGCCCACCGAATACGGTCCGCTTTCTCTGTCATACCAGGCATAATTTCCCAGCTGGCGCGCATCATCTCCAAATGAATAGGCTGTTTGGCTACCGGCTCTGGCCGCGTATTCCCACTCCGCTTCCGTTGGCAGACGGTACCGGCGTGTGTCTTCCTTTTCATTTAGTTGCTGGATAAAGTCCTGGACATCATCCCAGGAAACCTGTTCCACCGGATTGGTTCTTCCTTTGTACTTGCTGGGATTGCTGCCCATCATCGCTACCCACTGGGCTTGGGTCACCTCGTATTTTCCCAGGTAAAAAGCCTGGGTCAGGGTAACTGTGTACCGGGGACATTCGTCTTCAGCGCAATTTTCAAAATTGGGATCACAGCCCATTTCAAATGACCCGGCCGGAATCAGCACAAATTCCATGCCAATGGAATTTGTGTGGGTTTTTTCCTGGGCAAAGACGGGGGAAAAACAAAAAAGGCAAACTACTAAAACCAAAAACAGTGGAAGAAAAACTTTCTTCATTTTTTCTCCTTTTTCACACAATCACACATGTGGATCGCAACAAATGCCACAAACTGCAAAAAACAAAGCGATATTTATATATACAATCGAATTTTATTTTCGACAATCCGGAAAATGGATGGCCTGAAAAAACGCAAGGCATCCTGTGAACAGGGAAAACCGTTTTGCGTGTTTTGCCATTTTATTTTTCAAGTCTTCATCCGGGCCCTGCCGGCGCTGGCATTTCCCACGGCCTTCAAAAATGCATCGCGCTGATCTTGATTGACCTGAAGAGTGATCTCAACGCCGTCCGGAAGATAAGTTTCTTCTGTTTTTTCGACACCGAACCGCTCCATCACCGGATATAAGGAACCAATGCTGTCAAATCCTAGCTTAAGCCGAATCGTCTCCAACACTTCCAGGCGAACGAGCGTTGCCGACTGCAGGCATCTGGCCACGCATCCGCCATAGGCCCGGACCAGACCGCCCGCACCGAGTTTGATTCCGCCAAAATACCGGATCACCACCACCATCACCTGGTCAATACCCTGTTTTTCAATGGCACTTAAAATCGGACGGCCGGCGGTTCCGCCGGGCTCGCCGTCATCGGAAAATCGATAAACCGGGTGAATCCGGTATGCCCAGCAGTTATGGGTAGCTCGGGCTTCCCGAACCTGTTCCAGAAAGGCCATGGCCGCATCCGCATCGGAAACCGGCGCAGCATGGACTTTGAACCGGCTTTTTTTGACTTCTTCTTCGTAAAATATGGCTTGCTCCAGCGTAAACACCAAAGCTCCTCTGACTTTTCTATAACTTATCCATAAACCATCGTACAAGTTGGCATTCAGGCGTTTCAAAGACAAAAACCAAGGGGTCCAGCAATGTGCTGAACCCCTTGGTTTTTTAAATTTGGTGCCGAAGGGGAGATTTGAACTCCCACTGGGGAACCCCAACTAGACCCTGAACCTAGCGCGTCTACCAATTCCGCCACTTCGGCATATGAACTCAATTTGTCAATCAGCGGATGTTGCATCCATTTTCAGTCTGTCAACCTGCTTCTGTACGGCGTTTAAAAAGGAAGTTGCTTTCAAACTGAAGTTGCATTAATTAAAACCTTTTATATTTTGTGTCAAGGGCATTTTGAGCCATTTGGTTTTTTGAGAGAATCTGAAAGATCATGAAAATCATCCAGGATCTTGCATCCATTACCGAACCGTTTTCATCCGCCGTTCTTACCATCGGCAATTTTGACGGTGTGCATACCGGTCATCAGGCCCTGTTTCAGGAGGTCATCCGGAAGGCCCGTTACTTGGGCGGTGTTTCCGTGGCCATGACCTTTGAGCCGCATCCTCTCCGGGTGATCAGCCAAAACAGCCATCCGCCCCTGATCACCCTGTATGAGCAAAAAGCCGAGCTGATTGAAACGTCAGGTATTGACGTTCTGATCGCTATCCCTTTTACCCTTGAATTTTCTGCTATTTCTGCCCGTTCCTTTGTTGAGGAAATCCTGATTCGCCGGATCGGAACCAAGGCCATTGTGGTGGGCGAAGACTATTCCTTTGGAAACAAACGTGAAGGCAACGTGGCCCTTCTCCGGCGTCTGGGTGAGGAAATGGATTTTTCCGTGATCGTATCGGACTGGATTCATTCACCTGCCGGCAAGGCCCACCGGGTGAGCAGCACCCGTATCCGCCAACTTGTGATGGATGGGGAGATGGAAATCGCTGCCCGGATGCTGGGACGGTATTATCAGATTCGCGGAACAGTGGCCCATGGCCGGGACCGGGGCGGAAGGCTTTTGGGGATTCCCACGGCCAATATCCTGCTTCAGGACGAGCTTTGCCCCAAACCCGGCGTTTATGCGGTAACGGTCCAGCATAAGGGATGCCCGTATCCGGCTGTGGCCAACATCGGATACAGTCCCACCTTTGGGGACCAGGTATTTACAGTTGAAGCCCATCTTCTTGATTTTGATAAAAATATTTACGGTCAGCGCATCATGGTGAATTTTGTTCGGCGGTTGCGGGACGAGATAAAATTTTCTGGCATTGATGAACTGGTCCAACAGATTCACCTGGATATTGCCCAGGCCCGGAAGGTGCTGGCGCCCGTTCTTGACCGTTCGGGTGTAGACCCCGCACCAGCCCTGGATCGTCCCTGAAAAATGTAACAAACCGTTTTTTGAATTAATTTTAAAGTTCACCACGGCTGGATGGCAATGGATCAAAAAACAAATACGCTGACCATATTGACCTATCCGGAACCCTTTTTAAAACAGCTGACCCTTCCTGTTCGAAACATCGACGGCACCCTGCAGGTTCTTATCGACAATATGGCCGAGACCATGTATGCCGCGCCGGGTGTGGGGCTGGCCGCTCCCCAGGTGGGGGTGGGCCAGAGTTTTTTGGTTTACGACATTGCTGTTGACAGGGACCACCGGGATTTACGGGTACTGATCAATCCCCGTATTGTTGAACGATCCGGAGAAGTTATCTCTGAAAATGAAGGATGCCTGAGCGTCCCCGACTTCAGGGCAGATGTCAAACGCGCCAGCCAGATTCTGGTGGAGGCTGTGGACCGGGACGGCAACCCCTTACGTTTTGAAGCCGAGGGCATGCACGCCATTGTGCTCCAGCATGAAATGGATCATCTCTCCGGGACGCTGTTTATCGATCATATCAGTGCACTGAAGCGGCAACTGTACAAACGCCGGGTCATGAAGGAGATCAAACACCGGTGAAAAGGCCCCTTTCCATTGTGTATATGGGAACGCCGGATTTTGCGGTTCCGCCCCTTAAAGCCCTCATCGCCCATGGCCATACCGTGCTTGCGGTGGTCACCCAGCCAGATCGCCCCAAAGGCCGGGGACGCCGGCTCGTTCCGCCGCCGGTCAAAGACGCGGCCCTTGAACTGGGGCTTTCCCTGATTCAGCTGGAAACGGTTCGAACCAACGCATTTCACCAAAAAATGCGGGACCTGTCACCGGATCTCATGGTGGTGACCGCCTTTGGCCAGATTCTTCCGCCATCCCTTCTGGACATCCCGAAAATGGGCGCCATCAACATCCATGCCTCACTGCTTCCCCGCTATCGGGGCCCGGCGCCCATCCAGTGGGCCATTATTCGCGGTGAAACACAAACTGGCATCACCACCATGATGATGGATCAAGGCGTGGATACCGGTGACATTCTGCTGGCTCAAAAAACGCCCATCAGGCCCTGGGATACAGCCCAGACCCTTCACGACCGGCTGAGCCAGATGGGTGCGGAAACCTTGATCCAGACCCTTGACGCCATGGCGGACGGCATGCATGTTCCGATTCCCCAGGATCCTGCAAAGGCAACCTGGGCGCCCCTTTTGACAAAAGAAGACGGCCGGATTAACTGGTCCCTTTCGGCCGACAGAATCGACCGTCAGATCCGGGGCCTGTTTCCCTGGCCAGGGGCCTTTACCTTTTATGAGGGCATGCGCCTCAAGATTTACAAGGCCCATGTGGTTTCCCATGACCTTGCGAATACCGAGGCCGCGCCCGGCACCCTTGTTCAATGCCATAGCGGAAGCCTTTATGTGGCCACGGGAAAAGGCATTCTGGCCATTACGGAAATTCAGGGAAAATCCGGAAAACGACTTGGCATTGATGATTTTCTATGCGGCTGCCGTTTGGTGACCGGAACCTGTATGGGATGATACCCCATGGTCAAAATCCGTCCCCGGT
Source organism: Desulfosarcina sp. OttesenSCG-928-A07 (assembly GCA_030267325.1). Lineage (GTDB taxonomy): Bacteria > Desulfobacterota > Desulfobacteria > Desulfobacterales > Desulfosarcinaceae > Desulfosarcina. The sequence goes on along the minus strand of JAJDJS010000032.1, from coordinate 16,438 downwards.
CCACCCCAAACCGCCGCTTTCCATCTTCTTCCCCATCTTCTCCCCAAGATGCCCGGAGCGCTGCCCTTTTTCTTCTAAATCACCTGGAATCCAGCCAGCTGCCCCTGGATCTGCTTCTGGAATCAGACTGCCATGGGGAAAAGCTCCTTCCCCTGGACCGGGCCCTGTTCAACCACCTGGTGTACGGGGTTTTACGGTGGCAGCTTTATCTGGACAGCGTCATGGCCGCGTATACAGACCGTCCGTCTCGTAAAATCACCCCAGAAGTCCGGAACATTCTTCGGCTGGCCCTGTTTCAGATCTTTTTTATGGACCGGATTCCGCCTTCGGCTGCGGTCAATACAGCGGTCAACATGGCCCACGGACTTCCCCATGGCGCTTTGCGGACCGCAGGATTTGTCAACGGCCTGCTCAGAAATGTGCTTCGCCATCCGGACCGGTTTCAGCCGCCGGATCCTGACAAATTCCCAGTGGCCCATCTTTCCGTGACCACGGCAACGCCCGAATGGCTGGCCCAGCGGTGGGTCGATCGAATGGGCATGGATTCTGCCACTGAACTGTGCAAGGCCATGAACACTATTCCGCCGGTTACCTTAAGATGTAATGTGTTAAAAAACACGGTGGAAGAACTGACCAGGACGCTTTTGGATGTGGCCAAAACCCTGACCCTGTCCCGAACCGGTTTTCATGCTGTTTCCCTGGACGGGCTCAGCTGCCCGGTTTTCCGGATGCCGGGTTTTGCAAAAGGTCGGTTTGCGGTTCAGGATGAGGCTGCCCAAGGGGTGGGCCTCCTGGTTTCCCCCAGACCTGGAGAAACCGTACTGGATGCCTGCGCCGGACTGGGGGGGAAAACCGGTCACATGGCGGAATTCATGAAAAACCAAGGACGCATCATTGCCCTGGACCATTCCGGGAAAAAACTGATTCGCCTTGAAGAAGAGGCAAAACGCTTGGGCGTGACCATCATTGAAACCCAAGAGGCAGATCTGCGTCACCCGCTTTCATTGGACACGGGCATGCGATTTGACCGGATCCTTCTGGATGCGCCCTGCTCCGGGCTTGGGGTTCTGCGGCGGAATCCGGATGCCAAGTGGCGGGTGAACGAATCAGATATTCACCGGTGCGCCAAACAGCAGGGCCGGTTCCTGGCGAATCTGGCCCCATGGCTGCGCGTTGGCGGAACACTGGTGTATGCGGTGTGCAGCACGGAACCGGAAGAAAATCAAGATGTGATCAAGGCTTTTTTGTCGGCGCATCCGGATTTTGAGGTGGACAAAACGGTTTTTGAGCAGATCGATATTCGTCCTTTTCTTGATGCCAACGGATTTTTCAGAACTTTTCCCCACCTTCATGCCATGGACGGTTTTTTTGCCGCGCGCCTTATCCGCACCTGTTAAATGACCTGATCCTCAAGATGGCAAAGCGTTACGTTTATTTTGGAGAGAGCGCAAGCCGGAAGCCAAAGTTGTCGTTCCGGTTAACAGGCGAATCAAATCCCCGGGTGGCGGACCGGCAACCGTTTGCGTCACTGAACCAACCGCCGCCCCGAAGCACCCGATACTTTCCGGAAGGCGGGCCATGGGGATCTGTACCCGGACTGTTGGCATAATAATTTTCTTCGTACCAGTCCTGCACCCACTCCCACACATTGCCGTACATGTCATAAAGTCCCCATTTGTTGGGCTGAAGCTGCCCCACCGGATAGGTTCCGTCATTGCCGTCATACCAGGCATAGTTTTTTAGCTGGTGCGGATCATCTCCAAATGTATAGATCGATTGACTTCCGGCCCTGGCCGCATATTCCCATTCTGCTTCGGTGGGCAGTCGGTACCGGTTGTGGCCTTCCTTCTGGTTCAGCCTGCGGATAAACTCCTGGGTATCCTCCCAGGAAACCTGCTCCACCGGACGGGTTCTTCCCTTGTATTGGCTGGGATTACTCCCCATTATTTTCACCCACTGGGCTTGGGTGACGGGATATTTTCCAAGATAAAACGGTTTGGTGAGGGTCACGGGATGCTCAGGGGTTTCGTTATGTTGACAATCCCACGCGAAGGGATCACAGCCCATTTTGAACGATCCGGGCGGAATATAGATAAATTCCATGCCCGACGATCGGGTCGGAATCAGCACAAACTCCATGTCAATGGAATTGGTGTAGGGTATGACCTGGGAAAGGGCAGGCGTCGCACTTCCCAAACAACAGACCCATAAAATGAACAGTAGTGGCAGAAAACGGTTTTTCATTTCTTTTTTCAGTTTTTTACTCAGTTTTGCGAAATAGATAAATGAAGTAAAACGTATTACATTGATTTTATTAAAAATAATATAATCAACACCTTTTTTCACTCTCTCACAGGCCACGCATCCACTCGGGCCGCAGGGCCACCCTTCCGGCCAGGGCCGCATCAATCAGCGCCAGAGTACTGTCTTTATCCTTGGGCATACGGGCACGGACAGGCAGGTAATTGGACGCATGGTTGGCATGGAACATCCCCTGGGTTTGGTGAGTTTCGGCAATCATGGTGCGAAGCTCGGCCAGCATTTCATCCGACTCGATCAGATCAAATTTTCCGGCCTGATGATCCTTGTAAAGCGGTGTTCCCGGAACCAGCATCAGGGAAAGCGCCCCCACGAACTCCGGGTCAATGGCCGACAGCACCCGGCCCGTTTCCCTGGCATGAATCTGGGACCGCTCACGTCCGGCAATACCCAAAAGGACGGTGGTGGACAATTTGATGCCGGCGGCCCTTGCCTTTCGCCCCATGTCGATCATCCGCTGGGCCGTGGATCCTTTTTTGATGGCGGCAAGCGTTACATCATCCCCGCTTTCAAGGCCCATATAGGCGATGCCGATCCCGTTTTGCCGCAGTTCCCGGAGCTGTTCATCGGTTTTCAGGTTCAGGCTTTTGGCATTGGCATACACGCCCACACGGGTCACCCAGGGAAGCTGGCGGCGGATTTCCCCCAGAATTTTCATAAGCCGTTTCTGGGGGATGATCATCACATCGCCCCCGCACAAAAACACCCGACGCTGTCGTTTGCAATAAACAGAGGCAAAGGCGATGTCCTGAAAAATAATGTCATCAGATTTGATCCGGAACCGATCATCGCCAAACGTCCCGCAAAACGTACATTTGTTGTGGGAGCACCCCACCGTCACCTCAATCAGAATACTGTCCGCTTCACTGGGCGGACGGATAATATTGCCTTCGTAATGCATACTGATCCTTTCTGCGTTTCAATGAAAAATACACCTGAAATGTATAAGCGCCCGTACCGGTTTCGTCAATGACACGGATAATATCCATTTGTATGCAAGATTCCCGCTGACGCAAAAATGGCGAGGGTTGGGTGAAGGCGTTTTCATTTTTGAAAAAACGTCATTTAGTGAAACCGTACAACATATTTCGGTTCAAGCGATTGGCCTGGGATTCGTTCCTGATAACATTGCAAATCACCCAAACTGTTGGTATGGTTTTTGGGATTAAAAAACGGTATTATACCCGGTTGGAATCGAATCAGACCCACTTGATTCAAGGAGCGGTTGTCCATGGATCCAAAAGAAGGGTACTGGCGCAGGCAGTTTTATCTTTTGTCGAGCATCGGTATCTTTTACATCATTTTGTTTGCCCTGTTCGGCATTCCCCTCTTGGGCGCCTTTGTGGTGGTTCTCATCAAGGGTGCCATGGACATGCGGTATGTGATCATCACCGCAGGATGCATTGCCGCAGGTGTTGGAGTCTGGTTTCTGATCAGAGGCATCAGACGACTGCTGGCACGAATGCGCCAAAACGGATCCATGACCGGTGAGCAGATCCGGCAAAACCTGCTTTTGGGACAACCCATGGAACTTTCAGTTTTAAACGGCGTCATCAAACTTTCCTGCGGTCCTGCGCCCAAAGCGCCGCAGCCCGAACTTTCCCATGCGCCCCTTGCCCTTCTCCCGGACTCCACAACACCGGATCATGTGGTGGATATTCTGGATCACCTGGATCGTATCGCCGCCCTTCACCGCTCTGGTATCATTACCGAAGAAGAATTGACCCTTCTCAAATCCCGGTTAACGGCATCGGTTGAAGCCTCCGATGCATCCATCGAACAAATCATGGTCAGAAGCGCCCGATTAAATCATCTCCAACCCACTCAAAGCAAACCCAAAGCGAATTGATTGCCCATGGAAAGAACCTACGACTTAAACGTAATCAAACGAACCCCGATTATTACGCCGGATCAGCTTCGGGAAGAATTTCCCATGACGGAAAAAGCCACCCGGACCGTTCTGAACAGCCGCAAAGAAATCAGGGACATCCTGGACGGAAAAGATCCACGCCTGATGATCATCACTGGTCCCTGTTCCGTCATCAGCTATCACCAAGCCTTAACCTATGGTGAGCGGCTTGCCAAACTGAGCGAACAGGTAAACAACAACATCAAGCTGGTCATGCGGGTTTATTTTGAAAAACCACGAACCAATGTGGGGTTCAAGGGGCTGATTTCCGACCCCCACATTGACAAAAAAACCTTTGATATTGACGAAGGATTGCGACAGGCCAGAAAAATCCTCATGGATCTGAATGAACTGGGCGTTCCCGCCGGAACGGAAATCCTCAGCCAGACCGCTGCCGAACGTTTGTCCGGGCTGATTTCCTGGGCCTGTATCGGCGCCAGAACCACAGAATCCCAGAATCACCGGGAATGGGCCAGCGCCTTTTCCATGCCCGTTGGGTTCAAAAACGGTACGGACGGCAACCTTGCCACCGCCATCAACGCCATGCTGGCTGCTTCAACCCCCCAGGTGTTTGTGGGAAACAACCCCGAGGGCGTCACGTCCAGGGTATTTTCAAAAGGAAATCCCCACTGCCACATTGTACTGCGCGGCGGAAAGCGTCCCAATTACGATCCGGTCAGCATCAGTGAAGCCTGCGAGAACCTTTCCAGACATCCGACGCTTCCCCAGGCCCTGGTTATTGACTGCTCCCACAAGAACTCCGGAAAAGACTACCGGAAACAAGGGGATGTGTTCAACCATGTGCTGCTCCAAAGGATCGGCCACGCCAACGGGATCAACATCCGCCCCAACCGATCCGTCTGCGGCATGATGCTGGAAAGCAATGTGGAGGCCGGAAAACAGGATTTTGTTTACGGCAAAACCCGCAAGGAAGACCTGAATCCCTTTGTTTCCATTACCGACGCCTGTATTGGCTGGGATGAAACCGAGGCGTTGATTCTTTCAGCCCATGACCTCATGGACCGATATGCCGGGTCTGTGGAGAACAGATGACAAACCAGCCAAACGCCTCAGGGCAATCCTGTTTCAAGGGATTGCCCTGCCAATAACGCTAAACCCGCTGCCCGCACCACACGCCTTTCCATCTGCCTTTAACCCTTCAACCGATCGGGGGCACTTTATGTTTTCTCACCTTGATCCCGTTTTTCTGGCCCGTTTGCAATTTTCCGTTACCGTGGGATACCACATCCTTTTTCCAGCCTTTACCATCGGCCTTGCCAGTTGGCTGGCAGTCGTGGAGTGGCGCTGGCTGAAAACCGGAAATCCGGTTTACGAAGAGATTTACAAATTCTGGGTAAGGATTTTTGCCATTGCCTTTGGGGTGGGTGTGGTCACCGGTGTGGTGCTGTCTTACCAGTTCGGCACCAACTGGTCTGTTTTTTCCGACAAGGCGGGCAATATTGTGGGGCCACTTCTGGGCTATGAGGTGATTACCGCTTTTTTTCTGGAAGCTGCTTTCATCGGTATCATGCTCTTTGGGTGGAACCGGGTGAGCCGGCGTATGCATTTTACCGCCACGGTCATTGTGGCAGCCGGAACGCTGCTTTCCGCGTTCTGGATTCTTGCGGTGAGCAGCTGGATGCAGACGCCCGCCGGTTTTTTTGAAGGTGCTGACGGCATCTTGTATCCCACAGACTGGATGGCCATTATTTTCACCCCCTCTTTTCCCTATCGGTTCATTCACATGGTGACGGCCGCCTATCTCACCACAGGATTTGTCATTGCCGGGGTGGGCGGGTATTATTTATGGGAAAAAAAGCATCTGGACCACGGCCGGATCATGTTCAAAATGGCCCTGATCCTGATTGCCGTGACCGCGCCGTTGCAACTTTTGTTCGGGGATCTGCACGGCCTCAACACTTTTCAGTACCAGCCCCTCAAAGTAGCGGCCATGGAAGGGTTGTGGAATACAGAAAAAGGTGCGGCACTCCGTCTTTTTGCCTGGCCTGACGAAATTGAAGAAAAAAACCATTTTGAAATCAAAGTGCCCAAGCTGTCCAGCCTCATCCTCACCCACAGCCTGGACGGTGAAGTCAAGGGCATGAAAAGCTGGGCCAGGGCCGATCGTCCGCCGGTGGGCATGGTGTTCTGGAGTTTTCGCATCATGGTGGGAATCGGGCTTCTGATGATCGCCACCGGACTTTCCGCCATCTGGCTTCATCTTCGCGGAAAATTGTTTTCCACAGGCTGGTTTCACCTTTGGTGCATAATGATGACGCCGACGGGGTTTGCGGCAGTCATCACCGGATGGATCGTTACCGAGGTAGGCCGACAGCCCTTTGTCATCTCCGGCATCCTGCGGACATCCGAGACCATCTCCCCTGTTTCCGCCACTGCGGTGGGCACCTCCCTTGCCGCGTTTTCCATTATTTACACCTTCCTGCTCGTCATCACCATCGGCTATGTGCTGAGGGAAATCGCAAAAGGTCCGACCCCGGCTGGCCCAGATGTCCAACCTGCGGTGCCCGAATATTTTTCCGAAACGGAAACAATTCACCCGACAGGAGGAGAAAATGCTTAATTTTGAAAATTTTCTGAATTTGCCCCTTATCTGGTACGGGCTCATCGCCACCGCCTTTCTGGTGTATGCCCTCCTGGACGGATTTGACCTGGGGATGGGGATTTTGTTTCCCTTTGCCCCGTCCGGGACCTGCCGGGATCAGATGATGCATTCAGCAGCGCCCTTCTGGGACGGCAATGAAACCTGGCTGGTGCTGGGCGGCGGCGGTCTTTTTGCCGCATTTCCCCTGGCGTATGCGGTATTGATGCCGGCCTTTTATGTACCGGTGATCATCATGCTGCTGGGACTGATATTTCGGGGCGTGTCCTTTGAATTTCGCTTTAAGGCGGAGCGTTTCCGCTGGGTCTGGGACCTTTTCTTTCACCTGGGATCCCTTTCCGCCGCCTTGATGCAGGGTATGATGCTGGGCGCCCTGATTCAGGGGGTGGCAGTGGAAGGCAGGCAGTTCAGCGGCGGCTTGTTTGACTGGGTATCCCCCTTTAGCGTCATGACCGGTATGGTATTAATGATCGGATACAGTCTGTTGGGCGCTGCCTGGACGATTCTGAAAACAGACGGCCGGACACGGGCCTGGGCCCGCAAGGTCGCCCGCATTCTTGTGTGGATGCTGGCAGCGTTCATGGTGCTGGGGGCCATTGCCCTGTTCATGATCCATGAGAAACGCCACGGCGCGGGATTGAATCCCATGGCCATTTACCTGATTCAACCGGTGCTGATCCTGCTCTTGATCCTCTTTGTGCTGCTGTGGCGGGAACTTGCGGCCGGAAACCGGGATCAGGGTCCGTTTTTTCTCACATGGGGAATTTTTCTGATATCCGGCATCGGCATCATCATCAGCATGTGGCCGTGGGTGGTGCCATTTGAAATCACATACCCGAACGCCGCAGCCACCCCCTGTTCCCAGTCATTTCTCCTGCTGGGCATAGGGTTTCTGCTGCCTGTCATTCTGGCCTATACCGGCTACTGTTTCTGGGTGTTCCGTGGAAAGGCATCTGGAAAACGCCATGCAACGTACTGACAAACGGCGCCAATGGCTATGGTTTGCCGGGCTTTTGATCGCCGGCATGGCGGCCTTTCTGATTCTTGCCGGAGCCATGCGGCTCGTGCTCCGGCTGGCGACTACCTGAATGGAAATTTTATCGGAAATGTGGGCCGGAATTCTCTGGTTGATGGATATGGCCCTTCACATTGATGTGCACCTGCGGGAACTGACCGGTTCTTATGGACACTGGATTTATCTGATTTTATTCATCATTGTGTTCTGCGAAACCGGCCTTGTCATCACGCCTTTTCTGCCCGGCGATTCCCTGCTTTTTGCCGGCGGCACCCTGGTGGGAGCCGGCATGCTGGGTTATTTTCCCCTTGTGGGAACCCTTTTGGCCGCAGCCGTCATCGGTGATGCGGTGAACTTTCACATCGGAAAATTTATTGGTCCCCCGGTATTTGAAAAAAACTACCGCTTTCTGAAGCAGACATATCTGGCATCAGCACAGGCATTTTATGGCAAACACGGTGGAAAAGCCATTATCCTGGCCCGTTTTATTCCCATCATCCGCACCTTTGTGCCTTTTGTCGCAGGCGTGGCGAGCATGGATCCACGCCGATTTTTGTTTTTCAACATCGTCGGCGCCCTCATATGGGTGTTCGGTATTGTTACAGCAGGATATCTGCTGGGCGGGCTTTCCTTTGTGCAGGAAAACTTCAGCATCATTATTTACTTGATCATTCTGATATCCGTGATGCCGGTGATCATTAAAGGGCTGGAACATTATTTCGCCAAACGCGCCGGATAAAAAACCCTCTCCCCCAAAAGGGTGGAGAGGGAAAAAATTTCGGAAGGTTATGGTCTTTTTGACAGATCACCAAAGGCCTTGCCGCATATGCCCAAATAGGTGGGGCCGGCCTTAAATGGCGGGGGAATCTATTCGGGCCGGTGATCCTGAATTTTGTCTTTGGTTCTGACCAGTTGTTTCTTCACCTTGTCCACCACCAGGTCAATGGCTTCATTCCAGGCAGAGCCCTCCTCGCTGGCATGAATTTCAATTCCTTTTCCGTTCAGCTTGACATCCACCCGCTTACGCTGCTTTTCCTCCTGGAAAACCACATCCGCCGTCCCTGGCGCGGCCATGATTTTCTCAAGGCGTTCCAATTTTTCCTCAACATATGTTTTCAGGTAATCCGATGGTTCAACATTTTTGAAGGTAATGAGAATCTGCATATCACAGCCTCCTTTGACGGTGTTTGGATCGTACCGTTTTCACATGACGATTTCTGGTGTATCACTTTTTCAGTATCGTTTAACTGCGGCAACAATAACATCTCTGGCCTTTTCCAGAAATGGTTTTTTCACTTTTAGCTTCAAATACAAATCCCCGGCTTTGGCGCCTTGTTTTCCTTCCTCGCCCATTCCGGTCAACCGGATGCGCTGACCGTCTTTTGTGCCCGGCGAAATGGTTATCATCAGCGTAGTGGACCGTTTGGGATGAGAATAGGCTATTTCTCCACCAGAAGCAGCCAGTTCTTTTGTGAGATGAAGCGTATCATGGATATCTTCGCCTTCCCGGGGAAGCGATATCCCTGTTGCCTTTTCAAAAAGACTGCCCATAAACTTGGCCATTCGGGGAGAAACAGTTTTCGCCATGGGGCTTTTTCCCTTTTGGCCAAAAAGTCCGGGCCCGAATTCCCCTTTGTAAATAAAGCCTTTTCCCGTCAGTCCGTTGATATTGATGTCAACTTTTTGTCCTGTAAAATCACCGAATAAGCCATCCAGCCCCCGGAGTCCGAAGGACCTTGCCACCTCTTCGAAAATCTGGTGGACATCTGATCCCCTGAAAATCTCCTGTTCCGTATACGCACTGCGAAAACGGCTTTGGGCCCCATCACCGAACCGCTGGCGCAGCAGATCATATTCCCGGCGCTTGTCCGGATCTGAAAGCACGGCGTAGGCTTCATTGATGGATTTCATTTTGTCCGCGCTGGCAGGATCGCCTTCATTGCGGTCAGGGTGATACTGAAATGCCAGTTCGCGATAGGCGGTTTTTATTTTCTGCGCATCAGCATTGCACTCCACATTTAATATCTGATAATAATTCAATTCTGACATGGTGGTTGAACGATTCCCTGTGTTGTGATGGTTTCTCAAGTGTTTCCACAAGTCTTAATCATAGTCATCAATTAAGCTGTTGGCGATACTTAAAAAATTATCTTTGTCGCCAACTGAAAGGCAGATCATGACGTTTCCCATTGAAGATGCACTGGCAGTCACGCCGTTTATGGATTACACCCATCATGTGATCCAAGAATTCGTTCGCATCCACAGCAAAGATGCCAAAACCGACCGGGAGCGGGCAGTGGCCCTGTATTATGCAATCCGGGACGGTATCCGATACAACCCCTACCAGATGGACTTTACGGTTGAGGGCATGCGGGCCAGCACCGCATTGATCACCCAAACCGGATGGTGCGTGACCAAAGCCGTCCTTCTGGCTGCCTGTTGCCGCGCAATGAAGATTCCCGCCATTCTGGGATTTGCAGATGTGAAAAACCACCTGACCACCGAACGCCTGAAAAAGGCAATGGGAACCGATGTGTTCGAGTGGCATGGATACACCGCCATTCTTATTGACGGAAAATGGGTGAAAGCCACGCCGGCATTTAATATCGAACTGTGCCAGCGATCCAAAATCAATCCGTTGGAATTTGACGGCACCTGTGATTCCCTTTTTCATCCCTTTGATTTGAACGGCAATGTTCATATGGAATATCTCCGCTATCGCGGGGAATTTACAGAACTTCCCCTGGAGCAGATCAAAAAGGACCTGGAACCGCGCCATTCCCAGGTAATGGATCGAAAAAAGGCGGATTTTCAGGAAGACGTCGAACGGGAACGATCCGGCTCAGGTGGGGCCTTGGGATAATTCATCTTTAAGAAAGCGCATCTTTTATTCATTCTGCGTTGACTCCGGCGCTTCCACTACCGGCGGCCGCATGAGAAGGTCTGTCGCTTCCCGGGCCGTGGCTGCTGCTTCCGGAAAAACCCCGGACAGGCTGGCTGCATGGCGAAGATTATCTGCTGTGCGCATCATCAGCATGGCCAGATTGCCGTCAGCCATCCCGAATTCTGCGGTGACCTGCTCCCACGGATAGCCCGAGGCCCATGTCCAGGCCATGGCGGCCGGCCGCAGATAAATGGGCCGCGCATCAAATCCACGGGATTTCATGTGGCGCGAGAACCCCTTGAGATGCTTCTGGATCCGGGTGATGGTTTTTTTCAGGCGATTGGGCGCCAGCCGGCCTTCAAGGCGGTCGTCGGTTTCCCGTTCATTCACAAAACAGGCAAACACCCCGGCCATCTGGGCTGCATCTTCTTCCGGCAGCAGCCCTTTTCGAAGACATTCCGCCACCAGCAGCGGCTGATCCACCCGAAGCTGGGCCGCCCAGATTCCATCTTCCGTGAGACGGTCATTCTCATCCACAAACCCGGTTTCCTTCAAAAAATCCAGATGCTTCTGAAAATGTTCCCACAGAATTTCGTGGGTATCGGCCATCCGGCGTTTCTGCCGGCTTTCTTCGGCATCGGCCATGAGCAGCCAGGTGGCAAAAGAGCGCTTGAGCAATTCTTCCACCTGGGCCGGGGTGTGGGAGAGCAGCAGATTCAGCACCATGGAAAAATTGATGCGGATGCGGCTTATCACCTTGTCGGGTTTGGAAGCCATCAGGCGGGAAACCAGCCGCAGATCCATGTACGGCCCCGGAACCGCCAGGGCAAAGCCGATCCGGTCCATGCCCCGGCGACCGGCACGACCGGTCATCTGGTGAAGCTGGGTGGCGTCCAGGGGAACAAATTCAACGCCGTTGTACCGGTCGGAATTGAAAAACACCACGGTGCGGGCGGGAAAATTCACTCCCGCAGCCACAGTGGACGTGGCAAACACGGCGGTGAGCAGGCCCTCGGTCATCAGGGTTTCCACCACCAGCTTCCAGGCCGGCAGGTGACCGCTGTGGTGGGCCGCCACACCTGCCTGTTCCAGGTGGATGCGCTGGCGATGGGCCGCAAGATGGGGAAAACCCCGGGTAAGTTCCCCAAGGCGGGCGGCGATCCGGTCTTGTTTCTCATCCGCCAGCACTGCCGCGCCATGGCACAGGTTCAGCACCGCATCGCAATCGCTGCGGGATTTCAAGAAAAAAATCGCCGGCAGCAGGTCAAAATGGTCCAATACCCGGAGAATCTCGTCCACCTTGGGAAGCCCGCGCCGACGGCTCCGGCCGGATGTCTGTTCTTTGACGATGAGCCGCTCCACGGATTTGTACAGTCTTGACGGCCGGTTTTCGTCTCCGGCGGTCATGGGCAAAAGGGTGGACGGCGGATCCAGCACCAGGGGATAAAGAGGCACCGGGCGCCGGTTTTCCACAACCACCTGGCAGGTCCGGCCCCGGATGGCCGTGAGCCAGTCAGAAATGGCCCCGGCATTTCCCACAGTTGCCGAGAGCATCAAGAGCGGAATGCGCGGGGGCAGGTAAATCATGGTTTCTTCCCAGACCACGCCCCGGTCTTCATCCCCCAGAAAATGGGCTTCATCCAGCACCACCAGGTCGGTGTTCAAAGAAACGCCCTGGTGCATGGCATCGTAGAGCTGGTTGCGCAGAATTTCGGTGGTGCCCACAATCACCGGCGCATCGGGCCGCTCTTTACGGTCGCCGGTCAGAATGCCCACGCGGTCCGGGCCGAAGATTTCCGAAAATTCGGTGAGCTTGGAATTGGTCAGGGCCTTTAAGGGCGAGGCGTACCAGGCACGCCCCCCCTGATCCACCACGCGCCGGATCGCCTGCACCGCAATCCAGGTTTTTCCGGAGCCGGTGGGCGCGGTGACCAGACAGTCGGTCGTGGCCATGGCTGCCACTGCTTCAGTCTGAAACCGGTCGGGTTGAAAAGGCTTGTTTTTGGGGGCACCGATGCCGGCAAACACGGGTTTGAGTTTGGGATCGGCGGCGGGTGAAAATGATGATTTCCGGCCAGATGGCGGCGGGGATGGTTTTTTTCTGGGCGGAAACCGCCGCCTTTGGCGGGGTCTGGGTTCAGGTGGGGTCATGGCCATTGCGCGACAATCCGCCCTGCTGCCGCAACCATCTCACCTGCGATATCCACCATGTGGGCGCACCCTTCTGCACCGCCAAGCAGTGCGCCCAGTTCCCGTTTGGACAGCGTGGCGATGGATTTTCCGGGAAGCGTGGCCGCATGCCGGACGCAGTAACTGCAGGGCGGGCCGGGGGACCTCAAAAACTGCGCGGTTGCGGTCTGGATCTGGCCGCCTGCGGGACTGAACGCCAGGTCCATGTGGATTTCGTGGAAGCTGTCACAAAATGTACCGGAAACCCGCATACAGTCGTCTGTCTGCCGGTCAATCACATAGGCCTTGCGGCGGTGAAACAGGCCTTCCGTGCGCCGGTAGCTGCCGATATACGCGCTCCAGGGTGGACTGGTGTCGTCTGGATAGGCATAAAACCGGCACTGGTTTGCATACATCCGGGCAAATGCCGCGTCATAGCCCCCAAGGGATCCATAGCCCCGCTCGGTGGTCAGATAGCTTTCCGCCTGGATGATGCCGCGTACACACTCCCGCAAAAGCTCCCTGGCAGGCTCGGGAACACCCGGCAAATCCCGGATAACCGCGCCTGCTTCAAAATAGGCGATGGTCCCGCAAAACGCGTCCAGATTTCCCGCGCCGCAGGGGGTTTCATCAAACGTGCGCTGGATTTCCCAGCCGCCGTCCAGCACCTTAAATGTATGGACATCGCAATCCACCCATGCCGAGCCTTCTTCCTGGGTAGACAAAAAGACGGACCGGATCCGAAGAGTTGTTTTGCTGATACGCGTGCAGTCGCAGGTGCGACATCCTTGTTCCACTACGGTCATGGCGGTTTCCTTTAATCAGACCGACAGCCCCTTGATAATATCCTCCACCACCTGTTTGGCGGAAGCAGCGGTCTCATAGGGAGAAACCCCGGACAGATCCGCTTCGATAAGGTCGCTGTCATAGGGAATAAAACCCAGAAATTCAAAGTCTTTCAGATTTTCCCGGAGAAACGCCTCGTCTTTGGGGCCGCGGATTTTGTTGCCCACCACCGCCAGATTCTTCAGGTGAATTTCACCGGCCAGACGCTTGATCTGCCCGGCGGTTTCAATGCTGCGGCGGCCCGGCTCCACCACAATGATGAGTTTATCCACGGCCTGGGCTGTTGCCCGGCCCAGATGCTCAATGCCCGCTTCCATGTCCATGATCACCACTTCGTTGCGGCCCAGGACCACGTGGGTGATCAGGGCTTTAAGCAGGGTGGATTCCGGGCACAGGCAGCCGCTGCCGCCTTGTTTGACGCTGCCCAGCCGCATGAGCCGGATATTGCCCAGCTTTGTGGACAGCGTATCGGGGATGTCGTCCACCTTGGGATTGAGCTTGAAAAATCCGCCGATGGTGCCGGGCTGGGCCCCGGTCCGTTCAAAAATCAGGTCTTTCATTTCGGAAATGGGCGTGATTTTATCGGCATCGGCAATGCCCAGGGCCGCTGCCAGATTGGCGTCCGGATCCGCGTCAATGGCCAGTACAATTTTGCCCTGATCACTCAAGGTGCGGGCCAAAAGCGAGGAAAATGTTGTTTTTCCAACGCCGCCTTTACCGCTGACAGCCAGTTTCATGGTATTGATCCTTTTTCTGCAAGGGGCCGGTCATGGGAAATCCCCTTGGGGTTAATATGCGTCACATGGCATGCGTTTTGTTTTCCCTCTAAAAACCGGACACTGCATACCATTCTTTGATAGAATAAGGCAAATTTCCCCTCAGGCAAGAAAAGGGCCTGAATAGGGAGAGTGGATGCCGAGCACCAGAATAAACGGTCTGATAACAAGATATGGAAAACCTGAATTGATAAAGCAAAATACACCCCATAAACCTGCCATCCTCGCGCCGGCCGGAAACCGGTCCGCTTTTCTGGCTGCGCTGGCCGCCGGCGCAGACGCCATTTACTGCGGCCTGAAATCCATGTCCGCCCGCATGGAAGCCAAAAACTTCTCTCCGGAAGAACTGGCGTCCCTGGTGAAACTTGCCCATGACCGGGGCGTCCGCGTGTATGTGACCCTCAACACCCTGATCAAACCCGATGAAGTGGATGCGGCCGGAAAAACCGTGGACATCCTGACCCGCAGCGTTAAACCCGACGGGCTGATTGTCCAGGATCCGGGTGTTATCAGGCTGGCCCGGCAGGCGGGATTTTCCGGCGACATCTGTCTTTCCACCCTGGCCAATGTGAGTTTTCCAAAGGCACTGGCCTTTATTTCCCGGCATCTGGGCGCCCGTCAGGTGGTGGTTCCCCGGGAGCTTTCCATTGATGAAATCAAGGCCATGGCCGCTGCCTGTCCGGACACCATGACCCTTGAAACCTTTGTTCACGGCGCGCTGTGCTACGCGGTGTCCGGCCGGTGTTACTGGAGCAGTTACATGGGCGGCAAAAGCGGGCTCCGGGGCCGGTGTGTGCAGCCCTGCCGCCGCCGGTATGCCCAGGGGAAGCTGGTTTCCCGGTTTTTTTCCTGCCAGGATTTTTCCGTGGATGTGCTGGTGAAAATCCTCTCCCAGGTGGAAAAAGTAGGGGCATGGAAAATCGAAGGCCGAAAAAAAGGGCCGCACTATGTGTATTATTCGACCCTTGCCTATCGCCTGCTCCGGGACCGCATGAGTGATCCGGTGGAAAAGAAAAACGCGGTGGCCCTGCTTTCCCAGAGCCTGGGACGGGAAGGCACCCATTACCGGTTTTTGCCCCAGCGCCCGCAGATTCCGGTCAATGTTCAGCGCCAGACCGCATCCGGTCTTTTTATGGGAAAGGTTCAGGGGCCGGGAAAAAATCCCTGGGTGGTGGTCCGCCAGGCCCTTCTGCCCGGCGATGTGCTGCGGATCGGGTATGAGGATGAGCCAGGTCATGCCATCTGCCGGGTCACCCGCCATGTTCCCAAAAGCGGACGGTTTCCATTGAAATTAGGAAGCGCGGCGGTTCCGGGAATCGGAACACCGGTGTTTCTGACCGACCGCAAGGAACGGGAACTGGAAAGGCTGATGGCAGACGTGGAAAAAGATGCCTTGCCGCCGGAACCCATCCCCGCATCCGCGTTCCGGCCCACACTCCCCTCCCCCATCACAAAAAAGGCGCCTGTTATTGAGATGCAGGTGCGCCGCAGCCTTGGCCGGCCGTCTTCCCGTCAGACAGCGGGCGTTTGGCTGTCGGAAAGAACAGCGTCTGCCATGAGCCGGGAAACCGCCCGGAACCTGTGGGTCTGGCTGCCGCCGGTGATCTGGCCAGATGACGAGGCCCAGGTGGTGGAACACGTGAATCTTTGTCTGAAAAAAGGCGTGAACCAGTTTGTTCTGAATATGCCCTGGCAGATGGCACTCTTTGGCCGCACCAAAGGACTTTCCTTATGGGCCGGGCCGTTTTGCAATGCTGCCAATGCCCTGTGTCTGGACGTGTTTCGCGACATGGGGTTTGCCGGCGCGTTTGTGAGTCCGGAGCTGGGCGAAGCGGACATTCTCGCCCTGTGCCGCCAGCGGCCGATTCCCCTGGGCATGGTGTTGTCTGGTCATTGGCCC
>JAJDJS010000031.1 GCA_030267325.1 Desulfosarcina sp. OttesenSCG-928-A07 | reverse complement strand
TCCGATTCTGCTTTTTGTCCGGGAGGGAGAAAATGATGTGTTCACCGACGCGGCCCGGCAAACCTTGGCCCTTTTCGGAGAACTAAACGACAAGATCCGTATCCGGGAACTCAGCCTTGAAGATGAAAAAGCCAGGGAACTGGGAATCGACCATTCGCCGACCCTGGTCTTTGATCCGGACCACTACGCTATCCGGTGGCAGGGCGCGCCCATGGGAGAAGAAGGACGCATTCTTCTGGAAGCCATTTTGCGCATCGGCACCGGAAAAAGCGGCCTTGAACCCGCGGCCCTTGCGGTGCTGGAAAAAATGAACGGACCTCGGAAGGTGAAGCTTTTTGTCAGCGCCACCTGCCCGTACTGCCCCCAGCAGGCGGTCAATGCCTTAAAAGCGGCCCTGGCCCGGCCGGATCTGGTTTCTCTGGAAATCATCGATATTCAGGTCAATCAGGAGCTGGCCGCCCAATACGAGGCCCACTCTGTTCCCCAGGCCTTTGCCAATGATATCCGCATTGCCGTCGGTGCCCAGACCGAGACGCTGTTTGTCGCTTCTCTGGACAAAATGGAGCAGCAGACCGTCTTTATTCCCGATCACACCGAGGACACCATCACCTGTCAGCTGGTCATTGTGGGCGCCGGGCCGGCCGGGCTGACCGCCGGTATTTATGCAGCCCGCAGCGGCCTTAAAACCGTGATTGTGGAAAAAGGGGTGTTGGGAGGACAGATGACTCTGACGCCCGTGATTGAAAATTATCCGGGCATGAAACAAATCGGGGGGAAAACCCTGGTGGACATCATGGTGACCCACGCCCTGGAGTATGTGGAGATTTTTCCCGGCGAGGCGGTGGTGGATATTAAGCCCGGAACGCCCCTTTCCGTTACGACCTCCCGCCGGACCTTTATCACCGATGCAGTGCTGCTGGCCACGGGCGCGACCCACCGGAACCTCGGTGTTCCCGGCGAGGACCGGCTTTCCGGCCGGGGCGTGAGTTATTGTGCCACCTGTGACGGACCGTTGTTCAGGGGTAAGCGGGTGCTCATTGTGGGCGGCGGCAACACAGCCGTGACCGAGGCCCTGCATCTTCATAACATGGGTGTGGCCATTACCCTGATTCATCGCCGTGACAAACTGGATGCCCAGGAAGTGCTGGTCAAGCAGCTTTCGGAAAACGGCATTCCGGTGTGGTATCATACGGAAGTCAAGGAAATCTTGGGGGACACCCATGTGACCGGTGCGGTAGTGATAGACAACGCCACCGGAAAAACCGCCACCATTGAGACGGACGGGGTGTTTCCGGCCATCGGGTACGTTCCGGTGGTGGATCTGGCCAAAAAGGTCGGGCTGGGACTGACGGAAAACGGATATATCCAGAGCGACCACTTCCGCACCACGATTCCCGACATTTATGTGACCGGCGATGTGAGCGGCAGTTCCAAGCAGATCGTCATCGCCGCCGGACATGGCGCCGAAGCGGCCATGACGATTTTTGAAGACATCATCAATCCCTACTGGAAGAACAACCCGGACAAATAAAAAACGCGCTCCATCATTCCAATGGATCCTGCCCGGCCCGGATAAACCTGTGGGCCGGGCATTTTTTTGTGGCCATCGTTCTGTTTTCCGCTATGGGGTTTGTACGTCGTAAAGGGACATCATACCTGAAGAAGAGCGAGCACCTTCAATCGCAAAACACGCTATGGGTTTACCCCCGCCCGTTTGTACAGATCAAAAAAATGGTGGGTGGGCCCGCATCCGTGCCCCAGGGGCAGGGCATTGGCAATGGCGCCGGTGACATAGGTTTTGGCCCGGCCCACGGCCTCGGCAAAGGGAAGACCCAGTGCCATATGGGCGGCAATGGCCGATGAAAACGTACATCCCGTGCCGTGGGTGTGGTGCGTATCAATGCGCGGACATTCCAGCAGATGGAAATCCTTTCCATCAAACAGCACATCCGTTGCCGCAATTCCCCCCAGATGACCGCCCTTGACCACCACATTGTCCGCACCCAGGGCGGCAATATCCCGGGCTGCGGCCTTCATGGCGTCGATATCCCCGATTTTCCGGTCCAGAAGCGCTTCCGCTTCAGGCAGGTTGGGGGTCACCACCCTGGCCAGTGGGAACAGATACCGGACCAGTGCGGCTCTGGCATCGGATTCCAGCAGCATGTATCCGCTTTTGGAAATCATCACCGGATCCAGAATCATCGGCGGACGGTCCGGGATGGAAGTCAGCGCCCGGGAAATGGCCTCAATGAGGGGAACACTGGCCACCATGCCGATTTTAACCGCGTGAATGGGAATATCCTCAAACAGGCAGGTGATCTGGTCGTGGACGATGTCCGACCGCATTTCCTGGATGGCATACACCTTCTGGGTGTTTTGGACGGTAACGGCGGTGATGGCGCTCATGCCGAAAACACCGATGGCCTGAAATGTCTTCAAATCCGCCTGGATGCCGGCGCCTCCGGATGAATCCGAGCCGGCAATGGTCAGGGCCACACGCATGGGTTTTCTCCTCTTCCGGGTCAGCGGGGCTTCATTCGCGCCGGATCCAGAACCAGCAGGAAAAAGGCGCCGGGTTCCTTGAGATGACCAGCCGCAATCTGGGCATAGGGCCCATTTCCCCAGAAAATATCCACCCGGCCCGGGCCGCGGATGGCGCCGCCGGTATCCTGGTTCAGGGCAAAGGCGGAAAAATCCATCCACCGGCGAATCTCTCCCTTGCCATCAATCACTGGAATCCGGGTTTGGAAAAATACCGGTGCGGCCATGGGAAACACCCGGCGATCCACTGCCACGGACCGACCGGGCGTCAGGTCCACCTCAATGGCACCGGTGGGACCGCTGGCCTCGATTTTGAAAAACACATAACTGGGGTTGGAATTTAAGATAGCGTCCACTTCTTCAGGGTGTTGGGCCAGATAGGTCTTTATCGCCTGCATGGACATGTCCTCGGCCAAGATTTTCCCCCGATCCATGAGGAGTTTGCCGATACTGCGGTAGGGCTGGCCGTTGGTGCCGTCATAATGCACCCGGATGAAGGTGCCGTTGGACAGATAAACCCTTCCGGAGCCCTGAATGTGGAGAAAAAAAAGATCCACTTTGTTGTCCACCCAGGCAAGGGGACGGGCTTTCCGGTAAAATCCGGAGTCTGCTTCGATGGTTTTTCGGTCAGGGTAGCTGACCATCCTGCGTCCCTGGATCCGGCCGACGGTTTTTTTGCCGGTGTATTTGTTGGTGGAAATGACCAGATCCGACGGCAAGGAATACACCGGATAGCGGTACCGGCCATCCGGCACCAGACTGCCGTGAAGATGGGGCTCATAATAACCGGTAAACAGCATGCCGCCGCCGGGTCCGCCCACAGATCGGTAAACCCGGTAATGATCGGTGATGAACCGGGTAAGGGCGGCCGGATCAGGACGGGTCTGCACCACATTTCGCAGTCGGACCAGGGATTCAACCAGATGGCGGCAGGTGTAGCTGTCCGGCCCAAACTGAAAAACGCGGGTTTCCGGCAGTTTGCTCAGATAAACCAGGCTCTGGTCAATGCCGTGAACCAGGTTGTCCAGCAACAGACCATCGGAAAAATCCGGATAATCAGCTCTATCCAACCGAACCATGGCGGTTTCCGGGGTGTAGGCAGACGCAGCGGATACGGCGGAAGGAAAAGATGTGCCGCACCAGACCGCCACTGCCCAGAGAATCAACAAAACCCATCGGGCAAAAAAGCGGGATCGGATAAAATCCGTCATGAGGGAAATCCTTTCCGGACAAATGTGCCGCTTTTGCCGCCGGTTTTTTTGAGCAGGCAGATGTCGGTGATCACCATGGCCTTGTCCACGGCCTTGCACATGTCGTAAAGGGTCAGGGCGGCCACGGAAACAGCGGTCAGCGCCTCCATTTCAACGCCGGTCTGACCGAAAAGCCGGGCAGATGCTTCAATACGAATGATTCCGGCATCGGGTTCCGGGAAAAAATCCACCTGCACATGGGTGAGATTTAAGGGATGACACATGGGAATCAGGGTCGCCGTCTGCTTGGCCGCCATAACGCCGGCAATACGGGCGGTTTCCAGAACATTTCCCTTGGCCAGGGTTCCATCGGCAATGTGCCGGAAGGTTTCCGGGCTCATGTGAACGATGCCCTGGGCCAATGCGGTCCGGCTGGTGGCGGTTTTTTCCGTTACATCCACCATGCGGGCCCGGCCCTTGGCGTCAATGTGGGAAAGAAGGGTGTCCATGGAATCTCCTGCTTTCAGCGTGTTTTCGCATTAAAAGGGGATGGCGTCCGCAGCATTAACCGGCTGTTTCAAAAAATTCGGTTTTGGCGGTGACCGTGGTCTTGATGGCCTCAAGGGTCCGGGTCAGCACATCAAGGACGGTTTCCCGAATATCACCGGCCACCACCAGCAGCATGACGTCATCCCCCACGCCAAGATCCTGGTCTGCGGCGATTTTGACCTGAATATCCACAATCCCCGGAACAGCGCGGTAATGGTCCAGAATATCGGCCAGTTTTCGGGTGTCCACGGCCACCCGAAGACCGGACACCTTCCGTCCGTCCCGGGACGTTCCCCGCACCACGCCGTTGTGGCAGAGAATCATTCCCACCCGGCTGTATTCCGGATGGCGTTTGATGGCTGAAATCAGTTCATTGGCATCCATATCAGGTTTTCTCCGATTGGGTGGTGCGGGCCATGGCCTCTGCCCGTGCCTGATCTTCGGGGGTGTTCATGTTGAAAAAAGAAACCAGGTCCGGATCCCTGTCGCGCAATGTCTTTTCCGGAACAGCCTGGATTTTGAGCATCTCGAACAGGCGCTGGACCTTGAGAAGCTCCTGGTCCAGTTTCCGGGTGATGACCGGAAGACAGGTTTTTCGGTAGGCGGCAAAGAGGGGTTGGTAGCCCATGGTTGTTTCCGGTACCACCACATCGGCGCCGGAATCGGTATGGGCCAGCACACAGGCGATGAGTTCCGGTTTGATAAAGGGCGCATCACAGGCCGAGAAAAACGCATAGTCGTGTTTTGCGGCAAAAAGCCCGGCGTGAATACCGTTCAGGGCGCTGTGGCAAGCATAATGATCCGTAACAATCAGTCCATCAAAATCGATGTAGGCTTCGGGCGTGCGCGTCACCAGAATCATCTGGTCAAACAAATCCGCATAAATGGCCATGATGCGGTCAAGGCTCCGCTTGCCGCCAATCCGGATAAAGGCCTTGTTTACCCCGCCGAGCCGCTTTCCCTGCCCGCCGGCAAGAATGACGCCCGTGTACGGTCCTGCCATGTTCAGTTCCTGGAAGAAGAGGGTCGGTTTAAAAAAAATGGCGCGCTATCGTTTCAGACAAAGGGCCACCATAGGAAAAAGTCCCTTCAAAAGCAAGGCATTTGGTGGTTCCAGCTTGCCATCCGAAGAGGCATCAGATAACAGTAGAATCAATTTATGCGCTGGGCCGCGGCCTTCCGAACGACACGAAGGTCGGTCATAACCGGGTGAATCGGCGAGGAGAAAACCTGTGGGCATTCATGAGCATCGAAAAGCAGCGCTGGTATCGGTTCGGATAGGCATTTTGTCGGTTTCTTCAACGCGGCGCCTTGAAGCGGATGAAAGCGGCCACTGGATTTCCGGCCGGGCAACAGAAAAAGGCCACACGGTCTGTTTTCACCAGGTGGTGGCTGACGACATCACCGCCATTCGGGAAACTGCCCTTGAGGCCATCCGCGCGCATTCCCTTCAGGCCCTTCTGGTGACCGGCGGAACCGGCATTACACGGAAAGATGTCACCATTGAGGCTTTATCGCCGCTCTTTTCAAAAAAACTTTCCGCCTTTGGCACCATTTTTTCCCAGCTCAGCTATCAGGAGATCGGGGCTGCGGCGATTCTTTCCCGGGCAGCGGCAGGCATTGTAGATGAGACGCTGGTTTTTTGCATGCCCGGCAGCCGGAAAGCGTGCGAGCTGGCCTGTGAGTCGCTGATTTTCCCGGATCTGGGCCATGGCGTTGCCCACGTCCGATGACCTGACCCGCCGGCCTCCAACCGACCCCTTGCTGACCCGCATCCGACGGCATCCTGCCCCATGAACAAAATCTTTTTCCGTTTTATCAAAAAACGGTGCAGATACGGGAGAAAAGCAAATTCTTTGATCACCAGGGCCCTGCCCCAGTCCAGATGTACGGGGATCGACCGCGGGCCGGCTTTCAGAAGAGCATTCCCGCATACCCCACAAAACTGTCGTCCGGGCGTTTGTCATAGCTGGTGGCGTAGGCCACGGTGGTTGCCAGGTCCGCGCCCATGGCTTTTCCAGCGGCAATGGCAGCCGCGGCCGCGCCGCTGCAACAGGCATTGGCATGATGGATTCCCTCCTGAAGAACCGCAACAGGGTCCATACGCGCCATCACCTCAATAACGCGGCGGTCATTTTCTTCGCGCACCCAGGAAAGTGCGGCAGAGCCCTGGCCTTTGGGCGTAAAGCGATAATTCGGGCCGTAATGGGTCAGATCCGTGGACCCGACCACCACAATGGAAAGCCCCATTTGGCTTGCCATGCTGACCAGGTCCGTGGCCAGATTCAGGGTTTCGACAACGGGCGGAACACCCATGGCCACTACCCGGGAGTCCGGAAAAAAGTACCGAATAAAGGGCATCTGCACTTCAATGGTATTGTCCTGGACAAATCGGGACGGGGTCTCGATTTCAAATACGTGGCGGCGGGTAATGGCTTCTGCCAATGAAGCATCCACAGGAACCGGACCGAAAGGGGTTTCCCACTGGCCTTCGGGCATGATGTAGCGGCTGGAGCCTGGGTGGAGATGCATGCCGAACACCACCACCACATCAATATTGGGTGCGCATCCTGAAGCCAGACAATGGATCACCCTGCAGGCGATAGCGCCGGAAAAAAACCATCCCGCATGGGGCACAATACCGCCGACAAGAGGCTTTTCAGAAGGGGCAGGACATTTTTCGCCGCCCAGAAATTCCCGGATCAATGCCTTGCAGGCCTGGGCCTCGGCAGGGTACCAGCTTCCTGAAAAAACAGCTTTTCGCGTCTGCATGGCATGCCTTTCGGTATAAAACAGGTTTTAGCGTGTTTTTAATGGTGACGCTTTTCTCTCTGTGGGTTTCGTAAGCTATAAAGAGAAAGCATACCTGAAAAAACAACGAGCGTAGTCTATCGTAAAACGCTTTAGATGGACCGAAAAAATATTCTGGCACAGAAAAACACACCGGTCACGACTTTTCTTTTGCAAAGATCGGGCTTATAGTTAAAAGGCCAAACACAGCGGCCGCTGAAAACAAAACATCATGCCGCATGAACAGTACGTTGTCACCCGGGAGGAACATCATGTGGGATTATACAGACAAGGTGAAAGACCATTTTTTGCATCCCCGGAACGTGGGATTTATTGATAATTTTGACGGCATTGGCGAGGTGGGCTCCTTGGCCTGCGGCGATGCCCTTAAACTCACCTTCAAACTGGGACCGGATGGACGCATTGCCGACGCCAAGTTCCAGACCTTTGGCTGCGCCAGCGCCATTGCCTCGTCATCAGCCCTGACCGAAATGATCAAGGGAATGACCCTGGATGAGGCGGCCAAGGTGACCAACGAGGATATTGCCAATTATCTGGGCGGTCTCCCCAAGGAGAAGATGCACTGTTCGGTCATGGGCCGGGATGCCATGGAAAAGGCGATTGCCTATTACCGAGGCGAGGGCGAGAAAAAAATAGACGGTGAAATTGTCTGCGAATGCTTTGGCGTCACCGACAAGCAGATTGAGCGGGCGGTGAAAGAAAACGGCCTGACCACCATTGAAGAGGTCACCGATTATGTTAAGGCGGGCGGCGGATGCGGCCATTGTCACGATAAAATCCAGGCCATTATTGATACAACACTTGGAAACGCCCCAAAGCCCCCCAAAAAGGCCGAACCCCTGACCAATATTCAGAAAATCAAGCTCATTGACGCCACCCTGGAACGGGAAATCAAACCGGCCCTGAATCAGGACGGCGGGGATATCGAACTTGTTGATGTGGACGGCAACCGGGTATTGGTGAAGCTGCGGGGCACCTGCGCGTCCTGCAATAAATCCCAGCTGACCCTGAAGCATTATGTGGAGGCCAAACTCAAGGATCTGGTTTCACCGGATCTGGTGGTGGAGGAGGTATAATCCCATGGACGCTCCCATTTATATGGACAACAACGCCACCACCCGGGTGGCGCCGGAAGTCCTGGAAGCCATGCTGCCGTATTTTTCCGATTTGTACGGCAATCCTTCCAGCATGCATACCTTTGGCGGTCAGGTGGGACAAAAAATTGATGCGGCACGCGCCCACGTGGCCCGCCTTTTGGGCGCCTTTCCCGAGGAGATCCTCTTTACCAGCTGCGGAACGGAAAGCGACAGCACCGCCATTTATGCAGCCATCCGTTCCAATCCGGACCGAAAGCACATTGTCACCACCCGGGTGGAACATCCGGCCGTGAAAAACCTTGTCGAACACCTGGGAAAAAACGGTTACCAGGTCACCTTTGTGCCCGTTGACCGGCAGGGCCGGCTTGATCTGGATGTGCTGTACGACAGCCTGTCCGACGATACGGCCATTGTGAGCGTCATGTGGGCCAACAACGAGACCGGAACGATTTTTCCGGTGGAAGAAATCGCCCGAAACGTCCGGGACCGGGGTATTGTCTTTCATACGGACGCTGTCCAGGCCGTGGGAAAAATTCCCATCAATATGGCCAATTCCGCAGTCAACATGCTTTCGCTTTCCGGCCACAAGCTCCACGCGCCCAAGGGTATCGGCGTCTTGTATATCCGGAAGGGAACCCGGTTTTCTCCGTTTCTCATGGGCGGACATCAGGAACGGGGCCGCCGGGCCGGAACCGAGAACACCGCCTCCATCATCGGCATGGGCCGGGCCGCGGAGCTCGCCATGGCCGGGATGGAAGTGGAGAACAGCCGGGTCAAAGCCCTTCGGGACAAGCTTGAAGCCGAACTTCTCAAGCGCGTTCCCAACAGCATGGTCAACGGTGATCCGGAAAACCGGCTGCCCAACACCACCAGCATTGCCTTTGAGTATGTGGAAGGAGAGGCGATTTTGCTGCTCATGGACCAGTACGGCATCTGCGCGTCGTCGGGCTCTGCCTGTACCTCCGGCTCCCTTGAGCCCTCCCATGTGCTCAGGGCCATGGGCGTTCCGTTTACTGCGGCCCATGGTTCCATCCGTTTCAGCCTGAGCGTTTACAATACCGCCGAAGAAGTGGATAGGGTGATTGAAAAACTTCCCCCCATCATTGACCGGTTGCGTCAGATGTCGCCTTTCTGGCATGAAGCGCAAAAGTCCGGAAAATAAACTGCCCGGATGATTTTTCCGGACGCTTTTTCGGGCGAAAATCACAAAAGGACGACCCTGTTTTTCCATCCGGAATAAACGGCGCGTCCTTTTTTGGTGGAGAGATAAAGTCAGGCAGGCATCTCGGGAATCCGGGTCTTTCTTCCGTCGATCTGGATCACAAGGCCTTCCGGGGTGTCTTCCAGATAAGCAGAAATCGCCATCAGGGCCCGATCCCCGAACCGGATGATTTCATCGCCCATACGCTGGTAGAGCTGATCGCTCCGGGAAAACAAGAGGTCCGGGGAAAGGGGGATGACGCGCTGGGTGTTGAGGACCAGGTGAACCGGTGTTTCCAGTGTCACCCGCACCGCAAAAAGCGGGGTGTCCGCATAATGAAAATAGACCTTTTCCCGGGTATCGCCCCGGACCTGGGCCACAAAATAGCCGTCCTTGTCATGACCCATGGACCGGTTAAAATGGTCGATGATGCGTTTGTGGATGAATCTGCCATAAGCGTTGCACCAGCGGCCCTGGTCATCCATCCAGAAAACAGCGTTTTCCTTGGGAATGACCACTTCGTGAAGTGATTCTGAATCGGGTAAGATAGTTTCTTTCATGGCAAATGGCGATCGTTTGTTTTTGAAGACAGGTTCTGATATAGAAATTTTACGTTGCAAATGCAAATCTTTCGTTAGATAGGCGGTGACGCTAAATCCACGACCCAACAGAGACTCCGTTCCCAGGGCCTTTTTCAAAGACGACAAAAATATGCAAGTTGATGCTTCCGAAACAAAACGCCAGGCCTTTTTTCAAACCGTCAAGCAGCTGTTTGAAAACGAACTTCCCTTTAACCGAATCTTGGGTATCCGTGTGGTTTCCCTGGGAGCCGATACCGCCCTGATCGCCTTTTCCAACCGGGATGAGCTGATGGGCAATATTTTTCAAAAAACCCTTCATGGCG
The DNA here is from genome assembly GCA_030267325.1 of Desulfosarcina sp. OttesenSCG-928-A07. Lineage (GTDB taxonomy): Bacteria > Desulfobacterota > Desulfobacteria > Desulfobacterales > Desulfosarcinaceae > Desulfosarcina. The sequence continues at coordinate 17,476 of JAJDJS010000031.1, read as the reverse complement.
GCGTGATTTCCGCCGTCTTGGACACCACCGGAGGCGTCGCGGCCATTGCCAGCCTGGCGGACCGGTTTTCCGAACTGCCGGAGGAAAAGCTCCTTCCGATTTTTGGAAAGATTGGAACCATTGATATCCGCGTGGATTACCTGCGGCCGGGCCGGGGAAAAGATTTTTCTGTCAATGCCTGGGTCATGCGGTCCGGACGCAAAGTGGCGGTGATCCGTATGGAACTGCGGAACGAATCAGATGTTTTGGTGGCAGTTGGCACCGGCACCTATATGGTGGGATGAGTTCGAAAGAAAACGCTTGATGAAACAATATGTTATTGACGCGCTTCGGTATCCGGACTACGAAAAGATCAAGGCGCATCTGGGGGATACCCTGGGCGCGCCAAAACTTGACGGTCTTTACTGGCTTCCCCTGGACCCGTCTTTGTATTCCGATGTCCAGATGGCCCATGGCGACTGTGCGCCTTTTTTAATGGCCCTGGAACTTTCGGAAACCCGGCTGTCCGGCGAACTTCTGGTCCGTACCCACCATCGGGTCCGATGTGACTGCATCCAGTATGCGGATGAAAGACAGCGCAACTGGCTGATTCAGTGGATGGAAAATCTTTTTAACCAACTGGACATCATTATCTGACAGGGATGGGTCCTGTCCTTTTTCGGATACGCCGACCATGATGAAATCCATTTTTTATCGGTTGCAGACGCTGGCCATCGCGGTGTGGACCCTGATGGTAACGATTTTTTTCGGTCTCATGGTCATCTGTGCGTCCTTTTTCAGCCGTACCGGTGATCTTCCCCATCTCATCGCCCGGTTGTGGGCCAACTCCATTCTGTGGGTGACCCGGGTGAAAATTACCGTTACCGGTGTTGAAAAGCTCAATCCCGGAAGATCTTATATCTACATGCCCAATCACCAGAGCAATGCGGATATTCCCCTGCTCCTCGGTCGGCTGCCGGTTCAGTTCCGGTGGCTGGCCAAAGCCGAACTGTTCAAAATTCCCATTTTTGGCCAGGCCATGCAGGGGATCGGCTATATCAGCATTGATCGTTCGGACCGTAAAGCTGCCTTTGAAAGCCTTGCCAGAGCTGCCGATACCATTCGAAACGGCACCAGTGTGCTGATTTTCCCCGAAGGCACCCGAAGCCGGGACGGAAACCTGCTGCCCTTTAAAAAAGGCGGATTTGTTCTGGCCGTGGATGCAGGTGTGCCCATTGTGCCCATCGTGATCCGGGGAACCCGGGACGCCGTCCCCAAAGGACAGTTTTTGATCCGCCTGACGCCCGTCACCCTGGAGATTCTGGATCCTGTGGAAACCTCAGGTTATACGCGCAAAACCAAAGATCTCCTCATCGAACAGATCCGCACCATCCTCCAGGACCATCTGGCCGCCGGGGACAAGAAAGATACGATGACCTCATGCTGAAACTTATTCCCCTGGGAGGCCTTGGTGAAATCGGACTCAACATGATGGCGGTTGAGTACGATAAAACCATTTTTGTGATTGACGCGGGCCTGATGTTTCCCGAAGCGTACATGCTGGGCGTTGATTTTGTGATTCCGGACATGGAGTACCTGCGCCAGAACCGCCACCGCGTGTCCGGCGTGGTGCTCACCCATGCCCATGAGGATCACATTGGCGCGCTTCCATTTCTGCTGCGAGAAATAAACGTGCCCGTCTTTGGAACCCCCTTTACCCTGGGGATTGTGAGTCACAAGCTGGAAGAATACGATCTTCTGGGGACAACGGCCCTCCATGCGGTAAGGCCCAGGGAACACCTTAAAATCGGTTCCTTTGACATCGAATTTATCCGGGTCAATCACAGTATTGTGGATGGCGTGGGCCTTGCGATCCGGACACCCGTGGGCATGGTGATTCACACCGGTGATTTCAAGATGAGCCACACCACCATGGAGGGCATGCTCACCGACGTGAACCGGTTTGCCCAGTGCGGCGAGGAAGGGGTTTTGGCGCTTTTATCCGATTCCACCAATGTGGAAAAAGAAGGCCACACCATCTCTTCCGCAGAAATCGGCACCGAATTGGCACGGATTGCCGACGGCGCCAAGGGCCGCATCATCATCTCCCTGTTTGCCTCCAACATTGCCCGGATTCAGCAGATCATCAACATTGCCAGTGACCGGTGCAGAAAAGTCGTGTTTAACGGCCGCAGCATTGAGTCCAGCGTGTCCATTGCCCGAAAACTGGGATATCTCAAGGTGCCCGACGGCATGGAAGTGGGCATTGACGATCTGGGCGGATATCTGGAAGACGAGGTCATTCTCATCACCACGGGCAGCCAGGGAGAACCCATGTCTTCCCTTTCCCGGATCGCCGCCGGCACCCACAAGCAGATCCGGGTTCATCCGGACGATACGGTGGTGCTCTCGTCCAAATTCATTCCGGGAAATGAAAAGGCCATCGGCAAAATCATCAACAATCTGTATCGCCAGGGCGCGGATGTGGTGTACGAGAAAATCTCCCGGATTCATGTGTCCGGCCACGCGTTCCGGGAAGAACTCAAAATGATGATCAACCTGACCAAGCCCCGGTTTTTCATGCCGGTCCACGGCGAATACCGCCACCTTCTGCTCCACAGCCGGCTGGCCAGAGATATGGGAATCCCGGCGGACCATCTGATTCTGGCCCAGAACGGCCAGGTGGTGGAGCTGGATGAAAACGGGTTTCAGATCCGGGAAAATGTCTGCGCGGGCCGGGTGCTGGTTGACGGCAAGGGCATCGGCGATGTGGGTCGGAGCGTTCTTAAAGAACGGCGGGTGCTTTCGGAAGAAGGCCTTGTGGTGGTCAATATGGCCTTTGACGAGGAAACCGGTATTGTGGTGTACGGTCCAGAGATCGTATCCCGCGGTTTTGTGTTTGAAAATGAAACCGGTCACCTGCTTCAGGATGCCCAGTGCGTGATTCTGGAAATTGTGGAGGATGTGACGCCCGACGTTCCCAACCGGGTCAGAAAAATCCGGTCCAGAATTCAGTCGGCCCTCAGGCAGTATTTTTTTTATACCATCGGCCGGCGGCCCGTGATTCTTCCCTTTCTGACGGAGATCTGAGTTTCCTGCTGAAACAACAATCCTTATAAACCAGATACCGGGGTTCCATGACCCGGACGACAGTGATGAAAAAAGAAATCATTGGAATTCTTTTCTTTTTTATGGTGGTGTTCAGTCTTATCAGCCTGCTCTCTTTTGATTCAGGTGATCCCTGCCTTTTCTTCGGAACCGGCGAAACCCCCGAGGTCCGTAATCTGTTCGGTGTTGTGGGGGCCACCTTTGCCGGTATCCTCATCGGCCTTTTCGGTATCGGCGCCTTCTGGATGCCGTTTCTGTTTCTTTTGGGCTGCCTGGTTTTTTTCGGCAAATATCCCCGCCAAACCCTGTTTTCCCTGGCTGCGGGCGGTTTTCTGCTGGTTCTGACCACCGGTAGCCTGTTGGCCATCAAACACGACCATTATCTTTTTTTCGGCAATCAGTTTCCTGCGGGCGGCATTATCGGCATTACCCTCACCGCCTTTATGGTGCGGTATTCCAACGCCACGGGCAGCGTCATCATTTTTTTAATTTTGTGGCTGATCGGGTTTATCATGGCAACGGGTTTTTCCGTGATCACCCTTTACCGGTTCTGCAGGTCTGCCAACAGTTTTTTATATGAGCGGGTGGCCACGTTTATGATCAAATGGCGGGAACGCCGTCAGAAAAAAATCCGGCTGACCCGAGCCCTCAAAGTGGAGAAAGAGCGAAAAAAGAAAAAAATACAGATCACCCCCGCTGCCCCGCTCGTGGCGCCGGCATTGCCGCCGCCGCCCAAGCAGCTGCCTTTTGCAGCCATGACGGATGAAACCGGGTTCACCCTGCCGCCCATTGACTTTCTGGACGATCCCCAGCCCCGTCCGTCATCCATCACCATGGAAAACCTGGAGGTGCAGTCCCGGCTGCTGGAAAAAACCCTGGAAGATTTCGGTGTCCACGGCAAAGTGGTGGCCGTGACACCGGGCCCTGTGATCACCACCTTTGAATATGAGCCCGCACCCGGCGTTAAAATCAACCGGATTGTCAATCTGACGGATGATCTGGCCCTTGCCCTGAAGGCCATCAGTATCCGGATTGTGGCGCCCATTCCCGGAAAGTCGGTCATCGGCGTTGAAATTCCCAACGCAGACCGGGAAACCGTCCGGTTCAAGGAAATGATCCTTTCGCCCATGTTTCAAAACTCCAAACATGCTCTGACCTTATGCCTGGGAAAGGACATTGTGGGCCATCCGGTTTCTGCGGGGCTTGAAAAAATGCCCCACCTCCTCATTGCCGGGGCCACCGGAACCGGTAAAAGCGTGGGTCTGAACACCATGATCTGCAGCCTGCTCTACCAATGCACACCAGACCAGGTCAAACTCATCATGGTGGACCCCAAACGCATTGAACTGTCCATGTATGACGGTATCCCCCACCTGATCACACCTGTGGTGACAGATGCTAAAAAAGCCACCAATGCCCTGTTCTGGGCCGTGCGGGAAATGGAAAATCGGTACACCCTGCTCTCCCGGGTAAAAGCCCGGAACATTGACCAGTACAACCGGAAAGTTGTCAAAGATCCCACGCCGCCGCCCGCAGAAAACGGAGAACCCGCCCCGGCCGATGCCGATCCCCTCAAGCCGCTTCCCTACATTGTCATCATCATTGACGAGCTTGCGGATCTGATGATGGTGGCCTCAAGGGATGTGGAAGTGGCCCTGACCCGTCTGGCCCAGATGGCCCGGGCCGCCGGCATCCACCTGATTCTGGCCACCCAGCGGCCGTCCGTGGATGTTCTGACCGGTATCATCAAGGCCAACTTTCCCACCCGCCTGACCTTCCAGGTGTCTTCCAAAACCGACTCCCGCACCATTATCGACGCCAATGGGGCAGAAAGCCTTCTGGGAAACGGCGACATGCTGTTTCTGCCGCCGGGAACCGCAAAGCTTCAACGGCTTCACGGCGCCTACATTTCCGAGGCAGAACTGACCCAGGTGGTGGAATTTCTCAAAAGCCAGCAAACACCGGATTATGACAGGAGCGTTCTCCAGGCGCCGGAAAAAGAAACCGAGGAAGTTGGCGAAAAAGAGTATGACGAGCATTACGACGATGCCGTGGCCTTGGTCACCCAGGCCGGGCAGGCATCCATTTCCATGGTTCAGCGGCACCTTCGCATCGGGTACAACCGGGCGGCCCGGATCATTGAAATGATGGAACGGGAAGGGGTCATCGGTCCCCAGGATGGCGTCAAGCCCAGGGAAATTCTGGTGAGAAAAAATTATGACCCCATGGGTGCGGGGTGAAAAGAGCACCGCAAAACCACGGCCCGCGTCAACCTGAAAACGATTTCTGAAAGTACCGTCCCATGTCTGTGGATACCACACTGATGGACCGGATCCGGGGATTTCTCGATCCGGAAGAAGGAATGGCCCTTTACACCTTCGCCTGCGACGCAGCGCCGTGGGGACCCTGCCTTGAAATCGGCAGTTACTGCGGAAAATCCGCAGTTTATATCGGAACCGCCTGCCGGGAACACCAAACCGTACTTTTTTCCATTGATCATCACCGGGGATCAGAAGAACAGCAGCCCGGAGAATTGTACTTTGACCCGGCCCTGTTTGATTTTGCGGCTTTTTCGAACAACACCCTTCCTTTTTTCCGTCAAACCCTGGCCCTTTCCGGTCTTGAGGACACGGTGATTCCCGTTGTGAGCCGGTCGGAAACCGTGGCCAAAAAATGGAACATACCGCTTTCACTGGTGTTTATCGACGGCGGTCACGCCTTTGAAACGGTCCGGACCGATTATCAGGTGTGGGCCAAACACCTGATTCCAGGCGGCTATCTTTTAATTCATGATATTTTTGAAAACCCGGAAGAAGGCGGTCAGGCCCCCTTTGAGGTCTATCAGCGGGCTGTGGCTTCCGGTGATTTTGAGGTGCTGCCCCGGATTCGGACCCTGGGGGTGCTGCGGAGAAAACAACCCCAGCAGTCCGGCCGTGCTTGAAAATTGTAGGGAACCATATCTTGTGAAACCCTGTGCCAAGTGATACGTAAGGCGGCTTCCGGAGCGTGGTTCCGGTATGGGGATGGAAAAATCCTGTTTGAACAAAGCGATCTGTCGCGCCTGTGGCATGCTGTCCACATGGCCCCTTTATCTTTAAATTCCAAGGAAACCGGATGAATTTTCAGGATGTGATTTTTACATTAAATACGTTTTGGTCCAATAAGGGGTGTGTAGTGGCACAGCCCTATGACCTTGAAGTGGGCGCGGGGACTTTTCACCCGCACACCACATTGCGGGCCCTGGGGCCGGAGCCGTGGAACGTGGCCTATGTGCAGCCGTCAAGGCGGCCCACCGACGGCCGGTACGGTGAAAACCCCAACCGGCTTCAGCATTATTACCAGTATCAGGTACTGCTCAAACCCTCTCCCCTGGATGTGCAGCACCTCTATCTTCAGAGCCTTGAGGCCCTTGGCGTGGACCCGTTGGCCCATGATATCCGCTTTGTGGAAGATGATTGGGAATCGCCGACCCTGGGTGCGTCCGGACTGGGATGGGAAGTGTGGCTGGACGGAATGGAATGCACCCAGTTTACCTATTTTCAGCAGGCCTGCAGCATGGAGCTGTCACCGATTTCCGTGGAGCTCACCTATGGCCTGGAGCGAATTGCCATGTATCTGCAAGGCGTTGACAATGTCTACGACCTTAAGTGGAACGATGGGGTCACCTATGGGGAGATCTTTCATCAGCAGGAAGTGGAGCAATCCACCTACAATTTTGAAATCGCCGATGTGGACATGCTGCTCAGTCTTTTCAACCAGTACGAACAAGAAGCCAGGCGGATTATTGAAAACGGTCTGGTCCTGCCGGCCTATGAATTTACCCTGAAATGCAGCCACACCTTCAACCTGCTGGATGCCCGGGGCGCCATCAGCGTCACCGAACGAACCGGATATATCGGTCGAATCCGCCATCTGGCCCGGCTCTGCGGCGCGGCCTACGTGGCCCAGCGCGAGGCCATGGGGTTTCCCCTGCTGAAAACTGACAGATGATGGAAGGACCCTATGAAACCTTTACTGATTGAAATCGGTGCTGAAGAGATTCCAGCCGGGTATATTCAACCGGCACTGGACGCCATGGCGCAAAATTTGTTGAAACGCCTCGATGCTGCCCGGATCGGCCATGGCAGCGCCCGCACCTGGGGCACGCCCCGCCGGCTGGCCGTTATGGTGGAAAATGTGGCGGACAAACAGGAAACCCTTGAAACCCACCTCACGGGGCCGCCGGAAAAAGCCGGATTTGACGCTGGGGGAAAACCCACCTTGGCTGCCCTGAAATTTGCCGAAAAAGCCGGTGTTGAAGCCACTGCCCTCACCATCGCGGAAACGGAAAAAGGCCGCTATTTAAGCGCCCGGGTGGTGAGTCCCGGACAGGCCACGCCGGAACTCCTCAAAACCATCCTGCCGGAGGTTATTCTGGCCACGCCCTTTCCCAAAACCATGCGCTGGGCTGACCTTTCCATTTCCTTTGCAAGGCCGATTCAAACCCTTGTGGCCCTTTACGGCGCCGACATCGTGCCCTTTACCCTGGGCGGCCGGATTAAAAGCGGCCGGGATGCCCTGGGCCATCTTTTCATGCATCCGGAAAAAGTTGCTGTTTCATCGCCGGAAGCCTATGTCTCGGCCCTTTCCCAAGCCCATGTGGTGGTGGATATCAAAAAACGCCGGGAGATGACCGCTGCGGAAGTTGACCGGGCTGCGGCCCAAGTGGGCGGCAAGGTGCTGGCCGATGAAGATCTGCTGGACATTGTCACCAACCTGGTGGAAATCCCGGTAGCCACGGCCGGTCGGTTTGACGACGAATTTCTGGAAGTGCCCCAGGAGATCCTCATCACCGCCATGCGGGAACACCAGAAATACTTTTCCGTGGTGGACAAAGACGGCCGCCTCATGCCCGGATTTGTTGCTGTCAACAACACCCGGCCGCGGGACATGGACCTGGTTACCGCCGGCCACCAGCGGGTGTTGCGGGCCCGGCTTTCTGACGCCCGCTATTTTTACACCGCCGATCGCCGTACCGCCATGGAAACCTGGGTGGAAAAACTCAAAACCGTTTTGTTTCAGGCAAAGCTGGGCAGTGTGCAGGACAAGGTGGGGCGGGTGAAAATCCTTGCCGGGTGGCTGGCAGAAGCAATTTATCCTGAAGACAAAGAAAAGGCCGTGCGCGCGGCCCATCTGTGCAAGGCCGACCTGGTGAGCCAGGTGGTGGGTGAATTTCCCACGCTTCAGGGCATCATGGGACGCATTTACGCCCTCAAGGCAGGCGAGCCCGATGATGTGGCAGCTGCCATTGAAGAGCATTACCGGCCCACCCACAGCGGCGGGAAGCTGCCGGAAACCCAAACCGGTGCGCTGCTGTCCATTGCCGACAAAATCGATACCCTTTGCGGGTGTTTTGCCGTTGGCCTGATCCCAACGGGCGCGGCCGACCCCTATGCGTTAAGGCGCCAGAGTATTGGCCTCTTGCAGATTCTGCGCAGCCGGCATATCTCGCTCTCCCTTGAAAAACTGGTTGAAAAAGGGGTTTTCCCATTTTCGGGAAAAAGCGAAAAACCTGCCCATGAAATCGTCGAAGCGGTGCTCACCTTTATCCGCAACCGGTTTTCCCGGATGCTGGTGGACGAAGGAAACCGAAAGGACCGGGTGGCGGCGGTCATGGCGGCGTCAGCAGATCAGGTGACGGATGTGGACCGCCGGGTTGCAGCGCTGGAAAGATTTAAAGATGAGTCTGCCTTTGATGCACTGGCCGCTGCCATTAAACGGGTGGAAAATATTCTTAAAAAAGCGCCCGCTAAAACAGATGTACCGCCGAATCCGGCACTTTTTACCCATGAAGCCGAAAATATCCTGTATGACAGGTGCCGGACCATTGCCCAACAGGTGAGCCAATGCATGGACAGGGGCGATCCGGACAGCGCCCTTTCCGCGGTTGTGGCCTTTAAAGATCCGGTAGATGGATTTTTTGCCGATGTGATGGTCATGGACAATGATCCGGCCGTGCGCCAGAACCGCTTGGCGCTTCTGGCCGTGGTTTCAGCTGTTTTTGGCCGGATTGCCGATTTTTCACAGCTTTCCGGCTAACTTAAAAACTGCTCACGATCGCAATGTGTTGGAGTTGCGTGTTCCCGCCGCATCTTGTGTACAAAACACCAGATCGCGGTGTAGAATCAAGATCAACAGGAGGACGATATGCCATTTGATCCGGATAAAGATAAGGTGCTCAAAAAATGGAAATGTGACGAAACCGGACTGATCGTCACCATCAACCAGTATGACAAAGGTGAGGCCAAGCTTCAGATCGGCCCGCGAATTCTCAAAAAACAGGATGGAACCGACCGGGCGCCCGCCAAGGCCGGCCGGCTTACCATCGAGGATGTGCTGTGGTTGTACGACATTATGGATGACATCAAGGATGAGCTGACCGACCTTCAGAAGCCGGAATAAAGCCCCGCCATTCTCATTGACCCACTTTCCCGCCGCTTTTTTTGGGAAGGCAGGACAAATGACCGACCGCACCGCCATTGTCAACCCGGTAAAGGGAAAATATCCGCCCCAGATCGGCGGCACCGCCATTATTGCGGCAACAGAGGCTGACTTGCAGATGATCGCACGGCTTGCCGCAGCCCCTTTGGTGGAGCACCGCAACCTGTACATGAGCCATTTGCGGATATTTGCCAATGAAGACTGCCGGTTCAGTCTGGTGGGGCCGGTGATCGGCGCGCCCTACGCGGCCATGATTCTGGAAACGCTGGTGGTGTGGGGGGTTGACCAGGTGCTTTTTGTGGGATGGTGCGGCGCGGTTTCTGTCAATGTCCGGGCCGGAGACCTGATTCTGCCGGAAACCGCCATGGTGGATGAGGGAACATCTGGCCATTATTGCGGCCCATCCTGCCGGCTCAGTTTTCCCGATCGCTCCCTTGCCGGACGGGTTGAAGAAGCGCTCACCCACTGCGGTGCAGATTTTCATGCCGGCGCCGTCTGGACCACGGACGCCATTTTCCGGGAAACCGTGGAAAAAGTGCGCCACTATCAGGAAAACGGCGCCCTTGCCGTGGAAATGGAAGTGTCGGCCATTTTTACCGTGGCCGCGTTCCGGGAGATTGCCGCTGCCGGTATTTTGGTTGTATCGGATGAAGTATCGGATTACCGGTGGCGTCCGGGCTTCCGGATGCCGGCCTTTGGGGATGCCAGAAAAAAAGCCTGTCAGACCGCCTTGAAGGTTGCCGGCGACAGCGGTTGAGTCGACTCGCCAGACAGAGCGGACAGAAAAAACACTTCCGTGTTTTGTTAAAAAACAAAATTACAAATCAAAGAAAACGCTATCCAACAGTTTTCCCTTCTGGCTTTCTATACTTCTTCATCATCTTGCCACTGCATTCCCCCATCCACCTCACACGCCATTAATCCCGCCCCCGGCCGCCGGGCCAGCAGCAACTCCCATTTTTCTTTCAATTTGGAAATATCATCTGCTTCGCCCATGGCCCACAAACATCCACCGGCGCCCGCACCGGTAAACCGGGCGCCGCAACGGGTTTGAACGGCAGCTTCCACCAGGGCCTCGCCCATGGATTCCAGCACATGGGGCGTCATGGTCCTGCGGATGGCGGTTTCCTGGTTCATGGCATCTGCCGCCCGGGTGAAGTCAAAAGCCGACACCGCACGGGCAAAATCATGGGTGAGATGAACAATCTCCCGCCACAGGTCCCGGTGTTCTCCCCGGATGAACTGATTCACCCAGGTCTGATTCACCTCACCGGAAACATGGGTGACACCCAGGTAGGCCACCAGAAGATGGGGGTTGAGGGCGGACAGCTTCCTGTCCGGAACCAGAGCGTGGCGGGAAAAGGGGGCATCTGGTTCTCCGGACCACAACCAGGCATTGGCGCCGCCGTAGGCTGCGGCCAAGTGGTCCTGAAGTCCGCAGCAAACGCCGGCCATGGCCTGTTCAAGGGTGTGGGCCAACCGGACGATCTGAAACCGGGAACGCCCGGTTTGTCCCATTTTCTCACCCAGGCGGGAAAGGGCCGCGATCAGGGCCACAGCGGCAACAGATGAACCGCCCAGTCCGCTGCGGGGCGGTGATGCGGAATCAATATCCACATGAACCCCACGGGCCCCGAAATAATCCACGATAACGGCCATGAGTCCCAAGGGATGATCATAGGCCGATCCGCCTGACTCAAAAACATGGTCAGAGCCGGGACCTGTGGCCATATCCGAAATTCCCCGCGACGAAATCCGAATACGGTCGCCTTCTTCGGGCAGCAGGCGGACCATGGTGCGCTGGTTCAGGGCAATATTGACCGTGATGGGCGAATGCCGGCGAAGGGCACAATAAAAACTGCCAAGATCCAGGGTTCCGCCAAAATCAATGCGGCAGGGTGCTGAAACCGTGACCGGACGGTGTTCCAGAAGGTCTGCTAGATTTCCCAGAGACGGGCCGGGATGATGGATAAAGGCGCGGTTATGTTCTGTCATGAGAGATCCTGTTGGCCATGGCAGCCCTTACATCCCGGAGAACCCCGAGGCTTTTGGGCAGCCGGCCGATATGAAAAGGCACAAAGGCTTCAAGAAAGGTCAGACCCTCGGCAGTGGCGGCGGGTGTAAAGCGGATCCGGACCGCCTGTTCAACACCATTGGCATTAATCCATGCCAGTTGCTTCAAGGTGCCTTTGGAAATGGCGGAAAGCACGCTGTCAATGGGTCCGCTGCAGTCCGGGCAGGCAACCCCACCCTTTGCCGGTGCTGAAATCACACGGGACGAGGGGATCTGGTCAATGGCGGTTTTGCAGGCATGGCAGTGGTCCAGGTCGGGACGGAATCCGGCAAGGGAAAGAAAACGCATCTGAAACAAAATACTGAGGACTTCCACGGGTGTGTCTCCCTGGTTGAGGCGCGACAGCACCTGATGGGTCAGGTGGTAAAGTTCCGCCTGGGGCGCGTTTTCAGCCATCCAGAGGTAAATGATTTCCATCCAGTAACTGGCATAGGCGGTTTTGACCATGTTTTCCCGGATTCTGAAAAACGGCTCTTCCAGGGAGGCTTCCTGGAGGATCGGCATGCCCTTTCGTTTGCCCACAGAAAGCACCGCCTCAATCCGGGAAAAAGGCTCCAGAATGCCGGGAAACCGTCTGACGCTTTTTTTGGCGGATTTGGCCACAGCGCTGACTTTTCCCTGATCCGGCGTAAAGAGGGTAACAACCAGATCTGCTTCGCCAAATTCAATCCGGCGCAGCAGAATGGCAGAGGTGGTGACGACCATGGGGCGTTTTCAGTATCCGGAAAAGGAAAACGTCGTGGAAAACAGCAGCATCAGCGCGTTTTAACGCCAACGTTTTTCTCTCTATGGGGTTTTTGTAACGTGATAAAGGGAAATGATACCTGCGTAAAACGTGCTAGGGAATCCTCAGGCTCACAATCTGACCGGTACTGCCGGACAGTTCCACCGGGTTTCCGTCAAGAGAAACCCGCAGCCCCGTGGCGCTGCCGACCATCAGGTTGAAGTTGCGCATCCCTTCCAGCACCAGCCGCTCTTCTGGTTTCATCTCGTAAAAACGGACCGTTTTTCCGTCAACCATCACTTTGAGCCAAGTGGCCTCAACCGCCACCGCGGCCAGCACCAGGGGTTTTCCCGGGGGTGGTGAAATGGATGGATCAGGCATGGCGTCCTGGTCCAGAATAAACGGTCGAAGCGCGGGAAAGGGCTCCAATTCCGACAGGCCCGGCTGCGGAACAATATCCGTGTAACGAATCAGCAGGAAAAAACTGGTGATCAGGCCCACGGTGATCAGAACATTCCGGAGCGTTGACAGGGCTTCCTGCTGTTTTCGCCATGCCTGGTATTCCTTTTCCCTTCGATCCAGATCCGCAAGGTACAGCCGTATCACGCCGCGGGGGTCCATCTCCACCACTTTGGTGTACATGCGGATAAAACTCTTCATGTAGGTCTTGGGCAGCAGGCGGGGGACATCATCGGCTTCCATGGCGGCAAGGATGTCCGTCGTAATCCGGGTTATCCGGGATATATCTTCAATGGAAAGGCCTTTTCCAAGACGCGCAGCCCGCAGGCAACTCCCCACCGTATCACGATGCGTATCTGATTCCATGATCTTCGGAGCCGCCGTTTTCCCAAATCCTCAGTTGAGGATTTTGATGTGAGACCGGCTGCGCAGGTCTTCAAGCCAGGAGACAAACTTGGCGTCAACCCGCTCTTCAAAGAGTTTCTGCTGAATTTCCTGCCTTGCGGCCTCAACAGACCGGCCTTCACCCGATGTGACGGACTCGACGTAGAAGAGCTGAAGCCCCCGGTCCGTGTCCAGAATCTGGGTGAATTCGCCTGAATTCAGCCCGGAAAGGGCCGACTGAATCTGGCCGGAAAGGGAAGAGCGTTTGAACTGGCCGATGTCACCGCCCCTGTCCGCTCCCGGTCCCTTGCTGTAGGTTTGGGCCAAAGCGGCAAAATCACCTCCGGAAACCAGTTTTTCATGAATGGTTTCCATTTGCTTCCGGACCTCGGCCCGCTGGGCGGGGGTGGCGCTTGTTGGCATGGGAAAGGTGATGTTGCGCAAGTGGTAGACCATCTCGTCGCCGTACAGATCCGGATTGCGATCGTAATAGTTCTGGATATCTTCATCGGTGATCACAATGCGGGATTTGACCTGATAGTTGACCAGGCGAAACCGGAGAAGCTGTTCCCGGATTTTTTGCCGGTAAGCATCCATGGTGGTCTGCTCCCGCTCCAGAAAAGCGCGCAGATCTTCATCGGTAAAGGAGTTGCTCACCTTGATGCGTTCGATGGTGCTGTCGATTTCCGCATCGTCCACGGAAAGATCCTGCCGCCGGACCTCCTGATCCGTGAGTTTTTCATCCACCATCCGGTCGATCATGTCTTGCCGGAGTTTGGCAAGCATCTGGCTTGTCTGGACCGGGCTCAATCCCTCCTGGCGGACCCGCTCAACATAGGGCGCCATCCGTGCATTGAGTTCACTCAGGAGGATAATATCTTCATTGACGATGGCGATGATTCGGTCCACCGTCCGGACATCGGCAGTATCGGTTGCAAAAGCGTCGGCAGCCGCAGCGGCAGATATCGCAAAAAACGGCAACTGAATCAGGAAAAAGGCAAAAAAAAGCAATTTTTTCATGGCAAAGGGAGTATTTCCTGTGTGCGCGTCCGTATGGACAGCGGTTGTTGCGGTATTCCGGGATGCGTTGGGCGCGGATCTGGCGTAACACGCTGCAACCCTTGTAAATATGTTTTTCATGAAACATCAAGCGTTAACATGTTGGGCAATTTCCATCAAGATGTTTTTCATTTGGCCCAGAAGTGATCGGGGTGCGCCTCGGCCAAGGGTGGCGATGAACAGATGGTCCGGCGTAAACCGAAAACCTCCCTTTTCCCGGGCCACCATTTCCACAATGCCCATGGGCCGCATCTGGTGGCGCTCACTGAAGGCCAGCACCATTTGCTGACCAGACACCTCCAGCCGTTTGACACCGGCCCGGACCGCCAGCACGCGAAGCATGATCTTGAGCAAGAGGTTTTCCGTCTCTTCGGGAAGGGGGCCGAACCGGTCGATCAGCTCCGCCTTGACGGCGGAAATTTCCTTTAAGTCCGTCATCCGGGCCAAACGGCGGTAAAAAGACAGGCGCTGGTCAATATCCGTCACATAATCCTCGGCAATATAGGCCGACAGGGGAAGGTTGATTTCCGGCTCCAGCCCCACGATCACGGGCTCACCCTTCATCTGGGAGACGGTCTCTTCCATGAGTTTGAGAAACATGTCATAGCCCACGGCTGCAATATGGCCGGATTGGGAGGCGCCCAGAATCGCGCCGCCGCCCCGGATTCTGAGGTCATTCATGGCAATCTGAAAACCAGCGCCCAGATCACTGTGTTCCATGAGTACCTTGAGGCGTTTTCGGGCATCAGTGGTCAGGCGGCTTTCTTCCGGAATAAACAGATACGCATAAGCCTGCTCGTCGGACCGCCCGACCCGGCCCCGCAGCTGGTAAATCTGTGCCAGACCAAACCGGTCCGCCCGGTTCACCAAAATAGTATTGGCCGTGGCCACATCCAGGCCGGATTCGATGATGGTGGTACAGACCAGCATGTCCACCTCCCGGCTCATGAAGCGCATCATCACCTTTTCCAGCTCGTCTTCGGGCAGCTGCCCGTGGGCCACGGCAATGCGGACCTCGGGCACCAGTTCCTTCAAATGGGCGGCCATGCGCTCAATGGAACGCACTGTATTGTGAACAAAGAAAATCTGGCCGCCCCGGGAAAGCTCGTTGCGGATGG
The DNA here is from genome assembly GCA_030267325.1 of Desulfosarcina sp. OttesenSCG-928-A07. GTDB lineage: Bacteria > Desulfobacterota > Desulfobacteria > Desulfobacterales > Desulfosarcinaceae > Desulfosarcina. The sequence goes on along the minus strand of JAJDJS010000031.1, from coordinate 2,091 downwards.
CATCAGCCACCACCGCATCTTCGAACTCGCACACATAGGTGATAATGGCCCGCCGCTGCTCCGGCGGCGTGGAAATGACGCTGATATCCCGGATGCCCACCATGGACAGGTGCAGGGTGCGGGGAATGGGAGTGGCGGTCAGGGCCAGCACATCCACGGTGGAACGGAGCTTTTTGAGCTTTTCTTTGTGGCGGACGCCAAAACGTTGCTCCTCGTCAATGATGAAAAGCCCAAGGTCCGCAAAGGCCACATCCTTCTGGAGCAGCCGGTGGGTGCCGATGACGATGTCTACCACGCCTTTTTGGATATCCTCCACAATTTTTCGCTGTTCTGCTTTGGACCGGAACCGGCTCAGACAGGCAATTTTTACCGGATACGCCTCAAAACGCCGTTCAAACGTGGCAAAATGCTGTTCCGCCAACACTGTTGTGGGCACCAGAAGAGCTACCTGCTTGGCTTCACTGACCGCCAAAAACGAGGCCCGAAGCGCCACTTCGGTTTTGCCATATCCCACATCGCCGCACACCAGCCGATCCATGGGCATGGGCTTTTGCATATCCACCAGCACGTCCTCAATGGCTTTTTGCTGGTCAGGTGTCTCCTCAAAGGAAAAATCCGCTTCAAACTCGCTGAAATGGGAGTCCGCCGCATCAAACGAATGGCCTTCCCCCACTTTTCGCTGGGCATAGATCCGAAGCAGTTCACCGGCGATTTTTTCCGCAGAGTGCCGGACTTGCGCCTTGGCCCGCTCCCATGACCGGCCGCCCATCTTGTCCAAAACCGGGATAACGCCCTCAACCCCCATATAGGGATGAATCAGGCCCATGCGGTCCACGGGCAGATAAAGCCGGTCTTCATCCCGGTATACGATGAGAATAAAATCGTTTACCGTTCCCTCCAGGGTCAGCTTGACCAGCCCCTCATAACGACCAATGCCATGTTCGGTGTGAACCACCAGATCACCCTGTTTGAGGGTGGAAAAATCCAAAAGCTCGGTCCGGGCCTGTTTTTTGGGAGCGGCCCGCCGGGTCCGGGGACCGAAGATGTCGATTTCCGTAACAACGGCCAGTTGATCCGCTGGCCAGATAAATCCGCTGCTAAGCCGTCCGCGGCAGAGGGTGGCAAACCGCTGGTTGGATGAAAAGCCTTGTGTTTCGGAGCCTTTGGCAGGAATGCCATGGGACGACAGAATAGCGGCCAGCCGGCCTGTCTGATGCTCGCTTTCACACACCATGACCATGCGGATGCCGGAGGCTTTTTGTTCATCCATCCACCGGATTAACGGCGCCGCTGGCGTCTCGCTTTTGCGGGCTTCTTTGAGTTCAAGGGCCAGATCCGTGGTCTCCTGGATCATGACCGGCACAACCTTGCGGGAAGCACTTTTGGAAAGCGGCGCGGGCGTTAAAAACACACTGCGGCGCCGGGAAAGATGATCAGTGATGGCCGCCCAGTCCAGAAACAGGTCATCGGCTTCCACGCACAAACGGCCCTCGGCCTTTGCCTTTCGCACGTTTAAAAGGACCGACTCCGTGCTTTTTTCCGCAGCCCGGGTCAATTCAGCCAGATCATCCGTCACAATGACCGTGTTTCCGGAAAGGTAATCAAAAATCGTGTCCATGGTGTCAAACATCAGGGGCGTTAAGCTTTCAATGCCGGGAAAAACACCCTGATCGCGGATTTTCTGAACAAGATCCCGGACCGTGACCTTGGGCAGGTCCTGTTCGATGGCCCTTTTCCTGAACCGGTTGATGATCTCATCCAGGCGGTCCCTGGCCAGAAACACCTCCCGCGCCGGCAGAATCACCGCTTCGGAAATCAGTTTCTGGCTGCGCTGGGTGTCCGGAGCAAAAAAACGGATGCTTTCGGCAAAATCCCCAAACAATTCAATGCGGACCGGCTGATCGTACAGGGGCGAAAAAATATCAATGATACCGCCCCGGACGCAGAAATCGCCCGGCTCTTCCACCACCGCGCTCCGGTTGTACCCGCCGGCCACAAGTCCGGCCACCAAGCGATCCGGGTCAATTTCTTCTTCGGCAATGATCAGTTCGGCCGTGTCGGCAAAAAGGGTCCGTGGCATGAGTCGCTGCC
>JAJDJS010000030.1 GCA_030267325.1 Desulfosarcina sp. OttesenSCG-928-A07 | reverse complement strand
AGTCGGCCATGCCGCCTGTGGTGTCCATTGTGGGAAAATCGGAATCCGGAAAAACCACACTGATTGAAAAGCTGATTCCGGTGCTCAAAAACCGGGGATTGCGGATTGGGGTGGTCAAACACGCCCACCATGGATTTGATCTGGAGCCAAAGGGAAAAGACAGCGACCGGCATCAGGCAGCTGGCGCAGAGGTGGTGATGGTGGCCTCCCCGGACCGGATCGCCATGGTCCAAAAAATGGAAAACCCGCGTCTTTACGATCTGATTCCGTTTTTTAACGATGTGGATCTGGTCATATCCGAAGGCTTCAAAGCTGATTCCGCGCCCAAAATGGAAATTTTTCGGCCCGAGCGCCACGCGCAGCCCGCCTGCCTGGGGGATGAAACGCTGGTGGCCATGATTTCCGATGCAGCCATTGATCCGGGGGTTCCCCTGTTTTCAACCACGGATATTGAGGGCATCTCCAATTTTATCATCACCCGTTTTCTGCCCGAATATCGGGTATAGGGCATGGCTCCGGGTCAGATCGGATCATAAGGATCAGCGCTTTTTCGCCTCTTCAAAATATTGCGCCTGATAGGTCAGAACCGTCAGATCGCCTTTTTGCCACTGGTTTTCCGGAAGCCCTGCCTTCCGGCACAGATGGGAAAGAAACAGATCCGGCGTGGGAAGCTGTTCCCATACCTGGGGCAGAAATGTGGCACCGAAGCGTCCTTTGCGGATAATGACCCCGTCAATACCGGGCCGCAGCCGGGCGGCCAGATCCGCACCATCCTGGTAGGAAAAGGGGCTGGGATCGGTCAGCACACTCACTTCAACATGAACCTGGTCCAGTTCCTTCCGGGTCAGCGGAGAAAACCGGGGGTCGTGAAATGCTGCCTTCAGGGCATTGTCATGGACACCGGCCACAATGGAGCCTGTGGAGACCAGATTACCGATGCAGCCCCTGAGCTGCCCCCCCAGGGTGAGGGTGACAAAGGTGCCGCGGTGGATGTGGGAAAGCTGGGCCAGGGCAGCATCGTCCGCCGGGGCAACCGGTTCGCCAAAATGGTTGCGCAGGGTATTTCGGGCCAGTGAAACAAGGGAATTTCCCTGATCCGGTGTCAGGGGGAGCAATGTCTCAGATGTTGGCATCATGTCCTCCAGCACACGGCAGTTTGTTGGGCGGTTTGTGCTGTCATTACCGACCTCAATCAAAGAGGGCCCCCACACTTTCTCCGGTGTGAATGCGGCGGATGGCTTCGGCAAAGAGCGGGGCCACCGAAAGGACATGAAGAGCGGGCCATTTTTTTTCCGGCAGAATAGCGACCGTATCGGTCACCACCACCGAGGAGAGGTTGCAGGCCTTTAGCCGCTCCACGGCCTGACCGCACAAAACACCGTGGCTGGCGCCCACGTGAATATTTCTGACGCCGGCGCGGGAAAGGGTTTTGACGGTTTCGGCAAGCGTCCCGCCGGTTGAAATTTCATCTTCAAAAATAATGGCGTCCCGGCCTTCCACATCACCTACCACAAGCCCCTGCACCACTTCCGTATCCCCCACCCGGCGTTTGTCGGTAATGGCCATGGGCAGGTGAATCCGTCTGGCAAAGCGTCCGGCCCGCTTGGCGCCGCCCGCATCGGTCGCCACCACCACCGCATGGCTCAGATCGACTGTCTGGCGAAAATGATCCACAAAATTGGACACTGCGGTCAGGTGATCCACAGGAACACTGAAAAATCCGTGAACCGCGTCCGAATGGAGATCCAGGGTCAGCACCCGGTTTGCGCCAGCGGTTCTGATGAGGTCTGCCATGAGCCGGCCGGCAATAGAGATGCGCGGAGCATCTTTTTTGTCCGAACGGGCATAGGAAAAATAGGGAATCACTGCGGTAATCCGCCGGGCCGACGCGCTTCTTAACGCATCCAGAATAATAAACAGCTCCATGATGGTATCGCTTGCCGGTGCGGTAAAGGGCTGAATCACAAAAACGTCTTTTTCCCGCACATTTTCCTGAATCTGAACAAAGAGGTTGTCGTTGGAAAACCGCGATACATTTAAAGAACTTAAAGGGATGCCAAGGTGTTTGCAGATGTCTTTGGCCAGTTGCGGGTTGGCCGTGCCGGTGAAAATTTTCAGGTCCATCAGATTGGGATCAGGCAGATTGGGATCGGCCAGTTTCGGATCAGTCTCCATGGTGTGTCGTCCTGTAGGCTTGGGCTGTCGGGGTTGAGTGAGATAAAAAACCTTATAGCGCCGACAAGGGATTGGGTTCAAGCACTTTTGTGCGCCTGATCTGTGCACGGAGGCGGGGCAGGTCTTCAGGCGGCCAGCAGGCGGGCAATGTATTTTTCGATCTCAGCTTTGGGAAGCGCACCCAAAGCGGTTTCCACAAGGCTTCCGTCCCTGAAGAAAAGAAGCGTGGGCAGGCTCATCACCCGGAACTGACTGGCGGTGAGCGGATTCTGGTCCACATTGAGTTTGGCCACCTTAAGGCGTCCGGCATAGGCTCGGGCCAGCTCGTCCATAATGGGTGCCAGGGTCCCGCAATGGCCGCACCAACTGGCCCAGCAATCCAGGAGAACAGGAAAGGGGCTTTTCAGGATTTCAGGCTCAAACGTCGCATCTGTCACCACAACAGGCTGGGGGGTGATCCGAATGTCCGGAAAAGGCGTTTTGCATCGACCACAACGGGGATGGTCTTGCAGTCTGGCAACAGGAATCTGGTTCCGGGTACCACAGGTATGACAGCGGATCAGAACAGTTTCATCGGCCATTGGCAGCTCCTTTGGCAGCATGGGGAAAAATGAGAAACGGCGCCACCCCAAACCAGACGCCGTTTTGGGGTTTATGCAGCAGATACTGCGGACAGGGCTTTTTCATAATCTGGTTCGCGGGTGATGTCATCCACCAGCTGGGCGTAAACAACCTCGCCTTGTTTGTTGATGACCACAACAGCCCGGGCCATGAGCCCTTTCATGGGGCCGTCTTCAATGCGGACGCCATAAGCAGTGCCGAATTCCGGACTCCGGAAAGTGGATGCGGGAATCACATGGGTGAGACCCTCTGCCCCGCAAAACCGGGCCTGGGCAAAGGGCAGGTCAGCGGATATGCACAGGACCACGGCGTTTTTGTAGTTTCCGATCTCGGCGTTGAATTTTCGCACAGACATGGCACACACCGGTGTATCCAGGCTGGGAAAGATATTGAGGACCAGGGTTTTTCCCGCATAGGCCGAAAGGGAAACAGCGGACAGATCCGTTGCCGTGAGGCTGAAATCCGGAGCAGGGGAACCGGTTTTGGGCAGATCTCCGGAAAGCTGAACAGGCGCACCGTTAAAAGCAGTTTTTGCCATGCAATCCTCCTTTGTGTAAAATTCCGAAACAGTGTAAGGTTAATGAAACTGTAAGAACAACGCATACAGCTTTATAGATTCAAAAAACATGCCATAGTTGAAGTTAAGGTTTTGGGTGATTCTGGGTTGTCGATTCTGCCGGGACTGCGGCGTCATCAGGACCGGTATGTGTTTATCCAACCGATTGGAGGACATGCCATGACCCATCAGCGCTATCAGATTAAATCCGCCTGCCCCCAGTGCGGATGCAGTTTTTCCCAGGTACTTTCCAGGGAAGAACTGAAAGAGAAATACGGAAACGCACCCAATATGGAGTTGGCGTGTGGCGAGTGCAGGCAAAAGTTCCAGGCAGAACGGAAAAGGGCCTGCCCGGAATGGGATGCGGAATGTCGCCTGAATCCATCAGCGGCAGGCCGTAACGCTGGCCACAATTAGATATGATGAACGGGTTTGACAAAGAAAGGCGGAGCTTATCATGATGTATGATTTTAATGCGAACGAAGTCTTTGAAATCGCGGAACAGATCGAACGGAACGGCGCGGCATTTTATCGGAAGGCAGCAGCGCAGGTGAGCGATGCGGATTCAAAAACGTTTCTGCTGGAACTGGCTGCCATGGAAGATGATCATGAAAAAACATTCGCCACCATGCGCGCAAATTTGACGGACAATGAAAAAATAACAACCGTTTTTGACCCCAATGGAGATGCGGAAGCCTATCTCAAGGCCCTTGCTGATACACGGGTGTTCTTTGACAAGGAAATCGATACCAGTTCCATGAAATCCATTCTGACAGCCGCCATCCAGGCAGAAAAGGATTCCATCGTGTTTTATCTGGGCATGAAGGAAATGGTTCCGGAATCTTTGGGGAAATCCCAGATAGACAGTATTATCAAAGAAGAAATGTCCCATATTCGGATCATCAGCAAGCGTCTGGTGGCGACCCGGTAAGAGACGTGTAAATCAGCACCGGCCGGATATCACTGCCGGAATTTCTGATCGCAACTGGATTCTGGCAGACTGTTTCAAATTTTATGAGACATAGTCCCTTTTGTTTTTTCTCTGTGGCCGGTTATCTCTGCTGCCGGGCCTTGTTTTAGGTATCCGACTGTCTCATTTATCAATCTTGAGACGATGTTGTCTCATAATTTATTTCTAAACACATGCAACATGCTTGAATTATTGTGTTTTGGTTTTTAACCACACATGAAGTGCGGATTTTTTACAGTCATTTTTTTTTGGTGGTCACAAGCCCTGATACGGTGAAAACAGGATCCAAAAAATATTTATTTTATGTTTTATGAATAAGTTATCCTGATTTTAAGATGCTTCCCGGATGGGTTGGCCCGAAGTTTGAAATAGCAATGCCTGCAGGCATCTCGATGAAACGGTGAATGCCACCTAATTTTTCCGGAGCGTGTTGATTCGTGAAACGATGCGACAAAAATCTCAGAGAAGTGCTGGCGCTGGTGAATCAGATGATCCAACTGGCGAACCAGGGAGACCAGGACCGTGAAGACACCGGATGCGGCATTATTTACGGCATGCTTCGGGATTCGGGATACAAGATCAAGCAACTGGCCGAAGATGAGAAAAAAAAGCATATCGCCAAAGGCTGGTGGGATCGTAAACAATCATAACCCCAACACAGACCAAGGAGGACTCCATGTCCAAAAGCATTAAAGGAACCCAGACCGAAAAAAATATTCTGACCGCTTTTGCCGGTGAATCACAGGCCCGGAATCGTTACACCTATTTTGCTTCACAAGCCAAAAAAGAGGGCTTTGTTCAGATCGCCAATATTTTTGAAGAAACCGCCAATCAGGAAAAAGAGCATGCCAAACGGCTGTTCAAGCTGCTGGAAGGCGGCGAGGTTGAAATTACCGGTTCTTTTCCCGCCGGCGTGATCGGCACCACCAGCGAAAACCTGGCCGAGTCTGCGGGCGGCGAAAACTACGAATGGACCGATATGTATCCCTCTTTTGCCAAAGTCGCCAGAGAGGAAGGGTTTGATGCCATTGCCTATGTTTTTGATTCCATTGCAGTGGCTGAAAAACAGCATGAAAAACGGTACCTGGAACTTAAGGCCAACGTGGATGCCGGCCGGGTCTTCAAGCGGGACAAAGCAGTCACCTGGCGTTGTCTCAACTGCGGTTACCTCGTGACCGGAACCGAAGCGCCCGAGATCTGTCCGGCCTGCGCCCATCCCCAGGCCCATTTTGAGCTGCTGGGCGAAAACTGGTAAAACCGGCACTCCTGTTTTTCGATCCTCTGGAACGGTTTTTGGGTGCCTGTACCCCACCTCAAAATCTATAAGGAGCAAAATAATGTCAAAACGTTCTGAAATCTACAAATGCGACATCTGTGGTGCGATTGTTCAGGTTCTGGATGGCGGTGGCGGCGAGTTGGTGTGCTGTGGTCAGCCGATGGAAAAACTGGTTGAAAACACGGTTGATGCCGCAAAAGAAAAACATGTGCCGGTGATCGAAAAAATAGACGGCGGATACAAGGTCAAGGTCGGCAGTGTGGCCCATCCCATGGAAGAAAAACATTATATCCAGTGGATCGAGCTGATCGCCGACGGAAAGTCCTACGTCCAGTTCCTCTCTCCGGGCCAGGTGCCGGAAGCGGTTTTCAAAATTGATGCAACCTCGGTATCCGCGCGGGAATACTGTAACCTGCACGGCCTGTGGAAAGCCTGATGCCGCTTTGACGTCATCAACTCCGGGCAGCCGCGGCCTTTTTTCCGCTGTGCTGTCCGGAAAGATGGCTTGTGAGGGGTGTTTTGGCAAAAGACCGGGAGCCATGACAGCATCACGGCGTCTTTAAAAACCGCCGCTGTCCAGGCGCAGATCAGCGCCTGGCTGGACACTTTTAAGGAAAGAAAGACCAATGGCGAACTGGAAATGCGGAAAATGCGGGTATGAACTTCAGGCGGACACACCGCCGGAGACTTGTCCGGCATGCAAGGAAAAATGCGAGTTTATCGACAATACCTGTTATACGCCTGATTGTCAGTACCAGGGAAAAGATTCCCGCATCAAATAATTCGGATCACAAGAAAAGGAAGTGAACCATGGCCAAGGCACTGATCGTATATGCCACCCGTACCGGAGCCACCGAAAAAATCGCCAACCTGATTGCTGAAGGTGTTCGCTTTTCCGGTCATGACGCTGATGCGGTGAAGGTGACCAGCATCAAAAAAGCGGAAGATCTCGCTGGATATGACGCAGTGGTGCTGGGATCTCCCACCTATCACGGCGAAATGGTCCAAGGAATGAAGACCCTTTTGTTCATGGCCGAACAAGTACCGCTGGAAGGCAAAGTCGGCGGCGCATTCGGTGCCTTTGGCTGGAGCGGTGAAGCTCCGGAGCGTATTTTTGACACCATGCAAAACATTTACAAGATGGATATGGTCAAAGCGCCGTTACTGCTCAAATCAGCTGATCTCGGCGGCGGCGTGACCATGGCCCAGGATTATGGGCGTGAAATTGGAAAAAAACTGTCCGGGTGAAGCCGTCCGGATGTGGCAGCAATGTTTCATGATTGGTCCGTCAACCATCTGAAGGAGGAATGCACATGTCAACACCTCAGCACTGCCCGGGTTACGAAAATTTTAAAAATCTGAAATCTTTTATCTGCAGCTGCCCGAAGTGCGGAGAAAAAAAGGAAATTTTCTCCGATGAATTTGAAAAGGTCCATGTCTGCGCCAAATGCGACGAGGCCATTGATTTCACCCAGTGCACACTGGATGGCAGCGCCTGAAAAAATATGCCGACATCATTTCTAGGGGGGATGTTTCCGCCCGTCGTTTCCACGCAGAAAATTGTCATTTTCGCAGCGGCGGAGCGGAAATCCAGCCCATCTGGCAGAATTCTGTTTTGAGTTTGCGTCACCCCGCTTCTTGCGGGGGTGACGCTCAAGTCGAACCGCCCATGGATAGCGGTTGTCAAACCGGATCTGATTTATTTTTTCTGTTTGTCCGAAAACCCTGACGGGCGGCACGCCTGTTTGACCGGGCCTGCCCTTGCTGATTCCTGATCCTTGAAGGAGGAACCTGTATGGACGTTGTCATGTTATCCCGGCTTCAGTTTGCCGCGGCCACCATGTTCCATTTCTTGTTTGTCCCGCTTACGCTGGGATTATCTGTGATGGTTGCCTACATGGAAACCCGGTATGTGCAAACCCGCGATGAAACCTGGCTCCGGATGACCAAGTTCTGGGGAAAGCTGTTTCTCATCAACTTTGCTCTGGGTGTGGTCACCGGTATCACTCTGGAATTTCAATTCGGCACCAACTGGTCCCGCTATTCTGCCTATGTGGGGGATGTGTTCGGATCGCTTCTGGCGATTGAAGCATCAGTTGCCTTTTTTCTGGAATCCACCTTTATCGGTATCTGGATTTTCGGCTGGAAAAAAATTTCCGCTAAGGCTCATGCCGCGGTCATGTGGCTGATTGCGGCAGCGGGCAATATCTCGGCGGTCTGGATTCTTCTGGCCAACGGCTGGATGCAGCAGCCCGTGGGATACACCATCCGGGACGGACGCGCCGAACTCACCGATTTTCTCGCGGTGGTGACCAACCCCTTCGGTATTCTGGAAATCGTTCACACCGTTCCGTCAGCGTTTGTTTTGGCCGCTTTTTTTGTCATGGGCATCAGCGCCTGGCACCTTCTCAGAAAACAGCATGTTGAATTTTTTGCCCGGTCCTTCAAAATCGGCATTGTGGTGGGCTTTGTGTCCGCCCTGATTGTGGCTGTCACCGGTGACCTGCACGCGGTTCATGTGACCAAAACCCAGCCCGCCAAACTGGCGGCCATGGAATCCCACTGGGAAACCCAGACCCAGGCGCCCATTGTCCTTTTTGCCCTGCCGGATGAAGACAATGAGAAAAACCGCTTTGAAATCGGAAGCATCCCCGGTGTGCTGAGCCTTCTGGGCCATCATGACTTCAACGCATCGGTCACGGGTCTCAAGGATATCCCCAAAGACGAACGGCCGCCGGTGCTGCTCACCTTTCTTTCTTTCCGGATCATGGTTGCCCTGGGCGGTCTTTTTCTCCTGCTGACCTTTGTCGGACTCTTTCTGAAAAATCGGCTGGTGGAAACCCGCTGGTATCTGTGGACCATGCTGCTCGCCATCCCGCTGCCCTATATTGCCATTGAATTTGGATGGGTATTGGCGGAAGTAGGGCGTCAGCCCTGGATTGTCTATGGCCTGCTGAAAACTTCGAATGCGGTATCGCCCATTGCCCAATCCCAGGTCATGACCACGCTGGTCGGCTTTATTCTGGTTTACGGACTTCTGGGGCTGGCAGGATTTTATCTCATTGCCAAGGCCGCCACAAAAGGCCCGGAACCGGCACCTCAAGGATAATGTGCTTCCGTTTATTTGGAAGGCCTGACAACAACTGATCGTATCGCGAGTGGGGGATAATATGCTTTTACAATCCACATGGTTTTTTCTTTGGGGGCTTCTCTGGGCGGTTTTTTTCATGACCGACGGATTTGACATGGGAATCGGAACCCTTTACCCGTTTCTGGGAAAATCCGAACGCGACAAAAACATGATGATTCATGCCATGGGCCCCTTGTGGGACGGCAATGAGGTCTGGCTGCTTACTGCCGGCGGCGTGACCTTTGCCGCGTTTCCGCTGGTCTACGCCACCATGTTTTCGTCTCTGTATTCGGCCCTGATGCTGATTTTGTTTGCCCTGATCCTGCGCGGTGTATCGTTTGAATTCCGCAACAAAGTGGAAAGCGCGGCCTGGAAAAAAATCTGGGACGGGTGCATTTTTGTGGGCAGCTTTCTGCCGGCACTGCTTTTCGGCGTTGCCTTTGGAAACATCTTTCAAGGGATTCCCGTTGACGGTGACGGCGTGTACCATGGCACCTTGTTTACCTTGCTGAATCCTTATGGGCTGTTGGCTGGCGTGTTGTTTGTCTGCCTGTTTGTCATGCACGGCGCCCTGTGGCTGGGTCTTCGCAGTGACGGAGATCTCCGGGAACGGGCAAAACAGGTAGCCGCCAGGTTGTGGCCGGTCCTGACGGGTGTTGCGGTTGTTTTTCTGATTGCCACGATTTTCTTTACCCGGCTCTATGACAATTATCTGGCCTGCCCAGTGCTTTTTGTGGTGCCTGCGCTGGCCGTGGCCGGGCTGGCGGGTATTCTCCTTTTTCTGATCCGCCATGCGTTTTTCAAGGCGTGGCTGTCATCGGCGCTCACCATTGTCAGCTGCACCTTCTTTGGTGTAATCGGCCTTTTTCCCAACATGTTTCCGTCCAGCATTGACGAGGCATACAACCTGACCGCCTTCAACGCCTCATCCAGTCCGCTGACCCTCAAGATTATGTTGATTGTGGTGGTGATTTTTATTCCGGTGGTGCTGGCCTATCAGGCTTGGGCATACAAACTGTTCAGCGGCAAGGTGACGGACGCGGAAATGGCCAGCGAGGAGACGTATTAAGGCGGATATCGTAAATTAGAATTTAGGATGATATCGCTGATCAGGATATGCGGAAAGTGAAGACGGCCTGTTTTTCTCCCCCTAAATCCTGACTTTTTCATCCCAGGACACCGGCACTCATGTTTATTCTCGGACTTCAGGGCAGTCCCCGCCAGGGCGGCAACACAGATATCCTGCTTTCCGCTTTTCTTGAGAAAGCGGCAGATGCAGGGGCAGCCACCGAGGTGATTCAGGTGGCCCGTGCCAGAATCGCGCCCTGCAAGGGATGCGGGTATTGTGAAACCCACGGCCAATGTGTGATCCGTGACGATCCCATGGCCACCCGGATCTTTGGTCTGCTGCGCAAAGCAGACATGGTGGTGGCTGCCTCGCCGGTTTATTTTTACGGCGTCAGCGCCCAACTCAAGGGTCTTATTGATCGCTGCCAGACCCTGTGGGCCAGAAAGTATCCCTTCAAACTCCGCGATCCGTTGGCCCATATCCGGGAAGGCGTGCTCCTTTGTGTAGGCGCCACAAAGGGAAAACACCTGTTTGACGGCATTACGCTGACCGTCCGGTATTTTTTCGATGCCATTGATGCGGGTTTTGGCGAAGCCTTAACCTTCCGGGGCATTGAAGCCAAAGGCGCCATCCGGCATCAGCCCGGACTGGATGAAGAGATGGCGGCCATTATTGAAAAACGGGTCCGGCCGAGACTTGCCCGCAAACAGATCCTTTTTGTTTCCCCCAAAGGCGCATGCCGGGCGCCCTTGGCTGCCGCTTTAACTGCTCGGCGATATGGAAGTCGGTTGCGGATTGCCTTTGGTGCATGGGAACCGGCATCCGCCCTGTCCGATTCCATGGTCCGGATGGTGGAGACAGAAGGCATGGATCTGGGGTATCGCCGGCCGGAAAGTATTCAAGACGCCCTTCGCGGTGGCCGGCCGGACCGGGTGGTGGTGATAGGTGATGAAAACCAGGGTCAAACGCCGGTTTCGGGTGTAGAAACGCTTTATTGGCCGGTTCCTGTGGCCGACACAGTGGATGAATCAGAAGCCATGCGGCTCCGGCAGGTTCTGTCGACCCGTGTGAAAGAGCTGGAATCCTGGGCAGCCTCATCATAGAATGTCTGAAAATCGTCTGAGATCAACAAGGAGTTTTTGATTGACATGTCAGAGCCCCATGAAATGTACCAATGCCAGATGGTTAATTGCGGATATTTTTACGATCCGGACAAAGGCGATCGAAAAGGAAAAATCCCCAAGAATGTTGCCTTCAAAGATCTTCCCGAGGACTGGAAATGTCCCATCTGTGGTGCCGGGAAAAAAATGTTCAAACCGTTGGGATAGACCCGGCATCCGGAAAAGGTTTTAAAACCGGAAAGTTTTAAATTTGGACAGGCCCGACGGCTTCATGGTAGGTTGACGCCATCGCGCAATGGGGTTTGGCGATTGTTCGGGCGGTTTTATCGGTCTGTAGGTTCAACTTTTAATGCGGCAACGATAAAGGAGAAGACGAATGGACAAATATGTATGCACCCTGTGTGGCTATATTTACGATCCGGCGACCGGCGACCCTGATAACGGCGTGGCGCCGGGAACCCAATGGGAAGATGTTCCCGATGACTGGGAGTGTCCGGTGTGCGGTGCCCCAAAAGACGATTTTGAGAAACAAGCCTGATTCGTTCCGCTTTACGCTGGACATCCGGAGCTGAGACCCCATGGGCACCCATTTCTGTCTTCCGGATCCACATCAGCACGTTCACCAAAGCGTTTTCCCCGGATCACCCCGAAACATCCTCCAATGCCCTTTTTCTGCCCATGGGAAAAGGGCATTTCAATCATCCCGCAGCCTTTTCCGAAAGTACACGATGGGCCGCACAAAGATACCAGTGACAGGAAACGATCATGATACCGACAAAAATTGCAGATAATATTTATGATGTTGGCGTTATTGACTGGAACATCCGGGACTTTCACGGTTATTCCACCTATCAGGGCACCACCTACAATGCCTTTCTGATCGTGGATGAAAAAGTGGCCCTGATTGATGCGGTCAAAGCACCCTTTGCCGACCAGCTGATCCGCCATATCTCCCAGATTATCGATCCCAAAAAAATTGACGTGGTGATCAGCAATCATACGGAAATGGACCACTCTGGCGCACTGCCAAAAATCATGGCGGCTGTGGGTGCGGACAAACCGTTGTATTGCTCAAAAATGGGAGCTAAAAATCTTTCCGCCCATTTTTCGGACCCATGGAACTACCATCCGGTGGATGACGGCCAGGAACTTTCCCTCGGCAAACGGACTCTGTCCTTTATCGAAACCCGGATGATCCACTGGCCGGACAGCATGTTTACCTATCTGAAGGAAGATCACATTCTGTTTTCCAGTGACGGTTTCGGCCAGCACTATGCCGGGTTTGAAAAATTTGATGATCAGGCGGGCAGTGAAGTGATGGTCCAGGCGAAAAAATATTTTGCCAACATCCTGCTTCTTTACGCGCCTCGTATTCTCAAGCTGCTGGAGAAAGTGGTGGCGTCTGGACTTCAGATTGACATGATCTGCCCGGACCACGGGGTTCTCTGGCGAAAAGATCCGGGTAAAATTATTGATGCCTACTTCCGGTGGAGCCGACAGGAAACCGAAAAAAAGGCCCTGGTGGTGTATGACACCATGTGGAAAAGCACCGAAGCCATGGCCAATGCGGTTGCCGAGGGTATTGCATCTACGGGTGTGAAGGCCAAACCCATTCACATCAGAAGTTCTCATCGCAGTGAAATCATGACAGATGTACTGGACTCGGCGGCAGTGATCGTTGGTTCCCCAACCTTGAACAACCAGATGTTTCCCACAGTGGCCGACATACTCACCTATATGAAAGGCTTAAAACCCCTCAACCGGATCGGCGGAGCGTTTGGCTCCTATGGGTGGAGCGGCGAGGCGGTGAAATTGGTCACTGCAGAGCTGGAAGCCATGAATTTTCAGATCATCGGTCCGGGTATCAGGCAATTGTACATTCCGGGGAATGACGGCATTCAGGCCTGCATGGATTACGGGAAACAAATTGGTGATGCGGTCAACGCACGGTGAAAACGCGATCAATGAACATACCTGTTGTAGATATCGGCGCCTGTACCCTGTGCATGGGATGTGTTGCTGTATGCCCGGCGGTTTTCAGGAAAAACGATGCCGGATACATTGAGGTGGTGGTGATGCCGGATTATCCGGTATCGGATGTGAATGAGGCGATCAAATACTGCCCGGAAGACTGCATCACCTGGGAAGCTGAATGAGGCTGCAGAAACCCGGGTCACACAACATTGAAAAATAAAAAACAGGACATCCCATGGCTTACCGTTCACTCAAACGCCGGGTGATCGACCTGCTTGAACAAGCGGATTTTTCAGCTGCACACGCCGAAATGCTTCAACTGCCGGCGCGTCAGGTGGTCAATCCGCTTTTTTCCTGTTTGTATGCGAAAGATGAGCTCGTCCGCTGGCGGGCGGTCACTGCCATGGGTGTGGTGGTCGGTCATATGGGGGAAACATCCATGGAGTCGGCCCGGGTAGTGATGCGGCGGCTCATGTGGAATCTCAATGACGAATCCGGTGGTATCGGCTGGGGGTCTCCCGAAGCCATGGGGGAAATTATCGCCGTCCATGCGGGACTTGCCCGTGAATATGGCCGAATACTGATTTCCTATATCAATCCCAACGGAAACTTCCTGGAACACGAAACCCTGCAACGGGGTGCCCTCTGGGGTGTCGGCCGCATGGCCCATGCGTGGCCGGAACAGGCAAAGCCGGCAGCCGAATTCCTTCCTCTGTTTTTTACTGCATCAGATCCTTATCTTCGGGGGATCTCGGTTTGGGCCCTAACACCCATTATAGAGATGGGCATGGTTCCGCGCTTGATGCCGCTTTGTTCGGATCCTGCATCGCTGCGACTCTACCGCGATGGGCAGCTTTCCGATACCACAGTGTCGGGCCTGGCCCATGGGGCATTGGCACATGTCGGGATCTCCTGCTGAGCGGTGTTAAACAAAAAAATGCCCGTATATCCAGAGCCCGCGGCAAACGCCTGAAAACAAGAAACCCCTTGACAGAAAAAAAAGTCATTGATAGGTAGGCGACTATGAAGAAAAGGGTTTTTGATATTGTATTTTTGCGGTTTTATATGGATAATACATCGCCCGAATCCTTTCTTTATTATATTAAGGATGTGAAGATCGGTTCCGTTCGATCAAAAGACAATACAGATGATAATTATTAGGATGATGAGCTGAATGCAGATGGTTGTATAAGGAGGAGGAAGATAAAAATGAAAAAGATGATCGGGTTGGCGCTGGCAATGCTGATGATTGCCGGAATAATGGCCACAGTGGCCACCGCCGATGACAGGTTGCAGCTTAACGGTCAGATGCGTGTCCGGTATTGGAATATACGGGATATGGATTATTTTGATCAGCGTCTTCGTGTGGGGGGGACGCTGAATGTGGCTGACGGTGTAAAAATCATCACCCGCATGGATTTAGCCGAAGGGACATGGGGATACAGTAAAAACGGAGACGGCTGGACGGGCAACAGCCGGTTTGAAGGCGAGGACTCCGAGTTCCAGATTGACCGGGCTTATCTCCAGGTTGACCGGGGACTTTTCGGCATTACCGCAGGCCAGCAGAACATTACGCTGGGAAATGCCATTGCCTATGACAACCAGGGAACTGGTTTCAAACTGGACATCAAGACCCCGATTGTGGTCACCTTGGGATATACCAAAGAGTCTGAAGGAAATGACAGGGCAGATACGGATAACGATGACAAAGATATCGACACCTATCTGATCAATCTGGGGTATAAAAACGATCAGGTTTCAGTCAATGCCTTTTACGCCGCTGCCTTTGATGACATCAAGGGCGATGATAGTTTTGAGCCCCGGCTGTTCGGCATTCAGGGAACCTTCACCACCGGCATCCTGTCCTTCAATGGGGAAGTAAACGTGTTTGACGGTGATGCGTTCGGGTATGATGTGACTGGTGTTCAGGCATGGGCGAATGTAGAAGCCCAGGCGCTGGACAATTTGAAAGTGGGTGTGGATATGGTCTGGTCCAAGGGCAATGATGATGCGGACAAGATCAAACTGACTGCCATGAACGACTTTAACAATAACGGTTACATGGACCGCGGACCTTTTAACACCATGATCAGCCCCGGTGGCTACAGCGACATGTTTGACCCGCTGTCACCCATGTTGGGTCAGAGCAAGAGCTGGTCAGGCGTGTTTGCCGGACATGATCCCAAACTGACCGGCAAATCTGAAGTCGGCGGTCAGTCAGGTGCCTACGGCGGTGGTATTTATACAATTTTTACCCCCATTGAATCAGTGGATCTCTTTGCCCAGGTCATGTACCTTGAACCCGAAGAAGACGCTCTGTATGATTCCTGGAACCATTTGCTTCTTTACAGCATTGGTGCGTCCTGGACCTTTGCGCCCAACACCTCCATCAACGCCCAGTACCACAGAACCGAGTGGGACAGCGATTATGACTTCATGGATAAAGGCGCTGACGTGGTGGCAGGTATGTTGCTCGTGAAATTTTAATTTTTCTTTTGACGTTTTAAGTTTCATGTGCTGATGACGCATGAAACTTTTAATGTAGGCAAGTGGGATTTATTAGGAAGAAATGAGTTTGGACTAACACGTTAAAGAGGAGAGCAAGATGAAAAAGATGATTGGATGGGCACTGGCGGTATTGTTGGTTGCCGGAATGACCGCAACCATGGCCACGGCTGATGACAGACTTCAGCTCAATGGCCAGATGCGTGTTCGGTATTGGAACAAGGATTATGGATCAAGGCAGACGCAGGATTATTTTGATCAGCGTCTTCGCGTGGGTGCCACCCTGAATGTGGCGGACGGTGTAAAAGTCATCACCCGCATGGATTTTGCCGAGGGATCGTGGGGATACAGCAAAAGCAACGGAGACGGCTGGATGGGCAGCGGAAACTCTGGTACCAGCCGGTTTGAAGGCGAAGACTCCGAATTCCAGATTGACCGGGCTTATCTCCAGGTTGACCGGGGACTTTTCGGTATTGCCGCAGGCCAGCAGAACATTACGCTGGGAAATGCCATTGCCTATGACAACCAGGGAACCGGTTTCAAACTGGACATCAAGGCCCCGGTTATGATCACTTTGGGATATACCAAAGAGTCCGAAGGGAATGACAGAACAGATACCGATAACGATGACAAAGATATCGACACGTATCTGATCAATCTGGGGTACAAAAACGATCAGGTTTCTGTTAATGCCTTTTATGCCGCTGCTTTTGATGACATCAAGGGCGATGACAGCTTTGAGCCCCGGCTGTTCGGTCTTCAGGGAACCTTCACCACCGGCATTCTGTCCTTCAACGCGGAAGTGGATGTGTTTGACGGCGATGCATTCGGGTATGATGTGACTGGTGTTCAGGCATGGGCGAATATAGAAGCCAAGGTGCTGGACAATTTGAAAGTGGGTGCAGATCTGGTCTGGTCCAAAGGTAATGATGATGCGGACAAGATCAAGCTGACCGCCATGAACGACTGGAACAATAACAGCTACATGGACCGTGGACCGTTCAACACCATGATCGGCCCTGGTGGTTACAGCGACATGTTTGACCCGTTGTCACCGCTGATGGGTCAGGGTAGCAGCTGGACAGGACTGCTGGCAGGTCATGATTCCAAACTGACCGGCAAGTCTGAAATCGGTGGACAGGGCGGTTCCATTGGCGGCGGCCTTTATGCCATTTTCACTCCCATTGAAAACCTCGACCTTTTTGCCCAGGTCATGTACCTTGAACCTGAGGATGACGGGTATTATAAAGATGTTGCCAGAAAAAATGGTTGGAGCACAAATAATGCGCTATGGAACAGCGCATTCGTCTACAGCATCGGTGCTTCCTGGACCTTTGCGCCCAACACCTCCATCAACGCCCAGTACCACAGAACTGACTGGGACAGCGACATTGACAGGTATGACGACTCTGCTGATGTTATTGCAGCCATGTTGCTCGTAAAATTCTAAGACAAACAGTTTCCTATTACTGTTTGTTGCTTTTCCAAGAGACCTGCCATACCATCTGGCAGGTCTCTTTTTTGAGGCGCTGAAGTTGCAAGGAGCAGAAAAACCACAGCAGAAATTCCACAATATACCGGATTCAGCGAAAGGATATGCTGATGCACATCAACTTATTCATCAAATCCGCTTTTCCCCGTATGTTCGGAAAAAAGCGGGTTCTGTCTTCCCTCTTTCCCGCACTGATCTGTCTGTGCCCGACCTTTTTGTGGATGACCGGATGCGCCCCATCTCCCCAAATTCAGTCAAAACCCGCTGTCGACATTTACATCACACCCACTGAAAAAGATGATTCTGTCAGCCAGCTGGGGGCGGATTTGCTGGCAGGAGAGTCTGCCCAATTAAATCTGCTTTCCCCTTACTGGTTTGGAAAAGCGGAAGAATCCTTTGTCACAGCACAGAAGGCGGCTGAAAGGGACATCCAATCTGCAGGTGTTCAGGCGGCCATTGAGGACTCCCGCGCCAACCTGCGAAGGGCTGAGCTGGTTGCCACCACCTCGCGAACGGTTCTCGCTGATGCGCTCAAGGCACGGGAAGCAGCACGAACAGCTGGTGCGGCGGGTGATGAAAAAACATATGCAGATGCAGAAAATGCCCTCCTGGATCTTTCCCGGGCAATTGAACAGGACAAACTTTCCCGTGCTGAAAAAGGAAGGAAGAAACTCATTGAAAAATATCGGGAACTGGAAATCCGGGCCCTGAAAAAAAATGCAGTGGACACTGCCCGTAAGCGCCTCGCCCAAGCCAAGTCCGCTGGCGCCCGTAGCCTGGTTCCGGGCCCTTATAAAGAGATGGAACAGGCAATTGTGGCGGCCGACGCATTTATATCAGCCAATCCCAGTGCTCGGGACAATATCCAGGCCCTGTCCGAGAGCCTCATGTTTCAGGCCGACCGGCTGATCTTCCTGACAGACGCCGGAAACCAGTTCTCCTCCATGTCTCCCGGGAAAATCGCTCTTTCTTGGGAAAACTATCTCCATACCCTGGCCGGCAGCCTGGATGTACCCGATATGCGGGACCAGCCTTTTGAGACCCAGATGGAGACTCTTACTGCCGCCGCCGCCGCGCTGAAATCAGATCAGGCGGTTCTGGCTCAGCAAAACGAAACCCTGGCCGATCGCCAAGCCAAAATTGACGCCCTCAATATGCAACTGGCCATGCTGGAAGGGAAAAGCCGGGAAGGCCAGATGGACCTGGAGCGGCTGACCAAGGCCCGCCAGGAAACCGAACAGCAGGTGGAAGCGGAAAAAGTTTACAGCCGACTTCAAAAGCTTGTTCGGGCAACCTTCAAAAGTAATGAAGCCGAACTTTACCGACAGCAAGACGGCCGAATCGTTCTCCGGCTCAAGGCCATGCGGTTTCCTGTGGGGAAAAGCACCATCCTGCCGGCCCACTATGCGTTTCTGGGGAAACTCCAGAAGGTGATCCGCAGTATAAACCTGTCTGCCGTCATCGTGGAAGGTCACACAGATGCCACCGGTTCTGCGGAAGTCAATCTGCGGCTGTCCCAGCAGCGAGCCGAAGCAGTGCAGAATTATCTGATCAAAAACAGAACCTTGCCGACAACCCGTATCAGTGCCGCAGGTTATGGGTCGGAGCGTCCGATTGCCACCAATGACACAGCAGCTGGGCGGGCACAAAACCGTCGCATTGACATTGTGATGGTTCTTCAATAATTCGGATTTTCAGCTCCTCTCAGGAGAGAAAATCGAATATCTACGTACCGCAACACTTTTTGAATTTCTTCCCGCTGCCGCAGGAACAGGGATCATTTCGTCCTAGCTTGGGGCCCTGCCGAACCATCTGTACGGGCGGCGGCGGCATGCCATCCTTGAAGTACCAGCGTCCATCCTGTTTGACGAACTCGGCCTGTTCAAGGTGATCAAAAGCGGTTCCGTTTTTCCGGTAACGCGCAACAAATTCAACAGTCCCGATGACATCTTCCGGTCCTCCGGCCTCCACACGGCGGATCTCCAACCACTGCCAGTCCAGTTTTCTGGACCAGACCTCGGTTTCTTCCACATCTTTTTCCTGACGGTTTTCAGGCAGTGTCGTCTCGGCTACATAATCAAATATCTTTTTGGCATGGGCCGTGTACCGGGCACGCATCAAGGCTTCCGCTGTATCGGCGAAAGACTCACCGCTGATCAGCGGCCCGCAACACTCGGCATAGGGTTTTTTGCTTCCACAAGGGCACAATTCCATTTCTGGCTCCGATTTTTCTGATGCAATGGGTTATCTCTGCAAAGATGATGCGTGTCTTCAGGGTTTGGAAGAAGGTCGGCGCCGCTGTTCCTGTGCCGCTTCTTCCGGCGTGATACGCCAGGTTACAAGGGGGGAAAGCACATAAAGCGCCCCATAAGTGAGACAAATTTCTCCAAATACCGGTGTGAACATGCCAATGGCCAAAAGTGCCAGGCTGAACCATCCGAACCAGGGATGGCGGCTCATGGTGCGCCCCAGGTGCAGGTAGCGAATTGGATAGAAATTCATGACCACTGCGGTAAACACCATGGTTCCAGCAGAAAAAAGCCCCCAGAATTCAATGGATGGGGAAGAAATGGTCAATGCATGGTCAAAAATCACCAGGGGCGCGAGTGTCAGCATGGCTGCTGCCGGACTGGGCAATCCCTTAAAAAATCCGGGAATCGGCGTTTTGTCCAGCGTAAAATAAATCAGCCGACAGATACCCATGAAGGCGTAAAAACAGGCGATCCATCCCAGCGGAAGATAAAGGAACCGGCCATCCCCAAACCGGGTCAACACCACATAAAAAATCCAGGCCGGAACAATGCAGAAGCTGATGCCATCGGCCAGATCATCCATGATGTTCCCCATATTGATCGCTTTTCGGGGAGGGGCGTTGGGAAGGGGATCGGTCAGCCCCAGCCGCCGGGCCACGGCGCCATCCAGTTTGTCAAATGTTGCTGCGCCGATAAGGATCAGGTAGGCTTCGCGGATTCGTCCCTGATAGGCAAAGAAAACAGCCAGAAGTCCCATCAATGCATTCATAACGGTAAGGGCATTGGGAAAAACGGACAGAATTTTTCGCCGCAGCACCTGATCGCCAAAGCAGAGTGTGTCCAGACAGGCGGTTCCGTATTTTCGGCAATAGCCGGCAATGGACCCCAGATTGATGATGAAAAAAAGAATCTCAACAAAGAGCAGAACCCTCAGGCTCACATTACCCAGGTAAGAAATGCGGAAGTAAATCCACGAGTCGGGTCCTTCGGGGAGGAAAAACGCATAGGCGTACAAAATGGCGCTGACCGGGGACGTAACAATCGTACGCATCCGGTTGTATTCGCTGTTTTCCGGCTCAACGCCCTGGCGGATGGCAAATCCCCGCATAAATCCGGCAAAACCATCCCGGATCAGCACTGTCACGCACAAAATCAGCACGAACATTGCGTTGAGGAGTTCGACCTGGCTGGGATCGGTTTCCGCAATGCGCAGCCGCCACATCATGCCCACGGCAATGACCGGAAAAATCATGGCATCCATGAGTTTGTTCATGAGCCGGTCTGCCAGCGGCACCAGCGGCGCGTTTGGACGAAACCGGTCCGAAAACCAGCCGTCCACCAGATCCACCACCATGGAAATAATCAGAAAACAGACGCCCATGGTATAAATGACGGGATTGCGGCCCCACATGACGGCAAGTGCGCAGACCATACCGCCAAAAATCAATGCCGGACGACTGTAGACAAAAACAAAAGCCAAGCTTGCCGGTATCCGATTTTTTTTATTCATCACCTCTGCCTGTGTTGTCATGGGATGTCCAGGCCCCTCAGGATCAATTACAATCGTGGATCAGGCCGTATCATAGTGTGGATCGCGGGAATGAGTCAAGCTTGTGCCCCACAGGATGGCGCTGTTTTCAGGAGGGCAGAAGAAATCGGTTTCCATTTTCCTATGGAAATTCATCAAACAAGAAAAGGACCGCCGCATTTTTACGACTGTCCTTTTTTGTTTTTTAGGCTTTGTTTTTTGCGGGCTCTGAATGTCAATTGGCTGGGGGACAAGGATTCGAACCTTGATTGACGGAGTCAGAGTCCGCTGTCCTGCCGTTAGACGATCCCCCATTAGCATTGACAGGTGCCCATTTACACAAAAGTGATGATGGCGTCAAGTCAAATTGCCGGCCAAACTGTCCGTGAAACATCCAACTGGTTGGATTTGGCATTACTTATCCGGCTGTGTGCCCGTCGGATGATCGGATAAATTCACAGGCTTTTTCCAGACGGTTCAGCACCTTTTCTTTTCCCAGTACGGTGATCATTTCAAAAATGCCAGGACTGACGCTTGTGCCGGTCAGGGCAACACGCACGGGCTGGGCCAGCTTGCCGAACCCCAGGCCGGTTTTTTCCATCACTGTTTTAAATGCCGCCTCCTGGGCGGATTCTGCCAGATCCGGAAGGTCTTTCAGGGCAGCGGCAATCTGTTCCAGAAGCGGGGCCATATCGGGTTTGAGAAATTTTTTGGCCGCAGCCGGATCATAGGGCTGCACATCGTCCCGGTAATAAAAATGAGCCGCATCGGCCATCTCCACAAGGGTCCGGCTGCGGGCATGCAGGGTCTCAATCACACCTGCCAGATAAGTGTCATCTGAGGCGTCATATCCTTTTTCCGCCAGAAAAGGGCGCAGCCGGGGCGCGAGATCTCGGACCGGCGTGGCCCGGATGTGATCTGCATTGAGGGCGGTCAGTTTGTCCACATCAAACACGCCTGCAGATTTTCCAATATGGGCCAAGTCAAACTTTTCGATGAGTTCTTGGCGGGTAAAAAATTCCTGATCTCCATGGGACCATCCCAGCCGAGCCAGGTAATTGATAAAGGCATCGGGCAGAAATCCCATATTGCGATATTCCACAACAGACATGGCACCATGGCGCTTGGACAGCTTGGTTTTGTCCTTTCCCAGCACCATGGGCACATGGCCGAATACTGGCAGCTGGGCGCCCAGTGCTTTGTAGAGAAGAATCTGCCGGGGGGTGTTCATCACATGGTCATCGCCGCGGATAATGGTGGTGATTCCCATGGTGATATCATCCACCACCACGACAAAATTATAGGTGGGCGTACCGTCGCTGCGACAGAGCACAAAATCGTCCTGTTCGGTATTCTGGAAAACAATATTTCCCTTGATCACATCTTCTACTACCGTGGACCCGGACAAGGGTGCCTTGAAGCGGATGACGGCATTATTGGTTTTGGGCAGCCCGCGCTCCCGACAATGGCCGTCATACTTGGGCTTGGCACCCACAGCCATGGCCTTTTGCCGCATGGCCTCCACTTCATCAGGGGTGCAGGTGCAATAGTAAGCATCCCCGGAATCCAGTAACTTCTGGAGATATTCCCGATAAATGTCAAACCGTTGGGTCTGGAAATAAGGGCCGTCATCCCAATCCAGTTCCAGCCACGCCATGGCTTCAAAAATGGCATCCACCGCAGCCTGGCTGGACCTGGCGATATCGGTGTCTTCAATACGCAGAATAAACCGGCCTTTATTCTGTCTTGCATAAAGCCAGTTGAAGAGGGCGGTTCGGGCGCCGCCCACATGCAGATAACCTGTCGGACTGGGCGGAAATCGGGTAACAATGGGATTCATGTTGATTTTCCTTAAAGATCAGCAAAAGACATGTTCGCCGAAAAACTCACTAGTCATTCAGGCAAGCTATTCGGAAGGCATTGGCGCTCCATACCATATCCAAAAAATCTCCACAAGGGCGCATGGGAAAAGAATTTCCGGAAAAATCCTTGACATTCAGCCGTATTTTAATTACTAGAGCGGAGAATTTTGAGAGTCGGCCAGAAGCCAAATTAAATATAATATTTTAAATAAGTTAGGAGATTCTAATGGCTGTTCCAAAGCATAAGGTATCCAAGTCAAAACGGGATAAACGGCGAACCCATAAAAAAATTGAGGCCATTTCTGTGGGCACCTGCCCGGAATGTGGTGAAGCCAAGTTGCCCCACCATGTTTGCCCGGAATGCGGCGTTTACAGAGACAAGGCCGTGGTTTCTGCTGAAATATAATCATTTGGTTTTATAGCATTTTTTTGAATTCGAATAAATCTGCCGGCCGCAGGTCCGTATTAGGATACGGGATGCCGGCGGACTGAATTTTCAACGAGGAAAAGAAAAGATGACCGAAACCGGAGGCCATCAGCGTCAGGACGGACTGGATGAGGAAACCCGGCAGATGGTGGTGGATACGGTCCACCAACTGGCAAAACGGCTTCTCACCCAAAAGGCGGTTCTGGAATGGGATCGGGACGAAGTATTTCCTGAAGCTGCCATCCGGGAGATGCTCAGCCCCGACATCGGCCTGCAGCTCCTGTTTATCCCCGAAGTTTACGGCGGCATGGGCGGCGGTGCCATGGACTGCTGTGTCGTCACCCAGGAAGTGTGCAAGATCTGCCTGGGGGTAGGGACTGCTTTTTTTGCCATTCAACTGGGAACTGATCCTATTATTGTGGGCGGAACCGAAGCCCAGAAAGAAAAATGGCTGGGGGCGGTGGCAGAGGGAAAGAGTTTGGTGGCCTATGCGGTGACCGAACCCGAGGCCGGCAGCAATCTGGCGTCCTTTAAAACCCGAGCTGAACCGATTTCAGATGCTATCGGTGCCATCACCGGCTACCGCATCAACGGCACCAAGCAGTTCATCTCCACCGGCGGGTATGCGGATTTTGTCACGGTACTGGCCCAGACGCCCGAGGGCCCCAGCTTCTTTGTGGTGGAAAAAGGCACGCCAGGCTTTGTTCAGCACAAGGGCGAAGAAAAACACGGCATCCGGGCTTCCAATACTTCCCCCCTGACCTTTACGGATGTGGTGGTGCCGGTGGACAACCTCATCGGCGGGGTTCCGGGAAAAGGCCTTAAACAGGCCAACCAGGTGTTTGGCTATACCCGGCTGATGGTGGCGGCCATGGCATTGGGCGCGGGCGAGGCAGCCCTTGAGATTGCAATTCCCTATGCCAACCAGCGGATTCAGTTTGGCGGTCCCCTTTCCGAAAAACGGGGATATACCCACAAACTCATTGTTCCCCACTGGGTGAACCTGAAGGCCGCGTCGGCCTATATCATGGATATTGCAAAACGCCTGGACACCGAAGATGAAGATCTGCAGGTGGAAGGCGCCATTGCCAAATTCTTTGCCTCTGAATCCGCCAACCGGGCGGCCGATGATGCGATCCAGGCGCTTGGCGGATATGGCTACATCCGTGAATTCGGTGTGGAAAAAATCAAGCGGGATGTCAAAATCACCTGTATTTATGAAGGTGCCAGCGAAATTCAGCAGAGCATCATCTCCACCTTCCGCTGGAAAAAGACCCGCAAGACCAAAGGCGAATACTATACGGCCATGGCCCGGAACCTTGAGGCTGTTCACAGCGCGGATGCACCGGCAGGCTGCGATATTGTGGCCATGTGTGCCCGGGTGTTGAACCGGGTGATTGATTTTGCCCATGAAAACCGTCTCACCCGCCATCAGCAGGTGATGTTTGCCTTGGCCGACATCATGACCCATGTGGAAGTGGGAGATGCCATGGCCCGGAAGGCTGCTGGCGGCGATGCGGTGGACCGGGCTGCCAGCCGTATTTTCGCCGCTTCGTGCGCCCGCCTGACAGCCGATCAAACCCGCCTGATTGTTCTGGGGCTTGCTGATGAAATAAACCCCGCAGCAATGGATGCTTTCCTTGATTCTTCGGCGCTTTCAGCACTGGATACCTGCTGCCGGGGCCTGATCACCGATATGGACCAGGTTGCCGACCATATTTTCAGGAGTGCCTCATGACCAGCCCACCGGCCGATCGGGTGGTACTGGTAACTGGCGGTTCCCGGGGCATCGGACGTGCCATCTGCACTGCGCTGGCAAGCCCCGGAACAACGGTTTACTTTAATTATCACAATCACACCGAAGCAGCGGAAACCACTGCAGCGGCCATTCGACAAGCGGGTGGCAAAGCGTTTTATGATTCGGTGGATGTGGCCTCTCCCGATGCGGTAACCGCCTATATCCAGCACATTCTTAAAGAAGCCGGACGGATTGATGTGCTGGTCAACAACGCGGGCGTCACCCGGGACGGCCTTCTGGTCCGGATGAAAGATGCGGACTGGGATGCGGTGATGGATACCAATCTCAAAGGTGCCTTTAATTGCATGCGGGCTGTGGGCAAAGCCATGATGAAGCAGCGATACGGCCGCATCGTCAATATCACCTCAGTGGTGGGCGTTTCCGGAAATGCGGGCCAGGCTAATTATGCGGCAGCCAAGGCAGGCATCATCGGTCTGACCAAGGCGGTGGCCCAGGAACTGGCCAGCCGCAACATTACGGTCAACGCAGTTGCACCGGGATACATCCTGACGGACATGACCCAGGATCTGGGAGATGCGGCAAAAACCGCCCTGATTGACCAGATTCCCTTGGGACGTATCGGAACCCCGGAAGATGTGGCCGGTGTGGTGGCGTTTCTGGTTTCCCCGGCCGGAGATTACATGACCGGGCAGGTCATCCACGTCAGCGGCGGAATGTACATGTAGTTTTCGTTGCTCCAAGGTTATTCGCTTGTTTTTTATGTTTCCATTCAAAATCCGGCAACCGTTTGGGGTTTGCCGATAGGAGAACACCATGTCTGTTGAAGATCGCGTGAAAAAAATAATTGCCGAAAAACTCAGTGTGGATCTTGCCGAAGTGGTTCCTGAAGCCTCTTTTGTGGATGATCTGGGTGCGGACAGCCTGGATTTGGTGGAGCTGATCATGTCCATGGAAGAAGAGTTTGATGTGGATATTTCCGATGAGGATGCGGAAACCCTGCGGACCGTGAAAGACGTTCTCGAGTACATCAAAAAACACTGATGCTGAAGCTCCCCCCGGCGCGTCGGTCTTTTTGCTGCAACCTAAAAGGTGACGAGCCTTGCCGGTTATTTTTTACGCCGAAAGGAAAAACGGTTGGATAGACGTGTTGTTGTGACAGGTCTGGGGCTGGTGACCCCCTTGGGTGTGGGCGTTGATGCCACATGGACTGCCCTTTGCAAAGGGCAGTCGGGTGTGGGTGAAATCACGCGGTTCAATACCTCCGGGTTTGTCACCCGAATTGCTGCGGAAGTCAAAGATTTCAACGCGGCGGATTTTCTCCCCCAGAAAGAAGCCAATCGCATGGAGCGGTTTATTGCCTATGCCGTCGCCGCTTCCCGCATGGCTGTTGAAGACGCCCGTCTGACCATTGACAAAACCCGGGCAAACCGTATCGGCGTGATTACCGGCTGTGGCCTGGGCGGCCTCGAAGTTCTTGAAACCACCGCCCGCACCATTCAGGAAAAAGGCCCCAAACGGGTCTCGCCATTTTTTATCCCCATGATGATCGGCAATATGGCGCCGGGGATGATCTCCATTCATCTGGGCGCCAAGGGACCCAATATTTCCGTGTCCACGGCCTGCGCGGCCGGTGCCCATGCTGTAGGCGATGCCTGTAACACCATTCGCCGGGGACAGGCCGACGCCATGATCACCGGTGGTGTGGAATCCGTCATCACTCCCACCTGCGTTGCCGGATTCAATGCCATGAAGGCCCTGTCCACCCGGAATGACGACCCGGAACGCGCGTCTCGACCGTTTGATCGGGACCGGGACGGGTTTGTGGTGGGTGAAGGTTCGGGTATCCTGATCCTTGAGGCCTTGGACCATGCCCTGGAGCGGGGCGCCACCATTCTGGCGGAAATCGTCGGTTATGGCCAGAGCGGGGATGGGTACCACATGACCTCGCCCAGTCCGGATGGTGACGGCATGATCCGCTGTATGCAGGCCGCCATTGACGATGCAGGACTTCTGCCGGACGCCATCGACTATATCAACGCCCACGGCACCTCAACGCCCCTTAACGACCTTTACGAAACCCGGGCCATCAAGGCGGTGTTCGGAGAAAGCGTCCGAAATGTGGCGATTTCTTCCACCAAATCCATGACCGGCCATCTTCTGGGCGGGGCCGGCGGCATCGAATCGGCCATTACGGTTCTGGCACTCAAAAACGGCATCATTCCACCCACCATCAATCTGGATCATCCGGATGACGAATGTGATCTGGACTATGTTCCGCATGCGGCCCGAAAAGCCGATCTTTCCTGTGCCATGTCCAACTCCTTCGGGTTTGGCGGAACAAACGCCAGCCTTGTGTTCAAACAGTATATTCCCTGACCCGGTGCATTCCCTCTCCCTTTTCGGACGCCTGGCGTATCGTATAGGCGCATGACCGCCGACACCGTGTTTTATCCGACCTGTCTTAACCTGCGTTAATGGACCTGAACCCCAAACAGTTCCCGCGGTGTGAGGGTCAGTCGTTCACAGTCGTTTTCCCTGACCCGAACCACATCTTCCAGCTTGACCGCCCCATGGTCCGGATGGGTCAGGTGAATCTCGATGGTGAGGACATAATCCTTGCGCAATGGAAAGTCGGAGTGGTCGAACAGAACCGGCGGCTCGTTGGCGTCAAGGCCGATTCCATGCCCAATAAAATTTCCCTTTCGGGGATCCAGTCCCAGAAAATATTCTCCCACGCCCAGCTCTTCAGCAGTTTTGCGAGCGGTTTCAAATAATTCCCGAGATGTGACCCCGTCTTTTAAAAAACTCACAGCGCTATCGCAAATCATCCTGAGTTTTTGAAAAAGATCGCGGATTTCATTGGATGGATCGCCCAGCACATAGGTTCGGGTCTGGTCGCTGTGGTAGCCCTTCCAGCAGGTGGGAATATCCACAATGACGAGATCTCCGGTGTTGATTTTGCGATGCGATGGCCCGGCAGGAACCGCCGGGCTTGCGCCCACACCCGTGATGGTGTTGGAAAACCCGCTGACTTTAAACAGGTTGTCGCCGGAGCACAAGGGCCCCCGGCTGATATAAAAATCAAAATTTCGCATGGCAAGGATGCCTTCGTGACCGGCCCGGCGATGGGCGTATTCCACTTCGGCGGCCAGCTCGATTTCCGTCATCCCGGGAACAAGGGTTTCCATCACCCGGTGGTGACCGGCATCCATGATCTCGCAGGCTTTTCGGATAGCGGCGATTTCACTTTCATCTTTTTCCATGCGCTGGTGAAAAATAATGCCCGACATATCCACGATGGAAAAATCACCGAACAATTTTGTCAGCTTAAGATACAGGGTCGCTGGCATGACATCGCATTCAATGCCCAGCACTCCGC
>JAJDJS010000003.1 GCA_030267325.1 Desulfosarcina sp. OttesenSCG-928-A07 | reverse complement strand
CAGTATAATACCATCAAGGGGGTGCCGTGATACGCCTTTTGCTGGAATATGGAACTTCTTCATCACCAGCGGCTCTGAATCCCTGAGAGCGCCGGTATTCCCCCATCTTTATCCTTGGTTCAATGCCGGGTCAGGGCGCTGTAAACCCGGACCAGTTGATTGGGAAGGTCGCGGATGTCACCGATCAGGGTGTGGTGGGATCTGCCGTAAAGGCGGTCCAACTGGCCGTTGTCCGACACATTCACGGTAATCGCCTTGACATGAATGCGGGCGGTCCGGGCTTCCATGACAGCCCTGCGGGTGTCTTCCACGGCATGGGCGCCTTTATACTCCAGATCATTGGGAAATCCGTCCCCCAGAATCATCAGAAGCCGTACCCTTGCCTCAATGGACCGGAAACAGGCGGTGGCATGGCGGATCGCTGCACCCATGCGGGTATTGCGCTGGGGCGCCATGGCATTGATGCGGCGTTTCACCTGGCCATCAAAGGGCGTGTCCATATCCTTGATCCGGTAATAATCCACCCCCAAAGGACCGTTTCCCGAAAACCCGGCAATGGCAAACCGGTCGCCCACCACGGTCAGGGCTTCGCAAAGCAGCACAATGGCCTG
Organism: Desulfosarcina sp. OttesenSCG-928-A07; assembly: GCA_030267325.1. GTDB lineage: Bacteria > Desulfobacterota > Desulfobacteria > Desulfobacterales > Desulfosarcinaceae > Desulfosarcina. The sequence continues at coordinate 104,550 of JAJDJS010000003.1, read as the reverse complement.
CTTTTCCACATCTATCACCCGAACCTCCGACCCATCCACAATATTGGCCGTTGATTTGGATAAATCCACCAAAAGCAGGGTGGCCACATCCCGGATCTGCTTGATTCGTTTGATATAAAGCCGGTCCGAGGGCATTTGCCCGGCTTTTTTGTCAATGGCATAATCCAGAAGCGCCCGGTAATCAAACGCGTCGCCTTCCTGCCACGGCCGGAGAATCGTTATCTCTTCGGGCTTGAGCAGGTCAAAGGCATGGCGGATGCGCCGGACAAAACCGTGAAAGGTCGAAAGCGTCTTCTCATAAAATCCCGTATCCGAACCGCGGACTTCCCGCTCCAGAAGGCGTGTCCGGTCAGCCAGATAATCGCCCAGGGTGTCGTCCCATTCCGGATACCGAAATGCATGGGCATCTTCCGCGTCAGGATGCAAAGAAAGATCAATGCTGCAGGCTTTTAAAAGTTCCGACAGATCCGGCAGCGTATCCTCCATTGCTTTTTTTTCCCCTGCACCGGAAACCCGAGAGCGGATCAGGCGGTGCAGGTCAGCTGTGTTGATCTGGCCGTTCTGGTGTTCCAGAAGCTGATACAGATCTGACCGGAAAACCTGAATGGCATGATGGCCCAGGCGTCGGTTGAGTTCTGCGGCCATGCGCTGGTACGCCGTATGAAAGGCGCCGAAACGTTCCGGAGAAAATCGCCGGTCAAAAGGCGTTTGCAGGGAAACATCGTCATCCGAAGAAATATCCGCGCCCAGACCTGCATACCCGCGAATCGCAAAGCCGGCGCTGGTGTGGACCGTATTCTGGTCCGGCTGCTTAATGGCCGTCCTGAATTTTTCCACAATGCTGCAGAGTTCCGAGTAACGTGATTTTTCCGGCAGGGGCTGGCCCATGACCAGATATGCGTAAAGGGGAAACAGGGTGCCGCCAGTTGAACCGGCAATCACAGGGTCCTGCTGAGCGGCATTCAGCCGGGAAAACAGACCCGGATAGTGGGTGCGGATATTTTTTGCGATGCGGCCATGCTCAAACAAGGTGAACAGGTCCAGGGCAATGTCAGGACGCTCAAACTGCCGGATGAAAAGTTCCAGCTCAGAAACCGGAGCGCCGGAGTCAGTTTCCGGCGGAAGATCAATTCCCGCCAGCGAAAACGCCCGCTGGGCATCCAGGTCATAGCTGCCGAATTCAAGGGCGCCGGCTTCCAGTCGGGCCAGAAGCTTATATAAATCCCCATTGGCGGCGCGGGTATCCAGAAGGTCCAGTTCATCGGGCAGATAAAGGGTACGGCCGTCACACCGGACCCTGGCGTCTTTATCTGCGGCATGGCCGGGAAATCCGGAAAGCGGCGCCACGCGAATCATCCGGCCGGTCCGGGCAGAAAGGTAGCGGACCAGATCTGCGCGCAGGGCTGAAAGGGGTACGGCCACCTGAAGGTCGCGGCAGAGATCCCGGGCCTGCCGGGCGTCAAGGGAGAGAAACCGGATGCCGGAGTCGGATTTTTTTCCATAAAGGCGGGTGGCTTGATCCAGAAACATGTTCAGCGCGGGGGCAGATAACAGGTGCAGCCCTCTGGCCAGTCCTTCCAGATACGCATCTGCCAGCCGCTCATCCACACTGATAATCCGGGTCAATCCATTGATCTGCCAGAGCCGGCGGGAGCGCTCAAAGCCATCCACGGCACGGGGCAGGGTGTGGGTCAGGTAAACGGTCCGGTTATAACTGAGATCCAGGCCAAAGGCTGCCATCAGCAAATCTAAAAAAGCGTGGGCACTGTCCGTATCATGGGCGCGGATCAGGGCGGAAAGGGTCTCCAGCGGCGCTTTGAGGGTGTAGGTGCCTTTTTTCAGCATCACCCGAATGGCGGCTTCTGCATGATCCAGCAAACCCGAATTGTCCGCTGCCAGAATAACAGCCAGGTGGTCGGCAAAAAGACGGGCCAGGGTCGGTCCTTTTTCCGTGGCTGCCGCGGTAACCCGGCGGATGTACGCCAGAAGCCTTTTTTCCGTGCTTTTTTCTGCGCCGTGGGTCAGCAGCCAGCCCATGCCGTCAATAAAGGCATGGCCATACGCGGTTTCAACGGATAATGCGGAAATGAGGGCGTCCACGGCACAGGGCAGCGCATCCGCCACCACCGCCGGGTCCAGATTTTCAAGGTGGGGTTGAAACCGCCGGGCTGCCTCGGGATCGGCCAGAAAAAGACGATGGACATGTTTCCGGACACGGGCGGCTGCATCAGAAGAAGAGGAATGGGTCATTTTACAACAAATCGTCAATGAGATCCCCGAGGGTTTCCTGGAGCCGGTCATCATCGGTCAGGGGCTGGCACATGGTGGCGATGCAGGCGTCTTTAAAGGAAATACCGTTTCGGATCAGGCTGGCCGCATAAATTAATAAACGCGTGGAAGCCCCTTCGGTCAGCCCCTGTTCCCGGATATTGCGAATTTTCCCGGCCAGGCTCACCAAACGCACAGCAATGTCCCAATCTATTTTTCCTTCGGTGGCCACAATGCGGGCTTCATCTTCCGGCTTGGGGTAATCAAAGGAAAGGGCCACAAATCGCTGGCGTGTGCTTTGTTTCAGGTCCTTGAGCACGGACTGGTATCCGGGGTTATAGGAAATCACCATGAGAAAATCCGGATGGGCCTGAATCACCTCGCCTTTTTTTTCAATGGAAAGGGTGCGGCGGTTGTCGGTGAGGGGATGAATCACCACGGTGGTGTCTTTTCGCGCCTCCACCACTTCGTCCAGATAGCAGATGGCGCCCATGCGCACTGCCCGGGTCAGGGGGCCGTCAGACCACACGGTTTCATTATTTTTCAAAAGATACCGGCCCACCAGGTCCGAGGCAAAGAGATCCTCGTGACAGGCCACGGTAACCAAAGGGCGTTTCAGGCGCCAGGCCATATACTCCACAAACCGGGTTTTTCCGCACCCGGTGGGGCCCTTGAGCATCACCGGCAGACGGGCGGCGGCAGCGGCGGTAAAAAGGTTTGTTTCATCGCCGGTGGCCAGGTAAAATGGTTCTTGGTCAATACCGTAAGCAGCTTGGGATGTCGGGTCTTTTGGCATGGAAGGATCCTGTGGTGAAACGGTTTGACAAGTACAGCAGAGGGTATATAGTGCCTTTTTCTGCAAATATGGCGCGGCTTTATTGCCAAATCTCCCGCCCCGCCCTTCACCCGGACCCTCCCCCAAAAGGGCGATAAAAGATAAGATGGAAGGGAAAATCCGGAAACAAATGAGGAAATACCATACTGCCGATGGACGATCAACGCAATCATGAGATGTGCCACACCCTTGAATATGAAGGGAAAACCATAACACTGATCGGAACCGCCCATGTGTCCCGGGAAAGCGTGGATCTGGTGCAACAGGTTATCACCGACACCCGGCCCGATACGGTGTGCGTGGAGCTGTGTGAAAGCCGTGCCCAGACCATCCGCCAGAAACAAAGATGGCAGGAAATGGATATCGTTCGGGTCATCAAGGAAAAAAAGGCGTTTTTGCTGCTGTCCAATCTGATCCTGTCATCCTTTCAGCGGCGGGTGGCTGACCAGCTGGATGTGGCGCCAGGAGAGGAAATGATCCAGGCCCTGACATCCGCCGAGGAAGTGGGGGCTGCCGTGCATCTGGCGGACCGGGACATCCGGATCACCCTTTCCCGGACCTGGCGGAATCTAGGACTGTGGGCAAAAACCAAGCTGCTGATGCAGTTGATTCTTTCTTTGGGCAATGTGGAAGAGATCACCAAAGAAGATGTGGAAAAAATGAAAGAAAAGGATATGCTGGCCTCTATTCTGGAAGAGGTGGGCGCATCCATGCCCCAGCTTCGTGACACCCTGATTGATGAGCGGGATCAATACCTGGCGGAGAAAATCCGCAGCGCGCCGGGAAAGACCATTGTGGCGGTGGTGGGCGCCGGCCATGTGCCCGGCATCCAGAAGTATTGGGATCAGCCGGTGGATCTTGCGGCCCTGGAAACCATCTTGCCGCCCGGCCCGCTTGCCCGCTCGCTGAAATGGCTGATTCCCGCCGCCATTGTGCTTCTCATCGGGTATGGATTTTTTCAGGGCGGCGCCATGGTGGGCGGCGACATGATTCTCCGGTGGGTTCTTGTCACCAGTATCATGGCCGGCCTGGGCGCCTTGTCTGCCCTGGCCCATCCCCTGTCAATTCTGTCTGCCATGGGGGTTGCGCCGGTTACCACCCTTCATCCCCTGCTGGCTGCCGGGTGGATAGCTGGCCTTGTGGAAGCCATTTACAAAAAACCCCGGGTCATGGATTTTGAACGCCTGCCCACGGATATTCTGTCAGTCAAGGGGTTCTGGCGAAACAAGGTCACCCGTATTCTCCTGGTGGTGGTGTTCACCAATCTCGGCACCTCCATCGGCACCTTTGTGGCCATTCCCATGATGGTGAAGTATTTGTAAAAGTGTTGAGTGCCGCTAACAAGGAGCCGCATTATGGCGGATACTGGTGATATTCAGATAGCCGGCCTCCTGGTTGTTACCGCGCATGTTGAAACTTTTTCTGGACACTACCTCGATGGTGAACACATCAGGGCGCCTCGCGAGGCGCCCCCAAGAACTTTCAACATATAAACGTATTGGCGACGCGGAGTAATATCTATACAAGGCCAGAGGAAATCTTCACCACCCGCCGCTGCTGGATGCTGCCGTTTTCCAAGGCGTGGGTCATCTTCACCACCGCCAGACGGTTTTCGGCAAAGAGCTGAATGCATTCCGGATAAAGCTGCCATTCTGCCTGAAGGCCTTTTTGCTTCACGTCTTCCAGGGTATCGGTCTCCAGAATGGGAAAAGTCCGCTGGCCGATGATGGGGCCGGAATCCTCTCCCTCATCCACAAAATGGACGGTGCAGCCGCCCACCTTGCATCCGTACCGGAAGGTGTCGCCGTATCCGTCAACCCCTGGAAAAGCCGGGAGAATGGCCGGATGAATGTTCATGATACGGGGGTGGGCCGGATCCGGGCTGAACCGGTCAATGAAATAAGGGGTGAAATTCCGCATGAAACCGGCCAGCACCAGAAGGTCAACCGGACCGTAAGCCGCCATCTCGGCCAGCAGCCGGGATTCTGCCGCTGCCCGGGTACAAAAAAAAGACCGCAGCCGGTCCATTGGCGTATTCGGAGGAAACAGCCGCTGCCGGGCATAAAGATCCGTCAAGTTCGCATCATCGGGCAGGGGAAAAGCGTCGGGCGCTTTGCGGTACGATTGGATGATGTCCGAATAGGGCACGACAAAGGCAGGGATTTTGTGGCGGGCTGCCCGCGCCAATCCTTTGGCGGCAGCGGTATCTGCCCCCACAAACACCACTTTTCCGTTAATCCGGTTGTTTTCGCAGGCGTCAATAATGGCCTGCAAATTGGTGCCGCCGCCTGAAATCAGCGCGCCGATGCGAAGTGTGGGTTTCATGATGGAGTTCCTTTTTCATTTTTAAGGAAATTTTACCGGGTGCGCCGTCAGGTAGTCCAATAAATCCATCATGGCAGGGGTGGGTGGTTTTCCGGCCAATGCCTGACGCATCCCATGGGCCTGTTTCAAGGTTTCCGGGTCCAGCAGCTGCTCTTCCTTCCGGGTACCGCTTTTGGGAATATCAATGGCTGGAAAAACGCGATTTTCCGCGCATTCGCGGCTCAGCACCAGGTCCATATTGCCCGTCCCCTTGAACTCCTGATAAATCACCTCGTCCATGCGGCTGCCGGTATCCACCAGGATGCTGGCGATGATGGTGACGGATCCCCCGTTTTCGATGTTTCTGGCTGTACCGAAAATCTTGCGGGGGATTTCCATGGCATTGGCGCCCAGCCCGCCGGACAGGGTCCGCCCGTGGCTGTCTGTTTCCGCGTTAAAGGCCCGGGCCATGCGGGTCAGCGAATCAATGAACACCACGACGTCTTTTCCGGCTTCGGCGCAGCGGATGGCGGTGCTGATGGCAAGGCGGGTGATGCGGATGTGATGGGAAAGCGGCTGATCTGCGGAAGAGGAAAGCACATGGGCATTTTGAAGTCCGCGTTTGAAATCCGTCACCTCTTCGGGCCGTTCGTTCACCAGCAGGACAAAAACATCCATTTCCGGATAATTATGGGTGATGGCTGCGGCCATGTGGCGAAGCAGCGTGGTTTTGCCGGATTTGGGGGGAGAGATGACAAGGCCCCGCTGTCCGCGACCCATGGGAACCATCAGATTCAGGACCTGACCGGTGAGATCCAAAGGCCCTGTACGCATATCCAGCCGTTGATCCGGGTTGATACTGACACCTGTATGGAGGGGACAGAGCCTTTCGTATTGCGAAAGCGTAAGATCGGAAATCCGGTCAACGGCCGTGAGTCTGAGGTTGGTTTGGTTTGGGCCGCCGGGTTTTCCCCGGCCTTTGATCCATATGCCTTCCCGGAGGCCGAGGGCGCTGATCAGGGAGGCGGGAACAAAGGTGTCCGTGGGGCAGGGCTGGTAATTTTTGTGGATCTGACGCAGAAAACCAAATCCCTTGTCCAGGATTTCCAGGTGTCCGCTTGTCAGTTTTTCCGATTTTCGGTTGGGATCAGGCGTTTTCATGCTGGTTTTCAAGGCAATTCCATGGGGAAATCAGTTTGTCGGCAAGGCCGGCAGCAGCTTCAGTTTTGGGGCGCACTTCAGGTGCGATCCGGTCCGCACCCTACTGGGTGCAGTATCCGATGGAACCGACTGTGCATTTTTTCCCGTTGGTCCAGATGGCATCCACCAGAAACGCGTTGTCAAAAACAGCACGGCTCACCTGGGCGCCGGTAAAATTGGCATTGGCCAGATTGGCGCCGGACAGATCCGCACCGTCCAGTCGGGCCATTTTGAGATTGGCGCCGGACAGATCCGCATCAGCCAGATTGGCGCCGGACAGATCCGCCCCCTGCATCACCGCATTCTGCAAATCGGTGGCGTTGAGAACAGATGACGTTAAAACAGCATTGACCATGAGGGCGCCCCTGAGGTAAGCGCCGGTGAAATCCGCGTTTGCCAGATCCGTTTCAGTGAGATCCGCCTCCGGGAGATGGGCTCCCTGAAAATCAGCGCCATGGGCCACTGCCCGAAAAAGGTTGGCCCGTTTTAAGTCCGCGTTCTTGAGGGATGCGGCCGAAAGGTTGGCCCGGCCCAAATCCGCGCCCATCAAAAAAGCCCCGGAAAGGTCCATATCGCCCAGGGTGGCGGCTTTGAGGTGACCCTTGGGACACGCTTTGCTATTGATGAGCGCTATCGTATCCGGCGTCAGGCAGCGGCCCACAGACCCTGACGCGCAGGTCTGGCCGCTGACCCAGGTGGCGTTGGACAGGACGGCATTTTCAAATTTGGCGTACCGGGTGTCGGCATTGGTAAAGTTTGCACCGGTCAGATTGGCCTTTGTAAAATCCGTGGACATCAGCAATGCGCCTGTAAAATCCGTATGGGCCAGGTCGGCGCCGGATAAATCCGCATGGCTCAGATCTGATAGCCGCGCGTGTTGACCTGATTTCAGGCGATCTTCCAGGGATTTGGGCGTAATCATGATTTTTAGCAGTCCCATTGCTGCAAAAAACAGAAAAAACACCGCAACCCCGATTCCGATTTTTTTGAGTGGTGCAAAGACCGGCATGAATCAGCCTTTTAGCGCATTTTACGATTGAACAGTCGCATTGTTTGTTCAGGTATCATTTCCCTATCATCGCCTCACCCATTTTCAGTTGAATGCGTGTTGCCATGCAACTGAAAACCATAACCGCATCAAAACAGGGACAGCCCCATGACAACCGCGCCGCTGGTATCACACGCAAAAAAAACCATCACGATTTTGCCGGTTATGGAGAGAGATGCGGTCTTGCAAGCGGGACTTCTGTCTCTCTGGGAAATGTCAGTCAGAAAAACCCACCTTTTTCTCTCGGAAGATGCCATTTCTGAATTGAAACCTGCTGTTTTGCAGGGGATTGTCCATGTGTCCCGGCTTTTTGTTGCAACGGATGAAAACCGGGTGATTCTGGCATTTATGGGAATTGATGCGGATAAAATTGAAATGCTGTTTGTCTCGCCCCCATTTTTCGGCATGGGCATTGGAAAAACCCTTGTTTACCATGCCATCGTCAATCAACAGGTGCGCCGCGTGGATGTCAATGAACAGAACCCGCAAGCCACCGGGTTTTACGAACACTGCGGGTTTCAGGTGAAGGGCCGGTCTTCCTGCGATGACCAGGGAAATCCCTACCCGATTCTGCACATGGCGCTGCCGGCGGATTTTACAACCAGCCGAGCTTACAAACTGATCAGCGGCGTTTCCGATGCCAGTTGAATCAGTTCAACCGCAGTGGCCAGCCGCGCGCCTTGAATCAGCTCGTCTGCTTTGATCTGACGTGCCTGGGCGCAAGGGGTGCAGACCAGAATCGGCACTTCAAAGGACTGCAGATGAAAAATCAGATCTGCAGCCACATCCCCGGTGGCGGCCCGCAGGTTGTCGGCAAGGCCTTGTTTGGCCAGAAACACCGCATCATCCAGAAGAAACACGGTCACGGATTTTCCCTGTTTCTGGGCCACCGTGGCCAGATGCAGGCCTCTGACCGACCGGTTGGGGTTGTCAAGGCCGCAGGAAATCACGATGAGAAATGAATTGGACATGGAAGGCCTTTCTTTTCAGCAATGTGTTTATTGTGCGTGAGTCGCTTCTATTCCGGCAGGTTTTTTATCTTCCGCAGGAAGCAGCAGCTGTTCCGGATCTGTCACCAGATTATCATATTGCCATTTTTTCAGGATGAACACCCAGTTTTCGATCATTGGATCAATTTGCGGAGGAACAGGATCTGCTATCGCGTCCGAATTCTGATCATCTGGTGTGTTTGCATCCGGGCCGGCAGAACGATTTTCAGGCTTTGCGGCGTCGCCATCTGCTGGTTTTGAAACCAGGGCGGCAGGATCTGTGTCGGATGCGGCGTCTGGTGCTGTCTGGGGTTCGGCACCAGCGGGAAGGGCGGCTTTTGATGTGTCAACCCTGATCCGGACCGTGTACCGGGGATCGCCGGCATCACCTTTTTCAACCTTTGGGAAAACCGTTATTTCCCGGCCGTCATAAAGGCGGTAGACCAAGTACGGGGTTTTGGCCGGCGGTGTGGTGGCTGCGGTTGATCCGGTATCTTTCCGGACATCGTCAAGAACCAGCGGCCCCAATGCCTCAAACACCTGCTCCAGTTTTTCAGGGTTTGCCGCTTTTTCCCGGGGAACCGGTGTCATCCGGGCTGGCCCGCCTTTTTCCGGCCAGGAAAGGGTGTACACAGGGTCCTGGGAGTCCGCGCCATAGGCGGTGACGGTCATTACGTCATGTGCGCCGATCTTCAGGATCTCACTTTTCAGCCATACTTCGGGCGCGGCCTTCAGCACATAAAAACCGCCGTCAACGAGAAACACCGTGTTTTCCGTCGCATGTTTCAGGTATTGTCCGCTCCGGTGATCGCCGGGTGTCCGGGTCTTTCCCACGATGACGTCCACCAGGGTTTTTCCCGTCGTATCCGTCAGTATCAGGCCGATGCCCCGGCCTTCGGGGGGTTCAGATGAGGGCGGCAAGAGGGAAAGACGCGCCAGACCTTCGGGTGTGGGGGTAAAGTCCCGTCCGATTTTCATCCGGGAAAAAGTCATCACCAGATCCCGGATAGCATCAAAGTCGGCCGGATACCCGTACCGTTCTTCCACCTGCCATCCGGCTTTTTCCTTTTTGAGGGTGGCCTGATGGTCCCCGTCTGAAATCTGAATAGATGCCACCGCATTGACCGGCAGATCGGCAAACAGCCGGTCTCCCATTTTGATTTTACCCCTGTCGGGTGTTTTGTCTCCCAACCGAAGGACAACCAGGACAACCAGAACGGCCGTAATGCCGAGAAGGACCAGAAGCCTTCTGCCTTTCATGATGGACCCTTTCCCTTTATTTTTTTCGCATAATTGCAAAAAGACCGCCGCCGATGCCGATGAGAAGGGGCATCAGAAAAATATTGATGAACTTCACGGTGGTTCCCAGCCGGTCGATGTCTGCCCGCAGGTTTCGCCGCACTTCCTTGAGTTCTTTGTTGATCCGGATCTTTTCATCCTGAAACTGGGAAATGGCGTGTTCCTGGGCTTCACTCAGAATCGTCTTTTGGGAGGCATCCTTCTGCTGCTCCAGAATCTGTAGTTTCTGGTTGGTTTCCTCCACCTGACGGATCAGGGCCTGTTCTCTGTCCAGCCACTGGTCCTGAGCTTTTCGCTCCAGTTCGGCAACCCGGGTAAAGGGCCGCTCAAATCCGCCGCGTGAACGGATGTTGATCAGCGCGGGATTGCCGGTGAGCATTTCGCAGCTGTTGAGGAGGAAATTGAGATTGTCGTTGAAAACCGCAGACAGGGCAAATCCCATAAAGTTCTGTTCGGTCAGGTAATAGTCGTCGTATAAAAGATCGCTGTCCGCCACCACAATGATGGAGGCTTCGGAGCCGGATTCAAGCCCTTTTTGGGGTGCTGGGGCCTTTTGGGCATCGGATTCTTCATCGGTTTGGGGAGGACCGTCGGGAAATGCGGTATGGAAGGTGCCGGACAGGCGGACCACCAGGTTTTTCACTTGTCCTGACGGTTTGAAGGTGTGCCGCAGGGCATCGGGATTTTTGGATTGGGCGGCATCTTCCATCATGACGTTGGTCGAGGATTGAACCAGGGGTTCCAGGGTTGTTGTGGCGTCGGGCAGGGCTTCAATGGCGCCGGCAACCGGAAACAACATGAATTCCAGATTGGCGGTAATCATCTGGTCGCTGTTGAACCCTTCCTTTTGGACGGAAAGCCACATGGGGTTATCCTCCATCTGGTTTTCCGGATTTCGGAGCCGGGAGGCATAGGTGTAGTCAGCCACCGCCTTTCCCTTGGGAAGGGTGATGCCCCATGCCTTAAACAAGGCGTCCGGGATAGAACTGCGGGTCACGCCCATGTAACTGGGCGGTTCCATGACCGACAGGGGGTCGGCAAACACAATGGCATTTCCGCCGCCCAGCACATACTGGTCCACTGCATAAGAAAGGGTATCGGACATGACGCTGGGATGAATTAAAATCAGCAATGGAATGTCCGGATCAATGGCGTCGGTTGTGTCCTGAATCTGGACCAGATCGTAGGTTTTTTCCAATTCCTGAATAAAAAACCAGGGTTTTGCATTCTGCTGAAATCCCACCATGCCCCCGCCAAACACAGGAAGTTCGCTGTAAATGGCGATTTTCAACCGGTCGGCGCGTTGGACCTGGGAAATCAACCGGGTGAGGTCATATTCCAGACGGGTCTCCTGGGACGGATCCAGAAAGGGCAGCGCTGCTTCCTGGTCCGCGCAAAGGGCCACCAGCCCCAGGTAGACAGATTCGCCGGTTGGCAGTTGCAACCCCTTGATGCCGTACCGGATGGCCCATTCCTCTTCTTCGGAATCCGGTATGGGGTCGTAAAGCTCTACGCGGATCCGTCCTTTTCCGTACTGCTCGTATTCCGCCAGAAAATCCATCACCCGCTGGGCAAAGATTTTGATTTGGGGCGGAAAATTAACCACATGGCGGCTGTAGAAAACCTTGATCACCACGTCCTGGTCCATTTGGGAAAGAAGGGTCTTCGTGCCTTTTGAAAGGGAGTAAAGTTTTCCTTGGGTGGTGTCCCAGCGCACGGTGGTCCGGGCAAAAAGCAGATTGACCAGGATCAGCATCACCAGCACCAGGACTGCGCTGCCAATGGAAAAAAAGGTTATGCGACGGTTCTTTTTTGTGGTCTCCATGGGGTCTTTCTCCTTATGCGGATTCCCGGTTTTGCAGGATCACGCCGTTTACCACAATCATGAAGCCCATGACCGACAGGTAATACAGAATATCCCGCAGATCCAGAACGCCCCTTGAAATGGCGGCAAAATGGGTGATCACGCTGATGGAGGCGACGCCGTCCACCAGCCACAGGGGCGCCCATCCGGAAAACATCTGGATGATGGGCGGAAATCCGGCAAGAATCAGGAACAGGCAGATCACCACCGCCAGGATGAAACTCACGACCTGGCTTCGGGTGAGGGCCGACGTCATGCTGCCCACACTCAAAAACACCCCTGCCATGAGAAAAGAGCCGACATAAGCACAAAACGTCACGCCCAGATCCGGGCTGCCCAGATACAAGGTGGTGAGCACCAGGGGAAAGGTCAGAAAAAGGGCGATGCCGATAAAACACCAGGCTGCCAGAAATTTTCCCAGGATCGCCTCGGTTGGGGTCACCGGAAAGGTGAACAGCAGCTCCAGGGTTCCCAGCCGCCTTTCTTCAGCCCACAGGCGCATGGCCACCGCCGGCACCAGAAACATGAACAGCCACGGGTGCCACTGGAAAAATCCCTGGAGATCCGCCTGCCCGGCCTCAAAAAACCGGCTGAGATAAAATGTAAAAAAACCGGAAAGCAAAAGGAAAATGACAAGAAACACATAGGCCACCGGAGAGCCGAAGTATCCGGCAAGTTCCCGTTTCATGATGGCCCAGAGGATACGGACAAAATTGCCTTTGGGGTGCATGCGTGTCTCCATAAATAATACAAGCAAAAAGGGGTGTTGTTCAATGTTGTCGGGGTCGATTTTGCCGTAAGAACAGACGGCTCAGGCGTCTTCAGGGTCTGCCGTGATCTGACGGAACACCTCGTCCAGCCGCCCTTCTTCAACAGAGACCGACAAAATATCGATGTTTTTCCAGTTGGCGGCGGTAAGGATACGGTTGATGCAGGATGTTTCCGGATCATCAGGGAAAATGCGCAAGGTGAACCGGCCCTGTTCCGTGTCCACGATGGCCACCTGGCTCACACCTGTGATTTTTTCAAAATACGGACAGATATCGTCGGGAAGGGGGCCGGCCGCTGTCAGCAAAATGGTGCCGTGAAGGCTTGACCGGCGTTTTAGTCCACCGGGCGTGTCATCGGCCACCACTTTTCCATCTGCAATGATGATGGCCCGGCTACACACCGTTTCCACTTCATCCAGAATATGGGTGGAAAAAATAATGGCCTTGGAAGGGCTCATCTCGCGGATCATCTGCCGAACTTCGTGTTTCTGATTGGGGTCAAGCCCGTCGGTGGGCTCGTCCAGGATGAGATAGTCGGGGTCGTGGAGAATGCTCTGGGCAAAGCAGACCCGTTGTTTGTATCCCTTGGACAGGGTGCTTACGGTCTGATCCCGGACATGGGTCAGAAAACAGCGCTCAAGGGTTTCCGCCACCCGGTCGCGCCGTGAACGGCCGGTCAGTCCCCGTATTTCCGCGCAGAAGTTCAGATAGGCGGTAACGCGCATATCCGGATAAACCGGTGCATTTTCAGGTAAATACCCCATTTTTTGCCGGGCGGCGAGGGAATCTGTCCGAATATCGTTGCCGTCGATGATCACGGTTCCGCCCGTGGGCGGGAAAAAACCGGTGATCATCCGCATGGTGGTTGATTTTCCGGCGCCGTTGGGCCCCAGAAAAGCCAGAATTTCCCGTTTTTCGACGCTGAAGGAAATGTCGTTCACAGCCAGATGATGGCCGAATTGTTTGGTGAGATGACGGACTTCAATCATGAATCCAACACTTTCTCCGATTTTTTGGGCTGGATGCAAAACCCTGGCATCGCCGGTAAGCGGTCTTAGGCGTGCGGACTGGATCAACTCCAAGCCCAATACAGGATAAAATAGAGAATAAAGCGAACAAACAATACCTTTTCGCATCCAGATGTCAAGCCTGATCGTTTTCCGGCGCGGCCCGTAAGGTGCCGGACAGAAACCCTGTCCGGGGGACTTTCTGACGGGCGGTCGGCGCGGGGGGAAAACGTTTTCAACCCCGCAAAAAACATGTCGATACCCATGGGCGGACACTTTCCAACAGCTTGTTATCAAGCATTTTTTCTTGACAAAAAAAGGTTCTCTGGGTACTGAAAGTCAATTCTGCCTTCCTTCTTTTTTGCCTGATTGGCGGGATCTGTCCCGTTTGACACAACTGATCCTAACGTATCGGTGGTCCTCCGGCATGTTTTCGATAGAGGCGGTGGGTGGAAGCCGGTGAGAGATAAGCCCCCGTTGGGGGTGGTTTTGAAAGCCATTACACTATCGGTTGACGGAGAATCTATGCGCACTTCAGACGGGGATACCTCGAACGAAAAGCCCCCCCATGTGGCGGATGATAAGGCAACCGGGCCGTCCGTCGAAAACAGAGCTGATGCCGCGGGTTCCATCATCCTGTTTTTCATCTTCGGTTTTGCGGCCTTTATGGTATTGGGATGGGTTGTTTTTCCCTCCCTCCTCTACTCCCAGAAAGAACAGCCCTTTAATTTCAATCACGCCCTTCACATGGAAGAGGTCGACAATGGATGCCAAAGTTGTCACTTTTTCCGGGAAGACGGCAGTTTCTCAGGGATCCCCAAACTGGCCCAATGCACATCCTGCCACGACGAGATGGTCGGACAGAGTGCCGAAGAGGCGGAATTCGTGGCGTCTTATGTATGGAAAAACCGGGAAGTCCCCTGGTTTTCCTATGCGCGCCAGCCCGACTGCGTGTTCTTTTCCCACGCCGCCCATGTGCTTGCTGCCCGGATGGATTGCGTGACCTGCCACGGCGACATCGGCACCTCAGAATCCGCCCGTCCGTATGAATACAACCGGATCACCGGTTACAGCCGGGATATCTGGGGGAAAAATATCGCTGGTATCAAGCAGAACACGTGGGACCGCATGAAAATGAGTGATTGCGCCGAATGCCACAAAAATTCCGGAGCAGGCCATATCTCCAGCGTTCAGACCGGACGCGACGCCTGTTTTGTCTGTCACAAATAACAGCCGGTTCCGGCAAGCGGTCACCCGTCGGCGCTGAAGCAACGCCGACGCTGAATATAAGGTGAGGGACAATTCATGAAAGTTGACAGAAGAAGTTTCCTGGCGTTTGTCATCGGTGGTGCTGCTGGAACCGCCCTGTCGCCATTGCCGTGGAAACTGACGGATGATTCTTCCATCTGGACCCAGATGTGGCCATGGACACCGGTTCCACCGGACGGAGGCGTGAGCTTTGCGGATACCACCTGTACCCTGTGTCCCGGCGGATGCGGCATTACGGTTCGTAAAGTAGATTCCAGGGCCGTCAAAATTGAAGGGACAAAAGGACATCCGGTCAATGACGGCGGCATCTGCATGCTGGGACTGTCCGGACTTCAGCTCCTTTACGGTCCCACCCGCATCAAGTCTCCCATGAAACGGGTCGGAAAGCGCGGAGAAGGTAAGTGGCAGCGGATTTCATGGTCCGAGGCCTTGGGCATCTTGGCCGGAAAACTCGGTGAGATCCGGAACCGGCACGAAGCCCACACCGTGGCCGCCCTTTCCGGAGCTGATCAGGGAACCGTTCCCGCCCTTTTCAAGCGTTTTATGACCGTCTACGGCTCTCCCAATTTTATCTGTATGCCCGCCTTTCAGGAAACCGAAGCGCTGGCTGTGAAAACCCTTTTCGGCGCTTCGGGCCGGACCGGGTTTGATATTGAAAATGCCGATTATATCCTGAGTTTCGGCAGCGGCCTGGTCGATGGCTGGCGCTCTCCGGTTCGCATGATCCGGGCAGCCGGAAAATGGCATCCAAACGGCATCACCGTGGTTCAGGTGGAACCCCGTTTTTCCAACACTGCGGCCAAGGCAACGCGCTGGGTGCCTGTTGCACCGGGCACAGAAGCGGATCTGGCCTTGGGAATCGCCGCCATTTTGCTGTCCCAGGGCAAGGCTTCCGGAAGCGTGGCAGACATGCTGGACCAGCGGCATATCATGAAAAAATACGCGCCCGAAGCTGTGGCCCGGACCACCGGCATCAGTGTTGAAACCCTGATGGATATCGCTGACGGTTTTTCCCGTGCCCAGCGGCCCCTGGCCCTGTGCGGACGGGGAAAGGCGCAAAACCCCGAAAGCCTGCGCGATACCGCAGCGGTTTACCTCTTAAATCTCTTGGTCAACAACATCAACCAAGACGGGGGCATGTGGCTTTTCCGGGAAGCCGACGATATTTCCTGGGGCTTGCCCCAAACCGATGCAATGGCTGTGGCCGGTCTTCGCCAGCCTCGTTTTGACGGCGCGGGAAGCCAGCCCTATGCTGATGCGCAGTATCTGGCCCATCACCTGGCAGACGCCATTACCACGACAAATAGCCCCTATCCGCTTCAGGTGCTTCTGGTGGCAGGGGCAAACCCCTGTCATACCCTGCACAACGCTGAGGCGGTCAAATCGGCCTTTTCACAAGTTCCCTTTATTGTGAGCTTTTCTTCCTTCTGGGATGAAACAGCACAAATGGCCGACCTTTTGCTGCCCGACCACATGTATCTGGAGCGCTATGCCGATGTTCCGGTTACCGCCGGTCTGACCGGGCAGATCATCGGACTGTGCAAGCCGGTGGTTTCACCCCAGTTCAACACCCGGCATCTGGGCCAAACCCTGATTTCCTTGTCCCGCCGAATGGGAAAGGAAATTTCCGAGGCTTTTCCCTGGGACAGCTACGAAACCTGCCTTCGGAAAACCTTGTCCACCCAATGGGAAACCCTCATGGAAACGGGTGTCTGGAAAAGCCCCAAGGTCAAGCGGATCAAAGGCAATCTCAAATCCGGAAATGTGGATTTTCCGGCGGCTTTGGCAGAGGGCGATGCTTCGGCCTTTCCCCTGATGCTGATTCCCTATGATTCGCTTTCTGTGGCTGCGGGCCCTGTGGGCAGCCCGCCCTTCATGATCAAGGCAGTGGCGGATACGGTCATTAAGGGAAAAGACGGGTTTGTTGAAATCCATCCCCGGACAGCCGGAGAACTGGACCTGAAGGAAGGCAGCGTTGCCACGCTGACCACCCCCAGAGGTGAAGCCCGGGTACGGGTTCACCTTTCCCACGGCATCCAGCCGGGGGTGATCGCCATGGTCAGCGGATTGGGCCATATGGCCTATGACGAATTCCTGGCGGGAAAAGGGGTGAATGTCAATGCGCTCATCGGCCCTGTCGCAGATCCGTCATCGGGTCATGATGTTGCCTGGGGTATCCGGGCAAGGCTTTCCAATGCCTAACTTTTCTGATGTGAGGTTCTGATGAAAGAGGAACGGAAACAGAATCCTTCCATGAAGTACGCAATGGCCATTGATCTTGACCGGTGTACGGGTTGCGGTGCCTGCATGGTGGCGTGTATGGCGGAAAACAACGTGCCCTTCAAGGCCGATGAATCCAACAAGCTGGACAGTATTACCTGGCTTCGAATCTATAAGCTGACCAACGGAAAATCCTATCCGGATCTGGATGTCTGTTATCTGCCCCGTCCGTGTCAGCACTGTGAGGGCCATGGCGGGCACAGCCCCTGTGTTTCGGTTTGTCCGGCAACTGCCACCGACTACAGCAGCGAAACAGGAATTGTCAGCCAGATTTACACGCGTTGCTTCGGATGCCGGTACTGCATGGCCGCCTGCCCCTACCATGCCCGTTACTTCAACTGGTGGGATCCGGTCTGGCCTGAAGGCATGGAAAAATATTTGACGCCCAATGTTTCGCCCCGGATGCGCGGGGTGGTGGAAAAGTGCAGTTTCTGCTTTCACCGTTATCAACTGGCAAAGGACGCAGCCTATGCCAGGGGCCGAACTGTGGTTCCGGAAAAAGATTACCAGACCGCCTGTACCCAGGCCTGTCCGAGCGGCGCCATTGTGTTTGGTGATCTGAATAATCCCCAGCATCAGGTTCACCAAATTGTGAGGCCTGACCCGAAAAACGGCAACAAATCAAAAAATCCCCGGGCCTTCCGTCTGTTGGAGCGCTTGGGAACCAATACCAAAATTTATTATCTCTCCAGCCGGGAATGGGTCAGACGAGCCGGTGACAATTATCTGCAACACGAAAAAACCGGCGCCGTACCTGTTCCCCACTAGGTTTACCAGGGCGGTCTGGCGTGTTGGATAAAAAAGGAGTGCATACCCGATGGATTCTGCATTAATACCCAAAGGCCTCAAGCGTTGCCCGACGTGGCAGTTCCTTCTGGGGCTGGGCGTGGTGGGCGTGGTGCTCGCGTGGGGCATTTATGCCATGTTGTTGTGCTGGTTTAAGGGCCTGAACCAGACCAACATGAACGATTATTACGGATTTGCGCTCTGGATCTGGGCCGACCTTGCGGTGATTGCCTTGGGCGGGGGCGCATTTTTCAGCGGCCTGCTCAGATACATCATTGGCAAGGATGAACTGAAAGCCATCATCAACTATGCGGTGGTCATCGGTTTTATCTGCTACACATCGGCCCTTTTGATTCTGGCCATCGACGTTGGCCAGCCCTTGCGGGGATGGTTTATTTTCTGGCATGCCAATGTTCACTCCATGCTCACGGAAGTGGCCTTTTGTTTGTCCTGCTACCTGGGCGTGCTCACCATTGAGTATATTCCCCTGATTCTGGAAAATCGTCAGCTCAACAAAGTCTCCTTTTTTCATCACCTTGCCCACAACATGCATGAAACCATGGCGGTTTTTGCCGCCACAGGTGCATTTTTGTCCTTTTTCCATCAGGGTTCCCTGGGCGGTGTGGCCGGCGTATTGTACGGCCGCCCCTTTGCCTTCCGCGAGGGACTCCTCATCTGGCCGTGGACCTTTTTTCTCTTCACCTGGTCAGCCGCAGCCTACGGCCCCTGCTTTACCCTGTTTGTCACCTGGATCACGGAAAAGATCACCCGGAAAAAACTGGTCAAAGACAATGTGGTGGAACTTCTGGCCAAAATTTCCGGATGGATGATTTTCACCTATACCATCGCCAAAATCTGCGACACCACCCGGTGGGCCAACATGCTGGCCCCGAGCCTGGGACAGACGCTTTCGAATTTTTACACCAACAACGCCTTTTACGGGTACTGGATCCTGTTTTCCGAAGTCATTCTCGGCGGACTGGTGCCTGCGATTATTCTCATCAGCCCCACCTTGAGAAAACGTTCAACGTGGCGCGTGACCGCTCTTTTTCTGGCCATCATGGGGATTTGTCTCAACCGTTGGGTCATGGTGCTTCAGGTGATGGCTGTTCCGGTGATGCCATTTGATCAGTGGGTATTGTACATCCCGAGCTGGCAGGAAGTGGCCACCACCATTTTGCCCGTGGCCTACGGCATCATTCTGATCATGATTTCTTACCGCTATCTGCCGATTTTTCCCCAGGAAGCGGAACTCAATCCCATTGCGCCGAACGATGTTCCGGTGACCCATGGGGATGCTGCTGTCGCCGCTGAACCGGCAACTGTTTGATGAGGCAAGGAGGAGCATATGTTTCCGTTTAGTTTTGAATGGGTTTGGGATGCCGGTCACATGGTTTTTCACGGGGGCCTGTGGTATGCCTTAAGCATTATCGGCCTCGGGATCACATACTGCGTTATCAAGGCTGCGATAGATACAGGAAACGAAAAAGATGGCGGTCATCACGACGTTTAGCGCCCGAAAAATGAAGCCATCTGTCCATTGAAATAAAATAAAATAGAAAAGCGCTTTTCCCGCCCATGTTTTCGGGAAAGGCGTTTTTTTTCGGAAGGGATCGCCGTCATGACAGCAAACACGATAACAAAAAGCGAGGACTGGATTGAAATTGAAGGGGGCCGCCCCTTGAGCGGCAGTGTCTGCGTGCAAGGGTCCAAAAACGCGATTCTCCCCATGCTGGCCGCATCCCTGCTTCCGGAAAAAGGCTGCAGTGTAATCCGCAATGTCCCGCCCCTGAACGATATTCTGGTGGCCTTTGACATCATGCGCCATTTGGGTGCCCGGGTGGATTATTTCCCGGCGGAAAAAGTGGTCTGCGTGGACGCCACCCACCTTTCCCGTTCGGATCTCCCGGCATCCCTGACCTCGCGGCTGCGGGCATCCATTTTGTTTGTTCCGCCGCTTCTCAAACGGCTGGGGGAAGTCCGGCTGCCCAGTGTGGGGGGGTGCCCCTTGGGAAGCCGGAATCTCAACTACCATTACCGGGGATTTGCCCGTCTGGGCGCCGACATCATTTCAGAGGGTGAATTTCTGATTCGCGGCGAGGATTTCAACGGCGCCACCCTTTATCTGGATTTTCCCAGTCATACCGGAACGGAAAACCTCATGATGGCGGCCTGTTTTTCAAAGGGAATATCCATTATTGAAAATGCCGGCGCTGATCCGGAAATCATTGATTTTGCCCGGTTCATGATCAAAATGGGTGGAAAAATTCAGGGATTGGGCACCCGCACCCTTGTTGTGGAAGGGGTGAACGAGCTGAACCCCATTGATTATTACGCCATGAATGACCGGCTGGATGCCGGGCTTTTCATGGTGGCGGCCGGTATTGCCGGCGGGAAGGTGTCCATTATCGGCGTGGAACCCGGCGATATTCGACTGCTCACGGAAAAAATGCTGCAAATGGGCGTTTCCATCCAGGCCAACGGCCATGTGATGGATGTATCTTCCTCTGGAAGGGATCTTAGGCCCGTTAATGTGCTCACCTGTCCCTATCCGGGGTTTGCCACGGATTTTCAGCCCGCCATGATGGCGCTCTCCTGTATTGCCGACGGGCAGAGCTACATCCGCGAACGGATTTTTGATGAGCGCTTCAGTCAGGTGGCGGAGCTCCGGAAACTGGGTGCGGATATTGAGCTGGTGGAAGACGATGGGCTTGCCATTGTCAAAGGTCCCACCATCTTCAGGGGCGGAGACACCCGGCCGGACAATATCCGGGCCGCCTCCTGCATCCTTCTTGCCGGACTGGCCTGCCCGGAACCCATCACCATCGACAATATCTACCAGATCGGCCGGGGACATTTTGATATTGAAAACCGGTTCCAGCAGCTCGGCGCCAAGGTGGTGAGAAAATCCCCGACGCCTTAAAAAAGAGAAGGATCCATGCCCGACAAGACACTTCTCCTGGCTGCGGACATGGGGGCCACCCACAGCCGGTTTTCCATTTTTACGGTGATGAATTCTGAAGACGGGCCGCCCAAGCTCTCCCTTCTGCGTTCCCGGAAACTGTTCACCACAGACTATCCCGGCTTTTCCGATCTGCTGCAGGCGCTTCAGGCCTCAGGGCTGTTTGAGGGGCTGTCCGTCCGGAGGGCATCCCTTGCCGCAGCCGGACCGGTGGCCCACGGCCGGTGCATTCCGCCCAATATTCCCTGGCATCTTGAAGCCCGGACTGCCGAAACGGTTCTCGGGCTTGAGCGCTGTTTGCTCCTTAACGACTTTGTGGCCCAGGGCTATGCCTGCCTGATGGCGGAAGATGCCCATGGCCGGGAAATTCTGGACATCAAACCGGTTAAACCCGGACGCATGGAAAAAGATTTTCCCGCAGCCATCATGGGGGCCGGCACAGGTCTGGGCCAGGCCATAGTGCTGCCGGATGTGCCGCGGGTTTTGGCATCCGAGGGCGGGCACGGCCGATTTTCCTTTTCCGATGCCGATGAACTGGGGTTTTGTGCCTATTTACGAAAAGTGCGGGGCAGGGATGATATCAGCCCGGATATGGTTCTGGGGGGAAGGGGATTATCGGATCTCTACAATTTTATCATGGGCACACATATCAGCGCCCCTGGGGCCACCGCCCGGTTGAACGCTGAACCGGCCCGGCCCGGCCATGACCGGGTCTTGGCGGCATATGCCCGGTTTTATGGCCGGGCGGCCCAGAATTTTGCCTTGACCAGCCTTTGCCGCCGGGGACTTTATATTGCCGGTGGGATGGCCCTTCGGGTGCCGGTACTCCATCATCCGGCATTTATTGCGGAATTTGAACACAACAGCGTTCAGCGCGCGCTTTTAAAAACCATACCGATTTTTCACCTGGAAAGCCCCGACTCCGGGTTGTGGGGTGCGGGTCTGTACGGCGCGATTGACGGGAAAATCCAGTGAATTTGTTTTATCGCCCCCTTATCCAATCAAATATTGCCTGCTTTCCGACGGCGGCAGTCCCAACACGGTGACCGACGTGTCGCCATCACTACAGCACACGCTAACCGTCACGGGCATGTTTTCCGGCGCCTTGCTGTATCCCGCACAGATTCGGGCGGCCAGTTCCTGAATGGCATCATCCGCCTTTCCCGGAATCACCACCAGGGGGCCGGGATAATTTTTCACTTTCAGCACCTGATCCTGTTTGAGATCCACATTCTGCTGAATCATTTCGTTGTCCTTCTGGGTCCGGCCCACAATAATTTTGGTCCGGGTATCCAGCCGCAGGTGACGGCCGAATTTGAGCAGATGAAGGGTGCGTTCCGGAATCGCCGCATCCGCATCGGCCTGATGGGCTAAAAGATCCCGAAGCCGCTGGCTGAACATTTTGTCTGTGAGCAAGCACCCGCCTGCGGGCGCGGGAAAATCCGTGATGCCGTAGTGGCGTGCCAATTCCATCTGGGGTTTTCGGGACCTTCCGGAAATATCCAGAAGTTTTTCCCGGTTCACCCAACCGTTTTGCTCGGCAAGGGTTTCGGGCAGGCATTTGGCGGAAAGGGGGCGGAGAATATACCCGTCAAAGCCCGACTGTTTTTCCACATACCGCAAAGAAGTCCGGTTCTGGCTCATGGGGCGCTGGCCCAGCACTTCTCCGGAAAAAAGAAAGTGAAACCCGTTTTTCCGCATGATTTCGCCCGCCAAGCGAAACATCAGGGCATGACAGTCCATGCACGGGTTCATGTTTTTGCCATACCGCACCGATGGTGACCGTAACATTTCCATATACACATCCGTGATGTTTTCCACCCGCAAGGAAATGCCGGTCTGCCGGGCTGCTTTTTTGGCATTGGCAGCCGAGAAAAAAGGGGTTTCAAAGGCCACCCAGTGTACGTTGAGTCCCTGGTCACGCAGCACCAGGGCGCTCAAGATGCTGTCCAGTCCGCCGGAACACAGTCCCAGCCCGAAAATGGCGTTGAATTCGGTCATGAGGGTCCTTCAGAAAAATTGGATCATTGGAAAAAATTCGAGCGACAGGGTAAAGATCGTTTTTTTGTCTGTCAAGCTGAAGCGATAAATTCATCAAGATCAGTTTGACGTTAAAGGATTTTTATGAACCTGGCGGATAATTTTCAGAATGATCGTGTAAAATCTACCACGTGGCTGACCCTGTATCCGTAGTAAATGTTGCACAGCCCAAATACGGCGTTGTGAAACTTCATGGGCCGCCTCTTCCGGAAGCATTTTGATCTGTCGTCACCCGCACATGCTTGATATTGACGCCTTCGGCAATGAAACAGGTATGTTCGGCCATATTGGCTGCCCGGCGGCAAATACGGTTGAGGGAACGGCAGATGAGAATACCGTGCATGCCGGCTTGCGCGCCGCTGTTGTGTGCGCCCCCGGCATCCGTGCAAAAATGGTCCATCATCCGGTGCAGGGCCAGAACTTCCTTTTGCACGCATTCATCGTCGTTTTCAATAATGCCCAGGGCGGCACGCACATCCGCGTCCTTAAAGGCTGCCACAGCGGTCTTTAAGGATTCCTTGGCCGTGCGCATCAACCCGGCCATGGCAAGGGTCACGTCCTGCGGCGGTTTTCCCTGCAATATCAGGACCCGCTCGGCAATGCTGACCGCTTCATCCCCGATGCGCTCCAGGTCAATGACCATGCGCAGCGCGGCCACCACCAGACGCAGATCCCGGGCCACGGGCTGATGGCGCGCCAAGAGGGCCAGGGCCATTTCATCGATTTCATTTTCCAGGCTGTTGATGGCGGCATCTCCATCCACCACGGCAACAGCCCGGCCCATATTGCCCGACACCAGAGCGGCCAAGGCTTCATCCAGAGCAATGCCCACGGCCGCGCTCATGACCAAAAGACGGGTGCGCAGCTGCGTCAGGCATTGCTGCAATTGGGTTTCTTTATGGAGCATCAGCCGAACCTGCCTGTTATGTAGTCCTGGGTCTGTTTTTCCGTGGGCCGGGTAAACAGGGTTTCCGTATCCCCCTCTTCAACAAGCCGCCCCATGTAGAAAAAAGCCGTGCGGTCCGAGACCCGCGCGGCCTGCTGCATGTTGTGGGTCACAATGATGATGGTCAGGCGCTTTTTGAGGTCATGGAGGCTTTCCTCAATTTTCTGCGTGGCAATGGGGTCCAGGGCGCTGGCCGGTTCGTCCATGAGCAGGACATCGGGGTCCACGGCCAGGGCACGGGCGATGCATAGCCGCTGCTGCTGTCCTCCCGAAAGCCCCAGGGCTGACGTGTGCAGCCGGTCTTTGACCTCATGGAACATGGCCGCGCGGCAAAGGGCCGCTTCCACGGCATCGCTGATTTCTGCGGCATTGCGCGCTCCGTTGACCCGCAGCCCGTATGCCACGTTTTCAAAAATCGTTTTGGGGAACGGGTTGGGCTTCTGGAACACCATGCCCACACGGCGGCGCAGGGAGACCACATCCATGCGCGGTGCGTTGATGTCTGCTTCATCCAGAAGGATGCTTCCTTTGACCCGGGCCCCGGGAATGAGATCGTTCATCCGGTTCAGGCAGCGCAGGAAAGTGCTTTTGCCGCAGCCCGACGGGCCGATGAGCGCGGTGATCCGGTGCTTTGGAAAGCTCAGGCTCACATCAAAAAGCGCCTGGGCCGGACCGTAGAAAAAGTCCAAATTTTTGGCCGACAATGCGCACGCAGTATCCATCAGGTTCCTTTTCTGTATCTGATGCTTAATCCGCCAGCGGGAGGGTAAACAGGATGGCCGTGGCCCAGGACGCATGCGGGCTTTCGGCCCAGATCCCGCCTCCGTGCCGTTCGATGATGTGTTTGCAGATGGCCAGGCCAATGCCCGATGTTCCGCTGTTTCTCTCTTCCCTGACCTGAAAAAACCGCTCGAAGATCCGGGTCAGGGCTTCCTTTGGGATACCCGGCCCGTTGTCAGATACGGAAAAATGCATATTCGTGCCCTGCACGCCGGAGGCAATGCGGATGATGCTGTTTTCCGGGGCGTAGCGGCAGGCGTTTTCCAGCAGATTGCGGAACACCTGGGACAGCAGTGAGGCGTTGGCAAGAACCAGCCTGGGGTCAAACTGTGTTTCCAGGCCCAGCCCTTTGGCGTCCGCCTTTTCCCGGCAATGGGCAACAGCGTCTGCAAAGGCCGTTGACGCGTCCACCGGAACCGCCTCAATGCGTTCCGGATCATTTTCAATGCGGGCCAGAACGAGCAGATCGCTGATCAGCTTTGAAAGCGCGGCCGCGTGGTGATGAATCACAGCCGCAAAAGCCCGCCGTTCTTCAGGCAGGTCTTCGGCAAGCATGAGGATTTCAGCGTAGCCGCGAATGGCCGTTAGCGGCGTGCGCAGTTCGTGGGAGACATTGGAGACAAAGTCCCGGCGCATGGCCCCAAGCCGCATGATCTCCGTGGCGTCATAGATGACGATGATCACGCCAAGGGAATCCAGGCTGTGCAGGGGCCGGGTCAGATGGGCCACCAGAAACCGGCCGGGCGGCAACTCGAACTGCACGGTCCGGGCCGGGGCCCTGGTCGGCGTGTCCAGTCCAAGCAGATCGTCCACACCGTCTTGCAGCGCGGGCACCGGAACAGCCTCTATGACCGGTTTGCCTTCAGCCTTGCCGATATCCGGGAACAGGGCCGCTATCGCCTTGTTCCAGCGCCGCACGGTTCCGCCCGGAGACAGGACCAGCACGCCTTCATGCATGCACTCCAGTATGCTTTCCAGTTGACCGTGCTGATCCTGCGTGGTCTGCACATAGGCCTCAATGGTGTCGGCCATGGTGTTGACCGCATGGGCCAGGGGCAGAAATTCCTTTCCCGGCACCTGGCGCAGGCGGCGAAAGCGCTTGTCCCTGGAAATGGAGGCCACCACTTCCGCCATGCTGCCCACGGCTTTCTGCACATGCTTAGTGATCAGGGCCGTGAGCAGAAGGCAGAAAAAAATCACCCCCACCACCACGGTTCCCAGAAACGTGAACTCTGTTTCCAGATCGCGGCGCACATCTGCGGCCGGCACGGCCATGCGCAGGATACCGCCGTTTTCCAGGAGCACGGCCGCATACACCGCATCCACCCCCAGGCTGTTGCTGTGCCGAAGGGATATGCCGTGGCCCTTGGTCCGGGCTTCTTCTATTTCCGGACGATCACCGTGGTTGTCGAGTTCCGAAAGGTGCGGCATGTCAATGTGCGAATCGCGCACCACTTGGCCGGAAGCGTCTGTGAGGGTCATCCGGCAGGAAAGCTGACGGGCAGTATGGAAAAGCCGATCCATGACCTGCGGGTCCGGGTCTGCATCCAACACGCTTTTGGCAAAAACAGCCCGGGCCAACGCCTCTTTGCCAGCCAGTGCCATGCGGTCGTTATAAAGGGTATTGCGGGTCAGAACAGCGGGCAAAAGCGCTGCGATGAGCGTGACCGCTGAAAAGGCCAGGAAAAGTCTGGTGCGCAAAGCCCCTGGGCTTGTAATCATGGCTCATCTTCCTTGTGTCTGGCGTTCCGGCTCAGCGTCCTGGGCATCATTGGCCCGGTACCCCACGCCCCGCACGGTTTCGATGCGCTCTGCCTCATCCGCCAGCTTGGCCCGCAACCGGCGGATGTGGGTATCCACGGTGCGGGCGTAACCGTCAAAGCTGTATCCCCATACCGTGTCAAGCAGTTGTTCCCGAGTGCGGACCCTGCCCTTGTTGCGCAGCAGATCTGCCAGCAAACGGAATTCCGTCAGAGTGAGATCCACCTTTTGGCCGCGCACGGTGGCGGTGTGGGCCTGCAGGTGCAGCACAATGACGCCGCAGCAGAGCAGGGGTTCATCCAGGGCGGCAACGTGGCGCCGCAATATGGCCCGGATGCGCAAAACCACCTCGCGCACGCTGAACGGTTTGACCACATAATCTGCCGCGCCCAGTTCAAGCCCCACAATGCGATCAATTTCCTCGCCCCTGGCCGTGAGCATGAGCACGGGAATGGCGGCGGTTTTGGCTTCGCGCTGCAGGGCTTTGCTGACGCTGAGTCCGTCCATCCCAGGCAGCATGAGGTCCAGCAGAATGATATCCGGCAGCTTTTTCCGCGCCAGTTCCAGGGCCTGGGTTCCGTTGCCGGACTCAAGAACCGCAAACCCCTCCTGCCTGAGGGTATAGGCAAGAAGCTCGCGAATATCCTTTTCATCTTCCACAATGAGTACGGTGTGCTGCGTCATATGGTCCGCCCGTGTTTTTTCCGGTTCATGCTGCGTGTGCGTAATACGGGTATGCCCTTGTTTTCGGGCAACTGTATGAACAATCCGTGACGATTGTGTGACAAATCATTCATGCAACCTTCATGGGTCCGTCACGTTGCCGTAACACAGAAAGCCGAAAAAGCCCCCATGCGCCAAGTGCGACCTGTGCCGCCCATTGGCTGCGACCCCAAACCAAGGCTGTTTGCCGGATATTATACTCGCCCAAAAGTTCCCCCTCTCCCCCAAGCGTTTTTTTGGGGAGAGGGTCGGGGTGAGGGGGCTTAAAATCAGATGCTGCCCTTAAACGCCCCGTCAGCAGGTATCGTATTGACGGCCAACAGCCTAACAAGGAGATGCTTCAAATGAAATGCAAAAGGATCAAGACTGTTCTGGCATTCGCTGTTTTTTCGGCCGTCATGCTTGGCGGCCTGCCTGCTTCGGCAACGGAAGAAATCGTCATCAGCGGATCCACCACCGTGCTGCCGGTGATGCAAAAAGCCGGAGAGGCATTCATGGCCGCAAATCCAGGCATATCGCTGGCCATATCCGGGGGCGGGTCAGGAAGCGGCATCAAGGCCCTGAACGAAGGGCTGTGCCAGGTGGCCATGTCTTCCCGGGACATCAAGGCTTCTGAACTGGAGCAGGGAAAGGTCCGGGGCGTGCGCCCGGTACGCACGGCCGTGGCCGTGGACGCGCTGGTGCCTGTTGTGCACCCGGAAAACCCGGTGAGCGGCCTTTCCTCTGCCCAGCTGCGCGCCATATACGCGGGCAGCATAACCAACTGGAAAGCAGTTGGCGGCCCGGACAGCCCCATTGTGGTTATTTCCCGCGATACGTCCTCCGGCACCCATGAAACCTGGGAACAGATCATCATGAAAAAGGAAAAAATCGCCCCGTCCGCGCTGATGCAGGCGTCCAACGGAGCGGTGGTCCAGGCCGTATCCCGGAACAAGCGGGCCATCGGCTATATCGGCTTCGGCTACCTTGGCCCTTCTTTGAAAAAGCTTGACGTGGATGGCATCACGGCCACGCCGGAAACCGCGCTGGCCAAAAAATGGCCCATCTCCCGCGAACTGTACCTCTTTACGGACGGAGAACCTGCCGGGGCCGTGAAAAAGCTCATGGATTTTCTGCTGGATCCCCAAAAGGGACAGAAAGCCGTTGCAGATACCGGCTATATTCCCCTGCAATAAGGAACAAGACCATGTCTTCCGGCCGTGTCCGCATTGAGCGCCTGATCCGTTTCGCCCTGGCGGGCATTGCCGGATGTTCCCTCATCATGCTCGCCATGATCATGGTGTTCCTGTTCCTTGAAGGGCTCCCGGTTTTCAGAAACCTGGGGCCCGGAGACTTCTTTTTGGGCATGGGCTGGCATCCCACTGCAGAACCGCCGGAATTCGGCATTCTGCCGCTCATGGCCGGGTCTGTGGCAGTTACCCTGGTGTCGTCGGCCATGGCCATTCCCCTGGGGGTGATGACCGCAGCCTGGCTGGCGGAAATAGCGCCCGCCCCGCTGCGCCGGGTGGGCAAACCCATGATTGAGCTGCTGGCGTCCCTGCCCTCAGTAGTGGTGGGATTTTTCGGCATGGTGGTCATGGCCCCGCTGCTGCAGGACCGGTTCAACATCGCCACGGGCCTTAACCTGTTCAATGCCGGGCTGATGCTGGCCCTGATGAGTGTGCCCACCATCTGCTCGGTGGCGGAAGATGCCCTGCGGGCCGTGCCGGTTTCCTTGCGGGAAGCCTCCCTTGCCCTGGGCGCCACCCGCTGGGAAACCACGGTGAAAGTGGTGCTGCCGGCGGCCCGGTCCGGCATCGGCACCGCCTGCATGCTGGGCATGTCGCGCAGCATCGGCGAAACCATGGTGGTGCTCATGGTGGCCGGCGGCGCGGGCATGCTTCCGGGCTCCCTTTTTGATCCCGTTCGGCCCATGCCCGCTTCCATCGCAGCGGAAATGGCCGAGGCCTCTTTCCGGGGCGCCCATTATCACGCCCTGTTTGCCATCGGCATGGTGCTGTTTTTATTCACCCTCATATTCAATGTCACGGCCCAGCGGATTACGGAAAAAAGCCGCCGCGTGCCGGACTGATCCAGGAGACTGCCTCTTGTTTACCCTGTCCCTTGCAACCCGGCGCCGGACCAAAGAGCGCGTCATGCACGCCCTCTTGCGATCAGCCGCGTTCATCAATATGGGCGCACTGCTGGCGGTGTGTTCCTTTGTGGCCTGGAACGGCGCCCAGGCGATTTCCTGGGCGTTTTTGACCCAGCCGCCGCGTAACGCCATGACCGAAGGCGGGATCTGGTCGTGCATTCTGGGCACGGTGCTGCTGGCCTCCGGCGCCTTGGCCGTATCGTTCCCGCTGGGGGTGGCGTCTGCCGTGTATTTGCACGAGTATGCCAGGGATTCCCGCTTTGCGCGGTATATTCGGCTGGGGGTGAACAACCTGGCCGGCGTGCCGTCCATCGTGTTCGGGCTGTTCGGCATGAGCTTTTTTGTCATTGCCTGCGGCCTGGGTATTTCCCTGCTTTCAGGGATTCTGACCCTTTCGGTACTCACCCTGCCCGTGATTATCAGCACGGCCGAAGAAGCCCTGCGTCAGGTGCCCATGACCTGCAGGGAAGCCTCCCTGGCCCTGGGGGCCACCCAAAGCCAGACCATTTTCCGGGTGGTGCTGCCATCGGCCATGCCGGGCATGCTCACCGGGGCCATTCTCGGCCTGGCCAGGGCTGCCGGGGAAACAGCGGTCATCATGTTCACGGCAGCTGTTTTTTTCGCCAAGCCAGACACCGGGTCCCTGCTGCGGCCGGTCATGGCCCTGCCCAACCATATCTATGTGCTGGCCACATCCTCCACGGATATGGAAAAAACCATGCCCCTGCAATACGGCACCGCGCTGGTTCTGGTGCTGCTGGTAACGGGCATGAACCTGGCGGCCATCTTGATGCGGGACCGGCTGCAAAACAGGCGGCATCCATGACGGCGCCCTTGCCGCTGAGGAAGCATTGTATTGGAAACAACGGAGACGCTTCTTCAGGGGGCTTAAACTCCCGCTGCGGAAAGAATTTCGGAAACGCTTTTTCCGGTGAGCTTCTCGATTTTGGCCTGCACTTCCAGCGCGGCGGTTTCACGGCGGTGGATGTTTTCAAGGGATGCCGGATTGTGACCATGCTGCCGCGCTTTGGCCGCAAAACGCTGGCCCACACTGACCACTTTTGTGTTCATCACCAGCTTGTCTGCGTAAAAAACCATCTGGATTTCATCCAGCGGATCGTCCGGAAACACCGGCACATCCATATGCACTTCCACCACATCAGCCATTTCTGAAAATCCCATGGACCGGAGCAGTTCTGCCGCTGCCCGGCCGTGGTTTTTTTCCAGCCGGGCCACATCATGGACCAGACAGGCGCTGCGGATGAGATTTGCATCCAGCCCCGCGCCGGCTTCATTTACCGCGCAGGTGAGCGCGTCCGCCACCTCGGCCACCTTTTGGCAGTGGGAAATGATATTTTCCGGTACGGCACACTTCTCCCGCATGAGAATTTCACATTCTTTTTCCGTTGGTGTCCGTGGCCGGTGCGACATTTCACCCTTCACCTTTTCCACTTCTTCCCCTGCCATGTTTTCTGCCTGGAAAAACAATCGTGAATCATGGAAAGGGTTTTCTGCTTTTCAAGGGCCCACATCGGGGCCGCCAGTTCATGGGGATGGGGATCGCCGGTCAGCCGATGAATGATCATTGCGGGGGGCAGCCGTTCAATAAAGGCGCAGACGATATCCGTGTATTCGTCCTGTTCCAGACAGCGGAAGCCGTTCTTTTGGTAAAGGGCCTCAAGGGGGGTTTTCCGGACCACATACAAAAGGTGAAGCTTGACCCCGTCAATTCCCATGTCAGCGATCCGGTCCGCAGTCCGCAGCATGTCTTCACGGGTTTCGCCGGGAAGGCCCAGAATCACATGGGCGCAGATTTTAATGCCTCGGTTTTGGGTGGCAACCACGGCCCGCTCAAAGCAGGCCACATCATGGCCCCGGTTGATGCGGACAAGGGTGGTGTCATTGGCGCTCTGAAGCCCGTATTCCACCCAGATGAGCCGGTCTTTTGCGTAGGATGCCAAAAGATCAATAATTTCCGGGGACACGCAGTCCGGTCGGGTGCCGATGGAAAGTCCCGCCACGCCGTCCACACAAAGCGCTTCGTCATAACAGGCTTTAAGCACCGGGATCGGGGCGTAGGTATTGGTAAAGGCCTGAAAATACGCCATGAACAGATTGGCCTTGAACCGTCTGGAAAGGCGGGCTTTTCCGTCCTCAATCTGCTGGCGGATGGACAGGCCCGCCTGGTGGGCCCCGTTTCCAGATCCCCTGGCATTGCAATACATGCAGCCGCCGGTGGACAGGGTGCCATCGCGATTGGGACAGGTAAAGCCCGCATCAATGGTGATTTTGTGGACCCTTTGGCCAAATTGATCGCGGAAATGGGAGCTGAGACTCCGGTAGGGCAGTGGTGTCATGGTGAGCCTTTGCTTGACCTTGAAGATGTTCACCCTCTATATAGTTCGCCATCTATATAGTTTGCCGTCAGGGCAAAAGGCAACGATCAGATTAACAGGCAAAAAGGCCATGGCGCTGTCTCAGAAAAAATACGATGTCATTGTGGTGGGCGGCGGTCATGCCGGGTGTGAGGCTGGGCTGGCGGCTGCCCGGATGGGGTGCAGGGTGTTGCTCCTGGCCATTGACCTGGACAAGCTGGCTGCCATGCCGTGCAGCCCGTCCATCGGCGGAATGGCCAAGGGGCAGCTGGTCCGGGAAATTGACGCCCTGGGCGGTGAAATGGCCAAAATTGCCGATCAGACCGCCATTCAGTACAAAACCCTCAACACCAAAAAAGGCCCGGCGGTTCAGTCCACCCGGACCCAGAATGACAAGGCCCGGTACCATGCGGCCATGAAAGCGGTGATCGAAGCCCAGCCAGGTCTGGATCTCAAACAGGCGCGGGTGGATCGCCTGATCATTGAAGAGGGCCGGGAAGACGGCCGGGTTCTGGGGGTGGAAGATCATACGGGATTCGGGTTTTCAGCACCCTGCGTGATTCTGGCCACCGGCACGTTTTTATCCGGTCTGGTACATATTGGTTTTAAAACCCTGGAGGCTGGCCGGGCCGGCGAATTTGCCGCCTATGAGCTGGCTTTCCAGCTCAAGGACCTGGGATTTGAGCTGGGCCGCATGAAAACCGGCACACCCCCGCGCCTGGACCGGAACACCATTGATTTTTCGGCATTTGAAGCCCAGCCCCTGGAAGAACCGGTGCGGTCGTTTTCTTTTTCCGCGCCAAAAACGCCCCGCCTTCCCCAGGTTCACAGCTATCTGGGCCATACCTGCGATCATGTGCATCAGCTGGTCCGGAAAAATCTGCGTTTATCCGCCCTTCACAGCGGCATCATCAAAGGGGTGCCGGCCCGTTACTGCCCTTCCTTTGAAGATAAGATCGTCCGTTTTCCAGACCGGGATCGCCACCAGATCATCCTTGAACCCGAAGGCCTGGACACCTGCGAGATTTATGCATCAGGCCTGGGCAACAGCCTGCCGGTGGAGATTCAGATTCAGGTGGTGAGAAGCGTTCGCGGTCTTGAGGAAGCGGAAATCATGCGGCCGGCCTATGCCATTGAGTATGATTATATCAATCCCCTCCAATTAAAGCCCACGCTGGAAACCCAGCGTGTCCGCGGACTTTACCTGGCCGGCCAGATCAACGGCACCTCCGGTTATGAAGAGGCTGCTGCCCAGGGGATATGGGCTGGCATCAACGCGGCCTGTGCGGTTTTGGGGCGGCCGCCGTTTGTTCTGGACCGCAGCCAGGCCTATATGGGGGTGATGATTGACGATCTGGTGACCCGGGGCACCCTTGAACCCTACCGGATGTTTACGTCCCGGGCCGAATACCGGCTCATGCTGCGGGAGGATAACGCGGATTTTCGTTTGTCGGAAATTGGCCATGACCTTGGCATTGTGGATGGGGATACCATCGCTGCCCTTCGAAAGCGCCGAACCCAAATCCAGACGGAAATCCACCGCATCAAAAAAACCGTGATCAAGCCGCTGCCCGAGGTAAACGACTATCTTTCATCCCGGCAGTCGCCGGCCATTGATAACGGCACGCATTTGGATCAATTGCTCAAGCGGGCGGAAATGGATTATACGCTGGTAACCGCCCTTGCACCAACAGACCCGCCGCTGCCTGACGCGGTGATTGCGCAGGTGGAAATCGAAATCAAATATGAGGGCTACATCCGCCGCCAGCTTCAGGACATTGAAAAATTCAGGCATCTGGAAAAGATGACGCTTCCCGAGGATATCGATTATCGGGTGATTAACGGACTGTCCAGTGAACTTAAAGACAAATTGACGGCCGTGCGTCCGGCATCCCTGGGCCAGGCTTCCCGGATTGAGGGCATCACCCCGGCGGCCCTGTCGGTCCTCATGATGCATCTGCGGCTGTGGAAAAACCGGTAGATCGTAGTATCTGCCCCTGGAAATGACCGCCAGCTTGACAGGAAATACCGGACAGCTTATTTTTCGTCTTTAATATAACTGTCGGATTTCAAACTGTTTCACGATTTCAGGCAGGGATGGGCCGGAAAAGCAGATATTCCGAAAACGCATGTTCCGGAATAAAGTGGCTGTGCAATCACTTGAGTCAACTGCTTTTCGGCTCATTTTTAAGCAACAGGAGCATGACATATTATGGCGCAAGAGGATTATTATAAGATTCTGGGAGTATCCAAAACCGCCACGGACACTGAAATCAAAAAAGCGTATCGTCAGCTGGCCATGAAGTATCATCCGGATCATTCAAAGGATGACAAGAAGGCCGAAGAGATGTTCAAGAAGATCAGTGAGGCGTACGCGGTGCTGAGCGACAAGGAAAAGCGGCAGCAATACGATACATATGGGTCGGCGGATTTTCATCAGCGGTATTCCCAGGAAGATATTTTCAGAAATTCGGATCTGGGCGACATCCTGAAAGAATTCGGATTCGGCGGGTCGGGAATGCGGTTTTCCTTTGGCGGATCGCCCTTTGGCCGCCAGCAGCGGCGTCCGGCACCGGTCAAGGGATCGGATCTGGTGTATGAACTCCCCTTAACCCTTCAGGAAGTGTCCACAGGCGCTGACAAAACCATTACGTTTCAGCACCAGGGCCGGAACGAGAACATCTCCGTCAAAATTCCGCCCGGCATGATTACGGGCAAAAAACTCCGCCTGTCCGGAAAAGGGGAGTCCAGCCCATTTGGCGGTCCGGCCGGTGATTTGTTTATCCAATCCCGGGTGGTGGATGATCCGGTATTTTCCAATGACGGCTGGGACTTGAACACCACCGTGACGATCCGGCTCAGTGAATCGCTTTTGGGCGGCCAGGTGCGGGTGCCGACCCTTGAGGATCATTTTTTGGACCTCAAAATTCCGCCGGGAACCCGGCACAAAACCCGGATGCGACTGGCCGGCCACGGACTGCCGAAAATGAAGAAAAAAGAAAAGGGCGATCTCTACGTGACGGTTCTGGTGGATATTCCCCGAAAACTGACCGACGAGCAGAAAAAGCTCGTCACTGAACTTGCGGAAACCGGATTGTAACCCCAATGACAACAATGATTGACAATCCATCGGCTCTGGCGTAATTCGTGCGCGTAATTCATGTAAACGATGGCTGACATCAGATATCCACAGGGCGATGGGTCTTCGGGCAATCAGCACATGCCGATTTTTGGGGTGTGTTTTCCGAAAAGATCCGCCTTTTCTTCTATCTGATTTTTTTATTTTCTGACAACCGGGTCGCTTTTGTGCGTATCCTCTTGATACCCTGCGCCATATTCTTATGACAAAACTCATTCCCATTGTTGATCCGGATGTGCTGCATCAGCGGATATCCCATATTGCAGCTGTCATTTCAGCAGATTACAAAGGACGGGAACTGGTTGTGGTGGGGGTGCTGAAGGGCGCATTTATCTTTGTCGCCGACTTGGTTCGATTGCTGACCCTTGAAAAAATCGGCATTGATTTTCTTCAGGCTTCCAGTTACGGAACGGATACGGTATCGTCAGAAGCAATTATTCTGAAAAAAGACATAGATATTGATATTCATGGTAAAGATGTGCTTCTGGTGGATGATATTGTGGACACTGGATTGACGCTGGCTTTTCTGGTCAACCACCTGAAGGGATTCAAACCCCGCGATATTCGTGTCTGCGCCCTGATTGACAACAAGTCAAGACGAAAAACAGAGGTGCAAGTGGATTACGTGTGTATGGAAATACAAGAAGGCTTTCTTGTGGGGTATGGGCTGGATTATGCCGAACGCTACCGAAACCTTCCGGGAATATACCATATGAGACAGTGATGGAATCGCTTTCGGATAAGGGGTAGGGAAGAAAAACGTCACATATCCGGCGGCAGTGCTCAGTCCATCATAATTTGATGAGGCGATGATGATTATCCCCTGCAAAACGTGCCATACGCGTTTCAATATTGATGACAAGGTCATCAAACCAACCGGCTCAAAGGTCAGATGCTCGGTTTGTGCCACTGTTTTTACTGTCTACCCGGAGGAGGCAGGTCCGTCTCCGGCGGAGATGCAAACACCGCCTGCATTGGTGGAAATATACCAGAAACCGGTGCCTGAGGCCAAGCCTCCTTCTCCACCAGAACCGGCGGATAAAAAGGTTTTCCCTGGCCCAAAAGATATTGGTCCGGTGTCCCAAAAATCGTCCGTATTCGGTCATATCGATTCTCCGGCAGTGCCGACGGAAACCCGGCGGGTCCTGGACACATCTCCGGTCAGCCCGGCAAACTCTGGTTTGCCGGTGGATCAGGAGATGAGCGGGGATCGCGAGCGTGGACAGCAAATGGCTGATACGGTCAAGGCAAAGGCGCCTGTTGCCCCCGAAGGGGTTCATCTGGCCGAATTTGAAGGGATGACTGACGCGGTGGTCGATGCCAACGAAGGTGAGGATGCCCGTCAAGAGCCTGAACTCAAGCTGGGCCTTACGGACGGTCCGGCTTCCATGGTTTCCCTGATGCCCGGGAATGGCCGCTTTGTCATGGCAGGCGGCGGGGGCGGCGGAATGGAAAGGATCGAATCCGGGGAAGCCCCCAAGGGCGGAATAAGATGGGGACTCGTTTTTTGGGTGCCTTTGCTGATCCTGGTGGGGGTTGGCAGCGTCTGTTATTATTTTATGCTTCAGAAGGGGATCCCGCTTTCCACGGTGCTTGGCAAGATTCCGGTCATCAGCGACTATTTGGACGCCGATACGCCGGATCCGGGATTTCGGAAACTGTCCACCCGGGATATTACGGATCGCTATGTGGACAACAAGGCTGTGGGACAGCTTTTTGTGGTTTCTGGAATGGTGGAAAGCGGGTACGCGGAAAGTCGGGGTATGATCTCTCTTCAGGGCGAGCTGTTTTCCGATGGGAAAATGATTCAGGAGCAGGCGGCTTTTGCGGGTAACATACTGTCCGATCTGGAGCTTTCCAGCATGGGGTGGGACGAGATTAAAAAGCAGATGGAAGAAGGCCGGACTGATGTCAAAGTTGAGCCCGGCAAGACCATTCCCTTTATGATTGTATTTTCCAATTTTGAGAGTCCGCTGGACAAGGTGACCATTGAACTCAAAGGCTCCGAGCCCTTGGTTGATCCTTAGTTTTCAGCTTGACGAACCGTTTTTCAGCTGGTAAGAGTCCGCCTGTTCTTTTAAGGGCGGCTTGGTTTGCGCCCGGAAAAAAGGCATGTCCGCATGCCATAACAAAAAAGCCACGGCGATGTAGCTCAGTTGGTCAGAGCATGCGGCTCATATCCGCAGTGTCCGGGGTTCAAATCCCTGCATCGCCACCACTTGACGACAAAGCTCATTGACACCCACTGTCAATGAGCTTTTAAAATTAAGGCCGCTTATTTTTCCACGCGATGTTCGCGTATCCTTATCTCCGAAAAAATGACCGCAGGATAAGCTTAAAGGTCTCGTTAGCATGGTTTTTCGGCGTTAGTGGTTTTCAAGCTCCCGCCATTTGTAGTCAATCAGTTCCAGCAGAACCCCGTTCATCTTTTTCGGGTGAAGAAAGGCAAACTCGCAGTCCCGCCAAGATCGGATCCCGCCAATGAAGGGATAATCCTTTTTTTCAAGTTCGGCCATGGCATCACGGGTGCTGTCCACATTGAGGCTGATCAGCATGACGCCCTCACCCCGTTTTTCGATAAATTTGGCAACATCACCGTCCGGTGTGGTGGATTCCATCAGCTCAAAGCCCACCCCACCCACCCAGTACCGGGCCACTCTTATTTTTTCGGGCTCATCAATATAGGCATCGTCCGGCTCTGACTTGCCCAGCAGAGGTTCCCAGGTTTTGCGGGCTTCATCCAGATTTTTGACGGCAATGCAGATGTGGTCGATCTTGTTTGATTTCACGATACTCCTCCTTGTTGAAAAACAGTTAGTGAGACAGAGGCCTGTTCAACAAACCTTATTTATATATATTTTTATTAGTTCAGCAAACATTGAACAATGTTTGCCTCAACAGAGCTGAAAATGGCAGATTTCATAATTTTTTCCAACATTAAAGGGAAAACACCGGTGTTGACAAAATCGTACCGTGGCTTTATTTTTTAAAGTTTAAAATAGATTGGGGTTTTTTTAAAACAACCGGTAGCTGGCGCTTTTGCCTTTCTGCAGCAGTCACAGAAAAAGCCCTTTTGATTTTCTATTTTTTTTCTGGTGGTGTCCGGAATCTTCCGGCCCTCTGCCGAATCCAAATCCATTTTTGTGGAGGCGGTTTTTTTGGCTGCATATATTGCTGACGACAAAATAGAGCAGATCAAAAACAGTTGCGATATTGTCGACATTGTATCGGAAACGGTCTCTTTGCGTCGGGCCGGGGGCTCCTATCTGGGATTATGTCCGTTTCATGTGGAAAAAACGCCGTCTTTTACGGTGAATCCGGACAAACAGGTCTTTTATTGTTTCGGGTGCGGCACCGGGGGGAATATTTTCAGTTTTGTCATGAAACAGACGGGAATGACCTTTCCGGAAGTCGCGAGAGCCCTTGCTTTACGCTGCGGCATAGATCTTTCCCCGGAAGGACTTTCCGGGGCTGAAAAAAAAAGAATCACCGAACGCGAACAAATTCTGTCTCTCAATGCCGATGCCCTGTCCTTTTACCAAGCATACCTTTTTTCGGAAAACGGGAAAAGTGCCATGGCCTATCTCCTGGGTCGGGGGATGACCCGGAAGATGATTGAATCCTTTAGCCTCGGTTTTGCGCCCGATGGGTGGGATTTTTTTTACCGCCATGTGCAATCCCGAAAGAAATCTTTGGATATTGCCGTCCGTGCCGGTCTTTTGGTTCTCCGAAAAAAAGGCGAAGGCGCCTACGACCGTTTCCGGAACCGCATCATCATTCCTATTGCCAATGTCCAGGGTCAGGTGATCGGCTTTGGCGGCCGGGTGATGGATGATTCCCTGCCCAAGTATCTCAACAGTCCGGAAACACCGGTGTACAGCAAGGGAAAGTCCCTGTACGGGCTGGATCGCGCCCGTTCCCGCAGCCGGGAAACCGGGACCGTCTATGTGGTTGAAGGTTATTTTGACCGCCTGTCCATGCACCAGGCCGGCATTGAAAACACCGTGGCAACCTTGGGCACAGCCTTGACCCCTGACCATGTCCGGATCTTAAAGGGTATGGTGGGCCAGGACGGCCGGGTGATTCTGGTTTATGATGCTGATCCGGCCGGCATACGGGCAGCCCAGCGGAGCATTTCGGTTTTTCAGGCTGGGCTTTTGGAGGCCCGTGTTCTGGTTCTTCCCAAGGGATACGATCCGGATTCGTTTCTCATAGAAAATGGTCCGGACGCCTTTTTGGCGGAAACCGAAAAAGCCATGGATATGATGACCTTTTTGATGGAATCGGTCATTGACAAGCATGGCGGTAAACAAGACCTGACCATTTCCGGTCGGGTTCGCGTGGTCGATGAGATGCGCGGGGCAATTCTGGCCATTTCCGATCCTGTGGCGCGCTCCCTCTACATCAAACAGCTGGCCGAGCGCTTGGGTGTGGATGAGGCGGTGATGCTTCAGAAAATGCGAAAACCCCAAGGGGCTGGGGCAGGTCCACGCGTTCCACTGGCGCCGGCCTCGGAAAAGACATCGGTTCCAAAGGCCAGGGGTGAGGGGTGGCGGCTTGAACGCCAGATGATTATGATGATGCTTCAGTTTCCCGAGATGATTACCGATATAAAAGAACGCCGTGTGGTGGATGGTTTTACCGATCCCCTCCTGGCGGAAATCGGAAACGGCATCATCGATCATTTTACCCGCACCGGTACCAGTGATGCGGCAGGCTTGGTCTCCCGATGGGATGACCCTGAAAAAAAAGCAATGGTTGCTCGGCTTTCCATTTGCGAAGAAGCGTGGACCCCCGGCGGATGCGCGGCCCTCATCAACCAGTTTGAGGCCCGTGCCCGGCGTTGCGACAACGCATTGCTGAAACAGATTGAAGCAGCTGAAAAGGAAAATGACATGTCACTTTTGGCAACGCTGTTGCGGGAAAAACAGCAAGAGGCGCAAAAGGCTGCGAAAAAAAAAGGCGGTATGCTGAAAGACAGATAACTGCCCATGATCCACAAGGCGCGTTAAAAAGGCCAAAGATCACCCCTGACCTCTTTGGAGTTCAAGGGACCCATAACGGGTAAAACCCATTCTGCCCTGTTTCAGGAGGCAAACGGAATGACAAAAACATCCGGTGACAAGCGTGACGTTGTATCTGACCAGGCAAAACCGACTCTTCTGGATGCGGTCCAGTCCAAGGCACAGAACGTGAAATCGGGAAAAACAAAGGCAAAGGCCCGAAAGCCCCACCCGCGGGCATTAAAAGCCCTGCTCGAGAAAGGAAAAGAACAGGGAACCCTGACATATGATGAAATCAACGAGGTTCTTCCCGAGGAGATGATGTCATCGGAGGCGATCGATGATACGTTGATGATGTTTGACGATATGGATATTGAGATTGTTGAGACTGACGATTCGGTTTCTGAAAAGGAAAGCCTTCCGGAAAAAAAGGAATCGCTGACCAAATTGGCGTCCTCGTCGGATTTCGGATCCGTGACCGATCCGGTAAAGATGTACCTTCGGGAAATGGGGATGGTGACCCTGCTCAGCCGTGAGGGCGAGGTGGAAATCGCCAAAAAAATCGAAGAGGGTGAGCAGGATGTGCTCAAGGCGCTTCTGGAAACCTCTTTGGGGGTTAACTATATTCTTGAGTTCGGTGATTTGATCGAAAAAGGGGCCTTAAGACCCAAACATGTGCTCCGGGATGTGGATGAGGGCGATATCTGTGTGGATGAGAAGGTGCAGATTGAAAATTTTCTGAAAACCATCAACCAGATCCGCAAGGTGAACGATGAAAATCAACTTTACCGGGAGCGCATGTTCACCGAAGACCTGGGGGCGGAAGAGGCCCGCCGTGTCCGGCGCTGCATCATGCGACGCAACAACAAGATTTTTGAACTGCTCAAGGGCTGGCGTCTGGAAGGCGGCGTCATTGATCGGATTGAAGCTCATATCCGGCGACTCATCGACTGGTTTGATGCCCAGAGTCGCCTGGTTGCCGCAACCGCCGAGGCCATGGGAACCACGATTCGGGATCTCAGGGGCCATCTGGAAGATAAAAATCAGTTTATGACCTGGGCCCGTTCCCTTACGTCGGTGGACGATACCTCCCTTGAAAGAATTTACAACCATCTCACATCGGTCATTCAGCTTCTGGGGGAAAAGGAGAATGATTTCAAGGCCAACAACCGCAACCTCAAGCGGGTGATGGCCAGTGTGGATGAAGGCCGGATGCGGGCCAAATCTGCCAAGAGCGAGCTGATCCGGGCCAATCTCCGGCTGGTGGTGAGTATTGCCAAAAAATACACCAACCGGGGGCTCCAGTTTTTGGATTTGATCCAGGAGGGAAACATCGGTCTGATGAAGGCGGTGGACAAGTTTGAATACCGCCGGGGCTACAAATTTTCCACCTATGCCACCTGGTGGATCCGCCAGGCCATTACGCGTGCCATTGCGGACCAGGCGCGAACCATCCGCATTCCGGTTCACATGATTGAGACCATCAACAAACTGATTCGGACTTCCAGGTATCTGGTGCAGGAGTTCGGCCGGGAACCGCGTCCGGAAGAGATTGCCGAAAAAATGGAAATTCCCATTGACAAGGTCCGGAAGGTCCTCAAGATCGCCCGTGAACCCATCAGCCTGGAAACCCCCATCGGCGAGGAGGAAGACAGCCATCTGGGCGATTTCATTGAAGACAAAAAATTCATGCTGCCCTCTGAAGCTGCGGTTAATATGAATCTTGCTGAGCAGACCCGAAAAGTCTTGGCCACCCTTACTCCCCGTGAAGAAAAAGTACTGCGGATGCGCTTTGGCATTGGCGAGAAGGCGGACCACACCCTTGAGGAGGTGGGCCAGGATTTTACGGTTACCCGCGAGCGTATTCGGCAGATTGAAGCCAAAGCCTTGCGAAAACTGCGTCATCCGACCCGCAGCCGCAAGCTGAAAAGTTTTATCGACAACTGACTTGCCGATGACTTGCCGATCCCGCTGAATCACTGAAGGGGATGATTTCATGCCTTTCAGTGATCCATTTCTTGACAAGTCATCGGCAAGGGCGATAGGTAGACGCGACGTCATTTTGTTTGGATGCGGGCCCATAGCTCAGCTGGAAGAGCCACCGGCTCATAACCGGTCGGTCCCTGGTTCGAACCCAGGTGGGCCCACCACTTCTGTTTTAAGGATCATTTGTCCGTTTTCGAACAGATGTGCGCGGCTTTAATCCCCATGCCGCGCTTTTTTTGTTTTTCAGGCAGAGCCCTTGGCCAGAAAAAGTATTACAGGCGAAAACGCCATTTCCCATGGCAGCGGAAAGGAACGCATGACCCGTACAGTTTCTCGGTTTGTCCGTATCCTTGACACCTTGGCTCCCGTCCGGTTGGCGGAATCCTGGGATACGGTCGGTCTTCAGATCGGCAGCATGAACTGGCCGGTCAAAAAAATTTGGACTGCACTGGACCCGTTGCCCGAGGTGGTGGAAGCGGCCTGCAAAAACCATGTCAATCTTCTGGTGACCCACCATCCGCTTTTTTTCAAGCCCATCCGGAAAATCGACGCCGATTCGCCCACCGGAAAAATCATTGAGATGGCCATGGTCCACCAACTGGCCATTTACAGCGCCCATACCAACCTGGACAGTGTTGCCGGCGGTGTCAGCGACGTGCTGGCAGACCGGATCGGCCTTGAACATCGGTCTGTTTTGTCCAAAAGACCTGGAGACATGGCCAAACTGGTGGTTTTTGTGCCGTCAACCCATGTTGAGGCGGTTCTGGACACGCTCTTCAATCTGGGGGCAGGCCGGATCGGCAACTATGCCGGATGCAGTTTCCGGTGTGACGGCAAGGGCACCTTCTTGCCCGAACCCGGCGCATCCCCTTCTATCGGCAATGTGGGCATGGCCACGACAGTTGCGGAAAGCCGGATTGAAGTCCTTGTGCCCTTGGCGGATGCCGGTCGCATTCTGGCAGGCCTCAAAACGGTTCATCCTTACGAAACGCCGGCCTGGGATATGTATCCCCTTTCCGGAGATGATCCGGATAACGGACTTGGCCGGGTGGGAATGCTTCCTGTACCGGTGCCCATGAAGGACCTGGTTCAAACCCTCAAAGCCGCACTGGGGCTTTCCACGGTCAAAATCGTCGGATCAGCCGATGCCCTGGTTCAACGTGTGGCCCTTTGTGCGGGAAGCGGCGGCAGTCTGCTCAATGCAGCCATTTCATCGGGCGCGGATGTTTATGTGAGCGGCGATCTGGGGTATCATACAGCCCGGGACGCCCAGCAGGCGAACATCGCGCTCATTGACGTGGGCCATTTCAGTTCCGAGCGGCTGATTGTCGACACCCTCACCACCGTCATTCAGGCGGCAGCGAAAAAACAGGGGCTTGATGTGACGGTGGCCTCTGCTGAAGTGGAGGCGGATCCTTTTCATTACCTGTGACAGAACGGAAAATCCGGTATGAGCCTTAGAGATCAGATCAAGCTCCTTGAAACATGGCAAAATCTTGACCTGGCGGTGGCGGCGGCCATGGCCCAAATCGACACGCTCACTGCGTCACTATCCGTTCTGGACCAGGATGTGGCTGAAAAAAAAGCCCGGCTGGACGCGGATATCCAATCCCTGGACGCGGCAAAAAAGCAGTATCGGGCACTTGAGGCGGAATCCAAAGGCTATGT
This sequence comes from Desulfosarcina sp. OttesenSCG-928-A07, assembly GCA_030267325.1. Classification (GTDB taxonomy): domain Bacteria; phylum Desulfobacterota; class Desulfobacteria; order Desulfobacterales; family Desulfosarcinaceae; genus Desulfosarcina. The sequence goes on along the minus strand of JAJDJS010000003.1, from coordinate 61,114 downwards.
GGACATGATCGCCAAAAGCAACGAAAAACTCCGGCTCGTCAAAACCAACAAAGAGTATCAGTCCATTCTCACGGAAATTGAAGAAACCCAAAAAAAACATTCGGATTTGGAAGACCGGATGCTTGAACAGCTGGATTCCCTTGAATCCATGGAAACGGCGGTTTCTGCGGAAACCACTCGACTGACAGCTTTTGAGGCCCGCTCCCGGGAAAAAAAACAGGAAACCGGGAAAATGATTGATCAGGAGCGGCAAACCGTGGAAATATTAAAACAGGAAATGGAACAGGTGCTTTCCGATGCAGCGCCCCAAACCACCGGCACGCTGGCTGCGGTCCGAAAAAAAGTCCGGGGGGTGGCCGTGGCTCCGGCGGAACGATCCATTTGCCTGGGGTGCCACCTGAATATTCCGGCCCAATTGTTCAATGAGCTGCAGCGGTTTGATGAAATTCGTTTCTGTCCCCATTGCCACCGAATTCTTTACTGGAGGGAAAAGGAGGTTGAATAGCGGTCGGAGCAGACCAGACGGTCGCGGGTTCCGCTTTTGGGCGGGACCGGAGGAAAGTCCGAACACCACAGGGCAGGGTGCTCCATAACGTGGAGTCACGGTGACGTGAAGGCAAGTGCAACAGAAAGCAAACCGCCTTGCGTTGTTTTGTCAAGGTAAGGGTGAAACGGTGCGGTAAGAGCGCACCAGTTCTCCGGGTGACCGGGGAAGCTGGGTAAACCCCACCCGGTGCAAGACCAAATAGAGGAGTGTTTGAGGGCGGCCCGTCCGAGCTCCCGGGTAGGTTGCTAGAGGTGCCGGGTAACCGGCATCCCAGATGAATGATCGTCGCCTTCGGTATCGGGTAACCGGCCGGAGGAACAGAATTCGGCTTACGGGCTGCTCCGGCCGCTATTTTATCAACCCATTTCCGGACAGGGAAGAGGCTGACCCACCATGGAACATGACCTGGGTGATACCCACAGAAGTTTTGCTTTTTCCGACAAAGTGCGGGTTTTTTCATCCGATTATTTGAAGTGCTGCTTTTATATTTCCGAAAAAAAAACACCGGATTCTCTTTTTACCTCCAAATTGTACTCCAAGCTCATCTCTACCTCCCAGATGCTGGAAGATTTTCTTGATTTTCACGGTGCCAAGAACAATGCGGACTGGTATCTGTACCGGGAAGCGTCCGCCACCATCCGCCATTTGAGCCTGGGGGCCTATTGCCAGAAGCATATTCTGAACCGGTTGTGTTTTTATGATATTCCCGACATTGACGCGTTTCGCAGTCAGGGGGAAAAGACCATCGCCTTTCTCAATACGGTTCTCAGTAACCTGGCGCCGGTGATTATCAGTGAAGCGGCCCGGCTCAACATCACCATGCCCGAAACCCGGTTCACGGGTGCAGATTTTCCCGGTATCATCTCTGGTGAAATGCTCAAATACGATATTGACGATGATGCCAAGGATGTCCAGAAACGGCAGGTCGTGAAAATTGCCAGCGACTTTCTCTCCATTGCCCGCACCTTTGATTCCCTCAGTTTTTATGAGCCGCATACCTATGCGGAAATGGCGGCCATGGTGCCTGACAAGGTGGATGAAGTGGAGATCTGCCGTTTCGAGATGATGGTGCACAACCTGCAATCCTCTTTTGACACCTATGTGAGCCATGGCGGGTTCCGTTTTGGCAATGAAAAACTCAGATCCCTCAGAAGCTATTTTTCCGTTGTGCTTCACCTCTTGCAGATGATGGGCCGGCTTCTCCATTTTTACGAACGTCATCTTCGGGAGGCAGGATATAAAGATACGTACAAGCGTGTCCAGGAACAGCTCATCGAATTGGTCAATCCCGAGACCCTTTTGGACCGGACCATCAATTACGGCCTGTATTATGCCTGCCATTATCTCCAAACCGGAAAAAAACTGGCCAGGGAAATTTTAAATGAAAATATCGAACGCGACGCCATCACGGTGGGCATTCCCGTAAGGCTGGGCTTCCACAGTCGGCCCAGCCTGCTGGTGGCCAAAATTGTTCAGCATTTTGGCGGCCAGGTGGAGCTGGTGGTGGGAAATGACCGGTTTGACGCCAGCAGCGTGCTGGATATTCAGTGGGCGGGCGGGAAAATTCAAAAAGAGCAGATCACAGAAGTCGTTTTTGAGGGCGATGCCCGGGCCTTGGATGATATCAAGATTCTGGCGGGTGTCAATTATGGTGAGGATATCATGGGAAAGGGGGTTTCCCTGCCTCCGGAACTGAGTTATTTGAGATAACGGGGAAGCCATGGTCAGTGCGGTGATTGTTGCCGGCGGGAGTGGCCTTCGCATGGGCGCGCCGGTGAAAAAACAGTACCTGTCCCTTTCAGGGACTCCCATTGTGGTACATACCTTAAAGGCCCTGGACCGATTTTCTGCCCTGAATCGCATGGTTCTGGTGGTGCCTGAAGCGGATCTGGACTGGTGCCAGGACCATCTCATCGTTCCTTTTTCCTTTGACCATCCGGTTCACCTGACTTCCGGCGGAAGGGAGCGCCAGGACTCGGTGATGCGCGGACTTGCAGCGCTGGCAGGGGGCGGAAACGACATCGTCATGATTCACGATGGTGTCCGGCCCTTTGTCCGGACATCTCTCATGGAAAAACTGGTGGATCATGCCAAAAGGACCGGTGCCTGCATTCCAGTGGTGCCGGCCACCGATACCCTGAAGCAGGGGGATGAAACCGGCATGATCATCCGCACCCTGGACCGGCGAAATATTTATCTGGCCCAGACCCCCCAGGTGTTTCGCCTGGATATGATTCGCAAGGCGTATCAAAACCTGCCAAAGTCCGGCGTCACGGTCACAGATGATGCCTCTGTGGCCGAAGTTGCGGGAAACCCCGTCCAGATGATTCCCGGCGATCCCTTCAACATCAAAATCACCACCCCGGCGGATCTGATTATTGCCAGGGTCATCCATCAGGAAAAGGACGATCGTTCAATTCTCAGCTGATCCGTCACCCTTTTTGCGGCGTCTGATGGTTTTCCAGATCCGCCAGAATCCGCTGAAACGCCATGGCCAGTTTTTCCGAATCATGGCGGATGATGCCGCCGGCGGTGTCCAAAAAATCCTCCAGAATCAGCTTTGTTTCGGTTTCCGGAAAACCGATTTCCACAAAATCGGATTTCTGCGCCTGATACAGGGCCAGCAGTTTTTCGTCCGGCCGTTTGGTATTCACCAGGGCAGCGGTGATTTTTCGCCCGACAAAGCTTTCAAGGGTAGCGATAAAATCCTTTACCTGAAAGTGGCGGGTTTCTCCGTATTTGGTCATGATGTTGACCACCTGGTAAATCGGCGCTGTGACAGTTTCCAGTTTTTCGCGAAGGCCCGGAACAAGCAGGTTGGGGACAATACTGGTGAACACATCACCGGGGCCCAAAATGATGATGTCCGCCTGTTCAAGGGCATCCAGTACCGGTGGGTACACAGAAATGTGATTTCCGTGGTGGGGAACAAGATACACATCACGGATGGTTTCCCGCTGGTTTCCCCGGGGTATGTCAATGGCGTTTTCACCAAAAATACGGGTACCGTCAGTCAGTTCCGCCACTAGTGTGACCTGGTGAATGGTGACCGGCAGAATATCGCCCCGGACATCCAGAATTTCGGCCAGGGCCTGGACTCCGGCGGGAAAGCTCGCTGTATAGCCGGAAAGCATGGTCAGCAGCATGTTTCCGGCGTTATGGCCTTTGAGGCGGTGGTTTTGGGTGAACCGTTTCTGAAAAATGGACCGGACTGCTTCCTGGTGAGGGGACAGGGCCAGGATGCATTTTAAGATATCTCCCGGCGGCAGCGCGCCCAGCTCATCCCTGAGCCTTCCGGTACTGCCCCCGCTGTCCATCATGGACACAATGGCGGTGATGTGAATATGCGCTAGTTTCCGCAGTCCGGACAAAAGGACATACTGTCCGGTGCCGCCGCCAATGGTGACCACACGGATGGGTGTATTTTTTCCCGGTGCGTGGTTTTCTGTCACACGTTTATCTCCTGATGAGTATCATGGCTAAATGGAAAACTCTGCGGCGACCGCTTTCCGGATGGAAGAAAAGCGGTATCAGGGTGTTGAAGAGGTCTTAAACGGAAGCGATAGGGTTCGGGTATCGGCGCGCTGGCTGATGCCCTTGGCAATGACCAGTCTTTTCCCAGTTTCAATGCCGTCGGACAGGATTTTCTTGTCGCACCCCGGTCCTTGTCGGGATGAACGGCGAATATGGGGATAACGGTTCTCCACATAGCTTTCCAGCCCGGGGTCGGTGAGGGTGACGGGAAGATACGTTTCTGAATCCGCAGCCATGTGCTTTGTCGCTGATTTCAGCGTGGTTTTAAATCCCTCGATGATGCCGACAGCAAAATCGGTTTTGCGGTACCGGCCCAGCCTGTCACCTGCCTTCCGGCAGTAGGCATCCCATGCTGAATGGATGTACCGGACGACCGTATCGTGAACATATTCGGCGATCTGGACATTCTGGGAAGTTCCGCTGATCTCCAGCACCCGTCCCATTTTTTCCTTGCTGATGACCCATGCCTGAACCCACACGCCGTGGACAAAATAAAATTCCTGAAGCAGGGACGCCAGATGATAGTCTTCCCGAAACCGTCGGAGACGCGGGGTGTCGACGAAAATGCTCACATAGGATTGATCCGTGTTTTTTTCAATCAGGGAAATATTGTGCCGGGCAATCAGCGCATAGGCCTTTTGCATGGCCGCATGGGCCTCGTTGACATTGGCGCTGGTGGCAAGGGCCATGAGTTTCTGGACCTTGACCATGATCCGATCCTGTTCATCCAGGATTTGTCCGTCACCGATGCGATTCCGCAACGAACGATACGCGGCCGTTGCCGCCGGGCTGATCCGGAGCATGCGGCAGACCGCTTTGAAGGAATCCCCATGGGGCGGCTCATCTTTGCCGCTCAACGCCTCACAGGCCACCTGGTGGGCCATTTCATGGAGAAGCACATCCCGGACATCATCCCACCGGTAATGGGTCACAAGGTCTCGGCTCAGGCTGATTTCCCGCCGGTCCGACACCCAGATGCCGAACCGGTCCGTCATCTCCCGAATCCCGAAAATCGGCGGCAGGATCCGGCCCTGAATAGCCTCTGGAAGCTGCCACGCGGCGTTTTCCCACTCGGCCAGAAGTCCTTTGAGGATTTTTCGGTCAAAGGCGGTCAGAAGCTTTGCCGCATCGGCCGGATTGGCCGCGCTGTTTTTTTCCCGTTCAGGTCCCTTCTTACCAGTTGGCTTTGAGGCGGGAGATGGTTTCGGCATAGTCGTTACTTCCAAAAATAGCGCTTCCGGCAACAAATACATTGACGCCTGCCCGGGAAATCCGGCCGATGGTGTCGGGATTCACGCCGCCGTCGATCTGAATGAGGGGGGACAGCCCTTTTTCCTGGATCAGGGCCTTGATTTCAGCGATTTTTTCAAGGGAAGAGGGGATAAACCGCTGTCCGCCAAATCCCGGATTGACGCTCATGACCACAATGAGATCAATATCCGGCAGAATCCACTTGAGGGTCTCCACCGGCGTTGCCGGGTTCAGGGCCACGCCGGGTTTGGCGCCCTTTTCCCGGATCAGCTGAAGGGTCCGGTGCAGGTGGGTGCAGGCTTCCTGGTGGACCGCGATATAGTCGGCGCCGGCAGATACAAAGTCGGGAATATACCGGTCCGGTGATTCAATCATCAGGTGCACATCCACCGGAAGGGATGTGGTGCGGCGGACCGCTTCCACCACCAGGGGGCCCATGGTGATATTGGGCACATAGCGGCCGTCCATCACATCCACATGAATCCAGTCTGCACCTGCTTTTTCAACAGCGCGGATTTCATCCCCCAGTTTTGAAAAATCCGCCGATAAAATCGACGGTGCAATGACTTTCATGATCACCCTCCTTGACGGATGCCGAAAGATAAAAAACGGCCTCCAGTTCCCCTGAAAGCCGCCGGAAGTTCATTCCGGGCAGATATCATACCTGATTTGGGATTTTCAACCTTCCATATGGCAAAAAAGATCTGTCAGCCGGATGAATCGAATTTCTGCCCATGAACAGAAACACTGCTGAAATTCTGTCAAACAACTGAAAAGATAAAGCCGGATCATCTGCTGTCTTGACAAAAGAAAGTAAAACAGGCGTTATAGTAGGACGCTTTTTTCTTTTCATCCGAAGAAGAAGGCGTGATTCTGACCGTCCTGATACTGCTCCATAACGGTTAACCATCAGACAAGGAGACCCAAATGAGTGATTCCAGCAGACTGACCACATCCGCCGGAGCCCCTGTGGCGGACAACCAGAACGCGCTGACTGCCGGACCCCGTGGGCCGGTACTCATGCAGGATTATCAACTGATGGAAAAACTGGCCCATCAGAACCGGGAGCGAATTCCCGAACGGGTGGTCCATGCCAAAGGATGGGGAGCCCATGGCACCCTGACCATCACCCATGACATTACCCGGTATTCCAAAGCCGCTGTTTTTTCCGAAGTGGGGAAAAAGACACCCATGTTTGCCCGGTTTTCAACGGTTGCCGGTGAAATGGGGGCGGCTGATGCCGAGCGGGATGTGCGCGGTTTTGCGCTGAAATTTTACACGGAACACGGCAACTGGGATCTGGTGGGCAACAACACGCCGGTTTTCTTTATCCGGGATGCGTACAAATTTCCGGATTTCATCCACACCCAGAAACGCCACCCCAAAACCAATCTCAGGTCCAATACCGCCATGTGGGATTTCTGGTCCCTGTCGCCGGAATCCATGCACCAGGTCACCATTCTCATGTCCGACCGGGGGCTTCCCATTGGCATTCGTCACATAAACGGCTACGGAAGCCATACCTACAGTTTGATCAATGCAAAAAATGAACGGTTCTGGGTCAAGTTCCATTTCAAAACCATGCAGGGGCACAAGCATTGGACCAATGCCGAGGCCGCCGAAGTCGTGGGCCGGACCCGTGAATCCACCCAGGAAGATCTTTTTTACGCCATTGAAAGAGGCGATTTCCCCAAATGGCGGTTCTGTGTCCAGATTATGCCGGAAACCGATGCGGAAAAAACGCCTTACAACCCCTTTGACCTTACCAAGGTATGGCCCCACGGGGATTATCCGCTCATTGACGTGGGCATCATGGAACTCAACCGCAATCCGGAAAATTATTTTTCCGAAGTGGAGCAGGCGGCATTTTCTCCGTCCAATGTGGTGCCGGGGATCAGCTGGTCACCGGACAAGATGCTCCAGGCCCGGATTTTTTCCTATCCAGATGCGCACCGGTACCGGATTGGCACCCATTACGAAGCCCTTCCCATCAATGCGCCCAAATGCCCCGTCAATCATTACCACAAAGACGGGAAAATGCGATTTACCCCCAACATGCCGGTGATGGATGCGTTTTATGAGCCCAATTCCTTTAACGGCCCGGTGGAAGACCCGGCCGTTAAAGAACCGCCCCTCAAGATCAGCGGCGATGCGGATCGCTATAATCACCGCGACGGTAACGACGATTACGGCCAGCCCCGGGCCCTGTTTAACCTGTTTGATGATGCCCAGAAGGCCCGGTTGTTCAGCAATATTGCCGATGCCATGGAAGGCGTACCCCAGCATATTGTGGATCGCCAGATCGGCCATTTTGAAAAAGTGCATCCGGATTACGCGGCAGGTGTTCGAGACGCACTGAAAAAGAAGAAACAAGGATAGGCGTGTTGACGCAAAATCAATCAACGTGATGAATTGATTAAAGATATCTATGTTTTTGAGAAAGGAAAAATGTCAGCTCTTTCCCACTCCTTAAAGCCAGTTTATTGGCCGGGTGGGAATACGCCCTGATTGCAACAACCCATACCCCACCCCGACTCTCTCCCAAAGGGGACAGGGTCGGGGAAGCTCACACTTTCAGGCACCGGAGCCGGGCCAGATCTTCCGCGTATCCGTACAGATGCAGGCCCTTGCTTTCCACAATCATCTCGCCGTCGGCCACGCCGATTTCAGCGGCCATGTAGGATTTCAGGGTTTGAATACCGGCAAGATTTGCAGGTAGTCCACCCCATAAGTCCCATGAGCGGAAATAAACGAAAAAGTGGAGTGCTCCGTCCTGAATCCGCGTGTCAATGGAGCGAAGGCAGGGTGGATCCATCAGTACAAGGTCGGATGGGTGGGCGACCTGGAGGACCATCTGGTTGTTCCGCTCTCCAAATCGCCGGTAGGTGTCAATGACCCATTCAATCTGATTCAGAAAAAGGACGCCGTTTTCCTCAAAAACAATTTTTCCGTCCGGATTCCGGTCATCCACAATATCGGTGACATGATGATCCCACCACATGCGCTTTTCGCCGGAAATCGGAACACGGGTCAGACGTTCGCCGTAGGTATAGGATTCTCCCGGCTCTTTATGGCCGGTCATCAGGTACTCCATATAGGACCGGCCGTATCCGTCTCCGCCGAAAATATACGCTTCTTCAACGGGATTGGGGATTCCGCAGGCCGGTGGGATATCGGGAATCAGGGGGGGGCTTCCGGGATATTTCACATGTCCGCAGAAATAATCGTATTCCAGCCGTGTTTGCCCCTTGTAGGAGCCGCGGTCGATGACAAACCGATTTCCCTGGTCCAGAATGTCGTGCACGGCCTGAAACCAGAGATCCGGCAGGTCCCTTGCGATAATGTGGTGAATCTTCATCCTGTGGCCTTCCATGGGTTGGAGGTGCGGGAGCCAAACATCAGAACGGCATCTATAGGAAAGCAGGGAGGACTGTCAATGGCTTCAGGGCAATCGCTTGAAACAGGATTTCCGCACGGTCTCAACAAATGGCGTTTTTGCAGGGTTCGTGCGACTTTACCCAACCATCATCATTTCCGTACAGGCAGAAATCTATCATCCGAATGGATATTCCCCTTTTGATTTCTTGGGTGCCACCTGCGCGGAGGTGATGGATAAAGCTTGAAATGATTAACTTTTTTTCAAGCGATTGACCCTGTGAATGGCTTTGAGAGAGACCGGTGGTACCCGGAGAACTATCTTTATTGAAAACCGGTTGCACGGCTTGGGGGGGTGTTGTAAAGTAATGGGATAAATTTTGGATTCGGGCTGCAATTTTTTCTTAAAGGGCTGATATCATAATGGAAAAAAAGTGGGCTGATCTTTTTTGTGCCGGCTCGCAAGCGGTGATTTTTTTTATCCTCCTCTTAGCTTCTCCTGCCTATTCGTTTTCTGAAGATGACAAAACGCTTTTTGGCGCTGACCCTGTTCAGGCGGCCATCCAATCCCGTCTCCTGTATGGGGCTGCTTCCGGCGCCCTTTCCTGCCAGGGCGAAGCCATGTGCAGCGTCCAGTTGATGCCGTCCATTTATGAAAAAAGACAGTATCAGCCGCTGTGGAGTGACGGGGTTCAGGTTTCCGCCCAGGCCATGAGTTTTGTCCGGGCCATGGAACAAGCGCCGGAAGAGGGGCTTGTTCCGGCAGATTATTATCTTTCCACCATTGACAAACTCTTGTTCGTCATTCAGGGACGACAAGCAGCAGGGCACTCGGTACCCTCCATGGTGTGGGCAGAACTGGATTTGATTTTGACGGACGCCTTTCTTCTGTACGGATCTCATCTTTCTGCGGGCAGGGTCAATCCGGAAACCCTCCACAACGACTGGAAGGTGAATCTGCAATCCGTTGACTTGGTGGCTGCTCTGGAGCGCGCCACCGCACCGGACAGTGATGTTGACGCGGAGATTGATGCGCTTCGCCCGCCATACCCCGAATATCGCGGACTGAAAAAAGAATTGGCCCGGCTTCGTAACGTGGTCCACTCCCAGGAGGAGGTCCCCCGGGTTCCGGACGGCACGACCCTGCGTCCCGGCGATCGGAATTCCGCCATTCCCATCCTGAGGCAGCGGTTGATCGTCAGCGGTGACCTGTCGCCGGATACATCGGTTGCCCAGGCGGATCTGTTTGATGGGGAACTGGTGAAAGCGGTCAAAGCATTTCAGCAGCGCAACGGGCTGGCCACCGATGGCGCGGTGGGGAAAAATACCTTTTACATGCTGAACATCCCTGTTCAAGACCGGATTCGTCAGGTGATCATCAATCTGGAACGTTGGCGCTGGTTGCCCCGGGACCTGGGGCGGCGGCATGTGGTGGTCAATACGGCCGATTTCAACCTCAAGGCGGTTGCCAATAACACGGTGATGCTGGACATGCGTGTTGTGGTGGGGCGTCCGGCCCGGCGTTCACCGGTTTTCAGCGCCGAGATTTCATATCTGGTGGTCAACCCCTACTGGAATATTCCGAACACCATTGCTGTGGCCGATATCCTGCCCAGGCTCAAAAAGGGAGACGTGTCCTACCTGAATAGCCGGAAGATCCGCGTGTTTCAGACCTGGTCCAAAGACGCGGTGGAAATCAATCCGTCAACCATTGACTGGCGGGCTTACGGTCCGGGTCGGTTTCCCTTCCGGCTCCGCCAGGACCCCGGACCCACAAACTCCCTTGGACGAATCAAGTTCATGTTCCCCAATCCCTTTGCCGTGTACCTGCACGATACGCCAAACCACGCGTTGTTTGACAGAACGCAGCGGGATTTCAGCTCGGGGTGTATCCGCGTGGAATTTCCCTCAAAACTGGCTGAGTTTGTACTGGCGGAAACACCGGACTGGCCCCCTGAAAAATTGGCCCAAGCCATCAAAAGTCAAAAAACGCAGACCATTCGTCCGCGCCTTCCGGTGCCGGTCCACCTTTTATACATAACCGCCTGGACCGATGACGCCGGGGTACTGCAATTCCGGAAAGATATTTACGACCGTGACATCGCGCTGCAACGGGCTTTCAATCAACGCCGGTCCCAATCAGCGTCCCATCCGTCCGCCTTTCCGGTAACAACAGAAATCGAAAATCAGGAGTGATGCTGCCCGCCCCAACGGACAGCATCACGGTTCCAAACTTTTGAAAAAATGGAAATTCCAATGGGACGCGCACTCCAAGAAAAATTCAAGGACTTGCTTTATCAAAAAATTTTTCCACAGGCCGGGCTTTTTCTGGTCAAGCTGATTTCTGCCACCTACCGCCTCCGGATGGTGGATACCGATAACGAAAAGGACGCATTGGCCGAATACGGATCTGTGGTGTACACGTCCTGGCATCAGCGATTTTTCCCGGGCATTACTTTTTTTGCCAGCCGGAAACCCATTGCCATCATGATCAGCCAGAGTCGGGATGGCGAAATGATCGCCCGGGTGGTGGATGTGCTGGGCTGGCATGCGATCCGGGGCTCATCAACGCGCGGCGGCAAACAGGCGTTGAAAGAAGCCCGGATGCTGGCCCGAAAAGGCTATCGCATCGGCCATATTGTGGATGGTCCCCAGGGGCCTTTTGGTGTTATCAAGCCTGGACTCTTGGCCATTTCCCAATTTTCCGGCGCACCCATTCTCCCCGTCATCACTTCCGCCCGGCGATACTGGATGTTCAACAGCTGGGACCGGTTTATTGTGCCCAAGCCGTTTTCCCATGTGATCATCCGTTTTGGTGCACCCATTTTTGTGCCCCGCCATCTGGATACCGACGCCTTTGAAGCGTTTCGACTGGATGTGGAAGAAAAAATGCGGGCCCTTTACCAGGAAACCGACGCATGGTGGAAGTCGCCGGAGAAGATACCCGCCTCATGAGCACTTCAAATAATGCGTAGGGATGGAGCGCATTAAGGCCAAAAGGCCCGAGATTCGCGCATCCTATCGAAACTGGCAGAATTCTTTTACTGATGGCGGGATACGCTTCGTTTCCATGTCATATGGACGGTCAAGATCTGTTTTCCTCATTTGTTCATGTAAACGATTTGTGTTGCGCAGCTCCCTGTTCTGCAAAGATCCAAATTATCTTTAGGCGTTGCCTGTGCACATCCGCAGCCAAACGGAATTCATCTCATCAAAAACGGCGCATGGTTGGACGTAAAATACGGCGGATCCCGATGCAGAATTTCCCGGATGGCCGCGGGCTTTTTGAATTCACGGGATAAAAAACGTCGCACCTGGTCCCGCTGCCATCCTTTTGGGTGAACAAATTCCCGGTATAACGACAGATCGCCTTCGTAAAACGCCCCGGTTTCCAGTCTCTCTGTCGCTGGGCTGCCAGCCGGCAGATTGAAAATCGCCAAATTGAGAAAGTCGATGAAGGGCGCCTGGGAAAGCGTAAATTCCAGGGTTTTCCGGGCGCTGGATTCATCTTCCGCCGGTGTGCCAAACAGCAGATACACATAGGTGGCAATGCCCGCCTGATGCAAAGCGCGAAGTGCCGCCTGCATCGTCTCCAGTTCCGCCCCCTTGTTCATGGCATCCAGCACCGCCTGATCCCCGGATTCCACCCCCAGTTTGAGCATCACGCACCCGGCCTGTTTCAGGCGGCGGGCAAACTCCGGATTCGCCAGATGACGGGTGATGCGGGAAAATCCGTACCAGGACGCCTGGGGCGGGTGATCGGCCAGATATGCCAGAAGCTTCGGGGAAAGGGCATTATCGAGAAAATGGATCAGACCGGCGTTTGTCTTCCGGGCAAGATGGTTCACAGACCGGCTCACCCCATCCGGCGCTGTGGGGACATAAACTGTTTTTTCCGCTGTTTCCGGACAAAACGCGCATTTTCTCCAGTAACAGCCACGGGATGCGGACACCGGCAGCACCGGTACCGGCGACAAATAGTGATCCGGCGAAAGACCTGTAAAATCATCATCTGCCGGCGGAAACGCCGCACTTCCATTTCCATTCGAAGCGCCTTGGCAAAACGAAAGCAATGGGGTTTCTCCGGGTCCGCCCACCAGCTCATCCACCAGCCCGGAAAATGGATTTCCCAGACCCGGTATCCGGGTCCATGAGGTCACAAGGCCGCCGCCGCAGATGATTCTGACGCGGGGAAGCATCTTCCGGACCCATCCGATGATGGCAAAGGCGCACAGGGCCTGGCTCATGAAGTTGATGGAAAGCCCCACGCCATCCGGGGTCCACGCGGTGAACAGCGCGGACAGATCCGTGGAAAAAAACGGGAAAAAGGGATTTGCAGAAAATGTTTCAGCCGCCTGGATCAGATCCCTGCTTCGCACTGGCGAAAGGGCGTTATCAGTATAATTGGAAAAGGAGAGATTGACGCCCGCTGCTTTTCCGGCCATGGCCAGAATCCGGTTGAGATCCATCACCGCCCGGCGGTAGATATCCGGATGGCGATACCCGGCAGCCGAACACAGGGCATCCATATGGCCCTGGCGATGGGACAGGGCCCTGCGGGTCCAGGTGTCGGAGGCGGACAGCGGCGTGTTCAACAGACCGAACAACCCTTCCCGGTTGGCATCATACACCCGAACATCCGCCCCATGGTGATGCAATGCACCCGCCAGTCGGGCAATCCCCAAAGGCGGTTCACAGGGTTTGGCCACCGGTGGATGAATGAGAAGAAGAGATCTGCGGCAGGGTGTCATGGGACGGAAATCAATACGCCTCTCTTGCTTTCAATATTGACCAGAGCGTTCAGCTTGTCTTTGGATTTTTGCTGCAGGGCCGGAACCTTGAGATTTTCCCAGCGGCTCACCGTGACTGGAGAAACGCCCAAGGCAGCGGCAAATTCGGCTGCGGTCAGGTTCAGACGCTGGCGCAGTGCGGAGATTTCCCGTCCTTTGGGTCTGTCCGAATTTTTGAAAATCGGTTTTGGTGCCGGCGCCGCTTTAAGGCGTGAAGGGTTGGGGCTTCCCGCAGCTTTTTCGGTTGTGGCGGCCTTTAGTTTTTTCCGGGGAGTTTTTGTCGTGCCTTTTTTTGCGCTACTTTTTCCGGAACCGTCCAAATCCAGTTCAATACCGAAGATGTCAACCAGAACAGCGTCGCCCAGTGCGGATTCCGCGCCGGCCACAGCAGATTCGGCCATTGCCTCCAGATTGACCAGCTCGGCCGGGTCCACATCGCGCAGCAAAAACAACAGCTCTGGCGCCAGGTCCAGACGATGGCCAAAGGCGTACAAGGTGGCGGCCACATGTTTGCACATCTGGGCCCAGTCCGGACAGGAGCAACTGAATTTCAGTTCGCCCAGCCTTGGAAAAAGGCCGTTTTCCGGATCCGCCACCTGGACCATGATATCTTTTGGAAATTTGCCGGAGAGAAGATCCAGCATAGAGCCGATGCGCCCGGCCGAAGCGGATTTAATGGATTTTAACTGACTTTCCGGCAGCGGGCGGACCGTGATGGCCACATCATACGCCTCGCCACTGGAACCCGCCACAATGGCCTTGAGGCTCCCGGCCGCAGCTTCCAGATGGCAGACCGCGCTGTTGCGGACATAGCTGCGGCCGCGGCCGATGCGATTTTCGTGGTCCGCATAGGTTTCCAGGTGCTTGCACCAGGCTTTTCCCCAGAAACTGGTGGAAATACTTCGGCCGGTCAGGCAGACCGGCTGAAGATCCGGCCGCTGTTTCTTGAGCTTCTTGATCAGCTTTTCCGCCTTTGCCTTTTTCTGGGCCACGGAAACATAGGGCCCGAAAGTATACCAGCCCATATTCTGTCCTTTTTCAAAGTGGAGGTCGTTTAATCCAAATCCTGCTGGCTGATATCCATGCGCACCAGATCCATCACCGCCTGGTCGCTGAGGCGGGTCAGGTCGATCTGGCCGTCTCCGCCCACCACCTGCTCGGCCAGCTTGCTTTTTTCTTCAATGATGGTGTGGATTTTTTCCTCAATGGTGCCGGTGCAGACAAACTTGTGAACCATCACGTTCCGCTTCTGTCCGATGCGAAAGGCCCGGTCCGTGGCCTGATTTTCCACTGCTGGATTCCACCAGCGGTCAAAATGAATCACTCTGGCCGCAGCGGTGAGATTGAGGCCCGTGCCGCCGGCCTTGAGCGATAAAATAAAAAACGGCGGGCCATCCTCTTTTTGGAATTGATCCACCCGTTTCTGGCGCTCGGCGGTTCGCGTTCCGCCGTGAAGAATCAGTCCGGGACGTCCGTAAATAGCCCCCAGCATTTCTGCCAGGGGCATGATGATTTCTTTGAACTGGGTGAAAATCAGCACCCGTTCCTGACGCTGAGCCAGTTCCTCGCAGATTTGGCCCAGCCGTTCGAACTTGCCGCTGTCGCGAGGTATATAGCCGCCTGCGCCGCTCATCTGGTCCGGGTGGTTGCAGATTTGCTTGAGCCGCAGGATGGCCTGGAGAATCTGGCCTCGTCGGACAATGCCGCCGCTGTCGTCGCCTTTCAGTTGGTGGGCCAGATTGTCCACCACTTTCTGGTACAGGGCGATCTGTTTTTTGCTCAGTGGACAAAAGCTGATGCTTTCCACTTTTTCCGGCAGGTCTGAAATCACCCGGCGGTCTGTCTTCAAACGGCGCAGAATATAAGGACTGATCAGCCGTTTGAGGGGTGCATAGGCCGTATCGCCGCCGCTTTTGGCCAACTTTCCGGTATATTGGGTAAACGCATGGCGCGTGCCCAGGAGGCCGGGGTTCAGAAAGTCAAACAAAGACCACAAATCCCCCAGGCGGTTTTCCACCGGCGTGCCGGTCAGGGCCAGCCGTCCGTGGGCCTTCAGGGCTTTGAGGGCTTTGCTCTGGCGCGTTCCCGGATTTTTGACGGCCTGGGCCTCGTCGGCGATGACCAGATTCCACTCCACTTCGGCCAGAAAATCCTGCCGGACCAGCATGGCGTAGGTGGTGATCGCCACATCGCAGTCCGCCAGTTCTTTTTTGGGGTTTTTGGCCATGCGGTCCAGGTTGAGGTCCTCATCCATAGCCCGGTGAAGAAACCGGAGGGCAAGATGCGGGGCGAATTTCCGGGCTTCGGCCCGCCAGTTGCCCAGAAGCGAAGCCGGCAGCACCAACAGAGACGGCTTGCCATGGGGATGGGCCGCCTTGATTTGGGTCAAAAGGGTCAGCACCTGAATGGTTTTTCCAAGGCCCATGTCGTCGGCCAGGCAGGCCCCGAGCCCCAGAGATGTCATGAAGGACAGCCAGTCCGCGCCCTTGACCTGATAGGGCCGCAGTTTTCTGCGCAGGACAGCCAGGGGACCTGCTGGTTTTCCCTTCACCGGCGGGGCGTCGCGCATGGCGGACAAAAGCTGGTTCAGCCGGTCGCCCGCCGTGAAACGCAAAAGACGGGTTTTCGGTTCGGTGTCTGATTTGAAGTCTTCCGGCATCCCAGCCAGAAGACGCATGCCCTGACTGAAGGTCAGGGCGCCGTCCCGTACATCGCCTTTTATGCGCTCCCACTGGTCAAGGGCCTCTTCCAGACGCGCTTTATCCACTTCCACCCAGCGGCCTTTCAGAAACATCAGACCGCCCTCGCTTTGGAGCAGCTTCTGCAGTTCGGCTTCGGTGAGTTCTTCGTTGCCAAGGATCAAACGCCGGTCAAAGGTCAGGAGACTTTCGGCGTTCATTTTGGTTTTGCGCAAGGGGTCCAGGACGATTTGCACTTTTGCCTGGGGTCGTTTTTTCCACCAGTCGGGAATGCGAACCCAGAGTCCGGCTGCTTTCAGATCCGGCACGGCCTTCAGAAAGGTCCAGGCCTGGCCGGGCGTAAAGGGCGTTGCGGCATAAACCTGTTTGGACGCGATCATGTCCGCCACCCACGGAAGGGTCTTGGCTGCGTTGTCCACAGGCGTCAGCAGGCGCAACAGCGTCGGTTTGTCCCGGGCTGCCGAATAATGGCGCAGGGCCTCGCCCAGGGGTTTGTGCAGCGGACGTCCGTTTGGGGCCAGTCCGGTAGTGTAAGTGGCCAGAAAGGCAAAGGGCCGATTTTCGTCTGCCTTGTTTTCAGCCAGATGAAAATACACGCGGCCGACTTTCTGCCACAGGGGCGCGTACTCGCCCATAAATCCGGCCGGGCTGCTGAACCTGGGCAGAGCAGATTCCAGCCAGCGGCCCATGGCGTCCCAGACCTCTGGAAGGCCGTCTGCCAGATACTCGCCGCCGGGAATGGGCGGCGCGCCGGCGATCAGCTCGGGGAAGAGTTCCGGAGCAGCCGCCGGCAGTAAAAAGTTTCCGGCGGCCTGGGTCTGTCCATCGAATTCTTCGGCGGACCAGAAATCCGCTGCTGCCTGCTGGAAGTGAAAGAGAAAACGCCGGGCTACGCCATGCCAAAAACGATCGGCAGCCGGAGCCCCGGCCTGTTCAGGCCCTGCGCCCAAACGAAACAGGCGTTCCTGCCAGTCCATGTCAGCGGACTCGGGCCAGACCAGAACGCCCTCGGGCGTCAGGCGGATTTCAGCAATCATGTCAGGTGTCATGAAATCCTTATCATTGTATTTTCAGGCGCAAATACCTTGCCTTTGGCAGGGTCCTGATCCCCCTCAACCCCCATACCCGCAAGATGCGTCGCTCGTCAGCATCACAAAAATCCGTTGATTTGCCCATTGACTTGCCCATAACAATTCATTATTCAACTTTATTCGCCAGTTATCAAAAACCCGAAAAGACATCAACCGGAACCGGATGACCACTAAAATTCTTATCAACGCCGTTGACCCCGAAGAAGTTCGCCTCGCCCTTGTCCAAGACAGCCGTCTTGAAGAATTTCACATTGAAAGCGCCTCCCGGGAAATTCTCCACAGCAGTATCTACAAAGGGATCATCACCCGAATTGAACCCAGCCTTCAGGCTGTTTTTGTGGATTTTGGCGCCGAACGCCACGGATTTCTCCAGAAGCAGGAAATTCACAGCGATTATTTTCAGGACCCGCCCACCTCGGGCAACTCGGGTAACGCCAGCATCCAGCATCTGGTCAAGCGGGGGCAGGAGCTTGTCGTGCAGGTCACCAAAGATCCCTTTATGAAAAAAGGGGCCATGCTGACCACCTTTATCTCCCTTCCCGGTCGCTGCGCGGTGTTGATGCCCGGTACCACCACCCGGGGGATCTCCCGAAAAATCGAGGATGAAGACGAGCGTATTCGCCTGAAGGAAATCGTGAACAAGCTGGAGCTGCCCGAAGGTTTTGGCCTGATCATCCGCACTGCCGGCATGGGATGCACCAAAACCACCATTGCCAAGGATGTCCAGTATTTAAGGCGCCTGTGGGGAAACATCTCTGCCTTGGCCAAAACAGCGCCGGTCCCGTCGGTGCTATATAAGGACCGCAATCTGGCTGTTCGGTCTGTGCGTGATCATTTCAGCCCGGATATCAAAGAAATTCTGATTGATGATGAATCGGTTTACCAGGAAGTCAAAAATTTCGTCAAAATCATCTCGCCCAAGCAAACCAGCATTGTCAAACTCCACAAATCGGACAAACCCATCTTCACCCGGTTTCAGCTGGAAGACCAGATTGCAACGCTTTTCAACAACCGGGTGACCCTGAAATCCGGTGGTTCCATTGTATTGGAACGCACCGAGGCCCTGGTGGCCATTGATGTCAACTCTGGAAAAGGCACCCAGAAAAAAAATATTGAAGACACGGCCCTCATGACCAACCTGGAAGCGGCTGCAGAAATTGCCCGCCAGCTCCGGATCCGGGATCTGGGCGGTCTGATTGTCATTGATTTCATCGACATGCGGGAGCAAAAGCACCGGAATCAGGTGGAAAAAGCATTGCGCGCGGCCATGAAACAGGACCGTGCCAGGGTCAAAGTCGGGAAAATATCCAAATTCGGACTGCTGGAAATTTCCCGCCAGCGACTCCGGCCGTCTATTGATTTTGGCAGCATGGAGACCTGCAGCCATTGCGGCGGAAAAGGCCAGGTGCCGTCGGTCGAATCTCTGGGGCTGGGGATCTTGCGAAAACTCAAGCTGGACGCCATTAAAGAAGACGTCCACCAGGTAACGGTCCAGCTGCCCGGTGCTGTTGCGGATTATCTTTTGAACCGGAAACGCCGGGAGTTGAGCGAACTGGAGGCCAGGCAAGCGGTTGTCATCACCATCATCCCCAAAGCGGATATGGTTCCCGGACAAAGCGAGATCACCTGTGATAAAAAGGGAAAGGCCGATTCGCCTTCCACCGACACCCACGGCGTCGATAACGGAGGCCCGCGCCATTAGCGCAGTTTTAACACTAACGTTTTTCTTTATAGATAGTGTCACCTATTTCAAGCTGTTACCAAATCGAGACGACACGATCTATGGGGTTTGTCAGCCATCAAGGGAAATGATACCTGAAAAAACGGTGGAAACATTCAATCGTCAAATGCGCTAATAACCATTTGACGCGGCAGGTGTTTTACAGTATACCAGCGCCATTTTCGCTGATACGTCCGTTTTAATTATTGATAATTCACACGCGGTCGCATCCGGCAGAAAGCATAGCCGGTTGGGAAAACTGAATTTTACAGGAGGATAAGGTCTGATGGGTATCGCGTATGCAATGGGACAAGGTGCCGGAGGCGGTGGTACCGGACAGGCTGCTGCAGGAGGACTTGAAATGCTGTTCCTCATGGGGCTCATGTTCGTTATTTTCTATTTTCTGTTGATCCGTCCCCAGCAGAAGCGAAACAAGGAGCACCAGCAGATGGTGCAGAATCTCAAGGCCGGCGACCGGATTATCACTGCCGGTGGCCTGTATGGCCGGGTGACAGGTGTTGCCGACAACACGCTGACGGTTGAAATCGCCGAAAAAGTCCGGGTCAAGATCAACCGGAGTAGCGTTTCGATGTTGGTGCCGTCCAACCCGCAGGCTGTTTCCCCCAAAAAATAAAATCGGCGCTTTTTCGCGTAACGTCCCCGCGTTGTCATCCAGAGGAGCCCCTCCACTGCCGCTTTGGCCCCTTCTTTAAGGAAATATCCAGAGAACCTGAAGGAAACGGCCATGCGTTTTGTCGTGCATCCGGGTGGGGCTTTGGTGTGTTGATCGTGAAAGGAACACCGTGAAGGTTTTTTCTTGGAAGCTCATCGTGATCGCCGCGGTTCTTCTGACAGCCGTGATTTTTGTGATTCCCACCCTTCGTCCCGGCACTTGGCCCCATAAAAAAATCAACTTGGGGCTGGACCTCCAGGGCGGCATGCAGCTTGTTCTGGGTGTTGATACGGAAAAGGCGGTGTCCAGCACCCTTGAACGGGTTCTCCAGGATATTCAGGAAGAGGCCAGGATAGACCGGATTCGTTCCGTGTCCCTGACCCAGACGGGCTTTGACCGCATTGCCGTCACCGTGTCCGGGGATGATAATATTTCCCGGTTCAGCGCCCTGGTGAAAAAAGAATTTCCCGAAGTCGAGGAAAGAGAGCGCACCCTCAGCGGGGGGGAGATGAAAATGCTCCTGGTCTATCCGGACAGGGAGATCGCCCGAATCCGGACAATGTCCGTTGAGCAGGCCCTGGAAACGATCCGGAACCGGATTGACCAATTCGGTGTCAGCGAGCCGGATATCCGAATTCAGGGAGATGAGCAGATCATGATTCAGCTTCCGGGTATCCAGGACACCCAGCGGGCCAAGGAACTGATCGGCAAAACCGCCCTTCTGGAATTCAGACTGGTGGACGAGGGCCGTGATCCCCGCTCTGGCAGCATTCCGCCGGGAAGTGAAATCCTGTACGGCACCGAAGAAGATCCCGGAAGTCGCCGGTCCGCCAAAACGTCTTACATGGTCAAAAAACGGGCAGCCCTCACCGGCGCCTATCTGACCGACGCCAGGGTTCAGATGGACACCCAGTACAACCGGCCCTATGTGTCCATTACCTTTGACAAAAAAGGCGCCCGTATTTTTGAACGGGTCACGGGCGAAAATATCAATAAACGCTTGGCCATTGTTCTGGATGGAACCGTTCATTCGGCTCCGACGATCAATGACCGGATTGCCGGCGGATCAGCCATGATTACCGGTCAGTTCACCATGGAAGAAGCCTCGGACCTGGCCATTGTGCTGCGTGCCGGCGCCCTTCCTGCACCGGTGGACATCCTTGAAGAACGCACGGTGGGTCCGTCCTTGGGGACCGATTCCATCCGCATGGGCCTTCTCTCCATGGGAGTGGGGGGCGCGCTGATCGTTTTGTTTATGGCGATCTATTACAAAATATCCGGTCTGATGGCTGATCTTGCTTTGGTGCTCAATATTTTGCTTATCGCCGGCGGGCTCGCCCTTCTTGGCGCAACCCTGACCATGCCCGGCATTGCCGGCATCATTTTGACCATTGGCATGGCAATTGATGCCAATGTGTTGATTTTCGAACGGATCCGTGAAGAGCTAAGGCAGGGAAAACCCCTTCGCACGGCAGTGGACAGGGGATATGAGATCGCCACCCGCACCATCCTGGATGCCAATCTCACCTCTCTGATCGTGGCCGTGGTGTTGTTCCAGTTCGGTACCGGCCCCATCAAGGGGTTTGCGGTGACCTTAACGCTGGGCCTCGTCGCCAGTGTATTCACGGCCCTTGTGGTCACCCGGACGATTTTTGATTTTTGGCTGACATATCGAAAACCGCGAACCATCAGCATTTAAAGAGAAAAATGCCCCGGCAGGCGTTTTTCGCATCACCTGGGCCTGCCGCGAACCCTGTCTGAGGAACCGAATTCATGCAGTTGATCAAACCCGGTACCAATATTGATTTTATCGGCAAACGGAAGATCGCCTTTGTGGTGTCCATTATCCTGATTGCCATCAGCCTTGGGTCCATTTTCTTCCACAAAGGGCTTCGCTACGGCATCGACTTTGCCGGCGGTACCCTGGTTCAGGTGCAGTTTTCCGGGCCTGTGACAGTGGATCAGATCCGAAAGGGGCTGGCTCCCGTGGGCCTGGAGTCCTCTTCTGTGCAGCGGATGGGGTATGTGGAGGAGAATGAATTCCTCATCCGTGCGGACACCCTGAATGCCAATATAGAAAGTCTGTCCGAAAAACTGGAACTGCATTTGAGTGAAGCCACCGGCGTTTCCGCAGATGTCCGTAAACTGGACATGGTGGGCCCCCAGGTGGGCCATGATCTGCGGGGAAAAGCACTGCTTGCCATCTTTTACTCGCTTCTTTTCATCACCGTCTACATTTCCGGCCGGTTTGAGCAGCAGTGGATCAAAAGCGGCGTGGTGGTGGCCATCATTATTGGTTCGGTTTACGCACTTTCCCTTCTGGGGGTTTCCATCCCGTACCTCATGCTGGCGGCAACCATCGTTTCGCTGTTCGCCTTCTGGTTTTTCGGGTTCAACTATTCCATGGGCGCCATTATCTGCCAGATGCATGATGTGATTGTGGTGGTGGGGGTATTTTCCCTGTGCGGAAAGGAATTTACCCTTCCTGTGGTGGCCGCGCTCCTGACGGTGGTGGGCTATTCATTAAACGACACCATCATCATTTTTGACCGTATCCGGGAAAATATACGAAAATACCACAAAGAACCCATGGTGGTGATTTTAAACCGAAGCGTCAACGACACCCTGAGCCGGACCATTCTGACCTCGGGCAGTACCCTTTTTGTTGTCTTGGCCATGTTTTTTCTGGGAGGGAGCATTATTCATGATTTTTCATTTGCGCTCATCATCGGTGTGGTGGTGGGAACGATCTCTTCCATTTATGTGGCCGCGCCCATCATGATGCTTTGCCAGCCCCGGAGAAAATAAATGACCGACCTTCGACCCTGGCTCGCGCTGAAAAAGGTGCCGGGTGTCGGAAATTTGCTGTTCAGGCGGCTTGTTGACCATTTCGGCTCGCCTGAAGCAGTTTTTAACGCCGACCCATCTGCCATGGGCGAAGTTGGGGGAATTTCGTCCCGCCTGGCGGGTGTGCTTTCCCATTTCTCTCTGTCTGATGCGGTTTCCGCTGCCATTGACCATGAATTGGAAACAGTTCATCAAAATGGATGGCGCATTATCCCCATGACCGATCCTGATTACCCGCCGCTCCTTGTCCAGATTCCGGATCCACCGCCGTTTTTGTATGTGTATGGGACGCTTCCCCCTTCTTTGCTGAGTATTGCCGTGGTGGGATCACGAAATGCCAGTGGTTACGGTATTTCCACCACCCGGAAGCTGGTTTCGGATCTGGTTCGAAAACAGACCCTCATTGTCAGCGGAATGGCCCGGGGCATTGATACGGCTGCCCACCATGCCGCCATTTCCGCCGGCGGGATGACGGTGGCGGTTCTGGGCACGGGTCTGGACTGTATTTACCCCTCTGAAAACCAGCGGCTGTTTCATCAGATTGCCGGCCATGGCGCGGTGATCACCGAATTTCCCCTGGGCAGCGGCCCGGACCCCCATCATTTTCCTGTTCGCAATCGTATTATCAGCGGCCTGTGCCACGGCACCCTGGTGGTGGAAGCCACGGGCCAGAGCGGTTCCCTGATTACTGCCAGGCTTGCTGCGGAACAAAACCGTGAGGTTTTTGCGGTTCCGGGGAACATTCATTCCCCAAAAAGCATTGGAACCCACCACCTGATCCGGCAGGGCGCGAAGCTGGTGATTCATGCCGGCGATATTCTGGAAGAATTCAGTGCTGCTCGGTGTCCGGAAAAGACAGATGCGCAACCCGCGTCGCTGCCGGTTCCGGAGTTAAGCCCGGAAGAGGATAAAATCATGGCCCGGCTGGAGACCGAGCCCCTTCATATTGACGATCTGGTCCGTCAATTGGATGTTCCGGCAGGGCGTTTGTCCGGCCTTCTGCTTCGCCTGGAACTTTCCGGACTGGTGGTACAGGTGCCGGGAAAACGATTCTCATTGGCACCGGGCATGGAAGACCGGTTTTTACGTAAATCCTGATTGAGAGGCCTGTTGTGACCAAACCTTTGGTAGTTGTCGAATCTCCCACAAAAGTCAGAACCATCAAGAAATACTTGGGAAATGCCTATAATGTGGCGGCCACGGTCGGCCATATCAAGGATTTGCCGCCCAAGGATCTGGGCATTGACATTGAACATGATTTTACGCCCCAGTATCAGACCATTCCCGGAAAAACCAAAGTGCTTAACGAATTGAGATCCGCTGCTGGTGATGCCACGGACATTTACCTGGCCCCGGACCCGGACCGCGAAGGCGAGGCCATTGCCTGGCACACGGCTGATGTGTTGAAGAAAAAAGGGCGCCGGTTTCATCGGGTGCTGTTCCACGAGCTGACCCAGAAGGCCATTTTGGAATCCATGAAAGCGGCCCAGAGTTTGGATCCGAACAAATACGAAGCCCAGCAGGCCCGCCGCATTCTGGACCGGCTGGTGGGGTACCAGATTTCGCCGCTTTTGTGGCGGAAGGTCAAAAGCGGCCTGAGTGCCGGCCGGGTGCAGTCTGTGGCCGTACGCATCATCTGCGACCGGGAACGGGCGATCCAGGCCTTTGAACCCGTGGAATACTGGTCCATTACCGCTAGCCTCAAGGGAAACGCCCCGCCGCCATTTACCGCCAAACTCACCCGGAAAAAAGGCGCAAAATTCGATATTCCCGACGAGAAAACCGCCATGGCTGTTTTGGCGGATCTCAACACTGCCGCCTTTGTGGTGGATAAAATCGTCAACCGCACCACCAAAAAAAATCCCCTGCCGCCCTTTATCACCAGCAAGCTCCAGCAGGAAGCCATTCGCAAACTGCGATTTTCCGCCAAAAAAACCATGATGATCGCCCAGCAGCTTTACGAGGGCATTGATCTGGGGCCCGGCGAGCCGGTGGGACTCATTACCTATATGCGAACCGATTCCACCCGAATTGCCGAGGAAGCCGCCCAGGACGCCCTTGCCCTCATCACTGAAACCTTCGGCGACCGGTATTCCTATGGAAAGCCCCGGTTTTTCAAAAACAAAAACAAGGCCCAGGACGCCCACGAAGCCATCCGCCCCGCATCTGTCCGGCAGACACCGGACCAGGTGAAGCCCTATTTGTCCAAAGACCAGCTTCTTTTATACACCCTGATCTGGCAGCGGTTTGTGGCCTCCCAGATGGCCCAGGCCCTGATCGACCAGAAAACCCTGTCCATTGCTGCGGGTGATTATACCTTTACCGCCACCGGGTCATCGGTTCAGTTCCCCGGATTTCTGGCCGTGTACCAGAGTGCGGATGACGAGGCGGAACGCAGCAAAGGCAGCCAGATGCTTCCGGAACTGACTGAAAAATCCGTTCTGGAGGTTCTCGGAATTGAGCCCAAGCAACACTTTACCCAGCCGCCGCCCCGGTTTTCCGAAGCTTCCCTGGTAAAAGAGCTGGAAGAAAACGGAATCGGCCGGCCCAGCACCTATGCGGCGATTTTGTCCACCATCCGGGACAAGGGCTATGTGGACCTCCTCAAGGGGTATTTTCATCCCACTGAACTGGGATTTATTGTGAACGAGCTGCTCACGGCCAATTTTCCGGATATTCTGGATGTGGAGTTCACCGCCCGCCTGGAAAACGACCTGGACCGGGTGGAGCAGGCAGAAGTGAAATCCCTTGATATTCTGAAGGGTTTCTACGGCCCGTTCAGCCAGAAACTCCATGAGGCCGTAGACCACATGCTGAGCATCAAGGGCGTGGGCCTGCCCACGGAGTTGATGTGTCCGCTTTGCCAAAAAAATCCCCTTCGCATCAAAATGGGAAAAAACGGCCATTTCCTGGCCTGCTCCGGGTATCCGGAATGCACCTATTCCAGTGATTACCAGCGGGACGAAAAAGGCCACATTGTGCCCGTTGCCCCACCGCCGGCCCAGGTCACCGATAAAGTCTGCGACAAATGCGGCAGCCCCATGGTGGTCAAACGGGGGCGGTACGGTGATTTTCTGGCCTGCTCCGGATATCCGAACTGCAAACAGACCCAGTCCCTCACCGGCACCGGTGGTGGGGGTTCCAAAGCAACGGGCGTACACTGTCCGGAGCCGGGCTGTACCGGCGAGATTGTGGAAAAATCCTCCCGCCGGGGAAAGGTCTTTTACGGATGCAACCGGTATCCGGATTGCAGTTTTGCCAGTTGGGACAAGCCTGTGGCCATTTCCTGCCCGGACTGCGAAAGTCCTTATCTGCTTGAAAAAACAACAAAACGGGACGGCGCCCAGTATGTCTGCCCCAACCGCGAGTGTCGTTACCGCCAGCCAATTGATGCGCCGGTGAATGAAACCGAATAATTGGATGTGAATTGACCGTTGTTTCTTGATGAATATATAATTTTTATATACGGTATTTTCGAGGGTGGATGACCATGAGACCCAAAGAAGTGAAAAGGAGGCTGGAGGCAGACGGATGGCTTGAACTGCCGGGCGGAAAAACAAGCCACAAACACTTCAAACACCCCACCAAACCGGGAAAGGTGACGGTTCCGTTTCATGCCAAGGATGTCAATCCCATTACCCTCAAGAACATTGAGAAACAATCCGGTGTGAGCATGCGATAAACAAACCACCGACTACTTCCCGCCCCTGTCTGTCGACAAATTTGACGCGAAAGGATCCCCATGACGGTTTATTATGCGGGGTTTATTCCCACTGATGCTGTGTATGCCGTTCTTTTTCCCGATCTTCCGGGTTGCAATACCGAGGGGGATACGCTGGAAGGCGCATTTTCCATGGCCGTGGAAGCCATCGCCGGACATATTGTGGCCATGGCGGACGATGGTGACGATATTCCGGAGCCCAGCCCACGGGCGGAGGCTTTGGCGAAACTGCGGGAACAGATCGCCGGACTGGGTTTCGGCGACCTGCCCGAAGGTACGGAATTGCACCCTGTGCCCTCGCCGAATCTGGACATGCGAACCCGGCAGGTGGCGGTCTCGTTCAGCAAATACAAGCTGGATATGATTGACCGCAAAGCCAGGGCCGCCGGCATGACCCGCTCCGGCTTTCTGGCCGCTGCCGCAAGTGCGTTTGAGGATCATCAGCGCATATAACTGGCATTCGACAGAACAGAAAAGATGATTGTTTGCAAAAAATATCATACCCCGCCAGCAGTTTTCTCCCTCTCCCCCAAGCGGTCTTTTTGGGGGGGGGGAGCGACCGTGTGGTTTGTCAATCAGAAACTGATGCTTCATGGCAATTACCTTCGTAGCGGGAATCCTTCCGTTAACATACAAGGGCGGGGTGAAGGGGCTCAAAATCAGACGCCGGCCTTAACGCTCCTATCCGCAGATATGTTTTTTCGTGCCCATATCCTAACTCCTCTCAAGCAAGGTGATGTTGTGTCAAACCCTTCCCACATTGAAACGATCCAGGCCGAAACCACGCTTTCCCTTTCACAAATCCAGGCCGTGGCTCAGTTGCTGGAAGACGGGGCCACGGTTCCCTTTATTGCCCGGTATCGAAAAGAAGCTACGGACAGCTTGGATGAGGTGGCGGTTTCCACCATTCGTGACCGCCTGACCCAGCTTCGGGAACTGGATGCCCGGCGGGAAGCGATTTTAAATTCCATGGAGCAGCATGGCCATCTGACCGATGAACGCAAAGACCAGGTCATGGCTGCCCCAAATATGGCCGAACTGGAGGATATCTACCTGCCGTTCCGGCCCAAACGCCGCACCCGGGCCGCCATGGCCCGTGAAAAAGGCCTGGAACCCCTGGCTCTTTTGATTTTTGACCAAACCGATGTCACTGACCCGGCCATTCTGGCAGGGCCTTATGTGGACCCGGAAAAAGGCGTGGAAACCATTGAAGACGCCCTTTCCGGCGCCCGCGACATCATCGCGGAAACCATCAACGAAGATGCTGCTGCCCGCGCTCAGATCCGGGAACTCTATTTTGAAACCGCTGTCATCCAGAGTCGGGTGATTCTGGAAAAAGAGGGGGAGGGGGCCAAATACAAGGATTATTTTGAATGGTCAGAGCCCATCAAAACCGCCCCCTCCCACCGGATTCTGGCCATCCGGCGTGGCGAAAAAGAAGAAATCCTCAATTTTTCCATTGAGGTGGAACCGGCCGCGGCCACCGTTATGCTGGAATCCCTGTTTGTCCGGGGAAAAGGGCCGTGCAGCGACGCGGTGCGGCTTTCCGCCCATGATGCGTATAAACGCCTTTTGTCCCGGTCCATGGAAACCGAAGTGCGGGTGGCGCTCAAAGAACGAGCCGATACCGAGGCCATTTTCGTATTTGCCGACAACCTGCGCCAGCTTCTTCTGGCCTCTCCCTTAGGCGCCAAACGGGTTATGGGAATCGATCCGGGATTTCGCACCGGATGCAAGGTGGTGTGCCTGGATCGCCAGGGCAAACTTCTGCACAGCGATACCATTTACCCCCATGGGTCGGATCGCCAGGCAGATATGGCTGCCGATACCCTCCTGAAGCGGGTCCGGGATTTTTCCATTGAAGCGGTTGCCGTGGGAAACGGCACTGCCGGCCGCGAAACCCAGGCTTTTGTCCAAAAAACCCTGGATACAAAAACCCTTCCGGTGATCATGGTGAATGAAAGCGGCGCGTCCATTTATTCGGCATCGGAAATCGCCCGTCAGGAATTTCCTGATCAGGACATCACGGTCAGGGGCGCGGTGTCCATCGGCCGCCGGTTGATGGATCCCCTGTCCGAACTGGTTAAAATTGATCCCAAATCCATTGGTGTGGGCCAGTATCAACACGATGTGGATCCATTTGCTTTAAAAACAGCCCTGGATGATACGGTGATGAGTTGTGTGAACGGCGTGGGGGTGGAAGTGAACCAGGCCAGTGTTCAATTGCTCACCTATGTCTCGGGTCTGGGGCCGAGCCTTGCCAAAAACATTGTGGCATATCGGGATGCCAACGGCGCGTTTCCCAGTCGCGACGCCATTAAAAAAGTCAGCCGCCTGGGACCCAAGGCCTTCGAGCAGTGCGCGGGATTTCTCCGCATCAAAAACGGTGACAATCCCCTGGACGCCAGCGCGGTGCATCCGGAAAGTTACCCGGTGGTCCGGGCTATGGCCGACGATCTGGGATGTGATGTGGCAGACCTGATGAAAAGTGCAGACTTGCGGAAAAAAATTGACCTCAACCGCTATGTGACGGATACGGTGGGGCTTCCGACCCTCACAGATATCATGGATGAACTGGCAAAGCCCGGCCGGGATCCCCGGGACCCCTTTGAACTGTTTGCCTTTGATGAAACGGTCTCCACCATTAACGATTTGGTGCCCGGCATGCGGCTTCCGGGCATCATCACCAATGTGACCAACTTTGGTGCCTTTGTGGATATCGGGGTTCACCAAGATGGTCTGGTGCATATCAGCGAACTGGCCGACCATTTTGTCAAAACACCGGCAGATGTGGTCAAGGTCCAGCAAAAGGTCCATGTGAGGGTGCTGGACGTGGATCTGCCCCGAAACCGTATCTCCCTTTCCCTTAAAACAGGGTCCGGTGACGCGGCCACCCAGAGCAGAACCTCATCTGCCGGAACGTCTTCGGCGCCGCTCCATAAAGGCCCGCAGCCGGGAAGGGGAAAGAAAAAAGGCCCGGAACCTTCCCGCGGCCCCCAGCCTTTTAACAATCCCTTTGCCGATGCCTTTAAAAAAACATCCGGAAGATAAGGCATGTGATCGTACTGCGCACTTTTCGGGAACTACCTTTTTTTCAAGGGGTTTTCACGCATCCGCAGGTTTCTTCCGCAACCGCATAAATCGCCGCAGCCAGCAAAGGGATCATGATCTCATGGTGGCCGGTGATGGCGTATCCATGTCCACATCTGCCCGAACACACCGGCCGCTGGACCACATTAACGCCGGGCCGGTAATGCTGAATCATATCAAAATTGGCGGTGGTGAAATTTCTCACCGGATGTCCCAGATTCCGCGCCACGGCCAGTGCCTTTAAAAACACTTCCGGCATTATCACCGCGCTGCCGAGATTCACCACCACCCCCCCATCTCCCAGTTTGGCCACTGTGGCGGCGAAAATCCGAAAATCCCGGAGCGAGGCTTCGCCAATGGCTGCGCCGGATGCCGTGGGATGCTGGTGAACAATGTCTGTTCCCACGGCCACATGCAGGGTATAGGGGATGCGCAGTTGATAGGCGCGGGCGATCAGGGCGCGGGAGATGTGGGGGGCATTTTCTTCCATCAGCATGGCGCCCACGGCTTCGCCGAACCCCTCGTTTCCGGCAGCCGCCCGTTTTGCCGCCTGATTGACCAGCAGGGCCGTATCTGCTGCCATGCCGAAAGAACCGTCTTCCAGTTGTACGGCCACATCTTCCGATGTATGGCCGAACCGGGCAAGTTCTGTGTCGTGAATGGCCGCCGAGCCGTTGGATGCCAGATGGGTGATGAATCCGTCGGCAGCCAGTCCGGCCAGAACCGGCGCGCATCCGGTTTTGATCACATGGCCGCCAAACATGACCAGGATGGGTTTTTTGCGTTCTCTGGCCTGGACCACAGCCCTGGCAACGGCTTTCAGGTCATCGGCCTTGAGAATGGCGGGAAGGCTGTTTAAAAATTCTGCCATTGTCATGCCGGTCTTCAGGGGTTTTCCCTCAAGAGCGGTGACAACAGTTGAAGCGCGTGACGATGCGGAATAGGTCACGATCTTTGAAAGGTCCAGTTCATCGTACGGCATATCCCCGCACTCCTTTGGTTATGGAAAGGTCCCTGATACAGCCGCTTTAAGTCCGTCTACCCGGGATGTGGCAGCAGGTATTCATACACCACCTTGAACACCTCGTATATCAGCTTGTGTTAAATTATGGATGCTGCTTTCTCGGGCATTCCCTCAAAATACTGCGCCGCAGTTTTTTCACCCCTTGTCATTTCCCACAACCCGTCCTGAATTTTAACTTCTTCTTGCGCGGCGACGTGGATTCTGTTAGCGTTCAATCCATCTCTTTGTTTCTGGATTTATTGTAAATTCTGAAATTTTTGCAACCCATTTTTTTACGGGTTTGTTGCCGAAAGTTAAATTCTTATCAAAACACAGCTCACGGTTTTTCAGATACCCATGAATGAAATGATCATTGACTATATTACGGGCAAAGCGGTTCCCCATATCGGCGCGGAAGCCAACCGCCAGAAGGTCGAGCGCTATCTGGTTGAAGAAAAGGGGTATCTGCGGAATGAGGTGTGGGTGGACATGCCCATTTCCGTGGAGATTAACGGTGAAATATACGCATCCGCCGTTGATCTGGTGATCCAGATTGCGGGTCAACCCCTTATTGCCGTCAAATGCGCGGCCGGATCCATCGGCTCCAGAGAACGGGAAATCATCAGCGCGGCCCGGCTTCTGGCACCAACGCCGCTGCCCCTGGCTGTTGTCTCGGACGGCGCCGACGCCATTGTACTGGATGTGCTCACCCGGAAAAAAACAGGCCAGGGCCTGGCAGCCATCCCCCATCGCCGGGATATCATCGCCCTTTCCCAACATATGCGGCCCGCTCCCCTTTCGGTCGACCGGCTGGAAATGGAAAAACGGGTGTTTCGCTCCTATGACACCATGAACGTGAATGTTGCCAGAAAAGATGCGTGAATGACAACGCTTTCCCACGTCAGACTCTGGGGAAACCCTTTGGGGACCGTGATACTTCAGCCGGGCGAACGATTTGCCGCTTTTCGGTATGATGCTGATTTTTCCAGAAACCGCATCCCGGTTGCCCCGCTCATGATGCCCTTGTCTGAAAAGCCTTACGTTTTTCCGGATCTGGCGCTGGAGAGTTTCCACGGCCTTCCGGGGCTGCTTTCCAATTCCCTGCCGGACAAATTCGGAACCACCGTGACCAACGCCTGGCTGATGCAAAATGGCTATGCGCCGGATGCGGTCAATGCTGTTGAACGATTGCGCTGGCTCGGAAACCGGGGAATGGGCGCCCTTGAATTTTTTCCATCCACCAAAGAACCCCGGCCTGAACCCCGATGGGTGGATCGCATCCTCCAGGTGGAGACCTTGGTGCGGTTTTCCAACGCGATTCTGGCGTGGAGACCACCGCCGGTTTCCCAAAAACCCGGTGATCCATCCATGGAAGCTGATATACTGGATGCCGATGCCATGGCCGACATGCTTCGCGTCTGCACTTCTGCTGGCGGCGCCCGTGCAAAAGCCATCATTGCCTGGAATCCCAAAACCCATGAGATCCGGTCCGGTCCGGCGCCCGTGGAGCAGGGGTTTGAAGACTGGCTGATCAAGTTTGACGGCATTACCCAGAACCGCGACAAGGAGACCGCTGATGCCAAAGGGTACGGCGTTGTTGAATTTGCCTATTATCGCATGGCCATTGAGTGCGGTATTTTCATGAGTGAATGCCGCCTTCTGGAAGAAGGCGGCCGCCGACATTTCATGACCCGCCGTTTTGACCGCCTTGCCGGCGGCGAGAAACTTCACCTGCAATCCCTGGCTGCCCTGGCCCATCTGGATTTCAATCGGGCCGGTGTTTATCGCTATGAAGATGTCTTTGACATACTGGACAGGCTGGAAGCGCCGCGCTCTGATGCGGTTCAGTTGTTCCGGCGGATCGTGTTCAATATTATTGCCCGGAACCAGGATGACCATGTCAAAAATATGGCCTTTTTGATGGACAGGTCCGGCAATTGGTCGCTTTCGCCGGCCTATGACCTCACCTTTGCCTACCATCCGGGCGGAAACTGGACAGACCGCCACCAGATGACCCTTTCGGGAAAACGCGACCGGTTTACCCTGGAGGATCTGGTTGTCTGCGGAAAGCGGGCAGGATTGAACCGAGAAACCTCAAAAAAAATTGTGGCAGAGATCCGGCAGGTGGTGGCCGGCTGGCCGGGCTATGCGGAAGATCTGTGTGTTTTCCCCCACCAGCGGGATCGAATTCAAAAAGGGCTCCGTCTGGATATCTGCTGAAGTTTCCTCAAGGCTTTCCTTCCCAAGGATTGACCCTGAATCCGTCTTTGTAGTATGAAAAATTTTGATTTCATACACCACTACTGGTTTCATATCCCACTTTAAATAAAGAAAGGTGATGTATCATGAAAGCACCCCTTCAATGCACATGGGAAGGATGGGCCGATCAGATTGCCGGATTGCTGGCATCCACGGCTTCTGTTTCAAACGGCGCCATACCCTTTAAGGCCCTTCTGGGATGGAAAGGGATGGTGGTGTGGGATGAAACTGCAGATGCTGTGGATCTGCTTCGCGCTTATCTGGAAAAAGTAGCAGAGGAATCCTGCGGGCAATGTACTCCCTGCCGGGAAGAAACCCAACGTTTGGCCTCTTTGATCAATCGAATCTGTGACGGAAAGGGCGAACGCACCGACCTTGATGAAATCCGCCGGATGGCCGATTTTGTTTCTGTATCAGCCCGCTGCGATATCGGACGATGTCTTTCCGGCCCTGTGAATGAAATTCTGGATCAGTTTGCCGATCATTTTTCCGCCACCATCACGGAAAAACGCCAGGTGCCCCGCCAGGACTACGAAACCGTGGTGACCGCGCCATGCATCAGCGCCTGCCCGTCCAATGTGGATATTCCAGCCTATGTGGAAGGCATCCGCATGGAAAATTTCGATACAGCCCTGGCCTGTGTCCGGAAAGATTGCCCCATGCCCGGCACCATCGGTCGGGTGTGCGTCAGGCCCTGCGAAGCGAACTGCCGGCGCGGAAAACTGGACTCCCCCATTGCCATCCGGGCCTTGAAACGATTTCTGGCGGATAACGAAATCCAGACCGGCGCCAAACCTCTCCAGAAAGCGCCCGACACCTTCAAGCCTGAAAAAGTCGCTATTGTGGGTGCCGGTCCTGCGGGATTGTCCTGTGCGTATTACCTGGGCCTGATGGGGTATCACACCACGATTTTCGAAGCCCAGGAAAGAGCCGGCGGCATGGCCACCTACGGCATTCCATCCTACCGGCTTCCCTTGGATATTATGGATTACGAGGTTTCCGTGGTGGAAAATGTGGGTGCGGAAATCCGATATGGCGTCAATGTGGGAAAAGACGTCACCATTGAAGAACTGGGAAAATCCGGTTACCGGGCGGTGTTCATTGGCGTGGGCGCACCCGAATCCTCAAAAATGCGCTGTGAAGGTGAAGATGCCGGATACGACTGTTTCATGACGGGTGTTCACTTTCTGGCGGAAGTGTCTCGCGGGCGGAAACCCATCCAGGGAAAAAAACTGGTGGTGATCGGCGGCGGAAACGTGGCCATGGACTGCGTGCGATCGGCCCTGCGCACCGGGTTTACCGATGTGAATCTGCTCTACCGGCGTACTGAGGCGGAAATGCCGGCCGATCCCCAGGAAATCCACGAAGCCCAGGAAGAAGGCGTTCATTTTCACTATCTGGTGGCGCCGGTCCGCATCATCGAGAAAAACGGAAAAGTCACGGGCCTTGAGTGCCAGCGCATGGAATTGGGCGAGCCGGATGCTTCGGGCCGCCGCAGCCCGGTGCCCATGAAAGGCTCGAATTTTGTCATGGACTGCGATGCCATCATCCCGGCCGTGGGTCAGGTCTGTGTGGTGGATTGTGTTCTGCCCGACTCTGATGCCATTACCCGCTGGAAGACCCTTGTTGTGGATGCCATGACCTTTCAGTCCAAAACACCGTCCATCTTTGGCGGCGGCGACTGCATTACCGGTCCGGCAACCCTGATTGCCGCCCTTGCTGCGGGAAAAAAGGCGGCTTGGCATATTTCCCAGTATATTGAAGCCGGTGCATGCCAACCCACTGTCCCGGAAATTTTGCAGGCCATCGTGGGACAAAATGTGTTTGACCCCAATGAGGTCTTTGCCTTTGACGGCATGACCCACCGGGCTGAGCCGAGTGCGCTTCCCCCCGATACCCGCATCGACAGCTTTGACGAAGTGGAATCGGGTTTGACGCGAAGCCAGGCGGTCAAAGAAGCGGGCCGGTGCCTGCGCTGCTATCGTGTGGCCGTGGCCATGAAATAAGCGCTTTAATTTGCATTTCAAACTGGGTGGGGCGCGGTTGAAAAAAATATGGCTCGCGCCCCGTCTGTTTTCAGGGCCCAACATCTTTCGCATTGGGGTTTCATAAAGAAAAACGGTTAATCGGGTGATGAGGCCGACTAACCGTTAAGGAGGAGAAAAAATGAGAATTATTAGGTAACATTTACATAAGCAGATAGCGTGCCATCTTTTTTTCCAATTTAAAAAAATATCGAATAAAATAATAACTCATTTAAATTTATACAAAAATAAATTATTTCGCAGGCTCTTTCTCCCATTAAAACGATTTGAACAGGCCAGTCCGGCGCCTTGCATATTCATATTCGTAAACCCCAAAAACAGACCCCGGTTTTTATTTTTTGAATTTTTTCATAAAAAACGAAAAGTTAGCGCGTTCACAATTTTGAACCGCCAAAAGTGCACAGTTCAAAAGCCGGATACATCCATTTATCCGGTAGCACGATACGATATTACAGGAGGGCCTCGCATTTTCCCGGCGCATTGTTGGATATCCGTAAACGATATGGTATTCCTGCAAGCGATATGGCCATCCGTTTTGGTGAAAATCACCCTCAACCGCCTGGGAAGTGTTTCCTGAAGAAATATAACGATTTGAAGTTTACATCAAAAACAGACTTCCGGTTTTCCGGCAGTAAGTATTTTCAAATGGTTACAGCTTTGGGCAGCACTATCTGGCAACCTGTCACCCATAAGGAGAACCCATGAAAGATGTTGTGATTGTCAGCGCCTGCAGAACCGCCATTGGTGCATTTGGCGGAACCCTTAAATCTCTGAACGGCGCAACGCTTGCCAGTATTGTGATGAAAGAGGCAGTGCAACGGGCGGGAATTGACCCGGCGCTGATTGATGACATTCGTTTCGGATGCTGCCTGGAGCACCATGATACCTTGAACACCGCCCGTGTCGCTGCGCTTTTGGCTGGTATTCCCGATACCGTGACGGCAGCGACCCTCAACCGGGTCTGCATTTCCGGTATGGAAGCGGTGATTTCCGGTGCAGCCATGATCCAGGCGGAAATGGCGGATATCATTCTGGCCGGTGGTGTGGAACACATGTCCGGCGTTCCCTTTACCGTTCCCAGTGCCAGGTGGGGGGCCCGGCTTCAGGATCAGGTGTTTGTGGATGCCATGATTCACGCCCTGCACTGCGGATCCCATATCATGCCCCTGGACGAACAGGCACCGTTTGATACCAAGACCGCACCGGCGTCTCTTTTTTTGGGGAAACCCTACATCATGGGCCAGACAGCGGAATTCATCGCCCAGAAACTGGGCATCACCCGTGAGGAAATGGATGAAGTGGCCTTGCGCAGCCAGAACAACGCGGAGCGGGCCACCCATGACGGCTCTTTTGCCGATGAAATCGTTCCCGTCCCCGTGCCGCGCCGCAAACAAGACCCCCTGATGTTCGACCGGGATGAACATTTTCGGCCGGGCCTGACCATGGATCAGCTTCGGAAACTGCCGCCGGCCTTTGTTCCCAAAATCGGTACAGTGACCGCCGGAAACGCCAGCGGTATCAATGACGGTGCGGCGGCCATGGTGATCATGTCCGCAGAAAAGGCGGCTGAGCTGGGACTTTCCCCCATTGCCAAAATCCGTGCCATTGGCAGGGGTGCCTGTCATCCGGCCATCATGGGACTTTCTCCGGTACCGGCGGTGAACAACCTCATGCAGCGCAGCGGGCTTAAAATCGCTGATTTTGAACTCATCGAAGTCAATGAAGCTTTTGCTGCCCAGTATATCGGCTGCGAACGGGAATTGGGGCTCAATCGAGAAATCACCAATGTGAATGGTTCGGGTATCGGCCTCGGGCATCCGGTGGGCGCCACGGGCTGCCGGGTTATGGTGACGCTGATCAATGCCATGAAAAAACGAGGAAAACACCTGGGGCTGGCCACCTTGTGCGGCGGCGGCGGGGTTTCCATGGCGTGCGCCCTGGAAATATGTTGATCTAAAAACGAAATGCGCTTCACTTTTTCAACGCAAACATTTAAACTCAGGCGTCGTTTATCTCAATTATTGTTACGCCTCAATAACCCGTTACCCCATGGAGGAGCAGATGGAGTTTGAACTGACCAAGCAACAAAAGGAAATCCAGAAAGCGGTCCGCGAGTTTGTGAAGGGAGAATTTAAGAAAGAGATCATTGATGACCTGCTGGAAAAGCACGCGTATCCGGAAAAAATATGGAAAAAGGCTGCTGATCTGGGATTTATTGGCATTCATTTTCCTGAAAAATATGCCGGCATGGGCATGGGCTGCATGGAGAACATCATTGTGGCCGAAGAACTGACGCGGGGCGACAGCAGTATCGGGGCTTGTCTCCTGCTGGCGGATTTTGCCTCCGAGATTGTTCTGCATTTTGGTTCTGAAGCGCAAAAGGAAAAATGGCTGCCCAAGGTGGCAAAGGGCGAATGCCTGTCCTGTGGCGCATTTACCGAACCGGATCATGGCTCGGATATCACCTCCCTTAACACCACAGCGGTTAAGGACGGTGATAGCTGGGTGATTAACGGAAACAAAATTTTCATCACCAACGGCGGTCCCCTGGCCGGTTTTTACTGCACCCTGTGCCAGACCGATCCAACCGCCAGTCCCGGCTACCGGGGCATCAGTCTGATTCTGGTGGAAGCGGACAATCCCGGGGTTTCCACCCAGGATGTGGGGAAGAAGATGGGCATTGTCCTTTCTTACACCGCCGAAGTGGTGTTCAAGGATGTGCGGGTGCCTGCGGAAAATCTGATCGGAAAGGAAAACAGGGGATTTTACCAGCTTCTGGAGTTTTTCGACGAAAGCCGGATTCTGATCGCGGCCCAGGCTCTCGGTACGGCCCAGGGTGCTTACGACCGGGCGCTTACCTACATTAAACAGCGGGAACAGTTCGGCCAGAAAATTGCCCAGTTCCAGGCGAGCCAGCACAAGCTGGCTGACATGGCCACCAAAATTGAGGCAGCTCGCCTGCTCACCTATAAAGCGGCCTGGAATTTTGACCAGGGCCACATTGATCCCAAGCTGACCTCCATGGCTAAAATGTATGCGGCCCGTACGGCTGTGGAAGTGGCGGATGAGGCCATTCAGCTCCTGGGCGGTTACGGCTACATGGCAGAATACGATGTGGAGCGCTTCTACCGCGACGCCAAAATTACCGAAATTTACGAAGGCACCAAAGAGGTCCAGAAAAACACTATTGCCGGCTCGATTCTCGGAAAAATCAAATAAAAAAGAATAAATTACGGTCTGTCTCCGTGGATACCGTCCTGGGCGCCAAGGCGGTATCCACATGGCAGAGACAAAACCTACCCGTCACACCGTGCAAACCACCCACCACATTTTTTTTTCCGATTCTTCTGCCATGACCGCCATCCCCGACGCCAGCGTCCATCTGGTGGTCACCTCCCCCCCCTATCCCATGATCCAGATGTGGGATGCTCTTTTTTGCTCAGATCCGCGTGTTGCCAAAGCCCTTGAAAACCAGGACGGGCGTCTTTCCTTTGCATTGATGCACGAGGCCCTGGATCAAATTTGGCGCGAGGTCTTCCGGGTGCTGGTTCCCGGCGGTTTTGCCTGTATCAATATCGGGGACGCCACCCGGACCTTGGACAATGCGTTTTGCCTTTATCCCAATCACAGTCGTGTGCTGTCCGCTATGCAGGAGGTTGGATTTTCTGTCTTTCCCCCTATCCTGTGGCGAAAACCCACTAATTCGCCCAACAAGTTTATGGGCTCCGGCATGCTGCCGCCCGGTGCCTATGTGACCCTGGAGCACGAGTATATTCTGATTTTTCGAAAAGGGGAAAAGCGTGGGTTCAACACGCCGGAAGAAAAGATCAACCGGCAGCGGAGTGCTTTTTTCTGGGAAGAGCGGAATCACTGGTTTTCCGATGTGTGGATGGATTTGCGGGGAATCCGGCAGACCACCCATTCCCGAAAAGTGAGAGATCGCAGCGGTGCTTACCCGTTTGAGCTGGCCTACCGATTGGTGAACATGTTTTCCGTGATGAACGATACGATTCTGGATCCGTTTCTGGGAACCGGCACCACCTTGGTGGCGGCCATGGCGTCGGGAAGAAACAGCATCGGCTACGAACTGGACCCTTCATTTGCATCCCTGATCCGGGAAAATATCATGCAGGGGGTTGAACCGGCCCGGCATCAGGCAGCCGGGCGGATTCAGAACCATCTGGCATTTGTAAAGAAGCGGGAGGCAGCCGGAAAGCCATTGAAACACGTCAACACCGTGTATGGATTTCCCGTTGTTACCCAACAGGAAATCCGGCTTGTGCTGCCTGTTCTGGCTTGTGTGGATGAAGTGGCGGAAAATCGGTTTGGGGCGACCTACGACCTCGATCGTGTCGCTTTAAGAAATATAACAATTTGAATTTATTACATCAAACAAGATCCCATGATTTTTCTGATGCTCAATCATTTCAAATTGTTACAAACTCGAGACGACACTGTCTAATTCAGTGATGGGCGCAGCCGCCGCCCTCGCCGATCTGAACGCCGTGGTGATGGCCGCAGGTATGGTGGGTGTCAAACACGGGAAGTTTTCCTTCCTTGAACAGGCGGGCGTTTTTGTCCACCGTGCCTTCAACCGCCCGGTACACTGTAATGCCGTCTGCATTCAGCTTCTTCAGGGCACCGCCGCCGATACCGCCCACCACCACGCCGTCGACCTTTGTGCCGCCGAGTGCAGCCATGGGATTACAGGCACCGTGCTCATGGTGCTGATCCGGATTGTCCACAGCGGAAATTTCACCGGTGTCGGTTTCCATGAAAATAAAAAGGGGTGCGGATCCAAAATGGCCGTAAACCTCGCTGTTGAGTCCATTGTTTTCTGTTACGGGAAATGCGATTTTCATGTAAGACCTCATTTTCTTTTGCGGTTTGATTCCTCTCCCCAATCTGTTTGGATAAGGGGAGGGTGAGGGGAAAATCTTCCGTCATCATCATATTCCCCTCACTGAGCCCATCTTTTTTTGCTGATCACCCAAGTCCATTTTTACGACTATAAGGACGATGGGGCCGGAAAACAAGGCCTTGCCGTCAGCTCAGCATCACCTTGGCGGTTTCAACGATTTTTTCAGGCGTGAATCCAAATTTCTCCAGAACCGTTCCGCCGGGTGCGGAAGCGCCGAAATGATCAATTCCAATGACTTTTCCCTGATCTCCCACATACTTTTCCCATCCCATGGAAATTCCGGCTTCAACGGCAATTCGGTGTTTGACCGCCGGCGGCAGAATCCGGTCTTTAAAAGCCTGGTCATGGGATTCAAAAATCTCCCATGACGGCATGCTCACCACCCGTACAGAAATGCCTTCATCCCCCAGAAGGGCTTGGGCTTTCAGGGCAATATGAACCTCGCTGCCGGTGGCAATGAGGATGAGCTGCGGCGTGCCCTTGCAATCAGACAGAATATAGCCGCCCTGTTCCACTCCGTCGGTTGTCTGGGTTGCATCCAGGATCGGAAGATTCTGGCGGCTGAGAATCAGGGCCACGGGCCGGTCGTTCACGGACAGGGCCATTTTCCAGGCCTGGGCGGTTTCCGTGGCATCGGCCGGCCGGATCACCGTGAGATTGGGAATGGCCCGGAGCGCGGCCAGATGTTCCACCGGCTGGTGGGTGGGGCCGTCTTCGCCCACGGCCACGCTGTCATGGGTGAACACATAAATGACAGGCAGTTTCATCAGGGCTGCCACGCGGATGGCCGGCCGGATGTAGTCTGAGAACACCAGAAATGTGCCGCCATAGGGGCGTACCCCGCCATGTAGAAACAATCCCGACAGGATGGCGCCCATGGCAAACTCACGGACACCAAAGCGGATGTTCCGGCCCTGATAATGTTGCTTCTGAAACTCGGAATCTCCGGCAATAAAGGTGTTGTTGGAAGGCGCCAGATCTGCGGACCCGCCCATGAGGCTGGGAAAAATTTTTGCAGCCGCATTCAACACTTTTCCAGATGCAGCCCGGGTGGCCATGGGGCCCTGGTCCGGTGTAAATTGCGGAAGCCCTGTGTGCCAGTCTTTGGGC
This sequence comes from Desulfosarcina sp. OttesenSCG-928-A07, assembly GCA_030267325.1. GTDB lineage: Bacteria > Desulfobacterota > Desulfobacteria > Desulfobacterales > Desulfosarcinaceae > Desulfosarcina. The sequence continues at coordinate 20,438 of JAJDJS010000003.1, read as the reverse complement.
ATAAAACGGGTGATGGCATTGACCCAGGCATCGGCCTTTTCCGGAAAGGCTTTGGTGTATTGCTGATATGCCGCTTTCCAGTCAGCCTCGGCTTTTTCCCCGGTTTCAACACACTTTCGGAAAACAGAAAGGGCCTGTTCCGGAACGGCAAAAGGCGTTTTTTCCGTCCAGCCCAAGGCTGCTTTGGTGAGTTCAATTTCCGGAGCCCCCAAGGGGGAGCCATGGGCATCGGCTGTATCCTGTTTGTTGGGGCTGCCGTGGGCAATGTGGGTTTTCAGCATGATGAGGCTGGGCCGGGAGGTATCGGCCTTGGCATCCCAAATCGCCTTTTCGATCTGGCCCGGATCACTGCCGTCGCTGACCGTGATCACCTGCCAGTGGTACGCCTCAAACCGGCGTTTTACGTCTTCGGTAAAGGTGATGGCGGTGGGCCCTTCAATGGAGATGCCGTTGTCGTCATACAGGCAGATCAGTTTTCCCAGTCCCAGATGGCCGGCCAGAGATGCGGCTTCCGCGGATACGCCTTCCATCAGATCTCCGTCTCCGCACATCACATAGGTGTGGTGATCCACAAGGGTGTGTCCTGGCTGGTTGAAACAGGCGGCCAAGTGGCACTCGGCCATGGCCAGTCCAACGGCGTTGGCAAATCCCTGTCCCAAGGGGCCGGTGGTGGTTTCAACGCCGGGTGTGTGGCCGTATTCGGGATGTCCGGGGGTTTTGCTGCCCCACTGCCGGAAATTCTGGATTTCCCCAAGGCTCAGGTCATAGCCGGTCAGGTGCAGAAGGCTGTAAAGCAAAATGGACGCATGGCCGCCGGACAGGACAAACCGGTCCCGGTCGGGCCAGTCCGGATTGGCGGGGTTGTGTTTGAGGATTTTTGTCCACAGGGTATAGCCGGCGGCCGCCAGTCCCATGGGCGCGCCAGGGTGGCCGGAGTTGGCCTTCTGAACCGCATCCATGGCAAGGGTGCGGAGGGTGTTGATGCAGAGTTCGTCAATGGGAGATACGGGACGTGTGCTGTCCGTGCGCATGGGATACGGCTCCTTTTGGAAATAGGGAATAGAAAAAAGAAAACAGATATCATCGGCAGATACAGCTGATGGGTGTGATACAAAAGATGGAAAACTGAATCAAGGAATTTAACCGAACAGAGGCGGTGCTGTGTGTCTGAATCATGGCAGCTTTCTTTTTTCCGAACGCGCTGGTATTTTTTATCGCCAAGCCGTCCCCTGTCCGGAGAACGTCAAACTTGTCAAAGGAGTCTATGATGTATTTTTTCAAATACGGTGAAAAAGAACTGGATCACCTCCGGAAAAAAGACGCAAAACTGCGGGCTGTTATTGACGAGATTGGCTTTGTCAGGCGGGAGACAACACCGGATCTTTTCAGCGCTTTGGTTTTTTCCATTGTGGGGCAGCAGATTTCCACAAAAGCCGGGGAAACCATCCGTAACCGGATGATTTCCCGGTTTGGGCCGCTTTCGCCTGAACGCATCAGCGCACTAAACCCGGAAGCGATTCAGGAATGCGGGATTTCCATGCGAAAGGTGCAGTACATCAAAGCCATTGCAGACCGGGTCGGGGCAGGGGAACTGGATATGGAAAAACTCCGCGGGCTTTCAGATGAGGAGGTTTGCAGGCAGCTTTGCACCCTGAAGGGAATCGGCGTCTGGACAGCGGAGATGCTGATGATCTTTTCCATGCAGCGGCCCAATATCCTCAGTTGGGGAGATATTGCCATTCACCGGGGTCTTCGGATGCTGTACCGACACCAGGAAATCACCCCGGTCCGTTTTGAAAAATACAGACGCCGCTATTCGCCCCATGCCAGCGTGGCCAGTTTGTATCTCTGGGCCATTGCCGGCGGCGCGTGCAAAAAGTTGTCGGATCCGGCGACGGCCAAAAAATAAAGCGCTGAACCGGGAAAAAAGGTCAAACAGGGGATCTGAATTGATCTTTTCTCCCGGCTCGGGTTTTTAAGGGGTGACGGTTTCGGATTTAACCACCATATCGAGAACATAGGCAGCATCCGCCGCATCTGCGGGCGGGTGGGAGAGGGGATATCGTTTGACGCGCAGGATATTGCGAACACCGGGCGTGTGGGTATACCCTTCAATGGATGTGCTAAAACTTTCAAATTCTCCGGAATCCCCGGTTTTGATGCCGTTTTCATCATAATACACCCGGCGGACCTGGATACACTCCAGAGCGGGAATCAAAGGATGGGCGCAGGGACGGGTTTTGTCTGCCACTTCCAGAAAAATGATTTCTCCCTTGCTCCCATAGCGGGTTTCCGGTGTTGGATGACCGAAAAAGAAAAGCGTGTCATTTGATGAAAGGGTCAGCCTCAGCACGGGAAGATTTTCTGGCGTTTTGGCAGGGGTAAAGGCAAAAGAAATCTCCCCGGTGAGCCGCCGCCCGACTTCCTGGTCCAGTTGGTTCAGGTTCTCATCCACGCAGCGCTTTAACGTGGATCGAAGGGGTGTCAAGGTGATTTTATTTTCTTCCACCGTATAGGCGCCGCTCATGGTGTTGCAGGTATTGCTGACCATCATCTGTGTTTCTGTAAAATCAAGCTGAACCGGATGATCTTCCCTCACAAACAGCCCATCAATTTTTTCTCCGTTAACATTCTTCGCATCGGTAAGGACCCAGTGATACGCGAGCAGAAACCCTGTATCCAACGCCGGTGACACATTTTGTTTTTCTGTGGCTGTAGGCGCTGCACAGGTACATGCGGCCGCTGCCAAGGTCACAAACAGCGCTGTTGCCAGAATTCGGTATTTCATGGTTTTCTCCTTAATAAAAAAGGGTAAGAGACCAGCCCCTCACCCGGTTCTCGGATGATGAAATGGCATCATTATGGCACAGGTTTATCGGGTTTGCCATGGATGGTTTTAAAAAATCCGCAAAAATACGGGGAGAATTTCCTGCCCGAAATTCTCCCCGTATTTTTTACAGGGCGCGGCATTAACCGGTATATTAATGAAAAAGCCCTTCATGCGAAAATGGCATGAAGGGCTGCACCCAGCTTTCTTGACCCTTTGCGGTTGTCACTCGCCCAAATCACCGTGGGGGATGACACAATGTCCAAGGCAGGTCTTCTGACTTTCGAATCATCCTACTCTTCGCGCCTTCCCGTTTCATTATAATAAAACAGTGGCATGTACGAATTTCGTCCTCGAATACAGCGGCGGGACCGTTCCTGATTTGAACAGGATTCCCTTTTAAGCACTTTGGCACCTTGATGGATGCTTTGTAGCAGACTGCCGGCTGATGTCAATGGGTTTCTTTTTTGTATCAGGGTTGAGGCCATCTTCAAAACGCATGGGTTCCTGCTTACCGCCTGCTTGGAAAAACGATAATGTTGCGATTATGCTAAAATAACCCGAATTTTCATAATAATTTTCATTTTGAAAAGCGTATGCAATCCACATTATTTTTTAGATGCGTCTGCCCTGGTTTAAGGGCCGCCACGTCATCACAGAACCATAAAAATATGATAAGGTTGGCGCTGATCGTCGCGGTACGGTAACACACGCTGTAAACGCACGCCGGACAGAGACGCGCATGTTGAACAGAAAGCCCAGACAGAAAAGTTCAGAATCAAAGGAGAATGGATGAGCAAGCCTGTCCCCTATCATAACGGCAAATTCCCTCCCAGCGATCTTGATTGGGAGCGTTTACTCCCATTGATCGGCCCTGCCAATGGCGCTGTCGCTCGATATGACGGGATGCTTGCAGCCATTCCCAATGCCCATGTTCTTTTGAGCCCTCTGACCACCCAGGAGGCCGTACTATCATCGCGTATTGAGGGGACTCAAGCCACCATGGGAGAAGTTTTGGAATATGAGGCACGCGGCGATACAAATGCCCCAACAAACTCCAAAGAGGCTGATATACTGGAAATTCTTAATTATCGAAAAGCCATGAGAGCGGCCACCGACAGATTGAAAGAGCTGCCGCTTTGCCAACGTATTATTCTGGAATGCCATACAATTTTGTTAAACAGTGTCCGCGGGCATGGAAAAGCGCCGGGGCAGTATCGAAGAATACCCAACTGGATCGGTCCAAAAGGATGCCCTGTCGAGGAAGCGCGTTACGTTCCAATAGCAGCTGAAAAGCTTCCCGAGGCCATGTCGCGTTGGGAAATGTTTATTCACGACACTGCGCCGGATCGCTTGATCCAGTTGTCTCTGCTTCACGCCGAGTTTGAGGCGCTGCACCCTTTTCTGGATGGCAATGGCAGGCTGGGACGTATGATTATCCCGCTTTTTTTGTATCAGGCGGGGAGTTTACGACAACCGATATTTTACATCAGCGCTTACCTGGAAAGTCACCGTGACGAATACTATGACAGACTGCTTGCTGTTTCCCGTGATGATGATTGGAACGGCTGGTGCGCCTTTTTTTTGAAAGTTGTTCAGATTCAGGCCGAGGAAAACCTTTTCAAAACACAGGCGATTCTTGATCTTTATAACCGTATGAAGACTCAATTCCCCGATCTGACGCATTCCCAGTATGCCATCCATGCGTTGGATTGGGTTTTTGAACGACCCATCTTCAAAAGTTCAGATTTTGTCCGCTTCAGCAACATCCCAACACCAACGGCCAAAAGGATTCTCACAGTTCTTAAAGATGGGGGGATTCTTAGAGAGATTCAGCCCGGCAGTGGGCGCCGCGCCGCCACCTTTGCGTATCCCGAACTCTTGAATATCGCGGAAGGGTATGATGCGTTTTGAGGTGCATCAAATGACCGCTGATTGTTTTGTGGCTCACAAAACCAAAAATATGAGCCACAACTTCCGTTGTGGTGATTTTGCGAGCCACAACGTATCAGACAGAATTCATTTTGTTTTTGGCGGAATCCCTCACGGATAAACAAACACGCGCGAACCTGTTTCAGCAGTATGGATGGGGCGGTCGTAAAGGGTTTCCAGAAGCTTTCGGGTGAGGGTTTCCGCAGCAGGTCCCGTGGCAAGCAGGTGTCCGTTTTTAAGGGCTGCCACGTCATCACAAAACCACAGAATATGATTGGGATCATGGCAGCAGATCACCACGCCCAGCCCCTGGGCCGCGATATCCCGGACTGTTTCCCACACAATCAGCTGGTTTGAAAAATCAAGGGAGGCGGTGGGCTCATCCAGAAACATCAGCGCTGCTTCCTGGGCCAGGGCGCGGGCCACCAGCACCAGTTGGCGCTGCCCTCCGGAAAGATGGGTGAACGGCTCATCTGCCAAGGCCCGCAGTCCCACCCGTTCCAGGGCGTGTTCCACTGCGTGGCGATCTGTTTTGGAAAGCACGGGCAGAGCGCCCCGGTGCGGCGTGCGTCCCATTTCAACCATTTCCCGCACACTGTAGGGAAAGGCCGGCTGGTGTTCCTGGGGCACATACGCCACATGGGCGGCCAGGTGTTTTGAGGTGTAATGGGAGAGCGGCTTGTCTCCCAGCAGAATCCGGCCTGCGGTGGTTTTCAAAAAACCCAGACAGCATTTGAACAATGTTGTCTTGCCGCTGCCGTTGGGTCCCAGAAGGCCGCACAACCGGCCTGCCGTGATGTCGAAAGAAACGCTGTCCAGCACCTGTTTCCGGCCATAGAAAAAGGAAACATCCTGAATCTTCAGGATGGTCTGGCCAGCCTGAAACGCCTTGTGGGAATCACACACCATACATGGACCTCCCCTTTGAACGCAGCAGCCACAGCAGATACGGTGCGCCGACAATGGAGGTGATGATGCCCAGCGGAATTTCGGCCGGTGTCAGGGTCCGGGCCAGGGTATCGCAGACCAGCAGATAAATGGCGCCCAGCATGGCCGCGCCAGGCATCACCCAGCGGTGGTCCGGACCAAAAATCATCCGGGCCGCATGGGGCATCATCAGCCCCACCCAGGCGATGATGCCGCAAATGGAAACGCACACCGCAGCGGTCAGGGTGGCGGCAATGAGGATGACAAATCTGAAAACCGCCGGGCTGAGGCCCAGACTCCGGGCTTCCTCATCGCCCAGGGACAAAAGGTTCAACTGCCAGCCGCAGTACCACAGCATCAGAAACACCGGCCCCACCACGGTCAGGTTCAAAACCGCATCTTTCCAGGTGGCGTAATACAGGCCGCCCATCATCCAGAAGGTGATTTCCCGAAGCTGGGTGTCGGCGGCAATGTACTTTAAAATGCCCACCAGGGCAGAGAACAGCGCACCCACAATAATGCCGGAAAGCACCAGGGCCACCGGCGGAATCTGTCCTTTGTTTCTGGCCAGACTGTAGCTGATGAAAACAGCGGCAACGGCAAACGCAAATGCTGCGAGCTGTCCCTGGGGAAGCACATGGGGAAAAATAACGGAAAGGGCCGCACCGCAGGCTGCACCGGAAGAAACCCCCAGGATATAGGGTTCCACCAGCGGATTGCGAAAACACCCCTGATACGCCGCGCCCGACACGGAAAGGGCCATGCCGGCAGTGATCGCCAGCAGCAGTCTGGGCAGCCGGATGCGCCAGATAATCACTTCCTGTGCCCGGCTGATGTCCGGTGCGGGAGCGCCGGTAATTTTACTCCGAATCAGGGACAGGGCCTGTTCGGGCTTGATTCTGTATTCTCCGGCCAGAAGCGCGGGAAAAATGGAACTCATCAAAAGCACCAACAGGATGACGGCCCTTGCAAGCTTTTTCCTAAAAGTCATGATCCGTCATCCAGTCCAGCATCTGGGTGGTCCTGAGCCCTGCAGCAGCGTTTGCATCCACGCCGTAAACATCCTGGTAAAATTTCAGGGCCGCCGCATGCACCTTGATATCGCTGAACCGGTCCGGATACGCGGCCTTGGCGATGATCAGCATGTCCAGGGGATATTCCACCCGCCGGGCGCAGTTCATGGGGCTCCAGGGCATGGCGTATACCCGGCGGTTTTTGACAGCCCGAAGCTCGCCCAGATTTTCAAAATACGGGGCCTCATAAAGCTCGCGGGGCGGGTGATATCCGCTGGATGTCGGCAGCACAATCACATCCGGATCCAGGGCGTAAATCTGCTCGGTGCTGAGCGGCAGGCCATACCCGTTTCCCCGGAAGGCATTTTTCGCATTCACCACATGTTCAATGATGAAGGACTCGGGTGTATTGACCCCGAAAACCGATCCAACCGCCCCCTTTTTGCGAATATCCGGATTCAGGCCCAGATACAGCACGCTGGTTTTGTCCGCATCCAGGATGCCGGCGGTACGATCCCGGATCATTTTTTCCGTGGCCGACAGATAATCGGCCAGGGCAGCGGCCTTTTCCTTCTGGCCAAACACATCGCCGATCACGGCCATCTCATCTTTTAAACTGGAAAGCTCGGCCTTGCGAAAATATCCGGGGGTGTAAATCACCACCACGGGAATACCCATGCCCTCAATGGTGGCAATGGCCTGGGCGTTTTTTTCACCGCCGTCTTCCCGGATTGTGCAATCCCCCTCCCGGATAATGACCAGATCCGGTTCAGCCAGGGCCAGGGTTTCAAAATTCAGGACATTGCCCTGGGGAGAATTGAAACAGGGCAGATCGTTCAGCCAGGGATGCAGGTATTTCATGGTGTTCAATCCCTGATGGACGTAGGTTTCGCCGGAAGCGGTCTGGAATTCATACCGATACTCCCGTTTCAGGCTCCATGAACCAATGGCCGCCACCTTGTGGATAACGCCCAGATGGGTCATCACACCTTCCACAAACCCGTCGTCAATGGTGGCCACTTTTTTGAGGTCAGCCGGAAACGTGACGGTTTTTCCCCGCATGTCGATAAGGGTTCGGGTCTTTGGGGAAGCGGGCGATGGCTGCTGGCCTGCGAACAGCGGACCGGCTGTCAGCAGGATCAGGGCAAGGCTCATCCGCACGGCAATTTTAAAACAGTGCATGGGATATCCTTATTATTTCACAGGATGATTCTTGAAGAAAACGTCATCGGTTCTCCGGCGCAGTCCAGGCAGACCATTTTTCCCTCACGCACCCGAAGCTGGGGTTCTGCCGTGGGCTCCCCGCAGGTCGCGCAATCAGCGGACGGGTAAATTGCAGCTTCCGGCGGCAGGGGATACCGCGGGGCTTCCACTTTGTACAACTGGTCCTTTGGCGCGTTCAGGAAAAAGGCGATCCGGTCTTCACGCGTTTGGTCTTCACGCGCCTGGCCGTCCCGGCCGGAGGCGGTCCAGACATACCGTCTGCCCACATTTTCCGCCCCGCGTTGAAACAGGGTGAAAACATGCTTTCCGCGTTTTTGAAGCCAGAGATTGCCTTTCCCGGCAGTGCAGCCCAGAATCACCTGAATCCCGTCCACACCACAGGCATCCGTCTCCACAAGGGCGACGATTTCCTCATCTTCCGCCCGGTCTGACAATCCGGCATCTTCCCTGAAATCCAGGGCGATTCTGGCCCCGATGGCCAGGCCCGGACAACTGTGTCCATGAAATTTTACCGCTTCCTGCCACATCTTTTCCCGCAATGTCTGGTCTTGTGGTGCCATTTATGCCTCCATTGGTAAAGAATGCCTTCGCGTTAAAAAAACAAAACCGCCGTGCTCGTTGTAAACGCCAACAAGCCAAGCGGTCTTCGTGACCGTGATGGATGATATTCTCGCGTGATGGGTGATGCCGGTCAGATCTTCGTGATCTGAATTGTGGCTGCTTTGTGGTTGTTTTTGTGCCCCACATAACCATGGAAAAAACAGCATCCATTCTTTTTAAACCACATGATATTATTGTGCTTTTTTAAAAAACAGGGTTGTGGTTTCCGGGAATCCAGGCTATATTACAGGCCAAGTTCAGCGTGAGAGCCTAAACGGACCAAAAGCAACGTGTCTTCATCCGGCTTCTGGTAAACCAGAACCAGGTCAGGCTTGATGTGACAATCACGGTTTGGCTGCCAATCACCAGTAAGGGCATGATCCCGATATTTTGCTGCCAAAGGGATATCCTTGATCAACGCTGACAAAGCGGGGCCAAGGATGTCTTCAAGCTGTCTGTCAGTCTTTTTTTCCCGTTTGAAATCCCGCTTGAACGCAGAGGTCCACGTCATTTCCCGTTCAGTCGTCCGCATTTAATTCCTCAAACAATTCTTTGACCGAATGGGCACGCGGCAATCCGCCTTCACTGGCTTCCTTCATGGCAGCAAGTGTTGTTGCATTTGGCGACAATAATTCCAGCGGCATCATTCTTTCCTGTGCAACTTTTGTGAGCAATATGCGAACGGCATCAGACACGGTAAGTCCTATACCAGACAGGACAGCGGTTGCCTGAGCTTTGATTTCACCGTCTACACGGGCTTGAACGAGTTGAGTTTGCGGCATGATGTTTCTCCTTTGTGGACAATTTGCAACCCATTTGAATTACATGTCAAGAGAGAACATCGTTTGTAACTTCATCCGGCGTCCAGACTGTCATTTGGGACTTTTTTCTGTTGAAGGTTGGCAATATGGGGAATCAAGAAAAATGATTCCTTAAAAATCGATCACAAAACCGAACAATTGCCCTGTGTCAGCCAATCGCGGCGCTTGACAGCCGCGGCTGTATATGTCAGAAGCAGCGCCATTGTCGGACGATGCGTTTCGGAAACATGACCTGCACGAAGCAGGCATCACCGGCGCTTGTTCGACCTGGATCACCGTTTTGTCACTTGCTGTTCAAGGCCACGAAGGCCGCTCCACCCTCCAAACCAGGGGTGGCGCGGCCTTTTTTGTTTTGTGAAAACCGCATCCGCACCATGGAAAGGGAAAACAATGCGCAGCACGGTACTGATGATGAAGGGGATTTTTATGGCGTTTGGCGTTCTGCTGGCCACCTTGCCATTGCAGGGGTGGGCACAGGACACGAACAGCGCATCGACCATCACACTGGACGCCGTGGTGGTGACCGCCACCAAAACCCATATGGATCCGGATGCCGTGCCGTTCAGTTATTATTCCGTCACCAAAGAAGAGGATCAGAAAAGACCCGGCACCTATTTTTCCAATGTCGGCGAAATGGTTCGCGATTTGCCCGGCGTTCATGTGGGGCAATTTTATCCGTGGGGCATGGCCTGGGTTCAACTGCGGGGAACCGGTAACGGCATCAACCGGACCGTTCACATGGTGGACGGGCTGCCGATTTATGTGTATCAGGCCTCCACCCTGAACACCCATGATATCAGCCGGGTGGATGTGCTGCTGGGCCCGTCCTCGGCCCTGTACGGGGCAAACGCATCGGGCGGTGTGGTCAACATGATCACCCAGAGCGGGTATGCGGGCATGGGCGCCACTGTTGAATTTGCCTATGGCAGCCAAAACACATACCGGCCCCATGTTCATCTGGGAGATGCGGTGGAAGCCGGAAACGGCACCCTGAAATATTATTTTTCCTATTCCGGAGACATCTCCGACGGCTATGTCATGCAGCCGTATGAGGAAATGATCCGCACCTTCAACTCCGGGCCGCCCTCCCTGTTCAGCCAGGTGCAGCGGGCGGGAATTGAAGACAACAATTACCGGTTTCATTATATGGCCACCCGGTGGGACTGGGAAAACAACGAAGGCGTTACCCTGTCCTTTTCCGCCAATTACGCCGACCGCTGGCTTTCCGGCGGACAGCCCGGCTACACAGCCATTGATGACGGCAAGCAGTGGATCACGTCATTCAGGGCCGGCGCCCCTGTGGGGGATTGGGGCGACGTCAAGCTGTCTGCCGGGTATCAGCAATACGAGGCATTTTCCCGTCTCAACAAAGGCTTTCTGAGGGCCAACAGCAACAGCTATGACATTACCGGATTTGATCCGTCGCCGACCCAGAAAATCATCGCTGCCGGAACCGGCAACCGCGAGCAGATTCCGGCAGACCTGCAACTCAATATCACCGCTTTTGACAACAACACCCTGACGCTGGGCGCGTTTTACAGCCATGGAAAAGTATCGCCCGGACAGAGCCAGGGCTGGACCCAGGTCATTGACCCCACAGCCGCCAATTATGGAGACGTTATCCATGATTTTCATTTTGATGAGACCCAGTACAGTTTTTATCTCCAGGATACGCTGATGCTCATGGATGACCGCCTGTCCATTGTCGGCGGCCTGCGCTATGACCACTGGACCTATGACCATATCTACAACTCCCGAAACACGCCAAACCATATTCCGGAAGCCAGTTTTGACAACGTGTCCTATCGCTTGGGCGCCAAGCACCGGTTAACCGACAACTGGGGCATCCGGGCAGCCTATGGCACGGCCTACTGGCAAAATCCCCAGTATCTTTTCGCCAGCGGCCTCGGTGCGTCCAGCACGGTTTACAGGGTTGCCAATCATGACCTTGATCCGGAAAAAACATGGATGGGAGAAGCAGGCGTCGATTTTGCCAAACCCGAATGGGGAACCCGGATCGGCCTGACCGCCTATTATGGCCGCATCAAGGATGTTCACGGCAGCAGCGCCACCGCTACAGATGTGGACGGCACCATTACCGGAACAGCCGGACAGCGCTACAACCAATACCGGAATTTCGGCAAGGCCAAAATCAAGGGGCTTGAGGTGTCTGTCCGCCAGGATCTGGTTCCCGATACCCTGTATGTACAAGGCGCGCTGACCTTCAACCATTCCCGTATTGCCGATGATGCCAATCCGGCCAACATCGGCAATCACCTGAGCAATGCACCGGATTTTTCCGCCTCCGCCGGACTTTATTTTACGTCTCCAGCGCTTTTCAATGCCAGCCTTGTCTACCGGCACACCGATGACCGGTATTACGACAACAGCAATAATGAATACATCCATTATCACATGGGAAATGTCGACCTTCTGGATGTCAAGATCTGGCGGGACTGGACGCTGGCCCCGGATCTGACCCTGACCACGCAGGTTTCCTGCGCCAACCTGACAGACCAGGATTATGAGGCGCTTTATACCTACATGGGACCGGGCCGGCATATCGAAGGCGTGGTCAGTTTTACCTACACATATTGATGCAGTCTTGAGCAATTGGCAAAAAAATCACCCGCCTGTGATTTTCCGCCTCTCTGCCCATATTGTAACAGTTGCCTTGAAGTTGTTGCGGACGCCGTCGTTGATGGGTGCAGCTCCTGTTAGATAGTGTCACCTTAAGAAATATAACGATTTGAATTTATTGTATCAAACAAAATCTCGTGATTTTGCCAATATTCAATAACATTCAAAATGTTACAAACTCGAGACGACACTATCTATCAGGGCGATTTTTTCAAACGTATGGCGCGCAGTGTGTTTTAACAAGTGAAATCGCCGGGATGCCGTTTTCCTGTCTTTTTTAGCTTGACGTTTTCCCCTCTTTTTCGTAAACAGTCCTGTTCTGATTTACTGGATGGGCCTTGTTGAAAATACCTGCCACATTTTTCCTGAAGGTCGGGATCGACTCCCTCCCATAACCATTGACGTTAAAAATTTTGATTTGAAAATTTTGAACATGGTGCGGGGCATCCCAACTCACCTGCGGGTTTTTTGCACCGACTATACGGGCATACCGCTTCTTTCTTTTTATCTTTACTTCAGGAACAACAATGCGCTTTTCAGAATTGAATCTCCACCCGGCCATCCGCGATGTGCTGGAAACACACCATTTTGCCGACGCCAGTCCGATCCAGGAAGCAGCGATTCCGCTACTCATGGCCGATGCCGGACAAAATGCCCTGATCATGGCGGCCACAGGAACGGGAAAAACCGCTGCCTACGGCCTTCCTCTCATCCACCATCTGGCAACCCATCCGTCCGGATCCGCAAACCCGACTGTGCTTGTCATTGTGCCGACCCGTGAACTGTGCATTCAGGTCGGCGAGGCCCTGCAACTGTTCGGTTCGGGTCTGCGCCGTTTCAAAATCGCCACTGCATACGGCGGGGCCAGCATTTTTCTCCAGGCAAAGGCCCTTGCGGAAAACCCCGCCATTCTCGTGGCCACACCCGGTCGCCTGCTGGATCTTGTCTCACGAAAAGCGGCCGGACTTTCTGGCATTACCCATCTGGTTCTGGATGAAGGAGACGAACTCGTCACACCGGGATTTCTGGAGGATATTAATAAAATCAAGGCTTTCCTTCCCGATGGTCACCATACCTGGATGGTGTCGGCAACCCTGCCCAAAGAAATGCAGGGGGAGATTTTTTCTCTGGTCAAAGACCCGCTGCTGATCCGGTCCGAAGATGCCGCCAGCGCCCCGGAAAAACTGGAACATCTGTGCCATTGCGTGCGGGAACGGCACCGGTTTTCCGCCCTTCTTCGCATTCTTCAGGCCAACCCCGGCGCCCGTTGCCTGATTTTCTGCCGTACCCGAAAAGAAACCCAGGAACTGACGGAAAAACTGTTTGCATCCGGTTTTCCCGCTGAAGCCCTCCACGGCGATCTTTCCCAGGCCCAGCGGGAAGCAACACTGCACCGTTTCCGGTCGGAGCGGTTTCAGCTTCTGGTGGCCACCAATGTGGCGGCGCGGGGCATTGACCTTCCCTGCCTGCCCCTTGTGATCCAGTACCGCCTGCCCGATGTTTCGGAAGTCTATACCCACCGGTCCGGCAGAACCGCCCGGGCCGGACGTAAAGGCGTTTGCGTGACCCTGATCTCTCCGGAGGAACGGGGACGGATGGCGGAGATTTCACGGAGAACCGGGCTGCATTTTGCTCCGACGCCCCTTCCTGAACGGTCTGTGGTGCTGGAAAACCAGATTCATCACCTGGCCGGACAAATCCGGAACCATGCAGCCGCATATGTGGAAGACGGTCTGATGGCTGAAGCAGAAAAAGCCATGGCGTCCTGCTCGCGGGAAGACCTGATTCGCGCCCTTGTCCGGATAAAGGCGCCGGAGATCACCAAAACGGCTTTTGGAGAAGAAAAACTGGATGCCCCTCTGTATGAGAAGGGCGGAAAAACATCAGCTTCAAAATCGTTAGCCGCAAAACCCCAATCTTCAAAAAGCAGGGGCACACGAACGCCCATTGCCGTTCTTCCCGGTCTTTGCCGGTGCTTTGTCAATGCGGGCACGCTTGATGGCCTCACCCCTGACGGCATGGGCCGGTTTCTTGCCAAAACAGCGGGAGTCCCCCGTGCGCGAATCCTGAACATCGACATCCGCAGGGAATTTTCCTTTATTGACACAGATCAGGACACGGCAAAACGGTTGAAGAAAAACATTCGCAATGTTCCCATGGGAAAACGCAGTGTTTCTATTGAGGATATGCGAAAGTCGGACAAATCCGGCGGGCATCGCTCTCAAAAGGCTTTTGCGAACTAGAAAAACACAGCCGGGGCACAAGCGTATATCGTGCCCCGGCATTCTTCATGTCTGTGTTCCGTTCAAAAGATATCCCTCTGTTTCTGTTTGCCTGCTCCAATTGCAGTACTGAACTAGGGGAGACGTTTCGCCCGCCCCTACCGCTCTGGAGAAAAAGCCAAGCGAAACCCGCGTGTCGCATACTGGTTCCCCGGTCCACCGTGGCTCCGGTTCGCGGACCGACAGTGCTTCGCATAGCTGCACCAGCTTCCGCCGCGCAGAACACCGTAATCGCCCGAGGGCGGTCCTTTAGGATCAGTGGAAGGACTGTTGTGGTAATATCTCCCCCCATACCAATCTTCCACCCACTCCCACACGTTGCCGTGCATATCGTACAACCCCCAAGTATTGGGCGATTTTTGGCCCACGGCATGGGTACTTCCTTTATTCCAATCTTCACCATACCATGCATATTTTTCCAATTGACTCACATGATCCCCAAAACAATATGCGGTTTCACCGCCGGCCCGCGCCGCGTATTCCCACTCTGCTTCCGTGGGCAGCCGGTACTTGCTTGTGCTTTCTTTTTCGTTCAACTTCCGGATGAAAAATTTCACATCGTCCCAAGACACCATCTCCACCGGATTGTTCGGCCCTTTAAATTTGCTTTTATTACTCTCGCCCCCCATCACCGCTTCCCATTGGGCCTGAGTCACCTCATATTTGCCCAGATAAAAAGGTTTCGATATAGTTACCGGGTGAATAGGTTTTTCATCGTTTTCCTCATTGCTCCCCATGTTGAAAGGGCGAACACTTGCCGGAATCAGCACAAACTCCACGCCGATAGAATTGGTGTGGGTTTTGAGCGGAACAACCGGTACAGACACGACGTCTGGTTTTCGGGGTGGTTGGGGTTGGGCTGTTTCCGCCCTGTTGCCCTCTGTTAACCAATAAAAGGCAACGCAGCAGATCAAAGTAAGAAACCCCACCAAGTACCTTTTCTTTACGCTACGGGTGGAATTTATTCGTTTCTCCATTCTTCTCAAAAGCTCTTCTGCATTTCTTTTTCTTTCCAGAAGTTCTTGAATCTTGGCTTGTGTGGCCTCTTTCAGATCATCTGCCGCCTGCAAGTCTGCATCTGCACTTTGTTTTCTGGCCAAGAGATTTTCGATCTCGGCCTCCGCGTTTGTTATTTGCAATAGAATACTTCGGTACTCGGCATCCGCAGCCTCCCGCTGTCTTTCTATTTCAGCAAGGGCCTTTTTCCCCTGCTCAAAAGATTCCCCATATTCAGATGGAACAACGGTGATGCCCGCATTTCTTTCCGATGGTATGTATGTGGCTGGATCTTTTGGGGCCAGAAAAGGCCATTGCTGTTGCTGGGGCGGGACATCGGAAAAAGTTTTTCTTATTTCCGCCAACCATCCCAAATAAGGTTGATTTGGGACATCTCCGGTGTTTTTTGATCCCTGATCTTTTGTCTCATCAATGCTTTTCCCAGTTTGTTCCATTTGATTGACAAGCTTTTTAAAGCAAATTGAGTGTTTGTAAGGGCCGTGGAGATCTCGGGGTGATTTCTGAGCTATTTCCAGAAAGTGTTTGAAAACCCGGCTCATATCATAGCAGTCGACCCGCCAGTCCAATTTTGATAAAAGTTCTGTGTCTTTTTTTGTGGCCATTAGTCCAAAGGCCGCTTTCACGCGTTCGCACCTGCCCTCTTTGCTCAAACTGAAGTTCCTAAGGTCTGGCAAAGAATGCAGATCCTTGCTTCCACTTCTGAAACAAAGACCCAAGTCAATGATTTTCAAACGGGAAGGGTCGAGGGTTCCCTGCCAGTGGGTCTTTGTTTGAATACACTTTGGTAACTCCACCGCCAGACAAAGATTGTCCTTTTTGATATCGCAATGGATAAATTTTACGCTGTACAGGGCATAAAGGCCTTCAATGGCAGTTTTGAGCAATTGTAAAAGAAAGGTGGAGTGGTACAACATCGGATTTTCCGCCAATGGCAGAAGCTGTTGCCAATCGTCCAAATCAAAGCCGTACCATTTCGTAATGATATCAGCCTTGTTCAGTGGCTCGGTAGAGCTGGATTTAATCTCGGTATTTTCGGGTCCTGCGATATAGTGCAACACGGTGGGATACGGAGGTTCCCCGATTTCGACAATTTTTCCCAGTAGATCCAGGTTCAGTTTTATTTCATGGACTTGAAGGTGAGTCAGCCTGTTGTATGTTTTGCCAACGCGGATAGTATTGCCATCCAGATAACGAATGATTTTAGCCAACTCACGTTCTTCAATGGATTCATAATCCGGATTAAACATCCGAACCAAAGCTTCTATGGGTATGGTGGACATGACAGGTTCTCTCCCGTGAAATATCCGCTTGTGAAGCGTGACAGCTTTTTTTGTTACAGGTAACTGGCGTCTTTCAGTTTTTTAAAAACAGCATCCAACCGGTATCTGTAGGCGCCTTCTGAGATACCCAGTTTCTCGGCTGCTGCCTTGCGTGTCAGATCATCACAGAAACAGTCCAGCAGGCTTTTTTCATCTTCTTCCAATTCAACCTGCTTCATGATCTCTTCGACGAGTGTTTGCGCGGGGTCAGCTTCATCTTCCAGATGGTCAAAGTTCGGATCTTTTTTGGAAAGGTAGCAAGCCGGATCTTTCTTCTCCTTCTCCATTTCCCAGCGATCCTGCATCCGCCACCACAGTCGTTGAACCATCCATCTCTGAAAAGAAATGCTTCTCACTCCGGATTCGTTGTATGAATCACGATATGCCTGATATTTTTTCACCAAGGCTTCTGGGCTGTCTCTTCTGAAAACAGTGGTCAACAGGCTTTGGGTGGTCATTTCCCAGCCATCGTCTTTTCCTTTCTCTTCCCAACCCACCCCTTGACAACAGGTATATCCTGTTGTTGCACCCTTTTTTCTGACATGTTGCACGAATGCATGCAGGGATAATTTCCAGAGCAGGGCCGTAGCCTGTTCCCGATATTGTTCATCATAGTCTTCAAAATATCTGTTCATCAGCTCTTCAACAAGCGCCCAGCTCTGTTTCTTTTGAGCCTCAATTGATCTTTTTTCAGTATTCACCGTGTCACCTCTGTGTGAAAGGTTTGCTATTTTGTGGATATCTCTGTTGGTTGCTTCAAAAGTCCTTCCACATCAAAACCAGAACCGCAACATCATCATAACTGCCGTTCTCCCGCGCTTTTTCCTCAATCGTTCTGGCCACATCGCCTAGGTTTTGGTGATTCCATAGGCCGCTTGCGATCAAGTCGATCATTTCCTGATCTGTCAAGAAATTATGAACCCCATCGCTGGCAAGGATCAGGCCTTCATTGGGCATAAGAGAAATCCGTACTACTTCCGGATCACCGACGGTACCGTTACCGGCCATGAACACAGGATTCACATCGGGGATTCCAAATGGAGGAATTTCTCCGATATTATGATAAGTTTGATCTTCAGTGAGTTGTTTTATGCGAATATCACCTTTTGGGGGCATTCGCCACTGCCAGAATCGACAATCGCCGATTCTGCAAATCCATCCCTCACCCTTGGGACCCAGCCAGGCTGCGGAAATCGTGGTGGCACCGGTTCGGGTCGTGTGCTTGGCAATGGCGTCCCGAACCACATCATCCACATGTTGGATATCGTTTTCCAACCGGGTTCGGGCATCAGCCAGACCAGCGGTATTTGTGGCATCGGGAAAATCTGGCCGCAATCCGGTGAGGTAGTTTGCGGCTGTAGCGCTGGCCACCGCCCCTAGTGCGCCGCCGGAGACCCCGTCACAAACAGAAACATTGAGTCTTTCGGCTATATCCGCGCCGGAAAACAGATATTGATCAATGGCAATGCTGTCTTCACAGCCTTTGTCGTTTTCCACATGGTGAGATCCAACATGAACGGCCCAGCCCACGACCCAGCCCCGGCCGTCAATACTGCCGTGGTCTGATGGCGGAGGGTTTCCCTCGACGTCTGCAATTAAGCGATAGGGAAGAAGGGATTTTGTGCTGGAAAGCCGCCGGAAGGGACGGTGACGGGGGGTTGTCAGTTGATTCCAGAAATTTTTAAGTGTTTTCAAATTAATGTCTCCACAATGGGAAGTTTAAAAGAGTATGCTGGAATCCAGCATACAAATGAAAATTTCTCATTTAAGGCCCCTCTTCCCCAATAAAACCGCTTGGGGGAGGGAGAAATTTTTAGCGCAATTCTATACATCCCGCGTTCCGGTCTTTTTAATCTGAAGTATCTATATAAAACCATTTAAATGATGGGATATAGTAGGCTGGATGGAGCAAAGCGAGGCCGGTAGGCCGAGATTTGCGCATCCCACCAAATCGGCAGTATTCCTTCTGCTATATGGTGGGATACGCTTCGCTTTCATGTCATATGGACGATCCATGTTTATTGATCCAATTCGTTATTCGAACAATTTGTGTCGTGAAGCTTTGTCCACCCTATTTCTGATTTTTTTAAGCAATAACCCTGAGTTGCGCAGAAGCTTTTGATCCTCTACCGGCCAGGTAAACCCAACCGTCTTGTGGCGTCAGGGAAAATCTTTCTGAGTGGGGATTTCCGTCTTCTTTGAAGGTTCCCCCCTTTTTATGCGCAAGATTTTCAATATAAAGAGATCCGCCGCGAATTGCATCAATTCTAAGATGCTGACGTGAAAGATGGAGGTCGTTATCCACCACGACTAGGCAATCTGTTGTTTCCGGGTCTCGTCCGATTTCAAAGGGAAGTGAAGTGACAGACACCGTTGCAGTCTTTCCGTCAGGATACCGAATTCCTAGACGGGCGAGAGGTGCGGGTTGAGAAGCGGTCGCGATAACGGTTTCCATGGTATTTCGACCCTCATGGCGGACTGCCTCTTCCGGCATAACGGTCTGCAGGGTGTTTCTGCCGCCATCCTGATAAACTGCTTGTTTCGGTTTCGGCGTAACGGTTTCTGTGGATTTTTCGGGGCTCATCGCCATGTTTTTTTTACCTGCGTGGAGTGCGGTTTCTTTTTTTTCAGGTGGTTCAGGCGCCCCCATGAATGGGGCGGAGGCAATCACCGTCGGGGTGTGATCGGACGGGAAATGGAAAATTTCGCACAGAATGGAAACCTCATGTTTTCCAGCTCCAGGCGAAAGCACAAGGCGATCACCTGACGTCAACCAAGACGAGTGGCCTTGTTGAATTTCCATGGTTTTGCCGTCTGCCTTGCTGAGGCTCAAGCCCTTGTCGGTAAGATTTTTAACCTTTATATTGCCGGCCCGGTCTTCCGTGACACAGAGATGCTCTCGTGAGATAAATTTGCTGTCAATTTTGAAATCACAATGGGAATGCCGGCCAATGTACAGGGGGAAATCCCGGCGATGATGAATTCGGTGTACAGTAGTTGTACCATCGGCGTTTTCCACAACAAACCGGGCCAGCGGAAGTGGATCGCTTTTCGAGATGGGAGGACGGGCGCCGGGTTCAGATAGAGACGCGGCTGTTTCCTGTTGGGTGCCCCCGGTTCCAGCCATTTTGACGTTGTCAATATTTGCCGAAGCTTTTTTTTCAGGTTCCCGGTTCAGTGTTAAGGGAACGGAAAACGGTTCGGTGGCTGTGGGTTTTAGGGTGAAAAAGGAAAAAATGCTGGATAAAAGGGAACGCGTCATGTTGACCTCCTTGGGTGATGTGTTTGGGATCCAGTTTTTTGCTCTCTTTATTTATATAAACGGGAATCTCTGCATCATTGGCTGTTGGAATTTAAAAAAAATTACCAGCACCCAAAGGGATGCCTGCAGAAACACTGGGTTATTTCTATAAATAAACGGCAAAAAGAAGACTTTGGCAGTGGGAAAAACAAAATAAAGGAGCTAATGATTAAATCGAATGTAAATTTAATATATAAAAATAGTTAGTTACTCGATCTTGAAAAACCCTATCCCCCAAAGTAAGCGAAACATCTCGTCTTGGGGTCTGTCAAACGGCCGCCAAAAAGGAAATTCAAAAAACCAAAAAACTGCTCCAATATCCGGAGCAGCTTGAAAAATTCACGCCGACAGCACTCAGAATCGCATTGATCTCATCTCCCAAATGACATTTCAATCGGTTTCTTTCCATGCGATGTTTCTGTTTGAGATGTCCGATACTCGGTTCAACCGTTGCCCTTCGTTTGCCTTTGCCAATGTGTGACCATCGTAAGGATTGCACTCAAGCGCCATTGCGCCGACGAACCACCCGCCACGA